>NZ_JBHYGW010000014.1:207833-225669 GCF_042738015.1 Lentzea sp. NPDC059081
GAGAGGGGGAAGGCGGGGGGGGTAGGGAAGAATGGAGCTGGGGGTGTGGGGAGTGGTTTGTTTGTTGGGTAAGGGGGGGGGTGGGGTCGGGGCGGGGGGGGGTGGGGGGTCAGCGCCCGCGCCACTCCGGTTCCCGTTTCTCCACAAAGGACAGCGGGCCTTCCAGCGCGTCTTCGCTGTGCATCCGCTTCTCCTCCCACACGTACCGGGTCGCGAACGCGCGGTCCAACGGCAGCGTCGCCGCGGTGGCCGCCGCCTCCTTGATCGCACGGACCGCGAGCGGCGCGCACCGCAGGATGTCCCGCACCCAGCCGTCGACCGCGTCGTCCAGCTCCTCCGCCGGCACGACCTCGTTGACCAGCCCCAGTTCGTACGCCCGCGCCGCGCTCAGCCGGCGGCCGGTGATCAGGTGACCCACCGCGGTCTTGACCGGGAGCTGCCTGGTCAGCCGGAACACGCCACCGGCCCCGGCGATCAGCCCGAGCCTGGCCTCCGGCAACGCGAACGTCGCGTGCTCGGCCGCCACCACGACGTCGCAGGCCAGCGCCAGCTCGAACCCGCCGCCGAACGCGTACCCGTTCACCCGCGCCACCACGGGTTTGGCCAGCTCGAACCGTTCGGTGAGCCGTGGCCAGCCCGGTTTGCCCCTGCTGCCGAACGTCGACGGCGCCGCCGTGCCCTCCCGCGTCCGCGCGACGAGCTCGGTCAGGTCCTGGCCGACGGAGAACGACCTCTCCCCGGCACCGGTGAGCACCGCGACCCACAGCTCGTCGTCGCGTTCGAAGTCGTTCCAGACCTCGGCGAGCTCGGCGTGCGTGGCGAGGTCCATCGCGTTCAGCACCGCCGGCCGGTCGAGCGTGACGCGGGCGACGCGGCCCTGTTTCTCGTAGCGGACTCGGTTCACGGCTTTCTCCCCGGTGAATGCGGACCGAAAGGCGAGATTACCGCGCGCGGTTCGTCGCGAACATTTTTAGGGGTGCCCGCTAGGGGTGCGCGAATCCCCGCTTGAGGGGTCCCGGTAAGGGGGTGTCAGCCCCATGGTCCTCCAGTATGGTCGAAAACGGATTCAGGGAATCTCGAATTGCGCATTGTTCGAGCGAAGGATTGAAGACATGGGTCGTTTCACCTACCTGTCCCAGTCGGCCGCGGACCGCGAACCCGAGGTCGCCGACCTGGAGATCACCATCACCACCGCGGACGAGGTGGCGGTGGGCGACGTGGTGAACGTCGAGGTCACGCTCCAGACCCTGGACCCGACCCGCAAGAGCCTCCCGGCCCGCGCGATCACCGGCGACCTCACGATCACCGTCGGCGGTGCCGTGCAGACCGAGATCACGGCCAAGGGCCTGACCAACGCCAACCGCGTCGTCGGCGGCCACGCCGTGCTGCTCACCGGCGGCCACGCCGAGTTCGTCGCCGAGGTGGCCGGCACCTACACGTTCGCCGCCGGCCGGGTCGACGTGGTCACCCCCGACTACCCGATCGTCTGCGTGCCCAAGGACGAGATCGCGGCCGACAGCAAAACCTCCGTCGCGTGAGCACGGCCTGGGAGGCGTTGCGCGGCAGGCTGAGCGGCGAGCTCACGCTGCCCGCCGACGCCGGCTACGACACCGCGCGGCAGCTGCAGATCGCCGAGTACGACCGGGTCCGCCCGGAAGCGGTCGCGTTCTGCGCCACCGCCGCGGACGTGCAGGCGGCCGTCACCTTCGCCGCCGAGCACGGACTCTCCGTCGCACCCCGCAGCGGTCGCCACAACTTCGCCGGCTGGTCCACGACGGACGGCCTGGTGATCGACACCTCCCGGCTCGACCACGTCCGCGGCGGCGGCGCGACGGTGGCACTCGGTCCCGGCGCGCCGGCCGTCGAGGTGGTCGCCGCGCTCCAGCCGCACGGGCAGCAGGTGGTCACGGGGATCTGCCCGACCGTGTGCATGGGCGGCTACCTCCTGGGCGGCGGGATCGGCTGGCAGACCCGGTCGCACGGCCCGGCCAGCGACCACGTCGAGTCGGTCGACCTGGTCACCGCGGACGGCCGCCTCGTGCGGGCGGCGGAGGACGAGAACGCCGACCTGTTCTGGGCGTTGCGCGGCGGCGGTGGCGGCAACTTCGGCATCGTCACGGGCTTCGAGGTCCGCCCGGTGTCCGTGCCGGTGATCACGAACTTCACCCTGTCCTGGGCCTGGGACCACGCCCTCGACCTGCTGGAACGCTGGCAGCACTGGTCGGCGGCCGCCTCGCGCGGGCTGTCGTCGGAGATCGGCGCGCTGCTGGTCGACGCGGCCCCCGGTGCCGAACCGGCGGTGTTCATGCACGGCGCGTACCTGGGCTCCGAGGCGGAGGCGAACGCGGCGCTCGACGAGCTCTGCCAGGTCGCCGCGCCCCAGCTGCGTGCCGTGGGGGAGCTCCCGTACGAGCAGGCGATGTACCAGCTCTACCGGGTCGAGGGGATGTCCGCGCGGCAGCGTCGTCGCGCCGGGGACAACCCCGAGGCCGTCCTGCCGCGGCAGCCGTTCCAGCGCGAACGGCACCGGTTGTTCGCCGAGCCGATGAGCAGGCATTCCCTCGGCGAGGCGCTGGGCGTGTTCGCGCAGGACCGGCGGGCGAACCAGTTCCGCTACTTCGCGCTGATGTCCCTCGGTGGTGCCGCGAACGACGTGAGCAGCACCGAAACCGCGTACGTGCACCGCGACGCGCAGTTCCTCGGGAAATTCGCGCTGGGCGGGCAGAGTCCCGATCTCGATTACGACGAAGAATACGTGCTGGCCGCCGAGGAATGGGTCGGAACCGGATTCTCGGTGCTCGACCCGTTGTCCAACGGGCATTCTTACGTGAACTACCCCGACCCGGCCCTCGTGGACTGGCAGTGGTCGTACTACGGCGAGAACCACGCCCGGCTGGCCGAGGTGAAGAAGGCCTGGGACCCGGCAGGGCTGTTCTCGTTCCCGCAGGGCGTCAGCGCCTGAGGCCCGGTCCATCCACCCCTTTCGGAGCGGCACATGACGACGCAGGTCGAGACACGCGCGGCCACGGCCGCCCGAATCGTGGGCGTGGGCACCTCCGTGCCCGAGACCAGCTACACCCAGCGGCAGATCCTCGACATCTTCGGCATCCAGGACCCCAAGATCCGGTCGGTCTTCGAGAACAGCGCCATCGACCGGCGCTACCTGACGCTGCCCGCCGAGACACCCGACGGGCGCGCGGTCGAGTCGCAGGGTCAGCTGCTGGCCAAGCACCGCGAACAGGGCATCGAGATGGCCGCCCGCGCGTTGCAGGCGTGCCTGAAGGACGCGAGGGCCGACCTCGCCGACGTCGCCCACCTGTGCTGCGTCTCGTCGACCGGCTTCCTCACCCCCGGCTTCACCGCCCTGCTGATCAGGGAGCTGGGCCTGTCGCCGGAGGTGAGCCGCATCGACGTGGTCGGCATGGGCTGCAACGCCGGGCTCAACGCGCTCAACTCCGTCAACGGCTGGGCGTCCACGCACGCGGGCAAGCTCGCCGTGATGATCTGCGTCGAGGCCTGCTCGGCGGCGTACGTCTTCGACGGCACCATGCGCAGCTCGGTGGTCAACAGCCTCTTCGGCGACGGCGCCGCGGCGATCGCGGTGACGGCAGAGGAGGAACCGGTCCGCACCGGGCCCGAGATCCTCAAGTTCGCGAGCTGCATCATCCCCGAGGCCGTCGAGGCGATGCGCTACGACTGGGACGACGCGCACGGCAAGTTCAGCTTCTTCCTCGACCGCGAGGTGCCCTACGTCGTCGGCGCGCACGTCGAGGACGTGATCGGCAGGCTGCTCGTCGGCACCGACGTGCGGCGCAGCGACGTCCAGCACTGGATCATCCACTCCGGCGGCAAGAAGGTCATCGACTCCGTGATGATCAACCTGGGGCTGACCAGGCACGACGTCCGGCACACCACGAGCATCCTGCGGGACTACGGCAACGTGTCCAGCGGGTCCTTCCTGTTCTCCCTGGAGCGCCTGCTCGACGAAGGACGCGTCGAGCCCGGCGACTACGGCGTCCTGATGACCATGGGACCGGGTTCGACCATCGAGACGGCCCTGGTCCGGTACTGACCTTCGGTTTCGTTCGGCGAGTGAGGTGGCGGGGGCTTTGTCTTCGATTTCTGTTACGACCGCGCGGCCGGGAGACGCGGGCCTCGTCGTCCGCGTCGACACCTCGGCGGCCCTGGCATCCTCGCTCGTCGCGGACCTCGCCGGTCTGGTGGACGCGGCGGAGGACCTCCGTCCCGGTGCGGTGGTGGTGCACCTCGAGGGGGGTGACACGCCGCCGGCGGACCGGGTGTGGCCCGGTGCCACCGAGATCGTGCACGTGAACCGGTGGGAGCAGGTGCTGCGCCGGCTGGAACGGCTCGGTGCCGTGACGATCGCCGTGGTGACCGGCCGCTGCGGCGGCGGGGCGCTCGACCTGGTGCTGGCGTGCGACTACCGCATCGCGGCGCAGGACGCGTCCGTGGCGCCGCCGCTGTGCGACTCCGGCCAGGTGTGGCCCGGCATGGCCGTGCACCGGATGACGACCCAGCTCGGCGTGCGGGAAGCGCGCAGGCTCGTGCTGTTCCCCCAGGAGCTCACCGCCCTGGAAGCCGTGGAGCGCAAGCTGATCGACGAGATCGCGGCGGACCCGCTCGCGGCCGCCAGGGACAAGGCGGCCCAGGTGAAGGCAGCGCTGGTGAAGGCCGCCCAGGTCAAGGCGGCAGGGGACGGCGGCGCCGAGGCCGCGATCCGGCGCCGGCTGGTGCTGGACGCGGCGACCACGAGCTTCGAGGAGTCGCTGGGCGCGCACCTGGCCGCGTGCGACCGGACGCTGCGCCAGGGCGAGGGGGAGCCGGCGCGGTGATCACCGAAGCCTCCACCTCCCTCACCACGGACGCGCGTGCGCTGGAGCAGTTCACCAGCGAGGGCGCACGGGACCTGGCCGCGCTGCCGTCCAAGATGGACCGCACGGCGGCGCAGGTCGCCCTGGCCGACGAGGTGCACCACGCGTCCCGCCGGCTGCGCGACCGGTTCCTGGACCGGCACGCCGGTGAGGTCTACGACGAGCTGACCGGCGGGCGCACGAGCAGGCCGCGCATCGCCGAGCTGGTCCTCCAGGCGGCGCAACGGTTTCCCGGCCTGGTGCCCACGGCCGGCGAGCTCGCCGCCGAGTCCTCCCTGGCCCAGCACCAGAAGGAGGGCGGGGAGATCGACCAGGGCATCTTCTTCCGGCACGTGCTGCGCCACCCCACCGCCGGCCGGCACCTGGTCGACAGCATGCTGCGGCCCACCGGCCGCGCTCTGGCGCTGCTGCCGGACTTCCGCGTCTCCGGTGCGCTCGTGCTGGACACCCTGCGCATCGACCGCCGGAACGGCGTCGCGCACGTGACGATCACGAACACCCACTGCCTCAACGCCGAGGACAACGAGCTCACCGCGGACCTGGAGACCGCGGTCGACCTCGTGCTGCTCGACGACAGCTCGCACGTGGGCGTGCTGCGCGGCGGGGTGATGACGCATCCGCGCTACGCCGGACGGCGGGTGTTCAGCGCCGGCATCAACCTCAAGCACCTGCACGGCGGCAAGATCTCGTTCGTCGACTTCCTGCTCGGCCGGGAGCTGGGGTTCATCAGCAAGCTCGTGCGCGGCGTGCGGACCGACGACGGGCTCGGGCAGCGGATCGAGAAGCCGTGGGTGGCGGGCGTCGACACCTTCGCGATCGGCGGTGGCATGCAGCTGCTGCTCGTGATGGACCACGTCGTAGCCGCCTCCGACGCCTACCTCAGCCTGCCCGCCGCCCAGGAGGGCATCGTGCCGGGCCTCGCGAACCTGCGGCTGACGCGGGCCGTCGGCAGCCGCATGGCCCGGCAGATCGTGCTGGGCGGCCGCAAGGTCTGGGCGAGCGAACCGGACGCCCGGCTGCTCGTGGACGACGTCGCCGACCCGCGTGACATGGACGCGGCCGTCGACCGTGCCGCGGAGATGCTCGCGAGCCCCGCCGTCGCACCCAACCGGCGGATGCTCAACCACGCCGACGAACCCGTGGACCAGTTCCGCGAGTACGTGGCGGAGTTCGCGCTCACCCAGGCGTTGCGCCTCTACAGCGCGGACGTGCTGGGCAAGGTCGCGAGGTTCAGCGCATGACCGCCGTGGAGAGCAGGACCGGGCTCCTCGACGAGGACCTGGTGCGCGGCAAGGTGTTCAGCGGCGGCTGGACCACCTCGCACGGCGGCACCGCCGAGATCACCGAACCCGCGACCGGGCAACCGTTGATCACCGTCGGCCTGGCGAACCGGCACGACATCCGCGCCGCGGCGGCACTGGCCGCGCGGAGGCAACCCACCTGGGCCGAGACCCCGGCCACCGAACGCGCCGCCGTGCTGCGCAGAGCAGCACAACTGCTGACCGAGCACCGCGCCGAGGTCTCGCGCTGGCTCGTCCGCGAAGGCGGCGCGGTCTCTGGCAAGGCCGAGGCCGAGACCGGATCCACTGTGGACGAACTGTGGGTGGCCTCGTCGCTGCCCACGCACCCGCACGGCCACCTGCTGCCCTCCGAACGCGGCCAGCGCAGCACCGCACGACGGGTGCCGCTCGGCGTCGTCGGTGTGATCAGCCCGTGGAACTTCCCGCTCCTGCTCGCCACCCGAGCGGTCGCGCCCGCTCTCGCGCTCGGCAACGCCGTGGTGCTCAAGCCCGACGTGAACACCCCGGTGGCCGGCGGGCTCCTGCTCGCCGCCCTGTTCGAGAAGGCGGGACTGCCCGAGGGCGTCCTGCACGTGCTGCCCGGCGACGCGGGTCCCGGCGCGGCCCTCACCACCGACCCCGACGTCGCCATGATCGCGTTCACCGGCTCGACCGCGGTGGGCCGCCAGGTCGGCGCCGCGGCGGGCGGGGCGCTCAAGCGGATGTCGCTGGAACTGGGCGGCAACAACGCCCTCATCGTCCTGGACGACGCCGACGTGGCGGCGGCGAGCAGCGCGGGCGCGTTCGGCTCGTTCTTCCACCAGGGCCAGATCTGCATGACCGCCGGGCGGCACATCGTCCTCGAGGACGTCGCCGACGAGTACCTGGACTGCCTCGTCGAACGCGCCACGGCCCTGCGCGTCGGCGACCCGTGGACGACCGACGCCGACCTCGGCCCGTTGATCAACGAACGCCAGCTCCAGCGCGTCGACCAGATCGTGCGGGACACCATCGCCGCGGGCGCGACCCTGCACACCGGCGGCACGCACGAGGGCCTGTTCTACCGGCCGACCGTGCTCGGCGGCGTGACCGCGGACATGCCCGCGTGGACCGAGGAGATCTTCGGCCCGGTGGCGCCCGTGGTCGTGGTGCGCGACGAGGACGAGGCCGTCGCCGTGGCCAACGGCACCGACTACGGCCTGGTCGCCGCCGTGCAGACCGGGGACGTGGCCCGCGGCGCCGCACTGGCCGAACGCCTCACCACCGCGATCGTGCACGTCAACGCGCAGACGGTCGACGACAACGCCTACGTGCCGTTCGGGGGACGCGGCGGCTCCGGCAACGGCAGCAGGTACGGCGCGCTGCACAGCTGGGACGAGTTCACCCAGTGGCGGTGGCTGACCAGCCGGGACGTGCCGGCGGCGTACCCGTTCTGACCGCGGCCGGCGCACACCGACAACTTCGACAGCGGCCGGGGGATGCCGAATGACTGGAACCAGGGACGTCTTCGGGACGGAGGGCCTGCGCGCCCGCCTCGACGGACGCGCACCGTCCGAACAGGACAGGATCGTCCTCGACGCGGTCCGCGCGCTGGCGGCGGACGTGCTCGGCGACACCACGGCCCACCGGCTCGACCCCGAGGCACCGTTCCGCCGCCTCGGCTTCTACCGCGCCACCGCGGCCCGCCTGCGCGAACGCGTCGGCGAGGCGCTCGGGCTCGCCCTGCCCGCCACGATCCTGTTCGACCACCCGACCCCGGTCGCGCTCGCGTCGCACCTGCGCACCCTGCTCACCGGCGTGCGCTCCGCCGACCAGGAGACGGCGGCGCCGCAGGCCGACGACGGGCCGGTCGCGGTCGTCGGCATGAGCTGCCGCTACCCCGGCGGCATCGCCTCGCCCGACGACCTGTGGCGGCTGGTCGAGGCGGAACGGGACGCCGTCACCGAGTTCCCCGCCGACCGCGGCTGGGACCTGGACGCGATCTACGACCCCGACCCGGCCGCCGGCCGCTGCTACACCAGGGAAGGCGGCTTCCTGCACGAGGCCGGCGAGTTCGACGCCGGCTTCTTCGGCATCTCGCCGCGCGAGGCGCTCGCGATGGACCCCCAGCAACGCCTGCTGCTCGAAACCTCCTGGGAGGCTTTGGAGAGCAGCGGGATCGACCCGGCGACGCTGCGCGGCAGCCAGACCGGCGTCTACGTCGGCCTGGCCTACGAGGACTACGGCCCGCGCCCGCACCAGGCGATGGGCGACGTCGCCGGCAAACGCCTGATCGGCAGCCTCACCAGTGCCGCGTCCGGCCGGGTGGCCTACGCGTTCGGGCTGGAGGGCCCGGCGATGACGGTCGACACCGCCTGCTCGTCGGGACTCGTGGCGCTGCACCTCGCCCGGCAGGCCCTGCGGCGCGGCGAGTGCACGCTCGCACTGGTGGCCGGGGCGACGGTGATGTCGAGCCCCGGCGTGTTCCTGGAGTTCAGCCGGCAGCGCGGCCTGGCGAAGGACGGCCGCTGCAAGGCCTTCGCGGACGCCGCCGACGGCACCGGTTGGGGCGAGGGCGTCGGAGTCCTGCTGCTGGAACGGTTGTCGGACGCCCAGCGCAACGGTCACCAGGTCCTCGCGGTCGTCCGCGGCAGCGCGGTGAACCAGGACGGCGCGTCCAACGGTCTCACCGCACCGAACGGGCCGTCGCAGCAACGCGTGATCCGCAGGGCGCTCGCCGACGCCGGACTGTCCACTTCGGACGTCGACGCGGTCGAGGCGCACGGCACCGGTACCACGCTCGGCGACCCGATCGAGGCGCAGGCGCTGCTCGCGACCTACGGCCAGGACCGCGAGACGCCGCTGTGGCTGGGGTCCATCAAGTCCAACATCGGCCACACCCAGGCCGCCGCCGGGATCGCCGGGATCATCAAGATGGTCATGGCGATGCGGCACGGGCTGCTGCCGAAGACCCTGCACGTCGACCGGCCGTCCCAGCACGTCGACTGGGACGCGGGCGCGGTCCGGCTGCTCACGCGAGCTCAGGAGTGGACGCGGAACGGCCGTCCGCGCCGCGCGGCCGTGTCCGCGTTCGGGGTCAGCGGCACGAACGCCCACGTGATCATCGAACAACCCGAGCCTGCCGCACTCGCGGAAGACCCGGTGGCGCGCCCCGTCCTGACGCCGTGGCTCGTGTCGGCCGCCGACCCCGGCGCGGTGCGGGGCCAGGCCGCCCGGCTGCGCGACTTCGTGACCGCCGCACCGGACACCGATCCCGTGCGGGTCGCGGCCGCCCTCGCGTCGACCAGGTCGGCCATGGCCCACCGCGCGGTCGTGCTGGGCCAGGACCGCGCGGACCTGCTCGCCGGCCTGTCGTCCCTCGCGGAGGACGCGCCGAACGCGGACGTCGTGCGCGGCAAGGTCCTCCAGGGCCTCACCGGGTTCCTGTTCTCCGGACAGGGGTCGCAGCGCGTGGGCATGGGCCGGGAGCTGCACCGCGAGTTCCCGTCGTTCGCGCGGGCGTGGGACGAGGTCTGCGCCGTGCTGGACCCGTTGCTGGAACGCCCTCTCACCGACGTGGTCGCCGACGGGTCCGTGCTCGACCAGACCCAGTGGGCGCAGCCCGCGCTGTTCGCGTTCGGCGTCGCGCTGGTGCGGCTGCTGGAGTCGTTCGGCGTGCGGCCGGACTTCGTGGCGGGCCACTCGGTCGGCGAGGTGACCGCCGCGCACGTCGCCGGGGTGCTGTCGCTGTCCGACGCGGCCCGGCTCGTGGTCGCGCGCGGCAGGCTGATGCAGCAGGCGCCGGCGTCCGGGACGATGGTCGCCATCGGGGCGAGCCGCGAGGTCGTGCTGGAGTCGTTGCGGGACCTGGCCGACAGCGTGTCGGTGGCCGCGGTGAACGGCCCGGAGTCGACGGTGATCTCCGGCGACACGGACGTCGTGCTGCGGCTGGCCGACCACTGGCGCGAGCAGGGCGTGAAGACGACGCGGCTGCGGGTCTCGCACGCCTTCCACTCGCCGCACATGGAACCGATCCTCGCGGAGTTCCAGTCCGTGCTGGAAGAACTGGCTTTCGCACCGCCGCGGATCCCGATGGTGTCGAACGTGACCGGCGGCCCCGCGCTCGCCGAGACCGTCTGCACGCCCGAGTACTGGGCCGCGCACGTCCGGCAGCCGGTCGGCTTCCACGACGGCATCCGGTTCCTGCTCGGCGAGGGCGTCAGCCGGTTCGTCGAGCTGGGGCCCGACCGCGTGCTGTCCGCGATGACCGCCGACTGCGTGGCCGACAGCGCCGACGAGACCGTCATCCTGCCGCTGCTGCGCCGCGACCGGTCCGAACCCGCCGCGCTGACGGCGGCGCTGGCGGGCCTGCACGTCGCGGGCCAGCGCGTCGACTGGGCCGAGCTGGTGCCCGCGCGCGGCCGTGTCGACCTGCCGACCTACGCGTTCCAGCGGCGCCGGTACTGGCTCGAGCTGCCGGAGACCGTGACCGCAGGCCAGACCGTGCTGTCCGCGCGGACGGCGTTGCTGGGCCACAAGGTCGAGCTCGCCGACACGCAGGAGCTGGTGTTCACCGGTCCCATGTCGCCCAGGACGCACCCGTGGCTCGCCGACCACCGCGTCGGCTCCGCGCTGGTGCTGCCGGGGACCACGTTCGTCGAGCTGGCGGTCGCCGCGGCCGCTGAGACCGGCTGCGACCTGCTGGAGGAGCTCGTCCTCGAACGGCCGCTGGTGCTGGCCGAGGACGACCACGTGATGATCCAGGTCCGGCTGGGGGTGCCCGACAACGGCGGACGCCGTCCGGTCGAGGTGTTCTCGCGGCTCGACCAGGCCGCCCAAGGGACGCCGTGGACCTCGCACGCGCGCGGGTTCGCCGTTCCCGGGCCGCGCAACAACTGCGCCGCCGGCGAGAGCTGGCCGCCGTCGGGAGCGGTCCCGGTCGACCTCGCCGACGCCTATCCGCGGCTGGCCGGTCAGGGCAACAACTACGGCCCGGCGTTCCAGGGTGTGCGGGCCGCGTGGCGGCACGGTGACGACCTGCTCGGCGAGGTCGCGCTGCCGGGACACCTGCGCAACGAGGCGAGCGGGTTCGGCCTGCACCCGGCGCTGATGGACGCCGCGCTGCACCTGGTGCCGCTGGAGATGACCGAGGCCAAGCCCGGCGAGGCGCTCGTGCCGTTCGCGTGGTCCGGCGTGACGCTGCACGCGACCGGTGCGTCCGTGCTGCGCGTCCGGATCACGCCGACCGGACCGGGCACGGTGGCCGTGTCCGCCGCGGACCCGAGCGGCGCGCCGGTGCTCACGGTCGCCGGGCTGGAGCTGCGGTCGGTGTCTCCCGCCAAGCTCGCGTCCCGGCCCGACCACGTCTACCAGCTCGACTGGGCGCCGGTCACCCTCCAGACCTCCGCCAGGCCACTGTGGACGGTTCTCGGCCGCGCCGGACTTGCCGGACTGGCAACGGTTCCCGAGGTGGTCGTGCTGGTCTGCGAACCCGGCCAGGACGATCTCGTCACCGACGTCCACGCGGCCGCGCACGGTGTGCACGGAACCCTCCGGACCTGGCTCGCCGACGAGCGGTTCGCCTCGTCCCGGCTCGTCGTGGTGACCAGGGGAGCGGTCGCGACGAGCGTGGGCGAGGACGTCCCGGACGTCGCGCAGGCCGCCGTGTGGGGCCTCGTGCGGTCGGCGCAGACCGAGAACGCCGGACGGTTCGTGCTGGCCGACGTGGACGGCGCCGTCGAGGACTGCCTCGACGACGTGCTGGCGAGCGGTGAGCCCCAGGTCGCGGTACGAGCGGGACAACTGCTCACACCCCGGTTGAGTCCACTTCGGACTCCCGGCCTGGAGGTGCCGGACGAGCTGGGCCGCGCCTGGCGGGTGCACGTCACCGCCACCGGATCGCTGGAGAACCTGGCGGTCGTCGCCAACCCGGCCGCCACCACCCCGCTCGGCGCGGGCGAGGTCGCCGTGGCCGTGCGCGCCACCGGCCTCAACTTCCGCGACGTCCTGATGGCGCTGGGCATGTACCCCGGCGAGTGCCGGCTCGGCAGCGAGGGCGCGGGCGTCGTCACCGAGGTCGGCCCCGGCGTCGTCGGCGTCGCGCCGGGGGACCGGGTGCTGGGCCTGTTCACCGACGGGCTCGGCCCGGTGGCGGTCACCGACCACCGGCTGCTCGCCCCGATGCCCGACGGCTGGTCGTTCGCCCAGGCCGCGTCCGTGCCCGTCGTGTTCCTGACCGCGTACCTCGGCCTGGCCGGTCTCGCGCAGGCGCAGCCCGGTGCCCGCGTCCTCGTGCACGCCGCCGCGGGCGGTGTCGGCATGGCGGCCGTGCAGATCGCGCGCCACCTCGGGCTGGAGGTCTTCGCCACGGCGAGCCCGGCCAAGCAGGCCCTGGTGCGCGACGCCGGGGTCGCCGCCGACCACATCGCGTCCTCCCGCACGCTCGGCTTCGAGTCCGAGTTCCGCGCGGTCACCGGCGGCCGCGGGGTCGACATCGTCCTCAACTCCCTCGCGGGCGAGTTCGTCGACGCCTCGCTGCGCCTGCTCGCGCCCGGTGGCTGGTTCCTGGAGATGGGCAAGACCGACCTGCGCGAGACCGTGCCGGGCGTGCGGTACCGGCCGTTCGACCTGCACGAGGCGGGTCCGGACCGGCTCGGCGAGATGCTGCGGGAGGTGCTCGCGCTGTTCGCGGCGGGTGTGCTGTCGCCGCTTCCCTTGCGGGCGTGGGACATCCGCGACGCCCGCGAGGCGTTCCGGTTCATGAGCCAGGCGCGGCACGTCGGCAAGATCGTGCTGACCATCCCCCCGGCCGCCGGCCCTGTGGGGACTTGGCTGGTCACCGGCGGCACGGGCGTGCTCGGCGGCCACGTCGCCCGGCACCTCGTCACCGCACGCGGAGTGCGGCGGCTCGTACTGGCCGGACGGCGCGGTGCCGCCGCCGAGGGAATGACGGAACTGTGCGCCGAGCTCGGCAGGTTCGGCGCGCGGGTCGACGTGGTCGCCTGCGACCTGGCCGACCGCGACGCGACCCGCCGACTGCTCGACGGGATCGACGACCTCACCGGGATCGTGCACACGGCGGGCGTGATCGACGACGCCGTGGTCGGCTCGATGACGGCGGACCAGGTCGACCGGGTACTGAGGTCCAAAGTGGACTCGGCCGTGCACCTGCACGAGCTGTCGGCCGGGCGGGACCTCGGCGCGTTCGTGCTCTTCTCATCGGTGTCGGGGCTCTTCGGCGGTGCGGGACAGGCGAACTACGCGGCGGCGAACGCGGTGCTCGACGGACTGGCCTGGCACCGCCGGGCCGCCGGTCTGCCCGCCACGTCGGTCGCCTGGGGCCTGTGGGCCGACCGCAGCGCGATCACCGGCGACCTCGACGCCACCGACCTGCACCGGCTGGCGCGCTCCGGCATCCTCCCGCTGCCGACCCGGCACGGCCTGGACCTGTTCGACCTCGCCCTGGACACCGCGCTGCCCGTCGTCGCGGCCGTCCGGCTCGACCTCGGCGCCGTGCGCGCCAGAGCGGGGGAGGGCGTTCCCCCGTTGCTGCGCCACGTCGCCGGCACCGCGCCCCGCCAGGCGGCGACCGTCGTGGAGACCGCGTCGCTGGAACAACGGCTGGCCGACGCCCCCGCCGAGACCCGCGACCAGCTCGTGCTCGACCTGGTCCGCGAACACACCGCCGTCGTGCTGGGCCACGCCGGTGCGGACGCCGTCGACGTCACCAAGGGCCTGTTCGAGCTGGGCTTCGACTCGTTGTCGCTGGTGGAGCTGCGCAACCGGCTGAGCACGGCGACCGGCCTGCGGGTGCGGTCCACGCTGATCGAGGACGACTCGACACCGGTCACCGTCGCGCAGCGGCTGGCCGCGGAGTTCGCCGGCCTGCCGGAGGCCCCGGCCGCCGAGGCCTCGCCCGGCGACAGCATCGTCGGGCTCTTCCAGCGGTCCGTCCACCTGGGACGATCGGGCGAGTTCATGGGACTGCTGCGGCAGACCGCCGGGTTCCGCACGTCGTTCGAGGGCCCGCTGGACGCCGGCGAGCTGCCCGACCCGGTCAAGCTCGCGCACGGTCCCGCGACACCGCGGCTGATCTGCTTCCCGCCGTTCGTCGGCAGGTCCGGTGCCCACCAGTTCGCCCGGTTCGGTGCGGCACTGCGCGGCGAGCGGGACGTCTCGGTGCTGCCGCAGCCCGGTTTCGTGGCGGGACAACGGGTTCCGGCGGACGCGGCGGCGGTGTCCGAGGTGATGGCCGACGTCGTGCGCCGGGAGGCGGGCCGGCAGCCGTTCGTGCTGGTCGGCTACTCGTCCGG
Organism: Lentzea sp. NPDC059081; assembly: GCF_042738015.1. Lineage (NCBI taxonomy): Bacteria > Bacillati > Actinomycetota > Actinomycetes > Pseudonocardiales > Pseudonocardiaceae > Lentzea > Lentzea sp. NPDC059081. The sequence goes on from NZ_JBHYGW010000014.1 coordinate 222,297, forward strand.
CGGCCTGGTGGCGCACGCGGTCGCGAACCGCCTGGAACAGCTGGGCCTCGCCCCGGCCGGCATCGCGCTGATCGACGTCTACCCGTCCGGCGAGAACACCGCGGACGCCGTGCTGCCGGGCCTGCTCGGCGGACTGCTCGACGACCGCCGCCGCCCGCCGGAGGACGCGGGCGACGCCTGGCTCACCGCGATGGCCCGCTACCTCGACCTGGACTGGACGCCGTCGGCGGTGGCCGTGCCGACCCTGCTGCTGCGGGCGAGCGAGCGGGTGCCCACCTGGTCCGGCACGGCCGAGGACTGGCGCAGCGCGTGGAAGTACGCCGACACCGTGGCCGACGTCCCCGGCGACCACTTCACCGTCATGGAGGAACACGCTCCCGCGGCCGCCCGCGCCGTTTCCGAATGGATCGCGCGGTTGTAGGGGTGATCGTCAGGGGTACCGGGCCTTTCCGCGGCCCGGATAGCCTCGGGCGAACGATTTCCGGGAATTCCCGGGGCTATTTCGCGCCGGTGAGAGGAACAAATGTACGTCGTCACCGGGGCGTCCGGGCGGTTCGGGCGGCTGGCCGTCGAACGCCTGCGGGAACGCGTGGACGCGAGCAGCATCGTCGCCGTCACCCGCACCCCCGACCGGATCGCCGATCTGGGCGTCGTCGTCCGGTACGGGGACTTCACCGACCCGGCCTCGCTGACCGCCGCGTTCGACGGCGCCGAGCGAGTGCTCGTGTCCGCCACGGGCGCGCGCAGCCTCGGCCGGCGCGCCGAGCTGCACCGCACCGCGTTCGAGGCGGCGGCCAAGGCGGGCGCGGGGCACCTGCTCTACCAGTCAATGGTGCGCGCCGGCGAGCCCGGCCACCCGCTCTCGCTGATGCCCGAGCACGGCGCGACCGAGCGGGCGCTGGCCGAGTCGGGCGTGCCGTTCACCGTGGTCAGGCTCAACGTCGAGCCCGACGTGCTGCTGATGACGTTGCCGCTGGCCGAAGCGGTGGCGTCCGGTCGCCTCGTCACCTCGAACGGCGGCGGCCACGTCGGCTGGGTGACCTGGGAGGACTCCGCCGAGGTCGGTGCCGCGCTGCTCGCGGCGGGCGGGCACGAGGGCCAGTACGTCGACGTCTCGGGACCGGCCGCCCTCGACCACGGCGGCGTGGCCGACGCCCTGACCGAGGCCACCGGCCGCCGCGTCACCCACGAGCCGGGCGACCGCCTCGACTGGGACACCTACCTCGCCCGGCTGCCGGAGGCCCTGACCTCCGCCGTTCCCGAGCAGGCGCTGCGGGCCGGGTTCGAGTTCTGGACCTGCGCCGAGGCCGGCTGGTTCGACGTCGTCACGCACACCGTGCCCCGGCTCACCGGCCGTCCGGCCACCTCACTGGCCGACTTCTTCACGGCGCACCGCGAACAGCTGCTGGGCCGCACCGAGATCTGAGCAAGAGGGGGACACACATGACGACTGCGCAGGAACCGAGGAACTACCCGTTCAGCGCGGCCTCCGGGCTCCACCTGGATCCCACGTTCGCGCACCTGCGGGCCACCGAGCCGGTGTCGCGCGTGCGGCTGCCCTACGGCGGCGACGCGTGGCTCGTGACCAGCCACGAGGACATCAAGACCGTCTTCACCGACCCGCGGTTCAGCCGCTTCGAGGCGTTCGGCAAGGAGTGCCCGCGCCCCAACCCCGAGGTCCGCACCGGCCCGCCGACGATCATCGACCTCGACCCGCCGCACCACACCCGGCTGCGCAAGCTGGTCAACAAGGCGTTCACGGCACGGCAGACCGAGCTGCTGCGGCCGCGCGTCGAGCAGGTCGTCACGGAGCTGCTCGACCGCATGGAGGAGAAGGGCTCGCCGGCGGACCTGCTGGAGTCCCTCGCCTACCCGTTGCCGATGACGGTCATCTGCGAGCTGCTCGGCGTGCCGCTGGAGGACCGCGACAAGTTCCACGAGTGGTCCGACGCGATGGTCGCGATCACGTCGGTCAGCCCGCAGGAGAGCGAGCAGGCGTTCGCCGACGTCATGGCCTACATCGCGAACCTCGTCGAACAACGCCGCCGCACGCCGTCCGACGACATGCTCGGCATGCTGGTCGCCGCCCGCGACGAGGGCGACAAGCTCAGCGAGGAGGAGCTGGTCCTGTTCGGCGTCACGCTGCTGATCGGCGGCTACGAGACGACGGCGAACCAGATCGGCAACTTCGCCTACACCCTGTTCACGCACCCCGACCAGCTCAACCGCCTGCTCGCCGACCCCGGCATCCTCGACACCGCGATCGAGGAGCTGTCGCGCTACTGCCCGCTGCTCAGCGAGGCGGGCAACGTGCCGCGCATCGCCATGGCCGACCTCGAACTGGGCGGCGTGCGGATCCGCAAGGGCGACGCCGTGTTCATCGAGCTCAACTCGGCCAACCGCGACGACAAGGTGTTCCCGCAGGCCGACCAGCTCGACCTGGGCCGCACCCACAACCCCCACTTCGGCTTCGGCCACGGCGCCCACCACTGCGTCGGCGCCCAGCTGGCCAAGGTCGAGATGCGCGCCGCGATCGGTGCCCTGACCAGCAGGTTCCCCAAGATCAGGTTGGCGGTCCCGGCACAGGACGTGCCGTGGAAGGACGAACGACGGCTGCGCGGGGCGTTCGCCCTGCCGGTCGAATGGTGAGGACTGGAGGACAACCATGGGACGTTTCACCTACCTGGCGTCGTCGGAGCGCATCCCCGACCCGCAGGCGAGCGACATCGAGATCACCATCACCACGCCCGACGAGGTCAAGGTCGGCGAGGTCGTGAACATCGAGCTCACCCTGCGCACGCTGCACCCGACGATCAAGGACCGCGCGGTCGGCGACGTGCACGGCCACGTGTTCGTGCAGGTCGACGGGCCGGTCAAGCACGAGCTGAAGGCGGACGGGCTGGTCAACGCGAACTTCGTGTTCACCGGCAAGAACGTGCTGCTCACCGGTGGGCACGCGGAGTTCGTGGCGGAGGAGCCGGGCGCGTACGAGTTCCGGCCCGGCAACATCTGGGTGACCACCTCGGACTACCCGATCAACTGCACGCCCGGCGCCGAGTTCCCGGTGGAGAGCAAGACCCAGGTCGTGTAGCGGCGGTGCGGCCCGCCGTGGTCGCCTTGGTGCGTTCGGGTTCCTGTTTCGGGCGCGGGGCTCTGCCCCGGACCCCGCCAACTGATCAAAGACCGCCCAGCGCCGTTAGCGGGTTGATGGCACGCCTGGTGCGTTCGGCGGCTTGCGGCTGCGTGCGTGGTGCGGTTCGGGTGGGGTGGTCCCGTCCCGAACCGAGGCAAGAGCGAGCCACACCAGGTCAGGGGTGTCAACCCGGCGAAAAGCGTGCCGGGTTGACACCCCTGACCTGGTGCAGCGAGTGCT
>NZ_JBHYGW010000015.1:0-195927 GCF_042738015.1 Lentzea sp. NPDC059081
AGGGCTACGAGCCATGGCCCGCAACCCCACCCGACCACTCCAACTCCTCGGAATCCCCACCTGACAAGCCAAAATGACTTTGCCGGGACCCTGCCCGCCAAGGGGACCCCTGCTTTCATTTTTCCAGACAGGTCTGACAATTTCGGTCGGGCGACCGGTCAGCCCAGGTTGTTCGTGTCGAACGTGTTGCACCGCGCCGGGTCGCCGGTCTGCAGCCCGGTGTTGAACCACTTCTGCCGTTGCGCCGAGCTGCCGTGGGTGAACTGGGTCGTGTCCACGCGCCCGCCGCCGAGCTCGCTCTGGATGAAGTCGTCACCGATGCGCGACGCCGCATCCAGTGCCGCCGCGATGTCCTCCTGCGTGATGTTCGTGATCAGCGGCTGGCCGTTGGCCGACGGGGTCGTCGTCGCGGCCTTGCCCCACGCGCCCGCGTAGCAGTCGGCCTGCAGCTCGAGGCGCACCGAGCCCGAGGTCGGACCGGTCTCCCTGCCGACCCTGTCCGAGGTGCCGAGCTGGTTCTGCACGTGGTGGCCGTACTCGTGCGCCAGCACGTAGGCCTCGACGAACGGGCCGCCGGTCGCACCGAACTTGGTGCGCAGCTCGTTGAAGAAGTCGAGGTCGATGTACACCTGCGAGTCCGCGGGGCAGTAGAACGGGCCGGTCGCGGAGGTCGCGTTGCCGCAGCGGGTGTTGACGCTGTCGCGGAAGAAGTTGGTCTTGGTGACCTGGTAGCTCTTGCCGGAGCGGGCGAACTGGTCGGTCCAGAACGCCTGGATCGAGTTGATCGTGGCGACGATCCGGCAGTCGCCGTCGCGGTTCGCGTCGGCGCCGGTCTTGCACTTCTCGGCCAGCTGGCTCGACTCGACCTGGGTGTTGTTGCCCATGCCCTCCAGCCCGCTCGTGGGCAGCTGGATGCCGGTGAACTGCTGGACCAGGAAGTAGATGATCAGACCGACCACGCCGAGGCCGCCGCCGACACCGGCGACGCGTCCGCCGACGCCCCGCTGGTCCGAAACCTGAGAAAGATCGAGATCCGCGCCTTCGTTGAACTGCACCGCAATCCTCCTGTTAAGGACCCCATGGGTGCCGCAAACGATAAAGCACGAAACATGCCTTGGTGCGGAGCCCGACGTCGGGGCACCGCACCAAGGCTTTCCCATTTGGTAGTGACGACTACGGCCCACGAAGGTTGGCGTGGCGCTCGGCCGGTGACGCCATGAGACGTCAGCGATGCCGAGCTCAACAGCGTCGAAGTGCGCCGAGCGACGCCTGACGGCGCCTGGGCACCCGAAACCTCGTGTCCGTCGCTACGCAGTCGCGGTCGGACCGGTCACGTCCAGTCCGCTCGCGGGGATGCGACAGACCGCGTTTCGCCACAGCGAGGAGATACCTGCACAGCACCACCTACCCCTTCCGGGCGTGGCCCCCGGTGGTCTAGTTCATTCACCGTCCGGTTGCCAGCTCGTTATCGAGCATGCGCTTGATCACCCCATATCTCAACACCTCACGCCAAACCTGAATTGGTGAAGTCAACCGGGTGACCTGCGGAGATCGACTGTGCAGACAGCAATCGCCCGGTGAGTGGGCACTCACCGGGCGATTGTGGGAAATGATCAGGAATTGGTGATGCGACGTGCTCCGCGACGCGTCATCACGCCCGCGGTCATCAATCCGAGGCCGACCAGCAGGAACTCGAGCGGATCGGCGCCGGTCCGCGAGAGGCTCGGAACCGCGGCCGCCTGGGAGACCTTCTCCGACACCTTCTGGGACGCCTTGTCGCCGGTCTGCGGGGTACCGGCGCCCGAGTCGTCGCCGGTGTCCCCGCCGCCGGAGTTGTCACCGGTGTTCCCGTTGCCGTTGTCGTTGCCGCCACCGGGGTTCTGACCACCCGGCTGCTCCGGCTGCGGCTGTTCGGGCTGCGGCTGTCCGGGCTGCTCCGGCTCTTCCGGCTGGGGCTCCCCTGCCTGGGCCTCGCCGCAGTCGCCGGTTGCGGTGCCGAGCACGGCCGCGCTGGTGCCGCAGACGGTGATCGGCGCCTCGATCGTGCCGTCGGCCTGCTCGGGCTTCGTGTCGCCGCAGCTGCCGTTGCCGCCGCCGGCGACGCCGACCGCGTTGCCGCACACCGTGACGGGTGCGGAGACGAGCGCCTTGTCGGCCTGGACGCGCGCGGCGGGCTTCTCCTCGCACGTGGCGTCACCGGTGCCCAGCACGTTGATCGCGTTGCCGCAGATCTTGACCGGGACGCTCACGAGGTTGCCGACGCGGACCTCGTCGTCGACGTTGACCGGCACCGGGACCGCCTGGGCCCAGCCGGCGGTCGCGACGAGGATGCCGCCGGTCAGCAGAGCCGCGGACATCGTTCGGTTGAGGTTCTTGCGCATGACTGTTCTCCCTGACGCGTGAGGTGACTGATCCGGGTGGAAGCGCGGGAGATCAGTCGGGGGAGAACGTCGGTTCCTCCGCGCGCACGGTGCGCGGTGCGTCGCGTTGTTCGGTGCTGACGAGGGACGCCGTGGTGGTGGGCGGCCGCATCACGTGCGGCAGCGTGCCCGCCGGCGTCTGGGTGGTGCTCGTCGTCGCCCCGGCGCCGCTCTGCGGGAGCGTGCCGGTGACCGGCTGCTGCTCCGCCTGCGATCGCGGCTGCTGCGGGACGGGAACGGACTCCGCGGGTTCCGTCGCCGTTGTCGACGCCGGCGGGTTCTGCGCCTGTGGCGGTGTCTCGACCTGGACCGGCGCTTCGACGACTGGTGGTGCCTGCGGTGCGGGAGGTCGTTCGGGAACCTCGACGCGCGGGTCAGGTTTCGGCGGGACCGGTGTCTCCGGCGGCTGCGGCACGAGCCCGGTCTCGACCTCGAGCCCGATGTCCACCACGGGGAGCGCGACCTCGACCCGGAGCTGGTCGATCTCGATCGTCACGTCGGCGTTCGCCTCGCCTGCGCCGCCCAGCAGCCAGGCGCCGGTCACCAGACCGGCGAGCAGGAGGAGCCGACGCAACCACGACATCGACCCTCACCCTAGATCAAATGGAGCAACCGGACACGCGAAAAAGGCCATCCCGGCGACTTTCGCCGCCGGGATGGCCTTCGCACGCGTCCGCGGTTACGAGGTCTGCGTGATGCGGTCGAGCGCGGGCGGGGCCTGGTTCGGGTGCGCCGTCAGGTAGGCGGAGAACGCGTCCAGGTCGATGCCACCACCGGTGATGGCCGTGCCCTTGGTGAACTCGCTGAAGCCGTCACCGCCGCCCTGCAGGAAGCTGTTGATCGTCACGCGGTAGCTCGCGTTCGGGTCGAGCGGAGCGCCGTTGAGCGTGACGTTCGAGACCTTCGAGCCGAACGGGGCCGACGCCGACCAGGTGTACTTCAGGCCGGACGACGGCTGCAGCACGAACGTCCTGGCCGCGGTGAACTGCTGCTCCAGCACGGCCTTGATGTTCGTGCCGGTCAGCGTGACCGTCTGCAGGATGTTGCCGAACGGCTGCACGGTGAACGCCTCGCCGTAGGTCACCACGCCGTTGCCCTCGCCCGCGGGCGAGCCGGCGTAGGTGAGGTCCGCGCGGACGCCACCGGGGTTCATCAGCGCGAGCACCGCGCCGTTGCCGGAGGTGGCCGCGAGCTGCGAGTCCGCGATCAGGTTGCCGAGCTGCGACTCGCCGGCCGGGTTCTGCACCTTGAGGATGTCCGCGCTGATCGTGCCGACCTGCTTGTTGGCGATCGGGGCGGACTTCGTCTTGGCCAGGTCGATCACCGACTGGATGGCCGGGTCCGGCGTGACCGTGCGGGTGACGATCTTGTTGTCGGCCTTGGTCTCGCCGCGGATCACGTCGCGCGTGCGGCGGTCGATCTTCAGGTCGACGACGCTGAGCTCGCGGCCGAAGGCGAGGCCCTCGATGAACGGGCGCGGGTTGCCGGCCGGGTCCTTGACCACGCAGTTGTAGTGCTGGTGGCTGTGGCCGGAGAAGACCGCGTCGATCTTCGGGCTGACCTGCGTGGCGATGACGCTGCCGGGGTTGTTGGCCGCGACGTTGCACGCGTTGGGGCCGCCACCGGTGGAGGTGACCTGGTCGCCCTGGTGCACGAGCAGCACGATCGACTTGACGCCGATGGCGTCGAGGAGGTTGGCGTACTTGTTGGCCGCCTTCACCTCGTCACCGAACTGGATCTCCTTGATGCCGTTCGGGTCCACCAGGATCGGCACGTCCTTGAGCGGCATGCCGATGAAGCCGATCGGGATCCCGTCGCGGATCTCGACCCAGAACGGCGGCAGAGCCGGCAGCCCGTGCTTGGCGTCCGTGACGTTGGCGCCGAGGATGGGGAAGTTCGCGCCCTTGTACTTGTCGCTGAACTGGCACCCGTCGACCGGGTGGCACCCGCCGCGCTGGATGCGCAGGAGCTCCTTGTAGCCCTCGTCGAACTCGTGATTGCCCGCCGCGGTCGCGTCCATGCCGACCTTGTTGAGCACCTCGATCGTCGGCTCGTCGTGGAACAACGCCGACACGATCGGCGACGCGCCGATCAGGTCGCCCTGCCCGACGATGACGGAGTTCTTGACCTCCTTCTGGAGGTTCTTGATGTGCGTGGCGTTGTAGGCGGCGCCACCGGCGTCGACGGTCGTGCCGTCGGGAAGGATGACGCGTCCGGACGACCCGGTCGGCGGCTCGATGTTGCCGTGGAGGTCGTTGATGCCGATCAGGCGCACGTCAACCGTGCCCCGACCGCGCAGTGACTGGACATCGGCCTGGGCAGGCCCGGTAGCGCTGATGACAGTGGCCGCGGCGGCGGTGATCGCCAGAACGGAAAGCCGTCTGAACGAACTCATGGGTAGAGCCTTTCGAAGGCGTGGTTAACGCGCGTGTACGGCGGAGGAGTCTGCCTCCAGAAGGCCGCGTTTTCCAGAGGAATGACTGAACCGTCATCCGGCCGTCTAGCCTTGTTCCCGTGACACCAAGTGAGCACGAGCCGCACTGGCTCGACGAGGGCGAGATGCGCGCGTGGCGTACCTACGTGAGCGGTTCCTCCATGCTCATGGACCGCCTGCACCGAGAGCTGCAGGACGCCCACGGAGTGTCACTCGCCGACTACGAGGTCCTGGTCCGCCTCTCCGAACAGCCCGAGCGCCGCATGCGCATGACCCAGCTGGCAGAAGACGTCGCCTCCTCGAAGTCCCGCGTCTCCCACCAGGTCGCCCGCATGGAGAAGGCGGGCCTCGTCTCCCGCCGCGAGTGCACCGAGGACGGCCGAGGCGTCCTGGCCGAGCTGACCCCCAAGGGAATGACCTTGCTGGTGGCAGCCGCCCCAACTCACCTGCGAGGCGTGCGCGCTCACATCGTCGACCTGCTGACGCCCGAGGAGGGCGAGGTGCTGGCCAAGGTGTTCGACCGGGTCATGACACACCTGCGCGAGGCGAACGGCTAGGCTTCTCGCCGGACGCCCTCGGCGTCTTGGAAGCGTGGCAGAGCGGCCGAATGCACCCGCCTTGAAAGCGGGAGACGGGCAACCGTCCGGGGGTTCAAATCCCTCCGCTTCCGCAGTTCAGAGGGGTTGTGAAGGCTGTCGGGAGGCCTTCACGACCCCTTTGGGGTTCAAGGAGGCGCATTGGCACCCGGTGTGTCCGGGGGCTGACATGGCATCGACCTTGTCTGCGTGTGCGCCAGAGAGCATCAGGAAAACACCGCGACAGAAAACGAGAACTGAATTAGGCGAAGCGCGGCGACGAGAAGCGGACCATGTTGCCGGACGGGTCGCGGAACGCGCAGTCGCGGACGCCGTAGGGCTGGTCGACGGGCTCCTGCAACACCTCGGCGCCGGCTGCGCGGACCTGCTCGAACTTCGCGTCCACGTCCGGGACCGCGAAGATGATGCCCTGCAGGGAGCCCTTGGCCAGCAACGCGTGCAGCGCCTCGTAGTCGGTCGGCGGCACGGGCGGACCGATGTGGGACAGGCCGATCTCCAAGTCCGGCTGGTCGGCGGGACCGACGGTGAGCCAGCGGTAGTCCTCGATTCGCGCGTCGGTGCGGACCTCCAGGCCCAGGGCGTCGCGGTAGAACTTCAAGGCCTCGTCCTGGTCGCGGACGAAGAGGAACGTGTGCGAGAGCTTCATGTTCCGAGACGCTAAAGAGGACGGGCACCCGGCGCTTCTCGAAACCTGCTCGGTCTCGTGAGGCCGGAAAGACGGCACCCCGGCACTCCGGCCAGGGACGAGTGAGAACGGGCGCGGTAGGCCGAGGGGGACTCGCCGACCAGCTCGGTGAAGCGGGCGGAGAACGAGCCCAGCGAGGTGCAGCCGACCTCGACACATACCTCGGTGACCGTGAGCTTCCCAAGGCGCAGCAACGCTTTGGCGCGCTCGATGCGTCTGGTCATCAGGTAGCCGTACGGGGTCTCGCCGTAGGCCGCGCGGAACCGGCGGGAGAAGTGCGACGGCGACATCAGGGCGGCGCGGGCCATCGCGGGTACGTCCAGCGGTCTGGCGTACTCGCGGTCCATCAGGTCGCGTGCCCGGCGCAGGTGCGCCAGGTCCTCCGGGGTCACGCCGGCCAGCATGCCACCCGGGTCGAGCGGAACTTCACAGATCCATTGAAAGTGGAAGAAACAGGCTTTCGCGGGTGCGGTCGCTCAGGTAGCTTGGCCGCGGTTCTGCCGACGCGTGCGGGGGCTTGACGTCGGCGAACGATCATCGACGTTCTTAATGGGGGATTCATCTTGTCCGAGAGATCGGTCAGCCGTGCCCTGCTCAGAATCGGGGCACTGACCACCGCTGTCGTCCTGTCGTTCGGCGCGGCCACCGCCGGTGCGTTCGCGCAGGACGAGCCGGAGACGCCGTCGTCGACCAGCGTCGAGCAGGCGCCGACCAGCGTCGAGCAGACGCCGACGAGCGTGCCGAGCACTCCACCGTCCACATCGGAGTCGACGCCGCCGTCGAGCACCGAGTCGGCGCCGCCGTCGACCTCGGAGCAGTCGACGCCTCCCTCTACGCCGGAGAACGCGCCCGAACCGCCGAAGGGCGACGAGCCCGACAAGGCCGCGGCCGTCGGCAGCTTCAAGGTCAGGACCTTCCAGGACAAGAACGGGAACGGGTACTTCGATCCGGGCGAGCAGCTCGTCGGCGTCAAGGTCGCCTTCAGGGACAAGCGGACCGGTGCCGTCGCGGAGCGCAGCAGCGGTGCCGACGGCTGGTCCGAGTTCACCGGTCTCCCCGTCGGCGGGTACTGGCTCACGATCGACCCCGCGTGGAAGTTCACCAACGGGAGCGCCGGCCTGGACGTCCAGGTCACCGAGTCCGGTGGGGAGACGACGCTCGCGCTCGCGCCCGGTGCGGCCCCGCCGAGCCCGCGCGGCACCCTGTGGTTCGAGAAGTCGAGCTACCAGTCGCACGAGACCGTGCGCTTCTGGCTGAACGTCACCAATGTCGGCGGGCAGAACGCGGAGCACGTCAAGCTGGACTTCCCGATCTTCGACGTCACCACGCCGGAGGAGCAGTGGGGCGACTTCGGGTACCGCGGCGCCGGCATCCTGCTCGCTCCCGGTGAGTCCCGCACGTTCGAGGCCACGGGCACGATCCGCGAGTTCCGGGACGGCAAGCTCGTCCTCTGGGGCAGCATCGCCTACGACGGCCGGCCGAACCCGCACCAGAGCGGGTACCACGGTGAGGTCGCCGTCGTGCAGAGCAAGGGCAGCATCACCGGTGTCGTCTACAACGACAAGAACCGCAACGGGCAGCAGGACGCCGGCGAGGCCGCTGCGGACGCGGTGGTCGAGGCCAACGGCGGGGCGCCCTACGGCTACTTCAAGACGACGACCGACGCCAACGGTCGCTACTCGTTCAACGACATCCCGTCGGGCGACTACTACGTCGGCTACACCATCGCCGGCGGCTGGGTCGTGCACTCGGACGGCACGGAGTCGAAGGCCCGCGTCCAGCCGGGTGCACCGCTCGAGCTGGTCGCCCGCGCGGAGCGTCCGTACAGCGAGTCGCTGAGCGCGACCCTCACGCTCGACAAGGAGGTCTACCAGGCCGATGAGGACGCCCGGATCACGATCACGCTGACCAACTCGGGCGACCGGGCGATGACCGCCATCCAGGCCTGGTGCAACCGGATCGGTGACGAGAACCAGTTCGGCGGGCGGATCAGCGAGCCCAACCCGCCGGGCTGGGGCGATCTGCGCGGCGCTGGCGTGACGGTCGAGGCCGGTGAGACCAGGACGATCGTCGTGGTCGAGAAGGTGCCGCCGGCCGGCATCACCTTCGGCAAGGTCATCGCGTCCTGCGGGTTCGCGCCTCACGCCGGGTGGAACACCGACGCCGCCGAGGCGTTCGACTCGGCGCGGGTTCCCGGCGGGTTCGGTTCCGTCGCCGGGGAGCTCTACTACGACCGCAACGGGAACTGGACGGTCGACGCGGGCGAGGCGATCGGCAACACCCGGATCGTGCTGCGCGACCGGGAGCTCGGCGTGGACGTCGCCGAGACGTTCTCCGACGACAAGGGCCACGTGCGCTTCGACCGCGTTCCCGCGGGGACGTACTTCGCGTGGGTCGACGGGCCATGGCAGTTCGAAGGCGAGTGGGGCGGTCACGTCGCCGTTTACGCCGGCAGCGAGTGGAAGTACGGCTTCCCGGTCGTTCCCGGCCCTGCTCCGGACCACGGTGGCGTCACCGGGCCGGCCGCTCCCGCCGGTGGCGCGGGTGCCGGTGGTGGCAGCGTCGACGCGCTGGCCAAGACCGGTGCCAGCGTGCTGGGGCTCGGAGTCCTGGGCGCGCTGCTCGTCGCCTTCGGCGTCGGCGCCAGCGTGATCGGCAGGCGCCGGATCGCCTGACCCCGCCGGAACGGAACGGGCCGCCACTCACGCTGAGTGGCGGCCCGTTGTCATCAGCGCCACAGTTCGCTGGTCCGAACGGAGTGTTAGCGTCGCGAACCATCGGGTATCTGGGGGTGACATGACGGTCTGGGAAGCAATCGTGGTGGTCATCGCGGGTGTGTTCGCAGGCGGCATCAACACCGTCGTCGGCAGCGGCACGCTCGTGACCTTCCCGGTGCTGCTCGCCGTCGGCTACCCGCCCGTGGTCGCCAACGTGTCCAACAGCCTGGGATTGGTGCCCGGTTCGCTGTCGGGTGCCTGGGGGTATCGCGAGGAGCTCAAGGGGCAGGCCGGGCGGATCAAGAGGCTGCTGCCCGCGTCGATCTTCGGTGGCATCGTCGGCGCGATCCTGCTGGTGACGTTGCCGGACAAGGCCTTCACCGCGATCGTGCCCGTGCTGATCGTGATCGCGCTGGTCCTGGTGGTCGTCCAGCCGTGGCTCAACCGCAAGCTCGCGGACCGGCGCAACGACAACGACGGCGGCGTGCTGCTGTGGTTCGGCGTGTTCGCGGCGGGCATCTACGGCGGCTACTTCGGTGCGGCGCAGGGCGTGCTCGTCATGGGGCTGATGGGCGTGCTCGTCAGTGAGCACCTGCAGCGGCTCAACGCGCTGAAGAACGTGCTGACGGCGTTCGTGAACCTGGTCGCCGGGGTCATGTTCATCTTCATCGCCGACGTGGCGTGGCTGGCCGTGCTGCTGCTGGCCGTCGGGTCGGTCGTCGGCGGGCAGATCGGGGCGAAGATCGGCCGCAAACTCCCACCCGCCGTGTTGCGCGGCGTCATCGTGGTGGTGGGAGTCGCGGCGATCGTTCAGCTGCTCACCAAGTAGCTACAGCGCGAACGCGCGGGCGGCGGCCAGGAAGGCGTCGTTCTCGTCCGGCTCGCCGATCGTCACGCGGGCACCCTCGCCCACGAACGCGCGCACCACGACCTTGTGCGCCAGGCAGTGCTCGTTGAACTCCGCGGTGCGCTCGCCCAGCGGCAGCCACACGAAGTTCGCCTGGGTCTCCGGCACCTGGTAGCCCATCGCCAGCAGCTCGCCGCGCACGCGGATGCGCTCGGCGACGATCGCGCGGCAGCGGACCATCAGCTCGTCCTCGGCGTTCAGCGAGGCCAGCGCGGCCACCTGCGCCAGGGCGTTCACCGAGAACGGCACGTACACCTTGCGCAGCACCTCGGCGACGGCCGGCGGCGCCACCGCGTAGCCGATCCGCAGGCCCGCGAGACCGTAGGCCTTGGAGAACGTCCGCAGCACCGCCACGTTGTCGCGGCCGGTCGCCCACAGCTGCTTGGCCAGCTCGACGCCGTCCGGGACGTGCGCGTCGTCCACGAACTCCTTGTAGGCCTCGTCGAGCACCACCAGCACGTCGTCGGGCACGCGGGCGATGAACGCCTCGATCTCCTCGGTGCGCAGCGCGGTGCCCGTCGGGTTGTTCGGGTTGCAGACGAAGACCATGCGCGTGTTCGGCGTGATCGCCGCCAGCATCGCGTCCAGGTCGTGCGTGTGCTCCGAGTTCAACGGCACGCGGATCTGCTTCGCGCCCGCCACGTGCGTGACGATCGGGTAGGCCTCGAAGGACCGCCAGGCGAACAGCACCTCGTCGTTCTCGGTGCAGGTGGCCTGGACGAGCTGCTGGCACAGGGTCACCGAGCCGCAGCCGAGGGCGAGGTGGTCCGCGGGCACGCCGAGCTTCTCGGACAGGCGAGCGGTCAGCTCGGTGCTGCCGGAGTCCGGGTACCTGTTGATGGCGGTGGCGGCGTCGGCGATCGCCTGGACGACGCTCGGCAGCGGGCCCGCCGACACCTCGTTGCTCGCGAGCTTGATGGCGCCGGGGATGGTCCTGCCGGGCACGTAGGACGGCAGGGACGCCAGGTCAGCACGGGTTCGCACGGTCATGGTCCGATCCTCGCACTGCTCCGTCCGATTGGTCACGTTGACTGGAGTTCACCCTGACGTGCGAGGGTGGGTCATGACCACTACCCGCATCGAGACGCTTTCCCTCACCGACGGCCGTGAGCTGCGGGTGACGATCGCCGAACCCGACTCCGCCGTACGGGGTGGTCTCGTGGTGCTGCACGAGGCCCGCGGCATCACGACGGGCGTGCGGACACTCGTCAGCAGCCTGGCCGCCGAGGGCTGGCTCGCCATCGCACCGCACCTCTACGACGAGGACCGCGTGCACGGCGACGACATCCGGGACCGGGTCAGCAAGCTCTCCGGCGACCGCCTGCTCGCCGACACCGACGTCGCGTTCGTGTGGCTCGGGCAGCAGGGCGTCAGTGCGGACCGGATGGGCGTCGTCGGCTTCGACACCGGCGGCACCGTCGCCATGGTGGTCGCCGCGAGCCGCTCGATCGGCGCGGCCGTCACCGTGCAGGGGCCCGGCATCCTCGAACCGCTCTCGGACGGGCTTCCCGCGCTGGTCGACGTCGCCGCGGACCTGTCGTGCCCGTGGCTCGGCATCTACCGCGACGACGACTCGGAAGAAGTGAGCAAGCTTCGTGATGCTGTGATCAGTTCGGAAACCGCGTCAGATCTCATCCGTTTCGACGTTTCGAGTGACGAAGCATGGTCTCGTGCGTTGAACTGGTTCGACGCACACATGAGGTAAGGGTCTTTCCGGCGGATTGGAACCGAACAGGCGTCCAGGTACATCTAAGAAGTGCTTCGGACGGCTGACTGGGTGTGGTGATCGGTAACGCCCAGTGCTGCGGTGACGAGTTATGCAGTGCAGGGGGTTGTGAGGGATGGCTGAAGGCACTGGGACGAGTGGGACGACGACAGGCACGGGGGCGGCGCCGGTGGTGACGCCCGATCCGACTACGGCGACGACCACGTCGACCACCGTGCCGATCACGGCGGAACAGCTGGCGGCGGTGAAACCCGCGCTCCAGCAGCAGATGCTGGCCGACAAGGCGGACGCGAGCCACGCCGCGGCCAAGCTCGACCAGGCAGCGGACAGCGGCAAGCTGACGCTCGACTTCGAAGCGGCGGACGCCCTGATCAAGGCCGTCGACGCCGCCCGCGACCAGGTCATGGACCTGTGGAAACGCGCGACCGACCAGCTCGCCACGCCGCTGCAGCTCGGGGAGAACCCCGTCGCCAAGGCGATCAGCGCCCGGTTCAACGACCTCGCCGTCGGCGAGGACTCCGGTGCCGCGAAGGCGTTGCTCGACCTCTTCAAGGTCCTCGACGACATCAGCAACGCACTGAGCCGCAACCGCGACACCATGCGCGACGCCGACGAAGAAGCCGAGAAGTCGATGAAGAACGCCGGGGGGTCCTGGTGAGCTACGGATCGAACAACAAGGGCGGCAACGGCAACGGGTCGCACCACGGCGACGACCGCAAGTACGACCGCAGCGACCTGCACGAGCCGGTCGACTGGATGACGTACACGCACGAGCAGCTCTACAACATGGTGCACACGGGCGTGAACCTCGACGGTGCCCAGGCCGCCGCCACGAACTGGGCGAAGATCGGCGAGGACATCGCCGGCGTGCGGTCCAACCTGCTCAAGGCCGTCGAGGACTCGAGCGTCGGCTGGGACAGCGAGTCCGCGCGTCTCGCCCGCGACGGCCTCACCGAGGTCACCAACTGGGTCGACGACACCGCGAACTACGCCACCAAGGTCTCCGCGGCCATCACGACCGAGACGAACAACGTCGAGGCCGCCCGCGCCGCGATGCCGCCACCTCCGGCCGCTCCGGAGGCGCCGGTGGCGAACGAGACCGTCAAGCCGGTGCTGCGCGACCGGCTGCTCGCGTCCGAGCAGCTCGACAGCTACAGCGCCGTGCAGGACGCACGCCTGGTGCGCACGACCGGCGAGTTCGCGAACTTCGAGGCGATCGGCACCAGCCCCGTCGACACCCTCGCGGCCAACGACGCCTCGCACCGCCGTGCCGCGGACGTCATGGCGGCGTTCCAGCGCAACTCGGCCGCGGTCGACCAGACCGTGCCGACGCAGTTCACGCCTCCGGTCAACCCGATCAACCCGACGCCGACCACGCCTGACCTGGGCGGCACCAAGACGCCGGGCACCGACACGACCCCCGGCGGCGCGACGGGCGCTCCCGTGGCGACGACCGGCACGAACAACCAGAACCGCGGCACCACGAGCA
Organism: Lentzea sp. NPDC059081; assembly: GCF_042738015.1. Lineage (NCBI taxonomy): Bacteria > Bacillati > Actinomycetota > Actinomycetes > Pseudonocardiales > Pseudonocardiaceae > Lentzea > Lentzea sp. NPDC059081. Next base: position 12,975 of record NZ_JBHYGW010000015.1, read on the forward strand.
CCTCGTCGCGCGGCGGCGGTGGCTTCGGCGGTGGACGCGGTGGTGGCGGCGGCTTCGGTGGCGGCATGGGCATGGCCCGTCCGTTCAACTCCGGCTCCGGTGGCCAGGGCGGCGGCGGTGGCGCGGGCGGTGCGGCCGGTCCCGGCATCTCCGGTGGCACGGCGGGCGTCAACGAGACCACCCGCGGTGGTGCCGGTGCGGCCGCGGCTGCCTCGGCGGCCGGCAACCAGACGAAGGCGTTCCAGAACCCGCTCGCGATGGGCGGTGCGCCGATGGCCGGTGGCGCGGCCGGCGCAGGTGGCCGTGGCGACGACGCGCGTGAGCACAAGAGCGCGAGCTACCTGGAAGAGGACGACAACGTGTTCGGCTTGGACCGCAAGGCAGCTCCGCCGGTGATCGGTCAGTGAGCGAACGCCAGTTCACGGTGAGCTCGCAGGAGTTCTTCCTGCTGTGGCAAGCCGTGCACGGCGAGGACCGCACCGTGCCGCTCGGGACGCCCCACGTCGGGGCCACCCGTGCGGCGCGGCAGCGCCTCGTCGAAGCGAGCTCGCAGACCCTGCTGGCTCGTCGGCTCGGCACGGTCCAGCGCCCCGATCCCGACCTCCGCGCGCTGGTCGCGGGCCTCGGCGAGTTCGACAGGGCGCTGGAGATCGCGTTCTTCAAGGGCACCGAACTGGCCCGCGGCATCGCCTGCGCGGGCTGGGGCGGCGCGTTCGGCGCCCGCGTGAACGGCGAGGTGCACCTCTACCCGTTCCGCCCCACGTCGCTGGCCTCGGCCACGGTGTCCTCGTTGCCAGGCCTCGCACCAGGCACGGGACGCGCCGTGAACGTGCGCTGGGACGACTACGTGCGCGCGGGCAGGGCGGGGGAGCAGGAGGGCAAGCAGGCGTTCCTCGACGTCCTGCGCGACGCCGGCGTCCGCGAACCCGAGGCGCACACGCTGCTGCGCCTCGTCACGTCCCGCATCGGCGGCGGCGAGCTCGGTCTGACCGCCCGCAACCGCGACGGCGTGCCGCGCCCGACCGGCCGTTCGGTGTCGTGGCTCGACACGCGCGAGGGCCGCTACCTCCTGCGCAAGCAGGACGGCTGGCTGGTGCTGGCGCCCGCCGACGCGTCGCGGTTGACCAGCGCCGTCGACGAGCTGCTCGCGGCGGGATAGGTCCACACAGGCGGGTGTGCGCAAGTCCGCCAATCACACATGGACGTGCGGTTCTGCCTGGGTTAGACATGGGGCATGACCGACACCGACGTCGAACTGCTGTGGCGCCCGGACCCCACGAGGGACAACGGGATGACCGCGTTCCGCTCCTGGCTCGCCGAGCGGGGCCACGACTTCCCCGACTACGAGTCGCTGTGGGAGTGGTCCGTCGCCGACCTCGAGGGGTTCTGGGGCGCCATCGCGGAGTACTTCGACGTCCGGTTCCACACGGCTCCCGAGCGCGTGCTGGGCTCGGCGGAGATGCCGGGCGCGCAGTGGTTCCCCGGCTCGACGCTGAACTACGCCGAGCACGCGCTGCGCCGAGGTGACGACGACGACCTCGCCGTGATCTTCCACCGCGAGGACGGCCTCGCCTCGTCGCTGACGTTCGGCGCGCTGCGGTCGCGCGTGGCCGCTTTCCGGGCCGCGCTGGCCTCGCTGGGCGTCTCGCGGGGCGACCGGGTGGTCGCACTCGTGCCGAACGCCCCCGAGGCCCTGATCGCCTTCCTGGCGGCCGCCTCGCTGGGCGCCACGTGGTCGTCGTGCTCCCCGGACTTCGGCGCCCGCGCCGTCGCCGACCGCTTCACCCAGATCGAGCCCGCGGTGTTCGTCGCGGTCTCCGGCTACGTCTACAACGGACGGTCGTTCGACTGCCGCCCGGTCGTCGAGGAGATCCGCGCGCAGCTGCCGGGCCTGCGCGCCACCGTCCTGGTCGACTACCTGGACAACGGGTCCACGCTGCCGGACACGCTGTCGTTCGCGGAACTGCTGAGCTCGTTCGAGGGCGCGCCGCTGGAGTTCACGCCGGTGCCGTTCGACCACCCGCTGTGGGTGCTCTACTCGTCGGGCACCACGGGCCTGCCCAAGGGCATCGTCCAGGGCCACGGCGGCATCGTGGTGGAGCACCTGAAGATGCTCGCCCTGCACGGCGACCTCGGCCCAGGCGACCGCTTCTTCTGGTTCACCACCACCGGCTGGATGATGTGGAACTACCTCGTGGGCGGCCTGCTGGTCGGCGCCACGATCGTCCTGTACGACGGCAGCCCGGCCTACCCGTCGCTGAACACGTTGTGGCACCTGGCCGAACAGCACCGCGTCACCTACTTCGGCACCTCGGCGCCGTACGTCCAGTCGTGCCTCAAGGAAGGCCTCGACCCGTCGGCGACCTACGACCTGACGGGCCTGCGCGTGGTCGGCTCGACCGGCGCACCCCTGACGCCGGAAGGCTTCCGCTGGATCGCCGCGGCCGTCGGCAAGGACGTCCAGATCGCCTCGGTCTCCGGTGGCACCGACCTCTGCACGGCGTTCGTGGCCTCGTCCCCCGACCGCCCGGTGTGGCTGGGCGAGCTCTCCTGCCGGGCGCTGGGCGCCTCGGTCTTCGCCTTCGACGAGTCCGGTGCGGCCTTGGCGGACGAGGTCGGCGAGCTCGTGATCACCAAGCCCATGCCGTCGATGCCGGTGTTCTTCTGGGGCGACTCCTCCGGCGAGCGCCTGCGCGACGCGTACTTCGACACCTACCCCGGCATCTGGCGCCACGGCGACTGGATCCGCATCACCCCGCGCGGCTCGGCGGTGATCTACGGTCGCTCCGACTCGACCCTGAACCGCGGCGGCGTCCGCATGGGCACGTCGGAGTTCTACCGCGTCGTCGAGTCCGTGGACGGCGTCGCCGACTCGCTGGTGATCGACACGTCCGGCGTCACCGAAGGCGAACTGCTCTGCTTCGTGGTCCTCGACGGCGTAGCGCTCGCCGACGTGGAACCGGTGCTGCGCCGCGAATTGCGTTCGTCGCTCTCACCCCGCCACGTCCCGAACCGCTTCGTCGCCGTCGCCGAGATCCCGCGCACCCTGAACGGCAAGAAGTGCGAGGTCCCGGTCAAGAAGATCCTGGCCGGCGCCGACCCCGAGAAGGCCGTCAGCAGGGGAGCGCTGCGCAATCCCGAGTCGCTCCAACCGTTCCTGGAACTCGCCTCGGAATGATCTAGGTCACTCCGTTCCCCGCGACCAGGCGTTTAACGCCCTTCTCCGGCCCTGCGCACGTGCTCTGACCAGCGCGGACGGGGTTGGGAGGGGGGCGTTTTGCAAGTCGGTTGAGGACCTGTGTAACCTATGCGTCGTGGCCAAGGATGGTCCCGGGAGGCTTCGCCTAGTCTGGTCTATGGCGCCGCACTGCTAATGCGGTTTGGGGTAACCCCCCATCCCGGGTTCAAATCCCGGAGCCTCCGCAAGGCCGAGCCTCTAGGGGATCGGTTACAATTGAATAGCTCGCGCTCGTAGCTCAACGGATAGAGCATCTGACTACGGATCAGAAGGTTGCAGGTTCGAATCCTGCCGAGCGCACTGCATCAGCCCCGGTCAGACTTCGGTCTGGCCGGGGCTTTGTCGTGGCCGGACCGAATTTCTCCGATGCGCCGAGGAGCTGGACTTCCCGTGAAACCCCGTTCTCTCCTCGGCATCGCACTCGCCGTGCTCGTCGCAGCGGGCTGCGCCGACGAACCGTCGTCCGAACCGGAGCAGGCCGTCTCGGCGCCACCGACCGCGCCGGGCGTGCAACTGCCACCCGAGAAAGCGATCCTCGACTACCAGCTCGGCGCCGCCTACCCGCCACCGGAGAAGGTCACCCTGGTGGTGCGCGACAGCACCGCCGAGCCCGCGCGCGGCCTCTACTCCGTCTGCTACGTCAACGGGTTTCAGTCCCAGCCGAACGAGCGCGACGTGTGGCTGGGCGAGCGCAAGCACCTGCTGCTCGGCGACTCGGCGGGCAAGCCGGTCGTCGATCCGAAGTGGCCGGACGAGTTCCTGCTCGACACCTCCACGCCCGCCGCGCGCGGGGAGCTGGCGGCGATCTTCGGGGCGACGATCGACCAGTGCGCGGCCAAGGGGTTCCAGGCCGTGGAGATCGACAACCTCGACTCGTTCCTGCGCTCGGACGGGCGCCTGAAGGCCGACGACAACCTCGCCTACGCGAAGGCGCTGGCGGAGCGGGCGCACGGCAGGGGGCTGGCGATCGGGCAGAAGAACTCCGCCGAGCAGGCCGGGCGCGGGCGGGCCGAGGTGGGGTTCGACTTCGCGGTCACCGAGGAGTGCCACCGGTGGAGCGAGTGCTCGTCCTACACCGACGTGTACGGGACGCACGTGATGGACATCGAGTACACCGATGACCTGCGCGGGACGTTCGGCGACGTGTGTGCCGACCCCGCGACGCCGGCGACCACCACGTTGCGCGATCGGCTGCTCGTGGCGGCGGGTGGGAAGGACTACTCGTTCCAGCACTGCTGAACTCGGACGTGCCGGTGATCACAGCACCGGAAATCGCAGGTGGTCGTTGGTGCGCCGGGATCGTGGACAAGTGGTTGAACCGGACACTACGTTGCCTTTCGCCGAAGCTGGAGCAGAGATCCTGAAAGGCCGGAACTGGTGAACACCACTGTCGAGCAGCAGGTTCGCGAGTACTACAACCACGCCGGACCCGCCTACCACGCGCTCATGGGGCAGTTCTGGCACCACGGCGACCTGGAGGCCGAGCAGACCGGTCTGTCGCCGGAGGACGCGGCGAAGGCGTTGGCGCGCAAGCAGGTCGACGCGGCCGGGCTGCCGGCCGGTGGGACCGCGCTCGACTTCGGCAGCGGGGTCGGCGGCACAACGGTCTACATGGCCGAGATCGCCGAGGCGCACGTCGTGGGCATCTCGAACAACGAGTGGCTGTCGGCCACCGCGCGCGACTACGCCGACCAGCAGGGCCAGACCGCGCGGACCGCGTTCCTGACCGTCGGCGACGAGGACTACAAGTCGCTGATCTGGTGGCCGGACTCCTCGCTCGACATGGTCAGCTTCTTCGAGTCGGTCTGCCACCTGCCCGAGAAGGGCGAGTTCTTCAAGGCCGCGTTCCGGGTGCTCAAGCCCGGCGCCTGCCTGGTCGGGGTCGACTGGATCGCACGGCCGTTCGGCGAGCACCAGACCCCGGAGCAGGTCGCCGAGTTCATCGGACCGGTCGAGCAGGTCATCTCCATCCCCGAGCTCGGCACGCTCGACGGGTACCGCGACCTGATGGTGGCGGCCGGGTTCGAGGTCGAGGTGTCCGAGGACCTCTACGCCGGCGTCGAGTGCTGGGGCAGCACGCCGCCGGACGACGGCCAGGGCTGGGGCGAGTACGAGGGCGAGCAGAACACCGTCATCCACGACGGCAAGCGCGTGCTCGACGCCGCCCGCGCCGCCGGGGTCTTCTCCGTCGCGCGGTGGGTGGCGCGCAAGCCCGCCTGACCCGGAGGCCCGGCGCGCCGATGCGTGCCGGGCCCTTTGTCCGGAACGGGCCGACGAGGCAGAGTGACCGCGTGGACCAGCGGGAGATCATGCAGCGGGCGCTCGGCGTCCTGACGCTCACCTACGACGGCGCCGGAACCAACGACTACCTGCGCACGGCCCTCAAGTCGTTGCAGGAGGGCGTGTTCAGCTACGAGGTCAAGGTCGACGGCGAGCTCAACGAGGCCGGCGCCCAGGCCCTCAAGCAGGCGATGGACCAGGTGCTCTCGCAGTTCGGCTGGTTCACCGCCGGTCTGCTGTACGCCTTCCACGGCGTCGCGCAGGCCTACGAGAACGACTACGAGGAGGCCGACGTGCAGGAGGTCCTCCGCCAGCTCGCGCTCAGGCTCGCCGACTGACCAGCTCCGCGCGGACGCCGTCGGAGAACGGCGTCCACGCCTCGACCGCCCACGGGCCGAAGCGCAGGTCCGTCAGCGCGACGCAGGCCGCGGAGATCTCCGGGTCGACCCACAGGAACGTGCCGGACTGGCCGAAGTGCCCGAACGTGCGCGGCGAGTGGGTCGTGCCCGTCCAGTGCGGCGACTTGCCGTCGCGGATCTCGAAGCCGAGGCCCCAGTCGTTCGGCTTCTGCATGCCGTAGCCGGGCAGCACGCCGTTCAGGCCGGGGAAGACGACGGACGTGGCCTCGCGGACCAGCTCGGCCGACACCAGCGACGGCGACAGCAGCTCGGCCGCGAACAGCGCCAGGTCCGCCGCGCACGACTCGGCACCGGCGCCCGCCGAGCCGACCAGCGCGGACGACTTCATCCCCAGCGGCACGAAGACCGCCTCGTGCAGGTACGTCGCGAACGGCATCTCGCACGCCTCGCCGACGAACGACGCCAGCACGTCGAACCCGGCGTTGGAGTAGATCCGCCGCGTCCCCGGCTCCGCCTGCACCTCGGCCTTGTCGAACGCGTACCCGGCCGTGTGCGCGATCAGGTGCCGCACGGTCGCTCCAGGAGGCCCGGCCGGCTGGTCCCACTCGACCGCGCCCTCCTCGACGGCCACCAAGACCGCGTAGGACGTCAGCAGCTTCGTCACCGACGCGAGCGGGAACACGCGCTGCTGATCACCCAGCGAGCCCACCACGGCTCCGTCCGACACGACGGCCACCGCCACGTTCTCGACAGGCCACGACGCCGCCACTTCCACGCTCCGCATGGGACAGACGTTAACGTCAGGGTGTGACAGTCCGGGAACTGATCGTCCTGGGAACGGCCAGCCAGGTTCCCACGCGCCAGCGCAACCACAACGGCTATCTGCTCAGGTGGGACGGCGAAGGCCTGCTCTTCGACCCCGGCGACGGCTCCCAGCGGCAGATGCTGCGGGCGGGCGCGGCTGCGAGCGACATCACCCGGATCTGCATCACGCACTTCCACGGCGACCACTGCCTGGGCGTTCCCGGCATCGTCCAGCGGCTCAGCCTCGACCGCGTCCAGCACACCGTCCACGCGCACTTCCCGCGCTCGGGCGCCCACTTCTTCGAACGCCTCCGGTACGCCAGCGCCTTCTACGACGCCGCCGACATCAAGGAGGAGCCGGTCGAGCAGGACGGGGAGTTCGCGAGCGGCCGGTTCGGCACGCTGGAGGCGTACCGGCTCGACCACGGCATCGACAGCTTCGGCTACCGGCTCGTCGAACCCGACGGCCACCGCATGCTCCCGGACAAGCTGAAGGAGCACGGCATCCAGGGCCCGCAGGTCCGCGTGCTCCAGGCCAGGGGCGAGCTCGACGGCGTGCGGCTGGAGGACGTCAGCGAACCCCGCAAGGGCCAGCGGTTCGCGTTCGTGATGGACACCCGGCTCTGCGACAACGTCTACGAGCTCGCGGACAACGCCGACATGCTCGTCATCGAGTCGACCTACCTCGCCCGCGACACCAAGCTCGCCGGCGACCACGGCCACCTCACCGCCCAGCAGGCCGCCCGCGTCGCGCAGGAGACCCACGTCCGCAAGCTCGTGCTTACCCACTTCTCCCAGCGCTACGACGACCCCACCGAGTTCCACGCCGAGGCGGCCGCGGAGTTCGACGGGGAGATCGTCATCGCGAAGGACCTGGACCGGGTTCCGGTGCCGAAGCGAGCCACTGGTCCCTGACGATCTCCGTCAACGACGAGTGCCGCGGCTCCCAGCCCAACGCGCGCAGCCGCGCCACGTCGGCCCGCTGGAACCGCACCTCGCCGGGGTGCGCGGGCTTCCACTCGACGGGCACCGCCCGTCCGGTCACGTCGTGCACGGCCGCCAGCACGTCCCGCACGGACGCGGCGGTCCCGCCGACGTTGTAGACCGACGACGTGCCCACGGAACACGCCTCCAGCGCCACGACGAACGCGGCCGCGACGTCACGCACGTGCACGAAGTCGCGCACCGCCGAGCCGTCGCCGTAGACCTCCATCCCCGGCGCCTTCCCGGCGGCGGACGCGACAGCCCGGGTGATCACCCGAGTGGTGTCCGTGTCACCTCCTCCAGCGACGTTGAAGAGACGGAGCGTGGTCGCGCCGATCTGCCCCGACCGCGCCGCCCACGCCACGAGATCCTCGGCGGCGGCCTTGGAGGCGGCGTACGGCGACGACGGCTCCCGGACCGACTCCTCGGTCAGCGGCACGTCCGACGGCCGGTAGACGCCACCAGTCGAGGCGAGCAGGAATCGTTGCCCCTTCAGGGCTTTGAGGAGGTTCAGCGTCCCGCCGACGTTGGTCTCCCAGTACGAAAGCGGATCAAGGAAAGACTCGCGCACACGGGCCGCGGCGGCCAGGTGGACCACGGCGTCCACATCCGGCGGCTCGAACGGCTCGGACAGGCGCTGACGGGACGCAACCGGTTCATGACCGTGAACCCGCAGCTCACGCACCACGGCCCTGCCCACGTACCCGGTGGCGCCGGTCACAAGAACTCGCACAAGTTGACCCTAAAGGTCCCACTCGGGTGAGCCGATAACACCCATGTGAGTTATCCCCATCGCGCTGTGCACACAAGCATCGCCGGGCTCCTGCACGATCACGCCGTGCACGAGTTCAAGCGGCAGGAGTTCCTGCGCAACGTGGCCGAGATCGTGGGCGCCGCGCCCACCCCCGGACCCACCGAGCTCACCGCGCCGTTGCCGTCGATCAACCCCAAGCGCAGCTTCCTCAACCGCGTTGACCAGGTCCTTCGGGACGCGGCCCGCTCCTAAGGGGCACCAGGATCCTCAGCTGATCCACTTGCCGCGGAGCTTGAGCCGACAGGCCCGCCGCAAGATTCATCCGGCCGTTGCCGGACCGTGCTTCGACACACATACCGGGTGGCTCTACGCTACGCGTCACCCGGCGATCGCCGGTTCATCTTCTGCTTCTTCTCAAAGCGGGTTCTCGGCGATGAATCATGTTCTCGCAGCGCTCAACGAGCGCCTCGGCAGGTTGTTCGGTGACAGGCTGGTCGTTCTGGCCGGTGGGACGCGTCTGGCAAAGCGCGCGCATGAGCTCCATGCGCTCGGTGCTCGCCATACGCTCGTGCTCGATACCGATGATCATGCCCCGCTCCATGATTCCCGGATCGCCCGCTGGGTCTCGCTGGGCATCAAGGGCAGCCTCGTCGCCGTCGAGCAGCGCCGCCTGGGCAAGCTGCTGACCAAGCCGAGTGCCGAGGTCAAGACGATCCTGCGCGAGTTCGACGCGCGCCGCGAAGCCGTCGTGATCAGCACGCCCTACAACGAGATCGGCGACTTCCAGGGCCGCCCGGTGCTCAACGCCCGGCAGCACGACTGGGTCGCGCTGGAGAACAAGACCACCATCGACGCGCTGTGGGACGAGCTGTCGGCCCGCCGCGCGCCCGCGATGGTGTTCGACCTCGACTTCGAACGCCTCTGGGGCGCCTCGGAGATCCTGGACCGCGGCGCCGGCGTCGTCTGGTCCGGTGACGGCCCCGCGATCAACGGCGGTGCGAACTTCGTGCGCCGCGTGCGGTCCTACGAGGAGGCCAAGGAGGCCTTCGAGGTCCTCGCGCCCAAGTGCGAGCAGGTCCGCGTGATGCCGTTCCTCGAGGGCATCCCGGTCAGCGTGCACGGCATCGTGTTCCCCGACGGCACCGCGGTGCTGCGCCCGATCGAGATGGTCGTGCCGCGCCGCCAGGGCCAGGCCAAGTTCCTCTACGCGGGCTGCGCGTCGTTCTACGACCCGCCCGTGTGGATCCGCGACGAGATGCGCAACCTGGCCCGCCGCGTCGGCGAGCACCTGCGCGGCACCGTCGGCTACCGCGGCACGTTCACGCTGGACGGCATCGCGACCGAGGACGGCTTCCTGCCGACCGAGATCAACACCCGCTACGGCGGCGCGATGGTCTGCTTCGAGGACGCCGTCCCGACGCTGCCGCTCGCGCTCGTCCAGGTCGCCCTGGTCGCGGGCTGGGACCTCGGCATCTCGTCGATGGAGTTCGAGGAGCTCGTGCTCCAGGCCGCGGACAACCACCGCGCCGGCGCGGTCGGCGCCAACGTGCGCGCCATCGCGCCGACCGAGGTCGACGAGCGCCGGGTGATCTTCACCGGCTGGGCCTGCCGCCTCGCGCACGCCGACGAGCCCGCGCACGCCACGCTGCGGCTGAGCCCGTCGCCGATCGGCGGCAGGCTCGACCTCGACCTGCACCGCGAGAACATGCCCGTGGGCGCTCCCGTGGCGGCGTTGACGGTCGCGGCGTTCGCGCTGGCGGACCAGGAGTGGGGCACGGGTCTCGGCGCCCTGGAACCCGCTATCGCGGTCGAGGACACCGTTCCGGTGGAGGAGACCTTCGAAGAGGCCGTGATCGCCTAGGACACGACCTGAGGCCTACCAGGCGCCCTCGTCGCCGTACGCGGAGTCGAGGGCGAACCGGTAGCCCATCAGTGCCGCGGCGACCTCACGTGGCTGGTGCGCCGGACGCACCAGCCCTTCGCCGAGCACCTTCGGGCGGTCGACGCCGAGTAACTCGGGCGACCGCCTCAACAACGCCGTGGCGATCTCGGCGGCGTCGGCGAGCATCTCCTCGCCGGGCAGCTCGGCCATCTCGCCCATGAGCCCGCCGACGAACGACGGCAGGCTCTCCGGCACCGCGCACGCCAACGCGACGAGACACGCCACCCGTTCCGACGCCAGCGCCTCGAAGATCTTCGGTGCGCCCTGCGCGACGGCGTGACGTGTCTGCGTGAGCCAGTCGGGAGCCGTGCGCGGCAGTTCGCGCCCAAGGGCGTTCCACCGGCGGTGCGTTCGCCGTCCGTCCTCGGTGAAGCCCTTGCCCGCCAACGCCATGGCGGCCAGCAGGAAGATCACCCGGTCGCGCACGTCCCCGGCGACCTTGTAGGACGCCCCCAGCTCCACCAGGAACGGCACGGCGCAGAACGACGCCTCGGAGACCGTGTCGTCGGTCAGCAGGCGGTCGGCGAGCGAGGAGAGCGCTTCCAGGCGCACGCCCGCGTCGGAGTCCATCAGGGAGCGCAGCAGGCGGGGCACGCGACCGGCGCCACCGCGGCCGTCGTAGACCTCGACCCAGGAAATCCTGTCGAGTCCGCGCAACGGGTCAGGCCGTTGCCAGGCACGCGGCAGCTCCATAGGGCGGAAAGGTACGGGATGTCACGGAAAGGTCATCGGCGCCTCGCCCGTACGATCTCGCCGTGTCCTTCACGGTGGCCGACATCTTCTCGGGTGCGGGCGGAATGAGCTACGGCTTCCACGCCCATCGCGACTTCCGGGTGGTCGGTGCCGCCGACGCGCAGATCGGCAAGCCGAGCTCGAAGCTGGGGTCGCTGCGCTGCAACGACACCTACCGCGTGAACATCGGCGTCGACCCGCTGGAGGTCGACCTCGGCAGGGTGTCGCCGGCGGCGTTGCGCGAGGTCTGGGGCCTCAAGCGCGGCGAGCTGGACGTCCTGCTGGCGTGCCCGCCGTGCTCGGGCTTCAGCCGCATCACCTCGCAGAACCACCTGCGCGACGACCCGCGCAACTCGCTGGTCGGCCGGATCGCGGTCTACGCGCAGGAGCTGCGCCCGAAGGTCGTGCTCGTCGAGAACGCCCGCGAGCTCGTGAAGGGCAAGCAGCGCCACCACTTCGACAGCCTCGCCGAGGAGCTCACCCGGATCGGGTACTCCGTCTGGGGCGGCACGCACATGCTGTCCCGCTTCGGCCTCCCGCAGCTCCGCGAGCGGACGCTGATGGTCGCCGTCGACGCCGGTCTGCCCCTGCTGACCTTGGACGACCTGTGGGAGGGCAGGGTCATCCGCCCGTCGGCGATCACCGTGCGGCGCGCGATCGGCAAGCTGCCCGCCCTGGAGGCCGGCGTGGCCGACCAGGACGACCCCATTCACGTCTCGCCGACTTTCTCCCAGGGCCGCAGCCTCGAAAGAATGCGCGCGATTCCCGCCGACGGCGGATCGTGGGCCGATCTGCTCCGCTCGCCGGAGACGGCAAAGTTGTTGAATCCTGCACAACACAAGATCGTCGAACAGCAGAACTGGGGTTCGCACCCCGATGTCTACGGTCGCATGTGGTGGGACGAACCGGCGCGGACGATCAAGAGGGAATGCGGTCACGTCGGCAACGGGCGCTATGCCCACCCCGTTCAGCACCGCCTCTGCACGGTCCGCGAGATGGCTCTGCTGCAAGGGTTTCCGAGGCAGTTCCGGTTCGACGTCTCGATTCTCGGGAACGCGTACCGGCATGTGGGCGACGCCGTTCCGCCGTTGATCGCCTACCAGTTGGCCGGACTCACCAGGTGGATTCTCACCGGCCGCCGTCCGGAGCCCCGCGAGATGTGCCTGCGCGGCACCTCGCTGCGTCCCGGCGACATTCGTCCGGTGGAAGTCACCGAATTGGTCGCCTGAACGTTGAACCGCGAACGCCCGCCATCCGTAGCGGGCTGCACGCAATTGATAACTGTTCAGCAACGAATCTAACGTCACCTGACAAAATCATTGCATCGCAACCCTATCCAAAGTGGACACCCACAGTAGCTTTGCGCTGGTCACACCCTGTGTATACCCGTCTCAATACCTCACTCAGTCGTGTGTAACCCGATCGGTTAGTGTCCGGTCGCTTCCTGTCGGTTCAGTGTCGACGTAGACGTGCCGACCGTCCCGACGGATGACTGACTTCCCGCCGCGTTCGGGCTAACTTCACGCGATCAAGGAGACCCATGGCTTCCCGGTTGAGGATCGGCGCGGCGCTGCTCGGCGCCACCGCCGCCCTGTCGTTCTCGGCCCTTCCGGCCCACGCCGAAGTGAAGATCACGCCGGACCGCGGCGGCCAGGAACAGGGCCACGACGTGTGGCTCAAGGACGGCGACAAGGCGCAGAAGCAGGGCACCTCGGTCATCAAGCTCCGCATCGAGGACGACAAGGACCGCACCAACGTCCTCGCGTACTGCGTCGAGCTGCCGACCCCGCTGAAGGACGGCGACGTCCTCAAGGAGGTGCCGTGGGACAAGCACCCCAACCCGAACACCAAGTTCAAGGGTGACAACCCCGGCAAGGTCCTCTGGATCCTGAACCGGTCCTACCCGAACAAGTCGGTCGAGGACATCCGCAAGACCTTCGGCATCGACAAGCTCGACAAGGAAGACGTCATCGCCGCCACCCAGGCCGCGCTCTGGCACTTCTCGGACAACGCCGAGCTCGACGCGAAGAACAAGAAGAACGACGCCGAGGTCGTCGAGCTGTACAACAAGTTCGTCAACGACGCCAAGGTCGAGGAGGCTCCCAAGCCGACCCTCGAGATCGACCCGACGTCGCAGTCCGGCAAGGCCGGCCAGAAGATCGGCCCGTTCAAGGTCACGACCACGGCCAGCGAGGTCAAGGTCACCGCGAACCTGCCGGAGGGCGTCACCCTGGTCGACGGCAACGGCAACCCGCTCGCCGTGCAGAAGAAGGGCGACGAGCTCGCCGTCAAGGGCACCGGCCAGAAGGTCTCCGAGTTCTTCGTGAGCGTTCCGGAAGGCGCGAAGGACGGCAACGCCACCTTCAAGCTGTCGGCCGAGGCCGAGATCGCGCTGGGCCGCCTGTTCGTCTCGCACAACGGCCAGGACGACAACGTCGCGCAGTCGCTCGTCGTCGCGCAGCCGCAGAAGGCCAAGGTCCAGAAGGAGGCCAAGGCCGACTGGAAGGCCGCGGTCGTCCCGACCCAGCCGTCGTCGACCCAGCCGACCACGCCGTCGTCCACGGCTCCGTCGTCGTCCACGCCGGTGACCCCGTCCTCCACCACCCCGGCCAACCCGGCTCCGGGTGGCGGCGAGGACGACCTGGCCTCGACCGGTGCCTCGATCCTGTGGCCGCTCGTCGGTGGTCTGGTGCTCGTCGGCGCCGGTGTCGGTGCGCTGTTCGTGGTGCGCCGCAAGAAGGCCGGTGCCTGATCTAGTCGGCACCCCCTAGACGAACGCCCCCAGGTTCCGCGCCGGTCCTGGGGGCGTTTGCCGTTTCCCGGCTATCGGCGGCTCAGACCCGCCACCGTGATGTCGCCGTCGGCGATCGCGACGTCCCGTTGTGAGGACGCCCCCGAGAAGATCGCCCGCGCCGGGTCGCGGAAGTTCTCCACGACCTCCACGCGCTGCACCGGCTTGGCCGTCGGGATCACGGTCTCCGCGTCCCAGGTGCGGCCGAACCGGACCAGGTACGTGTTCACGTTCGGCAGACCGTCCTCGGTGGCGTAGACCCGCCACGTGAACGGGTCGATCTCCTCCATGTCGCGGACCCTCAGCCCCCGCGCGACTTCCCTGGTCTCCCACGCGCGGCCGTTCCACGTGGACAGGTGGTCGTGCAGCGGCCCGCCCGCGTCGTCACCGGAGAACCACAGCAGGAACGGACGGCCGAGCGTCGTGCCCACCAGCTGGATGTAGTCGGGCGACTTGACGTTGTTCGGCAGGGTCAGCGGGGTCTCCGCGACCTTCAGGTACCGCTCCTGGTCCGCGTCGTCGATCTGCGTGCCCAGATCCTTCCCGGCCGCCGAGAAGAAGTGCAGCGTCCTCGGGTCGAACGACGCGTAGTAGATGTTGCGGTGGTAGCGGTCGTGCTTGTGGCCCTCGGGACCGCCGCCGGCCAGCGTGTAGACGATCCGCACCCGGCCGGTGTCCTCCAGGCGGAGCTGGCCGATGTAGATCTCGTTCATGTTGTCCGCGCGGGACGTCGACCCGATCGCGAACCGGTCCCCGGTCAGCTCCGTGGAGGTCTTCCACGTCTTCCCGTTGTCCTTGGACACGACGTAGAGCATCGGACGCGTGTCCGTCGGGACGGTCGGGTCGAGGTCGCCGGACGTCTCGCGGAAGAAGACGTAGATCGTGCCGTCGCGCGTGACGAACGGCATCGGGTACGTCGCCGCGTTCTTCGAGATCAGCGTCTCCTCCCAGACGCCGTCGGCCGAGTGGGCCTGAGGTGAGCGGGACATCCGCAGCTCGACGTTGTGCATGCCGCGGAAGACGAGCAGGTGCCCGTCCTTCGCCTGGACCATGGTCGGGTAGTTGTGCGAGTCGGCGTCACCGTCCGCGACCCGGTTGGGCGCGGACCACGTCGACCTGCGGTGGTCGTACGACTGGACGTAGCTGTCCTCGTACTGACCGGCCCACGAGATGAACGTCCTGCCGACCTCGCTGTCGTACACCCCGCCCGCGACGGGACGGCGGTCGCTGCGAGCCGCGACGTTCGTGGCCGTGGTCGTCACCGCGAACTGCGCCCTCCCTTGCGCCTTCCCCTGCGCGTTCTTCTGCGCGTCGGCCGTGGCGTGGGCCGAGGGGACAGCGACGAGCGGCAACAGCAGCACTGCGGACATAACTCCACGCAGGAGCCGTGTCATGTGGCGTGTCCTCCTGGTTCTGGCCGCGAAGGCGGCCGACCAGGCGGCGGCACGGACATCTTGCGTTTCGGACAGCCGACTTGTCCAGGCGCGGTTAGCGTGATCGCGGCTATCAACACGCGGGGCTCGCTCGGGTACCCTGCGTCAGGAGCGGAGGAGCACCACATGAACTTCGACGAGATCAAGAACAAGGCGCTTGACCTGGCCGAGCAGAACCACGAGAAGGTCGACCAGGGCATCGACGCCGCGGCGGACTTCGTCGCGGGCAAGTTCGGTCACGAAGAGCAGGTCGACTCGGTCGCCGAGAAGATCAAGGACATCCTTCCAGGTGGATGAGTGAACTCCTTCAACACCACTGACGCCGAGCGGGCCACCTCCGGTGCGGAGACCCGCTCTCCTTCTGCCCGCAGGCCCGAGATGATCACCTGGCAGGGCATCCACGAGCCACGGCTCGAACAGGTGCGCCTGCTGCTGTCGAGCGACCACCGCCTGCGCGCGTCCGGTCGCCTGGTCGCCGCCGGCCCCGACGAGCAGTTCAACGCCTCCTTCGAGGTCGTCGTGGGCGAGAGCGGCCAGGTCACCCGCCTGCTGCTGCGCACGGCCACGGTCCTCGAGGAGCGCCAGTGCTCCCTGTCGAGGACGGAGGACGGCGCCTGGCTCGTCGACCACGGCCAGGGCAGCAAGCGCGAGACGTTCAACGACGCCCTCGACGTCGACGTCCAGTTCGCCGTGCTGTTCAACGCCATCCCGATCCGCCGCCTGGCCCTGCACCGCGAGCCGGCCGAGCACGCGCTCCCGGTCGTGCGGGTGTCGCTGCCCGACCTCTCCGTCAAGGCGGTCACCCAGACCTACAAGACGGTGTCGGTCGGCGACGACGGGTCGGTCGTGCGGTTCAAGAGCGGCGGCTTCGAGCAGAACATCAAGGTCGACGCCAACGGCCTCGTCACCGAGTACCCGCTGATCTCGAAGCGGATCTAGCCGCGGGTTTGGAAGCCCTCCAAGAAGTACTTCCTTCGTGGCGAGTCGCGCCGTGACGGTGGAAGTGCTTCGGCCTGCCTTCTAGCTTGCCGTTCATGCCGAAACGATTCTCGAGCGTGGTGGGGCGCTCGTTCGGTGATGGCGTCCGCGACGCCATCCGGTCCACCGGGTTGACGCAGCGCCGCATCGCCGGGCTGCTCGACTGGGAGGAGGCCAAGGTCTCCGACCTGGTCAGGGGGAAGGGCGGGGTCACCGAGGTCGAGGTGGCCATGCTGCTCGGGCTGTGCCGGGTGGAGGCGGAGGAGTCGCGCCGGCTGCTGGCGCTGTTCAAGGAGACCCGCGAGAGGGGCGCGCTGCTCTTCTACGACGGTGGCGTGCCAAGCCAACTCCAAAACCTGGGCAAGCAGGAACGCCTCGCCGACGAGATTGTGGTGTGGTCGGCGCTCCTCGTCCCCGGCCTGTTGCAGATCGCCCCCTACATCCGCGCGGTCGTGCAGGCCGCACCTCTGGTGAAACCCGATGACGTGGACGCGGTCGTCGCAGCGAAGCTGGAGCGGCAAGCCGTCTTCCATCGCAGCCGCGAGTTCATCTTCTACATCCACGAGCAGGCGTTGCGACTGCCGGTCGGGGGTCAGGAATTGATGCGGGAGCAGGTGCGCCACGTGCTCGCGATGTCGGTCCGTCCCTACATCACCATCAGGGTCGTGCCCACGAACATCGGCGTGCACGGCGGCCTTGGCGGCTCCTTCGTGAAGCTGGCTTACGACAAGCACGAGCCGGCCGTCTTCGCCGAGACCAACGACCCCGGCCTGATCATCGAAGACAAGTGCTCGCTGGCCGGCTACGACGCGGTGCTCGCGCGGCTGAACCGCGAGGCATTGGACGAGGACCACTCGCGGACCTTGATCGCCGGCCTTCTGCCAGATGCACCGCCCGAAAATGTCAGACCTGCTTGAGACGATTGGAGTGGGACCCGTGTCCCCCCAGGGGGCGGTCTAGTCTGTATCGATCCCGTAGCAGCGAAGGCGCCGACCGCCCCTGCTGCGTCGGCCAGGAGCGGTCGATGATGCCGTGCTGTCAAGGCCGGTCGCTAGACCATCTCGCCCAGCACCTCGGGGTCGATCACGATCGGCGCCGGTCGGTACGCCGGCGGTTCGACGCCCATCAGCGTGCGCACCAGGAAGTCCCAGCAGCGCGTCCGCACGTAGGCCAGCCGGTCGATGAACAGGTGCTCGGCGCCCGGCACGACCAGCAGCTCGAAGTCCTTGCCGGCGTCGATCAACGCGTCGGCCAGTCGCAGGGTGTGGTCGGGGTGGTTGGTGTCGTCGAGCTCGCCGTGGATCAGCAGCAGCTTTCCGCGCAACTGGTCGGCCAGTTCGATGTTGGAGGCTCGGGCCCAGGCGTCCGGGTTGTCGGCGCCGTCGCAGGCCTCGGCCCAGCCCAGGGCGACGAACCTGGCGTCGTGCGAACCCGAGAGGGCGACGCCGGCGTGGAAGGTGTCCGGGAAGGCGAGCATCGCCCGGCCTGCCGCGAAGCCGCCGCCGGAGTGGCCCATGACGCCGACGCGGTCGAGGTCCATCCACGGGCGTGCCTCGGCCAGCTGGTGCAGGGCGGCGACGTGGTCTTCCAGACAGCCGGCGTCGGAGAGGTTGCCGTACGACTCGTCCAGGAAGGCCTTGGAGCGGCCCGGGGTGCCGCGGCCGTCCAGGGCGACCACGACGAAGCCGAGTGCTGCCAACGGTTCCGCGTCCAGGCCCATGCCGCCGGGGTCGAAGCACGGGTCGACCCTCGTGACCTGCGGGCCGGGATAAACGCTGTCCACCACGGCATAGCGGCGTGACGGGTCGAAACCGCGCGGCTTGTAGAGGATGCCGTAGATGTCGGTCACGCCGTCGGCTGCCTTGACGCGGAAGCGTTCCGGGGCGGTCCAGCCGGTCGCGAGCAGACGGGTGATGTCAGCGCGTTCCACCGAGACGAGCTCGCGGCCGGACCAGTCACGCACGCACGTCACCGGGGGAGTGTCCACAGTGGATGCCGAGTCGACGAAGCAGCGACCGTCCGGGGAGACCGTCACGACGTGGTCGAGCGAGTCGGAGGTGACGATCGCGAAACCGGTGCCGTCCAACGAAACCCGGCACACCGTGCGGCGGTACGGGTCCTCCGGGACCAAGCCGGACGCGGTGAAGTAGACGACGTCGTCGGCCACGTGCAGGATCTCGCGAACGAGCCATTCGCCCGCGGTGACCTGGTTCAGCAGCTCGCCGGTGTGCAGGTCGTAGCGGTAGAGGTGGCCCCAGCCGTCGCGCTGGGAGAACCACAGCACCTCGTCGTCGAGCACGTGGACGAGCGGCAGGCCGTACATGAACTGGTTGGGGCTCATCCGCCCCGGCCCGGTCTCGCTCACGACCACGCGGACCTCGCCGGTCACGGCGTCCATCCGGTTCAGGGTCAGGGTGTGCTGGTCGCGGGTGCGGCGCAGGAAGTAGACGGTGGAGCTGTCCGGCGCCCACCACGCCCAGCCCGCCATGATCGGCGAGAACTCCGGCATGAGCAGCGGGTCGCACTGGGCGTGGACCGTCGTGCCCTCGGAAACGTTGAACACCACCAGTTCCGCCAGCGGCAGGTGTTCGTCGCCGGGGTAGGCGTAGTGCTGGACGCGAACCGAAGGGGCGCTGCCGTCTGCCGGGCGTGACTCGGTGAGGTAGGTCTGGCGGACGTCGCGCTCGTCGGTGCGGTGGGCGAGGACCTTGGCCGAGTCGGGCGACCAGGCCAGGGCCGGCGGCATGTGCGGGAGGCCGAACTTCCGCATCAACGTCTGGTAGCTCATGGCGTCCGGGCCGTAGCCGTACCCGTGAGCCTCCGCGCCGTCGGTGGTCAGCGCCCACTCGCGGTCGCCGGAACGGGCCCAGAGGTCGTTGCCACGGCGGGAGACCGCGGTCTTGCCGTCGGGCGACCGGACCTCCAGCGGGTTGCCGAAGGAGGGCAGGAACGGCGTCGGGTCGAAGTCCGGCGTGCGGGTGCCCGCGGCCGGGTCGACGACCACGAACCGCCGGTCGTCACCGTCGCGGACCTGGTACCAGAAGCGGGCACCGCCGTCGATCCACTGTGGACGGACTTTGTCGCCGACGACGAGCTCGCCGGGGCGGGCGGTGCGGCGGAGGAGCTGTTCTGCGGCTTGGTAGTCGGCGGTGGTGCTCATGGTCTCTCCCCAGGTGGTCCGGTGTTTCCGATGGGCTAAAAGCTACGTTGCGTTTCCAATACTCGACAACAAGCTTGTTGCTCTGAGGAGAGGTAAAGCCAGCTCAAGGCTGTCAAATCATTGCAACCAGGCGTAAATCTAACGCAACAATTGTTGCAATGGGATGTGGCTGAAAGCTATGCTCGGCGCCATGCCAGGAGGTCGACTCACCCAGCAGGAACGCCGCCAGATCGCGATCGGCCTGGCCGACGGCCTCGCCTACGCGGAGATCGCGCGCGGCCTGGACCGTCCCACCTCGACCGTCACGCGCGAGGTGATGCGCAACGGAGGTCCGGCCGGCTACAAGGCCGATCTCGCCCACCTCGCCACCGAACGCCGGGCCCAGCGGCGCAAGCCGGCGTCGGCCAGGAACCGGCAGGCGGTCGAACGCGCCGACGGCCGCGACCCGGAGGCCGTGCGCGAGTTCGAGGAGGCGTTCTCCGGCATCTTCATGGCCCAGGGCCTGCCGAAGATGACGGCCAGGGCGCTCGCCTGCCTCTACGCCACCGACTCGGGCAGCCTCACCGCGTCCGAACTGGTCGCGCACCTGCAGGTCAGCCCGGCGTCGGTGTCGAAGGCCATGGCGTACCTGGAGAGCCAGGGCCTGATCGGGCGGGTGCGCGACGAACGCCGCCGCGAGCGCTACGTCGTCGACGAGGGCGACATCTGGTACCAGTCGATGATCGCGAGCGCCGACGGCACGTCACGGCTCGCCGACGCGGCACGGCAGGGCGTCAGCAGCCTCGGGCCGGGCACCCAGGCCGCGACGCGCCTGGAGAACATCTCGCGGTTCCTCGACTTCGTGTCGGAGAGCATCGTCCGTGCCGCCGAGCAGGCCCGCGACATCCTGCACCCCAAGGCTTAGACCCGCACCGCCACCGCGACGCCCTGGCCGACGCCCACGCACGCCGCCGCGATGCCGACACCGCCACCGCGCTGCCGCAGGTGGCGGCACACGTCGACGATCACGCGCGGCATCGAGGCGCCGAGCGGGTGGCCGTAGGCGATGGCGCCGCCGTGGACGTTGACCTTCTCCCGGTCGATCTCGGGCAGGTGGTGCAGCACCGACAGCGCCATCGCGGCGAACGCCTCGTTGATCTCCCACAGGTCGATCTCGGCGGCGTCGAGGTGCAGGCGCTTCAACAGCTTCCGGATGGCCGAGACGGGCGCGATCGTGAACCGGTGCGGTTCCTCGCCGGTCGTCGCGCTGCCCAGCACCTCGCCCAGCGGGTCGACGCCCAGCTCCTCGGCGATGGCCTCGGTGCCGAGCAACGCGGCCAGCGCGCCGTCGTTGAGCGGCGACGCGTTGCCGGCCGTCACCGAGCCGTTCTCCGAGAACGCCGGCTTGAGCTTCGCGAGCTTCTCGACGCTCGTGTCCGCCCGCACGTTCTCGTCGCGCCGGACCGCGGTGCCGTCCGGCAGCTGCACGGGGAACGCGAACCCCTCGTGCACGCCCGCGTCCCAGGCCGCCGCGGCACGCCGGTGCGACCGCAGCGCGAACGTGTCCATCTGCTCGCGGGTGATGCCGAGCTCGTGGGCGACCGTCTCCGCCGCCAGCCCCAGCGGCACGGTGTAGTGCTTGGGCATGCGCGGGTTCACGAGCCGCCAGCCCAGCGCCGTCGACACGGTCTCCATGCGGTCGGGGAACGCCTTGTCCGGCCGGGCCGTCACGAACGGCGCCCGCGACATGCCCTCGACCCCGCCGGCCAGGATCAGGTCGGCGTCGCCGGCGGCCAGCGCCCGTGCGCCCTGGATGATCGACTCGCCGCCGGACGCGCACAGCCGGTTCAGCGTCACGCCCGGCACGGAGACCGGCAGCCCCGCCAGCAACGCCGCCATGCGCGCCACGTTGCGGTTGTCCTCGCCGGCGCCGTTCGCGTCGCCCAGCAGCACGTCGTCGATGCGCGCGGGGTCGAGGCCGGGATGCCGGCGCAGCAGGTCGACGATCGGCAGGGCGGCGAGGTCGTCCACGCGGATGCCGGACAGGCCCCCTCGGTAGCGGCCGAACGGCGTGCGGGCGGCGTCGATGATCAGTGCACGGGCCATGGCACCCATCTTGCGGCACTCAGGGCTTCAGCAAAAAGGGGACGTAACCCGTTTCGGGCTGCACCGCTGAATCGGTGCTGAAGGCCTTCACCTCGATGGCGTGGGCTCCGGCGGACATCGCGCCCGTGTTGAGTGAAATCCGCCACCGGCCGGCCGCGGCGGGTCCGTCGGCCGCGGTCGGGATGGTCGCCACGTGCGTGTCGTCGATCCTGACCTCGAACCCGGCGAGGCCCGCCACGGCCGCGTCCAGGGCGTTGATCCGGACCTCCAGCACGACCCGGCCGCGGGTGAACGCGGCGCCGTTGTCGATGGGCTGACCGCTCGCGTCGAGGATCTCGGGGAACGGGTCGGCGAGCGTCGCCCGTCCGTCGACCAGGGGGGTGCCTGGCTGGCGGCGTGGCGGGCTTTGAGCGCCGGTCAGCTCGACGTCGGTGTGCGTGACCTGGATGCGGTCGGGGGTCGGCAGCTGCACGTTCACCGGGTCCGCGAACGCTTCCTTCGGCAGGTCGGCGACCGCGGGGTACTCCGCGCCGGGCTTCCACTGCGCGCCTTCGACGGCCGGTCGCAGCGGTGTGTCCACGCCGTTGATCTTCAGGGAGGTGAGCGCGGCGCTCTCCCGCGCCGGGATCAGAGCGATGCGGAGCTGGCCCGCGGTGACGCCCTCGATCGGGGTGACGGCGGAGGACGGCCCGTCCACGCGGACCTGCGGGACCGGTCCGGCGGGCGGGGCCTCGGCGTCGCCCGCCCGGTAGCCGATCAGGTCGATGCCCGCGCGGACCCGGTCGCCCGCGAGCGCCGCGACGCCGACCAGTGCCGTCGCCTCGCGCCACTGCGGCACGAACGGCGAGGTGGCGACGACGTCCCCGTCCCGCTCCACCCGCACGCCGGTGGAGGTCAGCACGATCTCCCAGCGCACGCTCACACCCGGCAGCGACGCCGGAACCGCCTTGGTCGTCGTGCCGTCCGGGGACAGCTCGACGATCGAGTTGCCCGCGACGTCGGTCGAGGCGGTCACGCGGACCGTGTTCGCGGGCACCGGGTCCGCCTGGACGCTCACCGGGCCCGGCACCAGGTCGAGCAGCAGCTTGCCGCCGTTGCCCGGCGCGTCGGTCTCGATCACGAACCGGCTCTCGCCGTCGGTCCGGACGAACGGCGTGCGGGACCTCAGCGTCACCGGGCGCGTGCCGCAGCTGCTGCTGATCACGAGCCGGTCGTGGTCGTCGCCGTCGCCCGAGGTCGCGCGGGCGCAGTCGGTGCGCTTGGCGAGCCTCCACCGCTGCAGGTCGGGCTCGTCGGAGCCGTCGAAGCGGTCGACGAACGTGTACGGCGCGTTGTCGGCGTTCGGGGTCGCCCTGGTCCTCGCGGGCTGGGAGTACTGGCCGAACGCGTCGACGCCGCGGATCTCGATCTGCTGCTCGCGCCCGTTCTCCAGGCCGTTCAGCTGGGTGCCCTGCCGGGTGACGAGCTTGGTGCGCTCGCCCCAGCGCACCTCGTACGCGGGCGCGTCGCCGTTCCAGGTGAGCTTGATCCGGTGGTGCCCGCCGCGCGCGACGACGTTAGACGGGGTGGCGGGACGGCCCTGCGGACTCGGCACGAGCACCTGCTCCGCGACGAACGGCTTGAGCTTCGTCGGCGGCGGGGGAGCCGTGGGCAGGCCGGAGTCGCTCCCGCCGGTGTCGCGCAACAGGATCACGCCGACCACCAGCGCGAGGCCCGCGACGGCGAAGGCGACCCGCTTCACAGCTGTCACGCTAAGGCGTTCACCCCAGCTGGAACACGGTTTCGGTGGTAACGGGTTCGCCATGGTCATCCGGAAGGACGCTGAGCTTGAGCCGAGCGTCCGAGCTGGAGGCCAGGTTCCGCGCGTCGAGCCAGAACTCGTGCCTGCCGGGGACGGCGTCGCCCTGCTCGTTCGTGGGCAGCGCGACGATCCGCCTGCCGTCCAGCTCCAGCTCGATGCCGCGGTGGCCGATGTCGTTGACCTCGGCCGTCACGAGGATGCGCCCGGAGCGCGGCAGCTTCTGCGGGGGCTTGGTGCCGTCCTCGTGCATGACGTGCAGACGTGGGCCGCCGGTCTTGATCCCGCCGGGGCGGTCCGCGAGCCGGGGGAGGGCCTGCGGACGGCTCTCCGGCTTGCGGATGACCACGAGCTGCGACTCCTGGGCGGCCGCGACCTTCCGCGCGACGGCGACGTCGGTGATCTTGACCTGGTTGCCCGGTTCCGGCGTGACGACCTTCGCCGCGATCGCGTCGTGGGGGACCTCGATGTCCTGCACGAGCGGGATGACCTCGGTGGGCACGACCCGTTCCGGCACGCCGCCGACGCCGAACGTGTCGAGGAACCCGCCGCCGTCGATGCGGATCCGCGGGTGCACGAGCGGCGAGCTGATCGCGACCGGTTCGTAGGCGACCACGACGCCGTCCCGCAGCGCGACGACCGCGTCCGTCAGCACCCGCATCTCCCACCGGTGCCGCACGCCCGCGACGAGCCCGGTGATCTGCGAGTCGCCGAGCGCGACCTGCTTGCCGGTGCGGGGCAGGTCCGGGTCGGCGATGATCCGCGTGCCCTGGGTCGTGATGTCGAGGCTGACCGCGCCGCGCGGCTGGACGTCGTTCTCCTTCAGGTACTGCCAGGGGTCCGGCAGCATCGTGAGCCGCACGTGGCTCGACTCGACGGCGCCGGCGACGCTGATGATCGCCCTGCCGACCGCGGCGTCCGCCGCGGGCAGGCCGAACCTGATCGGCGTGTTCGACTGGAACGCCGCCATCGGGCAGTCGACGTCGACCCGCTTGCTCGACCCGAACGGCCGCAGCCCCAGGCACTCCGGTTCCGCCTCGACGCGCCACTTGCGCGGGTCGAGCGCCTCCGGTCCGTCGAACCGGTCGGTCTGCCCGACGAGCTGGTCGTCCCAGCGGTCGTCGTAGAGGTCTTTGGGCGTGGCGGCGATCTTGAGCGGCTCCGACCGCTTGCCGGTCGCGCTGACGGCCCTGACCTCGACCTCGACCGGCGCGTCCGGGTTCAGCCCGGCGAGCTCGACCTCGGGACCCGGCACGAGCTGCTGGTTGCCGTTCCAGCGCACCTCGTAGGCCGACGCGGAGCCGTTCCACGCCACCTGCAAGGCGTCGGCGTCCAGCGCCCTGGCCTTCGCGTTGGCGGGCTTCGTCGGTTCCTGCAGCGCGACGACCTCGACGCCGTCGGCGATCTCCCGCTTCAGCGTGTCCGGTGCCTCACCCGCGCGCAGGGCCACAACGGCACCGACGACGAGCGCGAGTCCACCGAGCCCACCCGCGAGCGTCCGTCGATCCACTGGGCGACCCTACGACGTTTCCGCCGAGGCGGTGCTGCCGTTCAGACCAACCACACGTCCTCCACGAGATCCAAGGTTCCGCAACGCCGCCAGCGCGCCCGGCTTCGTCAGGTCGATCGTGACCGGCGTGCGTTTCGGCTGGTTGACCAGCACGTTTCGGCCGTCGTGGCCGGCCTCGATGGTCTTCGCGAGGCCGCCGGTGGACGCGAGCGACCCCCGAGCGGCTCCGAGCCGTCCGAGTGCGTCGTCGACGGCCATCAGCAGCGCGTCCCGGTTGCCCTCGCACATCGCGCGGACCAGCTCGGGCCTGCTGCCCGCGACCCGCGTGCCGTCACCGAAGCTGCCCGCGGCGAGCGCCATGGCGAGCGGCCCGCCGTCGGCCCCGACCGCCGCGAGAACCGCCGCCATGACGTGCGGCAGGTGGCTGATCCGCGCCACGGCCTCGTCGTGCTCCTCCGGCGTGGTGGGCACGACGTGGGCCTTCAGGTCCAGCGCGAGCCGCATGACGTCGTTGAGGTGCTCGCCGGCCTCCTCGGGCGTGACGACCCAGGCGGCACCCTCGAAGAGCGTCGCCGACCCGGCGTCCCAGCCGCTGCGGCTCGTGCCGGCCATGGGGTGACCGCCGACGAACCTGACGTTCTTCGCGTACCGGTGCACGGCGTCGTGCACGGGCCCCTTCACGCTGGTGACGTCCGTGAGGCGGGTGCCCTCGGGAACCTTGCGCAGCAGGTCGGGCAGGGCGGGCAGCGGCACGGCGAGGACCACGAGCGCCTCGGGGTCGCGGTGCAGGGCCTCCTCCACCGACGTGATGTCGAAGCCCTCGGCGCGCGCCTTGTCCGCGTCTTCTCTGCTCGCGGTCGCACCCCACACCGTGCGTCCGGCAGCCTTGGCGGCCCGCAGCACGGAGCCGCCGATCAGTCCCAGTCCGATCACGCACACGTCTCGCACGCGTCCATCATTCCGTGTGAGGGGTGATCGGACTAACAGCGTCCTCCGGTACTGGTCAGTTGGAGCCGGCCGGCTCTTGTGTGCTGAACCTGGACAGGAACGTCATCCACGTACCGGCGCCGTCGGTCACGAACACGAGTCCGTCGCCGTCGGCGTCGATGACGCCCTTGAGGATCTGACCCTCGTCGAGGTCCGTGGTGACTTGCTCGAGGTGTTCTGCGCGCACCCAGCACTCGACCTCGTACACCACCACCTGCCACCAGGTCGTGCCGTTGACGGACACATCACCCAGCATCTGGCAGTCGGGGGTGACCAGTCTCGTGGAGACCAGGTACTCCATCAGCGGGTAGGTGAGATCCAGGCGGATCCAGCCGATGAACACGTCTTCGTGCATCACCAGGATGTCGTCACGGGTCTCGCACCGCTGGAGGAGATGAGTGGCGACGCGAATGCCCGACGAGGTCTCGATGACGTACAACTCGCCGAGCATCGTGAGGAGGACGCACTGCCGGGTCGCTCGGTGCAGGTCGTGCACGAGGACCACCTGCCCCTTGTGGTCGTTCGGGCCGATCACGATCCGCATGTACAGGTGGGGTTGCGTGACCTCCGACTCGGGGAGCCACGGCAGGCTTTCGAAGACCTCAGCCGGAAGCGGGAAGGTCGACTTGTCCGGGAAGCTGAGCAACTGGCTGGTCTGGTCGTACACCGCCCGCCGGAGCTTCTTGTCGCTCTTCCACGCTTGGCTCGGGTCGAGCTGTTCGAGGACGGACATGTCGAAATAAACCTTCTTCTTGTTGCTCGCTCGGAGGAAGAACGCGGGTTTCTGGAACTCGTACGCCTTCTTCCGGTCGTTTTCGATCCTGTTGTCCGGGAGGTGGAACAAGAGGCCTTCCACCAGTACGAACTTCCGCTTGGTGTCGAACTCCCCTTCGGGAAGCTTCTTCTCCCAACTGGCCAGTGCGCCATCCGGAACGGGATACTCGAGGTTGGTTCCCGTCTGCTCCCCGGTGAGCTTCGTCGGGTGCACGAACGTCAACAGTTCGATGGCGCAGAAACCTCCACTGCCCGGGTTGGTCCGCACGATGCAGCGCGGCAGTCTTTTCGCCTTGAGGTTGAAGTCGAGAGCCATCGTCGAAGCATCGTCACGGGTGTGGTGGGTGTTGTAGAAGTACCAACCGCTCCGCTTGACCAGGCCACCGACGGACGGCAGGAAGACGTGGCCCGGTGCGTGACCTTCCGGCTCGACCACGTTCGCGACCAGGTGTTCCAGCTTCTGCCGCTGTCGCACGATCTCCTGCATCGCGGCATGGGATCCCGGATCGTCCATCTCGACCGGTGTGCAGTGTTCGCGCGGTGCGGCCCACGCGACACGTCCTTTGGACGTCAGCGCTCCGTGCACGAAGAAGAACCGCGAGACTTCATTCTGGCTCAACAGGCTCTTGAACTTCTGGTCCGGAAGCGGCTTGTCCTGACTTTTGGTGGACGACCACACGACCACCAGATGGTGAAACGAGATGGACCACTTGCTGTAGTCGCAGACGAAGTGGACGGTCCCGTCCTGCTGGGCCATCGCGTCCGGGAAGTTGAGCGAGGCGTGGTCGAGCAGCTTCCGCACCCGGAGCAACCGCTTCTGCAGTCTTTGTTCGGCCGCCGCGTGTTGCTTCTGGCTCACCGCCGCGTTCTCCTGGGCCTGCTCCCACTTGGCCGCGTTCTTCTTGGACGGCTCAGCCGGGGCCGAGGAGGCCTGTGCTGCCGGGAAAGCCGCTGTCTTCGCGGCGCTGAGCCGGACATAGGCCGCCGCCAGCAGTTCCTGGATGAACCCGCGATTGGTCAAGTACCACTGGCGCGCGGCTTCCTGCTGGGGCTTGGTCAAGGCGTTGTAATGCTCGGCGCCCTGGTGGAAGTTGTGGTCACCGTCGCGCCAGAGGTGCAGGTTCTCGAACACGGGGTTGTTCGGAGTGGCGTGCACCTGCCCGCACACCGTCGTCCTGAGCGGCTTCCGCAGGTTCAGGGTGAGGTGGAAGCCGGGGTGGTTCGCGCACTGGTACACGGCCGATGTCGCTGAACCGTTGTTGGTCCTCATCCACGTGGTGCCGTGGAGCTGGAGTTGAGCGGGAGGGAACTGGGCTCCCGTGGCAGCCGTCATGAGGTCCAGGGTGGGCAGCGCGGGGCCGCTCGGAGGTGCCCTGGAGGGCACCGATCCGGGCGACCCGCGATCACCTCAGGGCGTCCAGCGCGAACGCCGCGTACGTCGCCACCCCGTGCTCCATCGCGGCCTCGTCGAACAGCACGCGGTTGGAGTGGTTGGGCGCCGCGTCGTCCAGCTCGATGCCGCGCGGGCAGGCGCCGAGGAACGCCATCGCGCCCGGCACCCGTTGCAGCACGTAGGAGAAGTCCTCCGCGCCCATCAGCGGGTCGGCCATCGGTTCGCTCCACGACGGCCCCATCGCCTTGGCGGCCACGTCGAGGACGTGCGGCCCGACGACGTCGTCGTTCACCGTCACCGGGTAGCCCGGCACGATGCTGACCTCGGCGTGACATCCGTACGCCGCGGCCGTGTGCTTCACGACCTGCTTGAGCTCCTTGTGCACGAGCGCGCGCGTGGCCTCCGAGAGCGTCCTGATCGTCCCGTCGAGGGTCGCGACCTCGGGGATGATGTTGGTCGTCGTGCCGGCGTTGATCTGCGCGACCGTCACCACGGCCGGTTCGTGCACGCTGACCCGCCTGCCGAGCATCGTCTGGATCGCCCCGACCATCGCCGCCGTCGCGGGCACGGGGTCGAGCGCGTTGTGCGGCATCGCGCCGTGGCCGCCGCGGCCCTTCACGTGGACGTGGAACGTGTCCGCGGACGCCATGATCGAGCCCGGCCGGCACGTCACCACGCCCGACTTCATCGTCGAGGTGACGTGCAGCGCGAACGCCTTCTCCACGCCGTCGTCGAGCAGTCCTTCCTCGATCATGTACCGGGCGCCGTGGTACCCCTCCTCGCCCGGCTGGAACATGAACAGGACCTTGCCGCGCAGGGCGTCCCGCCGGTCCACCAGCAGCCGCGCGGACGACGCCAGCATCGCGACGTGCGTGTCGTGCCCGCAGGCGTGCATGGCGCCGTCCACTTCGGACGCGAACGGCAGCCCCGTGTCCTCCTGGAGCGGGAGCCCGTCCATGTCGCCGCGCAGCAGCACCGTCGGCCCCGGCTCGTCGCCCTCGAGCACCGCCACGACGGAGCTCGTCGACTCACCCTTGGTGATCTCCAACGGCAACCCCTCCAGCGCGTGCAGGATCGCCGCCTGGGTCTTCGGGTTCTGAAGTCCCTGCTCAGGCTGGCGGTGGATCTGCCTGCGCAGCGCCACCGTCCGTGGCTGGAGCGCACGCGCCCCTTCGAGCAGTCCGACGAAACGGGGGTCCGGCGTTGATGTGCTCATCTCCCGATAGTGGCACCACCTCGGCTACCGGGAAGGTCGTCTGGGCCCTACGGTGTGCTCATGACACAGCAGGAGCCGGTCAACGGCTTCGCGGTCGCGGTCGTCCGGGAGGACGGCCGCTGGCGGTGCAGCAGGATGGACAGCTCCGCGCTGTCGGAGCTGGACGCGGCGATCACACAGCTGCGCCAACTGAGGTCGACCGGAGCCGTGTTCGGACTCCTGGCCGTCGACGACGAGTTCTTCATCGTCCTGCGCCCCGTGCCGGGCGGGGTGGCGCTGCTGCTCTCCGACGCGGCCGCCGCCCTCGACTACGACATCGCCGCCGACGTGCTGGACCTGCTGCGCGTGGAACCCCCGGACGACGAGGACAACGAGATCTGGCCGGAGGGTGACCTCGCCGTGCTGGCCGACCTGGGCATGCCCTCGCACGAGCTGCAGATCATCGTCGACGAGGTGGACCTCTACCCGGACGAGCAGCTCCAGATGATCGCCCAGCGCATCGGCTTCATCGACGAGCTCACCAAGCTCCTCGACACGATCCAGGCGTGAACCCCTCCCCGGAGGACATGGTCCGAGCGGCCCTGAAGGCGGCCGCCGGCTCAGGCGCGGACGTCCCGATCGGCGCCGTCGTCTTCGCTCCGGACGGTTCTGTGCTGGCTGAGGCCTGCAACGCCCGTGAGGCCTTGGGCGACCCGACCGCACACGCCGAGATCCTGGCCCTGCGTGCGGCGGCTGCGCGCTTTGGCGACGGCTGGCGGTTGGACGGCTGCACCCTGGCCGTCACCTTGGAACCGTGCACGATGTGCGCCGGCGCGTTGGTGCTGGCACGTGTTTCTCGTCTCGTCTTCGGCGCCTGGGAGCCCAAAACGGGCGCCGTCGGGTCCCTGTGGGACGTCGTGCGCGACCGCCGCCTCAACCACCGGCCCGAGGTGCAGGGCGGCGTGCTGGAGGACGAGTGCGCTGACCTGCTCGAACGCTTCTTCCGGACCCAGCGTTAACCCGGTGGATCCGGCTGTGTATTGTTCTTACCGGTGGCGTGTCCGAGCGGCCGAAGGAGCACGCCTCGAAAGCGTGTGAGGTGCAAGCCTCCGTGGGTTCAAATCCCACCGCCACCGCTGACGAAGGGCCCCGGATCACTCCGGGGCCCTTTTCGCATCTTCAGAACCTCACCGCGGCCAGGAACTTCTCCGCCAGCCCCACGTCTCCGGTCACGTCGAGCGCCTCCGCTCCACGCCGTTGGTAGAGAGCCAGCACGAGGTCGGTGACCGAACCGCGCACGGCCACGTCGCACGCCTGCTCGCCCTCCACCGCCCGCGGCCCGGTGAGATCGACCGTCCACGCGCACGACGGAGCCTCGAAGTACAGCGACCCCGCGCCGAGCAGGTCGGCGGCGTCCGGGCGGATCGTGAAGATGAACGGCAGCAACGTCGTCATCCACTCCCGCACCGTGTCGCGGAGGACCGTCTCGTCGGCCGAGAACGGCAGGCCGAGCGCGTCCAGCGCGTCGAACCGGTGGACCACCGTCTCGTGCGCCATGCGACGGCTCCAGAACCGCGGGCCCGGCAGGCCGAGCATGACCGCGATCGGGTCGTCGATGCCGACGCCCAGCAGGGCGTCGGACAGGAGAGCCGCGCCCTCGGTCAGCCACGGCGCCAGCTCGGCGGAGGTCTCGCCCGCGTACCCGGAGACGGAGTGCGCCCTGCTGAACGACCTGTCGGTTTCCGGCACCCGCCGTTCGACCATCTCCGCGACCCACCGGTGGGCGTACCCGAGGTGGCGCAGCAGCTGGTTCAGCGTCCAGTCCGGAGTGGCCGGCACCGTGATCGACAGGTCCGCGCCGTCCAGTGCGGACACCAGCGCCGCGGTCTCCGAGACGATCGTGGCCGCGCGGTCGGGGTAGCTCAGCATCAGAACCTCACCCGGTCCAGCATCAGCGACAGCAGCTCCCGATCACCGAACACCTCCAGCCCGTACACCGACCGACGCCGGTACACGGCCAGCACCAGGTCGACCACGGAACCACGGACCGCCACCGAAGCCTTCTCGTGCCCCTCCCGCACCACCGGCCCGGCACCCGTGAAATCGATCACGAACTCCGCCTCGGCATCCGTCGCATGTAGGTGCACAGACCCGGCGCCGAGGAGCGGAGCGGTCTCGGACGGCCACCGCTGGAACGCGTACGGCACCGCGAGACCGGTCCACTCGCGCAGCGTGTCCTGGGCGATCTCCACGTCCAGCGAGTACGGCACGCCCAGGGCGTTGAACGCGTCCCACCTGTGGATCGCCGTCTCGTGCGTCATCCGGCGCGACCACACGCGCGGGCCCGGGAAGCCGTTCACCGGGGCGATCATCTCCTCCGGGTCGACCTCGCCGAGCACCTCGCTCAGCGACGCGGCGCCCTCCCGCAGCCATGGGATCAGGGTCGCGGCGGTTTCACCCACATACGACGACAGGTGCTGCGCCTGGTTGCGGGAGAAGTCGATCTCCGGCAACCTCTCGCGCAGCATCGTGTCGGCCCAGCGGTGGGCGTGGCCGAGGTGGCGCAGCAGCTGGTTGAGCGTCCAGTCCGGGATCGACGGGACCTGAATTCCCAGGTCAGCGTCGTCCAGAACAGACACGAGCAGCGAGGTCTGGTTGATGATCTCGGCGCGGCGGCGGTCGTAGCTCGGTATCCCCATGCGTCACAACGTAGGGACGCCGGCCAGCGCCTGGGAGGGGCCCACCGGCCGGCGTTCCGAGAATGAGCATACACCATGATCGAACACTTGTTCGAGTGATGATTGATGGGCCAACCGGTTAACCGTTAGTAACAACGGCTACCAATGATCACTCGATCGGGTAAGGATGCGTCGGTCCGCCGCATCCCCTGGAGGAAGTTTTGAGACCCACCCTGCCCGTCGTCGGGACAGCGGTGGCGGCACTCGTGCTCGCCGCCGCACCCGCCGTCGCAGCACCCAGCACCGACGCGCTGATCGCCGAGGTCTACGGAGGCGGCGGCAACTCCGGCGCCACCCTCAAGCAGGACTTCGTCGAGCTCGCCAACAAGGGCACCACCCCGTTCGCCCTCGACGGCTTCAGCGTGCAGTACATCTCCGCCAGCCCCGGCGCGAGCACGCAGTGGGGCGTCACCCCGCTGACCGGGTCGATCGCGCCCGGCAAGACGTTCCTCGTCGCGGAGGCCAAGGGCACCGGCGGCACCGTCGACCTGCCTGCTCCGGACGCCACCGGCACGATCGCCATGAGCGCCACCGGCGGCACGATCGCGCTGGTCAGCGGCACCACGGCCCTCACCTGCAAGACGGCCGCCGACTGCGCAGCCGACGCGCGGGTCAAGGACCTCGTCGGCTATGGCACGGCCGCGGTCCGCGAGGCCACCGCGACGGGCGCCCTGAGCAACACCACCTCCGCGTCGCGCAAGGCCGGTCTCCCGGACACCGACGACAACTCGGCGGACTTCGCGGTCGGCGACCCCACCTCGACCAACTCCAAGGGCGAGACCACGGGCGGCGGCGACCCGGATCCCGACCCGGAGGACCCGACCCCCGGCGACAAGCGCATCCACGACATCCAGGGCGTCTCGCGCATCTCGCCGTTGCTCGGCCAGAAGGTCACCAACGTTCCCGGCGTCGTCACCGGCGTCCGCACCTCGGGCGACCGCGGCTTCTGGATCCAGGACGTGACCGGCCAGGACAACGACCCGCGCACCAGCGAGGGCGTCTTCGTCTACACGTCGGGCAGCGCACCGGCCGTCGGCGACAGCGTGCTGGTCAGCGGCACGATCGCCGAGTACCGGCCCGGCGGTGACACGGGCTCCAACCAGACCCTCACCGAGATCACCTCGCCCACGACGATCACGCTGTCGAAGGGCAACCCGCTCCCGGCGCCCGTCGTCGTGAAGAACGTCCCGGCCGGCTACCTGCCCGCGCCCGGCGGCAGCATCGAGCAGCTCCCGCTGGAGCCGGAGAAGTACGCCCTCGACTACTACGAGTCCCTCGAGGGCACGCTCGTCCAGGTCGACGACGCCCGCGTGGTCGGCCCGAGCAACACCTTCGGCGAGGTCTGGGTGACGGTGAACCCCGACCAGAACCGCACCCAGCGCGGCGGCACCATCTACACCGGCTACGACCAGCCGAACAGCGGCCGGTTGAAGATCAAGACCGCTGGCCCGCTGCCCGCCGCGAACGTCGGTGACGTGTTCACCGGCGCGACCGTCGGTGCCATGGAGTACACGAACTTCGGCGGTTACACGCTGGCCGCGTTGAGCCTCGGCACGCACGTGTCCTCCAACCTGCAGCGCGAGATCACCGCGCAGCAGAAGGAGTCGGAGCTGTCGGTCGCGACCTACAACGTCGAGAACCTCGACCCGTCCGACCCGCAGGAGAAGTTCGACCGGCTCGCCGACGGCGTCACGACCAACCTGCGCAGCCCGGACGTGCTGGTGCTGGAGGAGATCCAGGACAACAACGGCGCCACGAACGACGGTGTCGTCGCGGCGGACCAGACGCTGCAGAAGTTCTCGGACGCGATCGCGGCCAAGGGCGGCCCGCGCTACCAGTGGCGGCAGATCGACCCGGAGAACCTCAAGGACGGCGGCGAGCCCGGCGGCAACATCCGCGTCGGCTTCTTCTTCAACCCGCAGCGGGTGTCCTTCGTGGACCGTCCGGGCGGCGACTTCAAGACGCCCGTCCAGGTCGTGAAGAAGAACGGCCGCGCCGCGCTTTCGGTGTCACCGGGCCGGATCGACCCGCTCAACGACGCGTGGACCGCCAGCCGCAAGCCGCTCGCCGGCGAGTTCAAGTTCCGCGGCCGCACGGTCTTCGTCGTCGCGAACCACTTCAACTCCAAGGGCGGCGACGAGGCCATGCACGGCCGCAACCAGCCGCCGACCCGCTCGTCCGAGGTGCAGCGCGCCAAGCAGGCCGCGGCGCTGAAGGCGTTCACGGAGCAGATCCGCGCGATCGACAAGGGCGCCAACGTGGTGCTCGCGGGCGACCTGAACGACTACCAGTTCTCGCCCGCGCTCAAGACCCTCACCGGTGACGGCAACCTGAAGGCGCTGA
Organism: Lentzea sp. NPDC059081; assembly: GCF_042738015.1. Classification (NCBI taxonomy): domain Bacteria; kingdom Bacillati; phylum Actinomycetota; class Actinomycetes; order Pseudonocardiales; family Pseudonocardiaceae; genus Lentzea; species Lentzea sp. NPDC059081. Next base: position 47,253 of record NZ_JBHYGW010000015.1, read on the forward strand.
TCGAGACGCTGCCCGTGAACGAGCGGTACAGCTACGTCTTCGAGGGCAGCTCGCAGACGCTCGACCACCTCGTCATGAGCAAGAACATCACGCGGTTCAGCTACGACGTCGTGCACATCAACGCCGAGTTCGCCGACCAGGCGAGCGACCACGACCCGCAGATCGTCCGCGCCCGCCCGTCCACGGGCGACGCGAACGTCGACAAGATCGTGTTCGCTCTCGAGGACATCCTCGACTGCCTGAAGAAGTAACGGCCTCTACCGCTGCCGTCGCCGTGTCACCCAGATGACGCGGCGGCGGCAGCTGTCGTCGCGGCCATGACCCCGGCCTGGATCGCCTGGATGGCCTTGCGCACGGCGTCACCGGCCCAGTTGCCGTCGGCGATGTCCTTGGCGCGCTTCTTCAGTTCGCGCTTGTCGCCCTCGAACACCCTGTGCACGCCGTTCGCCGCGTGCAGCAGCGTGATCAACGACCCCGTGCGCGCATCCGCCCCGCGATACCCGCGAACGACCTCGCCCACGGACTTGTGCACCTCGTCGTTCGTGCGCTCGTCGGTGATCGCGTAGCTCCTGCAGGGGAAGATCCCGAGCTTCTTCCGCTGCTCCACCCGCACGGCGCCGCGGGCCTCCAACTCCGCGGTCACGTTGTCGCGCACCCGTTTCCGCAGCCGCTCCACCGCCTTCTGCGGCTTCATCGGCTTGTCGATCCTCGACACCGACTCCTGGAGCAACGGGTTCTTCAACGGCGTGGGGTCGACGACCCGGAGCTTCTTGCCGTCGGGCTCGAACGCGACGCGGCCCGAGTTCACCAGCTCGACGAGCACCGCGCCGGCGAGCGCGTTCTCCGCCGACGTGGAGTCGACGTGGAGCTTTCCGGTCTGCTGGTTGATGAACAGCAACATGAGTTCTTCGTGCAACATCAGCTCGAACCTCCCCCTGAGGTGTACGCGAACGTGGTGTCACGTTAACGCCAGAAGGGCGCCGAACGTTGAACGTTCGGCGCCCTTCAGCTGAGCGGAGGATACGGGATTTGAACCCGTGAGGGGGTGAACCCAACACGATTTCCAGTCGTGCGCACTAGGCCGCTATGCGAATCCTCCGTGGAGAACCTTACCGGACGGGGGTTCGGCGGCCCAAAACGGGGGTCGCCGAAAAAACTCTGGGCATCGTGTCGATCTGGCGCCCGCCCGCTCGTCGTGGTCCCGTAACACCGACCGAGGAGGGCACACCGTGAAGTACATGCTGATGATCTACGCGGCCGCTGACCAGCAGGTGAACTGCACCGTCGAGGACTGGATCGCCTACGAGAAGGAGATGAGGGACGCGGGCGTCCTCGTCTCCGGGCACTCGCTGGCCGACCTCGTCACCGCGACCACCGTCCAGGTCGGACAGGACGGCAAGCGCACGGTCACCGACGGGCCGTTCGCCGAGACGCGCGAGGTGCTGGGCGGGTACGACGTGATCGACGTGCCGGACCTCGACGCGGCGCTGGAGTGGGCCGCGAAGTGCCCCGGTTCACGCGACGGCGGGGCAGTGGTCGTGCGGCCGATCGCCGAGTTCGACTTCTGAGCCGATGAACGTCGAGCAGGTGTTCCGGGAGGAGCGCGGCAGGCTGCTCGCCACCCTGGTCAAGCGCTTCGGCGACCTCGACCTGGCCGAGGAGGTCACCTCCGACGCGATCGAGGCGGCGCTGCGGCACTGGCCGGTGGACGGGGTGCCGGACCGGCCCGGCGCGTGGTTGCTCACGACCGCGCGCCGCAAGGCCGTCGACCGGCTGCGCCGCGACCAGGTGCACGCGGCGCGGCTGGCGGTGCTGCAGGTGGAGGTCGACCGCGCGGACCCGCCCGCGGGTGACGGGCTGCCGGACGAGCGGCTGGAGCTGTTCTTCACGTGCGCGCACCCGGCGTTGCCGGAGGAGGACCGCGGAGCGTTGGTCCTGCGGTGCCTCGCGGGCTTCACGACGCCGGAGGTCGCGCGGGCCTACCTCGTGCCGGTCACGACCATGCAGCAGCGGATCGTGCGGGCGAAGAAGAAGATCAGCCAGGCGCGCATCCCGTTCCGCGTGCCGGACCCGCACGAGCTCCCGGAACGCCTGCCGGGTGTGCTGCTGGCCGTCTACTCGATCTTCACCGAGGGGTACGCGGCCCAGCGCGACGACCTCGCGGACGAGGCGATCAGGCTGGCCAGGATCCTGCGGAACCTGCTGCCGGGGGAGCGCGAGGTCACCGGGCTGCTGGCGTTGATGCTGCTCGTCCACGCCCGCCGCGCCGCCCGTGCCGAGCTGCTGGAGGACCAGGACCGCACGCTCTGGGACCGCGACATGATCGACGAGGGCAGTGCGTTGGCCGAACGCGCACTCACAGGCGGATACGGCCCGTACGGCGTGCAGGCGGCTATCAACGCGTTGCACGACGAGGCACCGAACGTCGAGACCACGGACTGGCCGCAGATCGTCGCTCTCTACGACGTCCTGACCAAACTCGCGCCGTCACCCGTGGTCGCGCTGAACAGGGCCGCGGCCATCGCCATGCGGGACGGGGCGGAGGCCGGGCTCGCGTTGCTCGACGAGCTGGCCGGCGAGCCGAAGCTCCGCGACTACCACCCGTTCCGGGCGGCCCGAGCCGACCTGCTGCACCGGCTCGGCCGCGACGCCGAGGCGGAACAGGCCTACCGCGAGGCGATCGAGCTGGCCGGCACCGAGTCCGAACGCGACCTGCTGCGCCGCAGGCTGACCGCCGTCGAGGAGCGACCGTGATCATGCAGTGGCTGGAGGCGGAACGGCTCGGCGTCGCCGACCTCCTCGAGGACCTGACCGAGGACGAGTGGCGGCAGGAGACCCTCTGCGCCGGCTGGACCGCCCACGAGATGGCCGCCCACCTGACCACGTCGACCCGCACCGGCTGGCGCGACGTGCTGACGGGTGTGGTGAGGGCGCGCTTCGACTGGGAGCGCATGGAGGACGAGCGGGCTCACACGATCGCGGCGCGGTTCACCCGCTCGGAGTTGATCGCGCAGATCCGCGAGACCGCCGCGTTACCCCGGCGTGCGCCGATGGCGTCCCGGATCGACCCGTTGGTGGACTTCCTCGTCCACGGCCAGGACGTCGCCCGCCCGCTGGGCCGCGTCAGGGTGATGCCGCCCGACGCGGCCGAGGCGGCGCTGGCGCATGTGATGAAGAGCCCGTTCTGGGGTGCCCGCAAGCGTTTCCGGGAGTCCGGAATCCCCGATCTTCCCGTCCCTGACCTGCTGATGCTCGCCACCGGCAGGGAGTTGTCCACACCTGGGGACAACACTGTGGGCAACTCGAACGTTTGTTCGACCTAGACCCTTCGCTACACTTGCGTCGGACCTCGTGCGGCACACATCTCGCGAACCTCCCCAGGGCCGGAAGGCAGCAAGGATAAGCGGGCTCTGGTGGGTGCACGGGGTCCCCTTTTTGTGTCGGTGCCCACCGGTACTGTCTCGGGCGTGGCGCTCGCTCTGTATCGCAAGTACCGGCCGGCCACGTTCTCCGAGGTCGTCGGCCAGGAGCACGTGACGGATCCCCTGCGCACCGCTCTGGCGGCAGGCCGGGTGAACCACGCGTACCTGTTCAGCGGCCCGCGCGGCTGCGGCAAGACCTCGTCGGCCCGCATCCTGGCCCGCTCGCTGAACTGCGTGAAGGGCCCGACGCCCGACCCGTGCGGCGAGTGCAACAGCTGCGTCGGCCTCGCGCCCAACGGCACGGGCAGCGTCGACGTGGTGGAGCTCGACGCGGCGTCGCACGGTGGTGTGGAGGACGCCCGCGAGCTGCGCGACAAGGCCTTCTACGCCCCGGCCGAGGCCAAGTACCGCGTCTTCATCATCGACGAGGCGCACATGGTCACCACGCAGGGCTTCAACGCCCTGCTGAAGATCGTCGAAGAGCCGCCGGACCACCTGATCTTCATCTTCGCCACCACCGAGCCGGACAAGGTCCTCCCGACCATCCGCTCCCGCACGCACCACTACCCGTTCCGCCTGATCCCGCCCGGCGTCATGCGCAGCCTGCTCGAACGCAACTGCGCCGCTGAGGGCGTGGCCGTCGAACCGGCCGTCTTCCCGCTGGTCATCCGCGCGGGCGGCGGCTCCGCCCGCGACACGCAGTCCGTCATGGACCAGCTCCTGTCCGGCGCGGGCCCCGACGGCGTGCGCTACGACAGGGCCATCACGCTCCTGGGCGTCACCGACTCGGCCCTGATCAACGACGTGGTCGACGGCCTCTCCGCAGGCGACGGCGCGGCCGTCTTCGGCACCATCGACCGCCTGGTCGACGCGGGCCACGACCCACGCCGCTTCGCGAGCGACCTCCTGGACCGCCTCCGCGACCTGGTCCTGCTCTGCGCGGTCCCCGACGCCGCCGACCGCAACCTGGTCAGCGCCCCGGAGGACGAGCTAGCCACGATGGCGGGCCAAGCGGAACGAATCGGTCCGGCAGCCCTGACCCGCTACGCCGAGATCGTGCACGCGGGCCTGGTGGAGATGCGCGGCGCCACCGCCCCGCGCCTGCTCCTGGAACTCCTGGTCTCCCGCATGCTCCTGCCGTCGGTGAGCCAGTCCGAAGCAGCCCTGCTCCAACGCCTCGAACAGCTGGAACGCCGCCCTCCGGCCACCATCGCCGCAGGCTCCCCCGGCGAGGCCCCCGCAGCGGCAGGCGGCCCGGTCTTCACCCGCAGGTCCCAGCAGCCCGCGGCCCCGGCCGAACAACCGCCGGCCCCGCGCCCGACCCCGGCCGTCCCCACGACGGTCCAGGTCCAGGCGCCCCCACCACAGACCCCGGCGCCGGCGGCTCCGACTCCGGTGGAGACCCCGGCACCCACGCAGGCCGCAGCCCCCGCCCCGGCTGCCGAACCGACGCAGCCGGCCCCCGCCACCACGTCTCCCGCAGCCGCGGTTCCCACCCCCGCCACCACGACCGGCGGGATGGACGCGACCGCGGTGCGCAGGGTCTGGTCGGAACTGCTGGCCGCGGTCCGCTCAGCCAGCCGCAGCACCGAGGCGATGCTGACCAACGCCGTGGTCAGCGAGGTGGACGGCAACGTCGTCACCGTCACCCACACCTCGGCCCCCCTGGCCCGCCGCCTGGCAGAACCCCGCAACACCGAGGCGATCGCCACCGCCCTGTCCGCCGTTCTGGGCGGCACCTGGCAGGTCCGCTGCACCCACGGCACCCCCGGCGCCACCCCGCAGGCGACCACCCCGGCCAAGGCCCCGCGCCCAGCCCCCACCCGCCCGAGCCAACAGGGCCAACCCCAACAGCCGAAGCAGCCGGACCCACCCCAACGCCCGGCCCCTCGCCCACCGGCGGACGACGTCCCACCGCCCCCGGAACCCCCCGAGCCCGACGACCCCCTGCCGCCAGAACCGGACGACGAAGAGGCGATGCTCGCCGAAGCCGCCCGCCCGGCAGACCCGTCCGCGGTCCAGCACGCCCAGGACCCGGAGACGGTGATGCTCAAACTGCTGGCCGACGAACTGGGCGCCCGCCCGCTGAAGAAGGCCTGACAGCCCGGCCACCCGACGTCGCCTCACGACTGGGGCGGCGCGGAAGGCACGCTCGCGCAGGGGTCCCCTTGGATTTCAGCTCCCCCGCGACCCAACGTACAGATGGGGTCTGACACTTCCGCAAGGCCGAAGGCAGCCGCCTCACCCGCGAGGCCGAAGGCGAGCCGAAGCGAAGGCGAAGCCGAGCAGCCTTGGTTTTGCTCTTGGCTTTTTCCATGCGCTCGGGTGGGGTGGTCCCGTCACGAGCAGTGCTGACGCGTTTGGCCGCGCGCGAGGAGGGGTGTCAACCCGGCACGCTTTTCGCCGGGTTGACACCCCTCCTCGGGTGTGGCTGCATCGAGCACTGCTCGTGACGGGACCACCCCACGGAATCGCGCCCCACCTACGCAACAGCAAGCCGCCCAAAGCAACAGGCGTGCCATCAACCCGCAGACGGCGCTGGCCGGTCTTTGATCAGTTGGCGGGGTCCGGGGCAGCGCCCCGCTCTTGAAACAGGAACCCGCCCGCTCAACGCATGCCACCACACAGCCCGTGCCCCCAAACTCACGGCCACAACGCACCCCCACCCACCGACGCCCGTACGCTGGACCAACAACACAAGCAACCCCCGAGAGGACCAGCGGTGCAACCCGGTCAGTTCGACATGCAGGCCCTTCTCCAGCAGGCCCAGTCCATGCAGCAGCAGATGGCGGAAGCCCAGCAGCAGCTGGCCGAGACCGAGGTCACCGGCGACGCGGGCAACGGCCTGGTCCGCGCCACCGTCACCGGCGGCGGCGAGCTCGTCACCCTCGCCATCGACCCCAAGATCGTCGACCCGGAGGACGTGGACACCCTCCAGGACCTGGTGATCGCGGCGATCAAGGACGCGAACCAGAAGGCGCAGCAGCTCGTCGAGCAGAAGCTAGGCCCGCTCGCCCAGGGCGGCCTCGGCGGACTGCTCGGCTGAGAGCCCGGCACGATGTACGAGGGCCCGGTACAGGACCTGATCGACGAGCTGGGCAGGCTTCCCGGCGTCGGGCCGAAGAGCGCGCAGCGCATCGCCTTCCACCTCCTCGCCACGGAGCCGGCTGACATCGAGCGGCTCCAGCAGGCGCTCCAGAAGGTCAAGGAGGGCGTCGTGTTCTGCGACGTCTGCGGCAACGTCTCCGCCGAGACCACCTGCCGCATCTGCCGCGACCCCAAGCGGGACCTCAGCCTGGTCTGCGTGGTCGAGGAGCCGAAGGACGTCCAGGCGATCGAGCGCACCCGTGAGTTCAAGGGGCGCTACCACGTCCTGGGCGGCGCGCTGGACCCGCTCAGCGGGGTGGGGCCGGACCAGCTCCGCATCCGGCAGCTGCTCAACCGGATCGGCACGGCCACCGACGGGGTGGACATCTCCGAGGTCATCATCGCCACGGACCCCAACACCGAGGGCGAGGCCACGGCCACCTACCTCGTCCGGATGCTCAGGGACTTCCCTGGGCTCACCGTCACGCGGCTGGCCAGCGGTCTGCCGATGGGCGGCGACCTGGAGTTCGCGGACGAGCTGACGCTGGGGCGTGCGCTATCTGGTCGCCGCAGCATGTAGAGCAGACCCCACCGCGACTGGGCACGACCCGCCTGGTCGCGGTGGACGGTCCGTCGGGCGCCGGCAAGACGACGTTCGCCGAAGAGCTCGCGCGCACCCTCGGCGCCCAGCTGATCAGCACCGACCACTTCGCCACGTGGGACGACCCCACGACGGGGTGGTGGCCGCGGCTCGCCCGAGCACTCGAAGAAGTCAAGAACGGCCGCGTAGCCACCTACCGGAAAACCGATTGGTCTCAAGGCTTTCCGTGCATCGCGGAAGGCGACGAGGTCACGATCACTCCACAAGGGACGATCGTCCTGGAGGGCTTCTCCTCGGCCAGGAAGGCGAACACCCACCTGAGCTACCGGATCTTCGTCGACCACGGGGACGAGAAGGCCAGGCTGGAACGCGCGGTCAAGAGGGACGGCGAGAGCCAACGCGAGCACTTCATCCGTTGGCAGGAGTACGAAAGAGGCTGGTTCGCGGTCGACGAGACCAGGGCCAGGGCCGACTACGTGGTCACCTCGAGCTGAGCGCGGACGACGGACGCCTCCGGCGTGCCGATCGCGCTGAACACCTCCAACGCCGACGACCAGTGCGCACGGGCGACGTCGACGTCCCCGAGCGCGAACGAGGCGTCGCCCGCCAGCAGCAACGCCCGCCCGAACACCCACCGGTGCCCGGAGTCGAAGCCGACGGACGCGGCGCGCAGAGCGCACTGCAGGGCCTGGGCGGCGTCCGACGTGTCGAGGTGGATGCGCCCGAGCACGAGCAGCACCTCCATCTCGGCCAGCCGGAACTGCGACCGGCCCGCCTCCACCAGCGCCGCCGACGCCATCTCCAGCGCCTCGGCATAGCGGCCCGCGGTGCGGTGGGCAGAGGCCAGACCGCGCCGGGCCGAGCAGACCCCCCACGAGTAGCCGGTCTCCGCGGCGATCGTCAGCGCCGACGAGAACTGCTCGACGGCCTCCTCGTACCGGCCGCCGCCCTCCAGCGCACGGCCGAGCAGGTTGCGCGCGTCGCACACGCTCTTGACGTTCTCCATCTCCTGCGAGATCCGCATCGCGGCGGTCGCCTCCACCGCCGCCTCCTCGTACTGGCCGCGCATGATCAGGGTGATGGCCATGCCCTCGTGCACGGTGTGGCCGAAGTTGCGGGCGGCGGCGCGTTCGTACAGCTCACTGGCCCGCACGAAGTAGGAGGCGCCGAGGTCCGGTCCGCCGCGCCACGCGTGCACCTCGCCCAGCGCCCGCATGGAGTTCGCCTGGGTGGTCCACGAGTCGATGCGGATGCCGGCTTCCAGGGCTTCCTCGAACGTCGCCGCGGCGCGGTCGAGCTGGCCGAGCTGCATGTAGACGCCGCCGAGGTTGAACAGGGCGTTGGCCTGGACCTGGAACGCGTCGGTGCGCCGGGCGATCACCAGCGCGCGTTCGAGGTGGTCGGCGGCGTGCTCCAGCTCGCCCAGGTCGATGTTGACGCTGCCCGCGTTGGACAGCACGGCGGCCTCGGCCTCCGGCAGGTCGATGTGCTCCTGCAGCGCGATGGCCTGCTGGTAGTAGCCGAGCGCGTTGCGGTGCTGGCCCGTCACCCAGTACAGCGTGCCCAGCGACGAGAGCATCGCGAGCTGTCCCATCTCGTCGCGCGGCGCGCGGGCACCCAGCAGGCCCGCCCTGGCCGTCTCCCGCCACTCCGCGGTCAGGCCCTGCGAGTAGAAGTAGCCGCGCAGGGCGTCCGCCAGCTGCCACGGCGCGTTCTCGGGGTCGCGCTCCACGCAGTGCGCCACCAGCGCGACGAGGTTGGCCCGCTCGCAGTCGAGCCAGGTCAGCGCCTCGGTGCTGGTGCTGAACGTCCTGGGCACCACGCCTTCCAGCGGCGCCGGGCGCGGGAAGCGGAAGAGCGTCGACTTCATGGCCGACGTGGCGTTGTCGACCGAGCGCACCGCCCAGTCGAGCAGCCGCCGCAGCGCGAGCCGCGAGTCCGCGCGGCCCTCCTCGAACGCCAGGCGCTCGGCCGCGTAGTCGCGCAGCAGGTCGTGGAACTGGTAGCGCGACGGTGCGTGGTTCGCGATCAGGTTCGCGGTGGCCAGGCGGTCCAGCCGGCGGCGGGCGTCCTGAGTGGTCAGTCCCGACAGCGCGGCCGCCATCTCCGGCGTGAAGTCCGTGCCGGGCACCAGCGACAGCACCCGGAACATCTGGGCTAGCTCGGGCTTCAGGGCCGTGTAGGAGAGGTCGAACGCCGCGTGCACCGCGACCCGTTCGTCGCCCTCGACGGCCAGCGCGGCGAGCCGGTTGCCCGCCCGCAGCTCCTCCACGTAGTCCGCGATGGACAGTTCCGGACGCGACACGAGGTTGGCCGCCGCTATTCGCAAAGCCAATGGCAGATGAGCGCACAACGACGCCAGCTCGACCGCGGCGTCCTCCTGGGACGCCAGCTCGTCCGCGCCCAGGATGCCCGCCAGCAACGCCCGCGTCTCGTGCCAGTCGAGGACGTCGAGCCGCACGTTCGACGCCGCGTGCGAGACGGCCAGGCCGCGCAACGTGTCCCGCGAGGTCACCAGCACCGCGCATCCCGGCGACCCCGGCAGCAACGGCCGGATCTGCTCGGCCGACGACGCGTTGTCCAGCAGCAGGAGCACGCGCTGACCGGTCAAAGTGGACCGGAACATCGCCTCCTGCTCGTCCTGGTCGAGCGGCACCTGGTCGGGCTCGGTCCCCAGCGCCCGCAGGAAGCGCGGCAGCACGTCGACCGCGCTCAACGGCGGTCCGGGGGCGTAGCCGCGCAGGTTGACGTAAAGCTGGCCGTCCGGGAAGTCCGCGCGCATCCGGTGCGCGGCGTGCACGGCCAGCGCCGTCTTGCCCACGCCCGGCGGCCCGGCCAGCGTGACCACCGGCACCCCCTGGGCGGTCCTCAGCAGGGCGATGATCAACGACACGGCCTCGTCGCGGCCCACGAAGTCCGGGATGTCCGCCGGCAGCTGCGACGGCACGACCCGCTCCGGCTTCGCGGCCACGACCGGCGCGCCGGGGGCGGCGGACGCCACCGCGTCGATCGACCCGGACAGCACCTGGCTGTGCACGCGCCGCAGCTCGTCGCCGGGGTCGATGCCCAGCTCGTCGCCCAGCAACCGGGAAACCCGCTGGTAGGCGGCCAGCGCCTCGCTCTGCCGGCCGGAGCGGTACAGCGCCACCATCAGCTGCGCCCAGAACCGCTCGCGCAACGGGTGGTCGCTGGTCAGCCGGGACAGCTCCGCGACGAGCTCGCCGTGCCTGCCCAGCTCGAGGTCGACCTCGACCCGGCGTTCCAGCACGTGCAGGCGCCGCTCGTCGAGCCTGGGCACCTCGTCGCGGTGCAGGATCTCCGACGGCACGTCGACCAGCGCCGGCCCCCGCCAGAGCCCCAGCGCGGCGGCGAACGCGGCCGACGCGGCCTGCAGGTTCCCGGCCGCGCGCTCCTGTTCGCCCTGGTCGATCAGGGGTTCGAAGCGCATCAGGTCGATCGTCTTCTCGTCGACGTCGATCAGATAGCCGTCCGGGACCGTCCTGATGGACGTCGACGGCCCGAGGAGCTGTCTGAGACGCATGACATACGTCTGCAACGTCGCGCGCGCACGCGCGGGGGGCTCGTCGCCCCAGACGTTCGCGGCGAGCTCGTCGACGGACACCGAGGTGCCCGCGCGCAACAGCAACGACACGAGCAGCGCCCGCTGCCGACCGGCCCTGACCAGCAGAGGTTCGGAGTCGACGAGCACCTGGAGGGGGCCGAGAACGCGGAACTCGACCTGCCTGCCCATGCGACCTCCTCCGCGTTTCGTAGTTGTTTCTACAGCCTAGGAGAGCCCCCGACGCATCTGCCGTGCTCACGTTGGGTCAGCGAGCGTGCGCCGGACGTATCAGAATGCCTGGTCTAGTGGCCGGATCGTGACCTGAGTAACCCCGGACGGGGTATCTACAACGGTTATGGTCGGCGACCACACCGTGAGATGTGCGGATTGTCCAAGGGGTGTTTGATGGTCCACTCAGTAACGGCTCGCCGCCGTTGGGTTGCCGCGATCGGCTTCCTCAGCGTCAGCGCGCTCGCCCTGTCAGGTTGCGCGCAATCCCAGCGCGACTCCGGCGGTGGCGGCAAGGAAGGCGGGACGCTGACCTTCGGCGCCGCCGGCGCGCCGAAGCTCTTCGACCCGTTCTACGCGACTGACGGCGAGACCTTCCGGGTTTCCCGCCAGATGTTCGAGGGTCTGGTCGGGTTCAAGCCGGGTACCGCCGAGGTGGAGCCCGCGCTGGCGACCAAGTACGAGCCCTCCGCGGACGGCAAGACGTGGACGTTCACCCTCAAGGAGGGCGTGAAGTTCCACGACGGCACCGCGTTCAACGCCGAGGCCGTGTGCTTCAACTTCGAGCGCTGGTACAACCAGAAGGGCGCCGGCCAGTCCGACGCCGTCTCCCAGTACTGGCTCGACAACTTCGGCGGGTTCAAGGACACGCCGGACAAGCCCTCGCTCTACAAGTCCTGCACGGCCAAGGACGCCAAGACCGCGGTCATCGAGCTGAACGAGGTCACCTCGCAGTTCCCGTCGGTCCTCGGCTTCACGTCGTTCTCCATCTCCAGCCCCGAGGCGCTGAAGAAGTACGACGCCGACAACGTCCAGGCCGCCGGTGACGCGTTCACCTACCCGGCTTACGCGAACGAGCACCCGACCGGCACGGGCCCGTTCAAGTTCAGCAAGTACGACAAGGCCAACAACACCGTCGAGCTCGTCCGCAACGACGACTACGCCGGCACCAAGGCCAAGCTGGACAAGATCGTCTTCAAGATCATCCCGGACGAGACCGCCCGCAAGCAGGCGCTCAAGGCCGGCGACATCGACGGTTACGACCTGCCGAACGCGGCGGACTGGGCCGGCTTGAAGTCCGACGGCTTCAACGTGGCGATCCGCCCGGCGTTCAACGTGTTCTACCTGGGCATCAACCAGAAGAACAACCCGAAGCTCGCCGACCTCAAGGTCCGTCAGGCCCTGCAGTACGCGATCAACCGCGAGCAGCTCGTCAAGTCGCAGCTGCCCGAGGGCGCCAAGGTCGCGACGCAGTTCATGCCGGACACCGTGAACGGCTACAACAAGTCGCTCACCGCGGTGAAGTACGACCCGGAGAAGGCGAAGTCGCTGCTGGCCGAGGCCGGCGCGTCCGACCTGACGCTGAAGGCGTACTGGCCGTCCGAGGTCACGCGTCCGTACATGCCGTCCCCGAAGGACCTGTGGGGCGCCATCGCCGGCGACCTGCAGAAGGCCGGCATCAAGCTGGACGTCGTCACCAAGCCGTGGAACGGCGGTTACCTGACCGACGTCGACAACAGCATCCCGGACCTGTTCCTGCTCGGCTGGACCGGTGACAACGGCACCGCGCACAACTGGGTCGGCACGTTCTTCGGCCGCACCGACAACCGCTTCAACACCGGTGTGTCGCCGTGGGGCAAGACCCTCGCGGACGCTCTGGCCAAGGCCAACTCCGAGCCGGACGAGGCCAAGCGCACCACGCAGTACGAAGAGATCAACAAGAAGATCATGGACGAGTACCTGCCCGCGATCCCGATCTCGCACTCCCCGCCCGCTCTGGTGTTCAAGTCGGACATCAAGGGTGTCGTTCCCAGCCCGTTGACCGACGAGAAGTTCGGCCCGGCCTCCAAGGGCTGAGCAGAACCGGCTCCCACCACAAGAGAACATACGGGGTAGCTCACAGTGCTCCGCTACACCATTCGACGGCTGATCCAGCTGGTCGGCGTGGTGCTGGTGCTCTCGCTGCTGCTCTTCGCGTGGTTGCGCGTGCTCCCAGGAGGGCCGGTCTCGGCCCTCCTGGGAGACCGCTCTACGCCGGAGAAGGCGGCGGAGCTCACCAAGCAGCTCGGCCTCGACCAACCGATCTTCGTCCAGTACTTCAAGTTCCTCGGTCGCGCGGCGACCGGGGACTTCGGCGTTTCCACCGGCGTCCAGCCCGGTGACTCCGCGCTCGACATCTTCCTGCAGCGGTTCCCCGCGACGCTCGAGCTGAGCTTCTTCGCGATCCTCATCGCGATCGCGATCGGTGTTCCGCTCGGGTACCTCGCGGCCAAGCGCCGCGGCAGCTGGTTCGACAACCTCAGCGTCGTCGGCTCGCTCATCGGTGTCGCCGTCCCGGTCTTCTTCCTCGCCTACGTGCTCAAGGGCGTCGCGTCGTCCTCGCTCGGCCTGCCCTCCAGCGGTCGCCAGGACGCCATCGACGCCACGCGCGTGACGGGGTTCTTCACCCTGGACGGACTGATCACCGGTGAGATCGACGCGACGCTGAACGCGCTGGAACACCTGATCCTGCCCGCGATCGCGCTGGCCACGATCCCGTTCGCGGTGATCTTCCGGATCACCCGCGCGGCCGTCCTCGACGTGCTCGACGAGGACTTCGTGCGCACCGCCGAGTCGAAGGGCCTCACCGCACCGGTGATCCGCCGCCGGCACGTGCTGCGCAACGCGATGCTGCCGGTCGTCACGACGATCGGTCTGCAGACGGGCGCGCTGCTCTCCGGCGCGGTGCTCACCGAGAAGGTGTTCTCCTTCGCCGGTGTCGGCGAGGCGCTCGCCATCGGGTTCGAGAGACGCGACTACCCGGTGCTGCTGTTGCTGATCATCATGGCGACCATCGTCTACGTCGTGGTCAACCTGCTGGTCGACCTGTCGTACGCGCTCATCGACCCGCGCATCAGGACGAGGTGAGCGACGTGGTTCTCGGACTTTCCGCGAAGAAGGAAAAGATCGACGCGACCGCCGGCGTCTCGCTGGCCGCGAGCGCGTGGAAGCGGCTGCGGCGCAGCCCGGTGTTCCTCACCGGCGCGGTGATCATCGGCATCTTCGTCGCGATCTCGCTGCTCTCCCCGTGGCTCGCCCCGCACGACCCGGCGAACCCGATGCTGATCGACCAGGTCGTGAAGGCGCGCAACGAGATCCCGCCGTCGCAGCCGGGTCACCCGCTCGGCGGCGACCTGCAGGGCCGCGACTTCCTGTCCCGTCTGCTGGTCGGCTCGCAGCAGACGCTGATCGTCGGCGTGGGTGCCACGATCATCGGCCTCACCGGCGGCCTGATCCTGGGCACGCTCGCGGGCGCGCTCGGCGGCTGGGTCGACTCGGTCGTCATGCGCATCGTCGACGTCATGCTCTCGCTGCCGTCGCTGCTGCTCGCGTTCTCGATCGCGGCCATGTTCGCGCGGCCCAGCCAGTTCACGGTGATCCTCGCGGTCTCGATCGTGCAGATCCCGGTGTTCGCGCGGTTGCTCAGAGGCTCGATGCTGGCGCAACGGCACAGCGACCACGTGCTGGCGGCGACCGCGCTCGGCGTGAAGAAGGGCGCGATCGTGTTCCGGCACATGCTGCCGAACTCGCTCGGTCCCGTGATCGTCCAGTCCACGCTGGTGCTGGCCACCGCGATCATCGAGGCGGCGGCGCTGTCGTTCCTCGGTCTCGGCAACCCGGACGACCGGGTGCCGGAGTGGGGCCAGATGCTCGGTGACGTGCAGAAGGTGTTCGACACCCACCCGCACCTCGCCGCGTGGCCCGCGATCTGCATCATCATCGTCGCGCTCGGCTTCACGCTGATGGGTGAGACCCTGCGCGAGGCCCTCGACCCGAAGAACAGGCGGTGAGTCGTCGTGGCACTGCTCGAAGTTCGTGACCTCTCCGTCGTGTTCCAGCGCAAGGGCGAGGAACCGTTCCGCGCGGTCGACGGCGTCAGCTTCGACGTCGAGCCCGGCCAGACGGTCGGTCTCGTCGGCGAGTCCGGCTGCGGCAAGTCCGTGACATCGTTGGCGATCATGGGTCTGCTGCCCAAGCGCGGCGCCACGGTCACCGGCACCGTCTCCTACGACGGCGTGGACCTGCTGAAGCTGTCGGACAAGGAGATGCGCGACCGTCGCGGCCGCGATCTCGGCATGGTCTTCCAGGACCCGCTGTCCTCGCTCAACCCCGTCGTCCCGATCGGCCTGCAGGTCACCGAGGTGCTCGAACGGCACCGCGGCCTGGCCCGCAAGGAAGCCATGATCGAGGCGAAGGACCTGCTCGACAAGGTCGGCATCCCCGACCCGAACCGCCGGCTCAAGGAGTACCCGCACCAGCTCTCCGGCGGCATGCGGCAGCGCGCGCTCATCGCGATCGCGCTGGCGTGCCGGCCGAAGCTGCTGATCGCGGACGAGCCGACGACGGCGCTGGACGTGACCATCCAGGCCCAGATCCTCACGCTGATGAAGGAACTGGTGCAGGACCTCGGCACCGCGCTCGTGATGATCACCCACGACCTGGGTGTCGTCGCGGGCCTGTGCGACGAGGTCAACGTGCTGTACGGCGGCAAGGTGGTCGAGAAGGCGTTGCGGCACAAGCTCTTCGCCGAGCCGCGCCACCCGTACACGCACGGCCTGCTCGCGTCCATCCCGCGGCTCGACGCCCCGCGCGGCGAGAAGCTGACGCCGATCAAGGGGTCCGTCGCGGACAACATCCCGTGGACGAGCGCCTGCGCGTTCGCCCCGCGGTGCCCGAACGCGCTGGACGTCTGCCGTGCGGAGACGCCGGCCGAGGAGGACCAGCTCGGCCGTCTGCTGCGCTGCCACAACCCGGTGGTGCCGGGAACTCCCGCCGCCGAGGAGGTGCCGGTATGAGCGAGACCCTGGTTTCCGTCCAGGACATGAAGGTGCACTTCCCGATCAAGCGGGGGGTGTTCTTCGACCGGACTGTCGGCCACGTCTACGCGGTCGACGGCGTCGACCTGGAGATCAAGCGCGGCGAGACGTACGGCCTGGTCGGCGAGTCGGGCTGCGGCAAGTCCACCCTCGGGCGGGCGATGCTGCGGCTCAACGAGCCCACCGACGGCAAGATGATCTTCGACGGGCAGGACTTCTCGACCCTGAAGGGCGAGGAGCTGCGCAAGATGCGGCGCCGGATCCAGATGGTGTTCCAGGACCCGCTGTCGTCGCTCGACCCGCGCCAGTCCGTGGAGTCGATCCTGGTCGAAGGCCTGCGGGCGCACGACCTGGACAAGGGCAAGGAGGAGACCGGCAAGCGCTTGCGCGAGCTGCTCTCCGCCGTGGGCCTGCCGACGTCGGCGCTGCGCAAGTACCCGCACGAGTTCTCCGGCGGTCAGCGCCAGCGCATCGGCATCGCCCGTGCCCTGGCGCTCAACCCGGACCTGATCGTCGCCGACGAGCCGGTCTCCGCGCTCGACGTGTCGGTGCAGGCCCAGGTCGTGAACCTGCTGGAGGAGCTCCAGGAGCAGTTCGGCCTGACCTACCTGGTGATCGCCCACGACCTCGCGGTCGTGAAGCACATCTCCGACCGGGTCGGCGTGATGTACCTCGGCGGCCTGGTCGAGGAGGCCACCGCGGAGGACCTCTACGCCGAGCCGCTGCACCCGTACACGCGGGCGCTGCTGTCGGCGATCCCGGTGCCCGACCCCGAGGTCGAGGACCGGCGCGAACGGATCCTGCTCGCGGGTGACCTCCCGTCGCCCGCGAACCCGCCGAGCGGCTGCCGGTTCCACACCCGGTGCCCGTGGCGGCAGGCCACCAAGTGCGACACGGAACGCCCCGTCCTGCGGGAGCTCAAGCCGGGTCACAAGGTGGCGTGCCACTGGGCGGAGCAGATCCAGTCCGGCGAGCTCCAGCCGCACGAGGTGAAGCCGATCCTGATCGAGGAGGGCGACGGCCTGTCGCCCGACGTCCCGCTCGTGGGACCGGCCTCGGTCACCGAGGCGCTGAACCCGTAGGCGTTCTGGACGGGGCCACCTTTCGAGGTGGCCCCGTTCGTTTCTCCAGGTCGTTCTGGTGCGCTGGGCAGCATGGACAGTCGAGGCTCGATCCTGTTGAGAGCAGCGGAGATCGCCTCGGTCGACGGCCTGGAGGGCGTCACGATCGGGCGGCTCGCGATCGAGCTCGGCATGAGCAAGAGCGGCGTGTTCTCGCACTTCGGTGCGAAGGAGGAGCTGCAGATCTCGACGGTGCACGCGGCGGCGGAGATCTTCGCGCGCGAGGTCGTGGTCCCCGGTGGCTCCGTCCTGGACCTGGCCGACCGCTGGCTCGACTACTCGAAGCGCCGCGTGTTCCCCGGCGGCTGCTTCTTCGTCGTGACCCGCTCGGAGTTCGCCGCCCGCCCCGGCCGCGTGCGCGACGCGTTGATGCTCTTCACCCTGCGCTGGTTCACCCTGCTGGAACGCCTGTGCGGCGACGCGCAGCTGGCGTTCGAGGTGGACGCCCTGCTATCCGCCGCCGACCGGTTCGCCGTGCTCTACGACGACGCCTCGGCGTACGAGAGAGTGCGGTTGGCATTGCGCGCACGGATGGCCATGCCGACCGGGATGGAGATGAGCGTGGCCACGCCGAACGACAACAGCATCGCCAGCCAGGCCTCGTCCACGATCTGACCGCCGATGTACCCGACGGTGGCGGGGTAGAGACTCCACAACGCCGACCCGACCGCCGCCACCGGCACGAACCGCTTGAGCGGCCACTTCAACGCCCCGGCCAGCAGCGCCCCGACAATGCCCCCGGCCGGCAGGAACCGAGCCGCGATGAGGATCGTCTCGCCCTTCGACGCGAGCTGGTCGGCCGTCCACACGACCATGGCCCGAGCCTTGGCGTTCTTGTTCACCTTGTCGAGCGCCTTCATCCCCATCCGGCGCCCCGCGGTGAAGTTGATCATGTCCGCCACCAGGCAGCCGGCGGCGGCGACGAGCACCACCAGGTAGAGCGGAACCTCACCGGCCGCGGCCAGGACACCGGCGCCGATGAGCACTGCCTCCGTCGGTGCCAGTGGCACGACGGCGACCAGGAACAGCACTACGAGGCTGGCTGTGGTGCTCATGATCGGTGAACGTACGTGACCGAGATGAACAATCCCGACCAGGGGGTTTCTTCAGCGCAACCACAGGTACGGGGTTCGGTCGGGTGCGTGGCGCGAGAGAGATGGGGGTCGCGTGGGGGTGAGAGGGGGCTGTGCGCGAGAGGCGTGACGTGCGCAGGGGGTGCGGCGTGCGCGAGGGGTGCGGCGTGCGCGAGAAGCGTGGCGTGCGCGAGAGGGGTGGCGTGAGTGGAGAGGGGTGGCGTGCGCGAGACGGTCGCGGAATGGCGGGAGGGTGGCGCGAGAGAGATGGCGCCGCGTGTGGGGTGAGAGGCCGCCGGCTGCGAGAGACGTGGCGTGCGCGAGAGGTGTGGCGTGCGCGAGAGGTGTGGCGTGCGCGAGAGGTGCGGCGTGCGCGAGAGGCGTGCGTGCGCGAGAGGCGTGGCGTGCGTCAGAGACGGGGCCTCGAGAGAGACTGCGCCCGCAAGAGAGACCGTGCGCGCAAGAGAGACGGCGTGCGCGAGAGAGAGACCGTGTGCGAGAGAGACCGTGTGCGTCACACAAGTGGCGTCCGCGAGAGACGCGGCGCCCGCGACCGAGGCCGTTGCCCGAGATAGGCCGTGTGCGTCACAAGAGCGACGCCGCGAGAGAGACGCCATCCTCAACCCCCGCGGCGCGCGCCTGAGCCGGCCATCCACCAGCCACGCGATCGCGCCCACCCCACCGCCCACTGTCCAAAAGGGCACAACCTCTCCTCCGTGAACCGGGATTTCCCGGTACGCCGTTGACCCGTCCGTCCACCGGTCGCTACCGTCCGAAGTCAATTGGAAAGCTTCTTTACCAATCCTTCGAGCCGCCGCCCGCGCCCAGGAGGACGAAGTGATCAGAAAGCGAACCCGGACCGGTACAGCGGTAGCCCTGCTCGCCCTGGTCGTGCCGCAGGTCGCGGCATCGGGCACGGCCAACGCCGCCGACTCCCTGCTCTCCTCGAACAAGCCCACCACCGTGTCGTCCGTCGAGGCCGAGACGTTCGGCGGCGCCAACGCGGTGGACGGCGACCCGGCCACGCGCTGGGCGAGCCTCGAAGGCGTCGACCCGCAGTGGATCGCCGTCGACCTGGGCGCGAACGCCACGATCTCCAAGGTCAAGCTCGACTGGGAGGCCGCGTACGCCTCCGAGTACAAGATCCAGACGTCGGGCGACGGGTCGTCGTGGACCACGAAGAAGACCCTGACCGGCCAGGACGGTGGCGTCGACGAGACGGCGCTGACCGCCACCGGCCGGTACGTGCGGATCTACGGCACCAAGCGCGGCACGGCCTACGGGTACTCGCTGTTCGGCCTGGAGGTCTGGGGCAGTAGCGCGAACGGCGACACCGCGGCGCCGACCGCGCCGTCCGGGCTGGCGAGCACCGGGGCCACGTCGAGCGCGGTCAGTCTGCAGTGGACGGCGGCGACCGACGACGTCGGCGTGACCGGGTACGAGGTGCTCCGGAACGGCAGCGTCGTCGGTACGCCGAAAACGACCACGTTCACCGACACCGGGCTCGCGTCCGGCACGCAGTTCACCTACACCGTCCGCGCCCGTGACGCGGCCGGCAACCTCAGCGCGGCGAGCAACGCGGTGCAGGTGACCACCTTGCCTGCGGCGCCCGGCGATGCGATCACCGTCGTCGTCGCGGGCGATATCGCGTCGTTGACCAACACCGAGCACTACGAGACCGCGAAGCTCATCGACCAGATCAGGCCGAACCACATCCTCACGGTCGGCGACAACCAGTACGACAGCGGCACGCTCGCGGAGTTCAAGGCCCACTACGACAAGTCGTGGGGCAGGTACAAGAGCATCACCCATCCCGCGACGGGCAACCACGAGTGGGAAGACGGCCTCAACGGCTACAAGTCGTACTTCGGCGCCCAGGCCTACCCGCAGGGCAAGCCGTACTACAGCTGGGAAGCCGGCGAGTTCCACTTCGTCTCGTTCGACTCGAACACGCTGTACGAGAAGGGCAGCGACGCGACGCAGCTGAGCTGGCTCAAGGCCGACCTGGCCGCGAACACCAAGGCGTGCGTCGTCGGCTACTGGCACCACCCGCGGTTCAACTCCGGCCAGTACGGCGACAAGTCCGTGATGGCGCCGCTGTGGAACGCCTTCGCCGACGCCAAGGCCGACCTCGTGTTCAACGGGCACGACCACCACTACGAGCGGCTCAAGCCGTTGGGCAAGAGCGGTTCGGTCGACGAGGCCAACGGGCTGCGGATGGCGATCGTCGGCATCGGCGGTGACTACCTCTACGACGAGGTGAAGCCGCGCACGGGTGTGGAGAAGTGGTTCGCGGACAGCCACGGCGTCCTGAAGCTCACCCTGTCGGGCCGGTCCTACTCGTGGGAGGTCATCGACACGGCGGGCAAGGTCCGCGACCAGGCCGGTCCCTACAACTGTCGTTGATCCGGAGGCCGTCGTGTACATCGCAACCGCAAGGCAGGCCCCGGCAGCGGGCGGCACCGGCAGGATCGCGGGCAACGTGCTCGCGCTGGGCGCGGTGTCGCTGCTCACGGACGTGTCGTCCGAGATGGTCACCGCGATCCTGCCGCTCTACCTGGTGCTGGGACTGGGGTTCTCCCCGTTGCAGTTCGGTGTGCTCGACGGCGTCTACACCGGCGTGACGGCACTGGTTCGCGTTGCCGGCGGTCATGCGGCGGACCGTTGGCAGCGCCGCAAGCTCGTGGCCGGGCTCGGGTACGGGATCTCGGCGCTGGGCAAGCTCGGCCTGCTCGCCGCCGGGACCTCCGCCACCGCGATGGGGCTCGTGCTGGCGGGGGACCGGACCGGCAAGGGCCTGCGCACGGCGCCGAGGGACGCGCTGATCACGTTGAGCAGCGAGCCCTTGGCGCTCGGACGCGCCTTCGGTGTTCACCGCGCCATGGACACCGTGGGCGCGTTCCTCGGTCCGCTGGCCGCGTTCTGTCTCTTGTGGACGATGCCCGCCCGTTACGACGTGGTGTTCGTCGTGAGCTTCTGCTTCGCGGCGTTGGGTTTCCTGGTGCTGGTGCTGTTCGTGCGCGACCACCGGGACGTGCTGCCGCGCGTCGCGGTGTCGCTGCGGTCGGCGTTCGGGCTGCTGCGGTCCAGGCCGTTCCGGCGGGTCTGCCTGGTCGCGGGCGGGCTCGGGTTCCTGACCCTGGGCGACGGGTTCGTCTACCTGCTGCTGCAGAAGAAGCTCGACGTCGAGGTCGCCTACATCGCGTTGCTGCCCCTCGGCACGGCCGGCGTGTACCTGCTCGCCGCCGTGCCGCTGGGGTCGCTGGCCGACCGGCTCGGGCGGTGGCGGGTGTTCCTCGCCGGGCACATCGCCTTGTTCGGTGCGTACGCGTTGCTCGTCGGAGCGTCCGGGATCTCTTTGCTCGTAGGAGTTCTGGTGCTGCACGGCGTGTTCTACGCGTGCACGGACGGCGTGCTGACGGCCGTCGCCGGGCCGTTGATGCCCGACGAACTGCGCACTTCCGGCCTGGCCCTGCTCCAGACCGGGCAGGTGCTGGCTCGTGCGTGTTCATCGGTGCTGTTCGGGGCGTTGTGGACGTGGTTCGCGTGGTGAGGGCTTTGGTCGTCGTGCTCGCGGTGGTCGTGCTAGGTGCGGGGGCCACCGCCTATGCGCTGCGGTCGCCGGACTCCGTGGCGGTCGCAGTCGAACAGGGGCCAGTCGAGCTGACCGCCGGGAAGTTGCTGTTCCTGGACGAGGCGAGCGGCAAGGTCGCGTCGGTGCCGCTGTCGGACCCGACCGGACCACGACGCGTGAGCTCGTTGTCCTGCAAGCGTTTCTACACGGCAGCGCGGCAGGGCCTGTGTCTCGCGGAGGGGTCCGGTCCGTTGCCGGGGTCGGTGGCGCAGTTCGTCGACCAAGGGCTGGCCGAACGGCGGCGCGTCGAGGTGGCGGGCGTGCCGAACCGCGCGAAGCTGTCGGCGGACGGGCGGATGGCGTCGTGGACGACGTTCGTGACCGGCGACTCGTACGCGCAGACCGGCGCGTTCTCGACCCGCACGGCGATCTTCGACCGGCAGACCGAGGTGTACTCCAGCAACGTCGAGGGCACGCGGGTCGAGGGCATGAAGATGACCAACGACCAGAACTTCTGGGGCGTTACGTTCACCTCGGACGACCGCACGTACTACGCGACGTTCAGCGCTGCCGGGAAGACGTACCTGATCCGCGGGGACGCGGCGGACGAGTCGGCGAAACCGTTGCGGGAGAACGTGGAGTGCCCGTCGCTCTCCCCGGACGGCACGCGGCTGGCGTTCAAGAAGCGCGTGCCCGGCGACGGCGCGCGGCCGTGGCGCGAGCACGTGCTGGACCTGACCACGATGGTGGAGACACCGCTGGCCGAGACCCGCGGGATCGACGACCAGGTCGTGTGGCTCGACGACGACACCATCGCCTACGGCCTGCCGGGCGAGGGGATCTGGGCCGTGCAGGCGAACGGGGAGGGCGCGCCGCGGCAACTGGTGCCGCACGCGTCCTCCCCGTCGGTCGTCCTCTAGCGGTTGGCGCGGTTGATCGCGCTCACGATCGCGCGGAACGACGCCGCGACCGTGCTCGAGTCGATGCCGACGCCCCACAGCACCCGGTCGCCCACGGCGCACTCGACGTAGGCGGCGGCCCGGGCGTCGTCACCGGCGGACAGCGCGTGCTCGGCGTAGTCCAGCACCCGCACGTCGTAGCCGATGGACGCGAGCGCGTCGACGAACGCGGCGATCGGACCGTTGCCGGAACCCGTGATCTCCTGCTGGTCGCCGTCGATCAGCAGCGTCGCGGTGATCTCCTCGCGCCCGCTGCCGTCCGAGGTCGCGCGGTGCTTCAGCAGGTACAGCGGCACCCGGCCGTGCAGGTACTCGTCCGCGAAGGCGTCCCACATCTCCTTCGGGCCGATCTCGCCGCCCTGCGTGTCGGTGACCTCCTGGATCACCTTCGAGAACTCGATCTGCAGGCGCCGCGGCAGGTCGAGGTGGTGCTCCTGCTTCATCAGGTACGCCACGCCACCCTTGCCGGACTGCGAGTTGACCCGGATGACGGCCTCGTAGTTGCGGCCGACGTCCTTCGGGTCGATCGGCAGGTACGGGACCTCCCACGGGAAGTCGTCGACGTGCTGGCCCGCGTCCTTGGCGTCGGCCTCGAGCGCCTCGAAGCCCTTCTTGATGGCGTCCTGGTGCGAGCCGGAGAACGCCGTGAAGACCAGGTCGCCGCCGTACGGGTGCCGCTCGGGCACGGGCAGCTGGTTGCAGTACTCGACCGTGCGGCGGATCTCGTCGATGTCGCTGAAGTCGATCTGCGGGTCGATGCCCTGGCTGAACATGTTCATGGCCAGCGTGACCAGGCAGACGTTGCCGGTCCGCTCGCCGTTGCCGAACAGGCACCCCTCGATCCGGTCGGCGCCGGCCAGGTAGCCCAGCTCCGCCGCCGCGACCCCCGTGCCGCGGTCGTTGTGCGGGTGCAGGCTCAGGATGATCGAGTCGCGCTGGGCGAGGTTGCGCGACATCCACTCGATCGAGTCCGCGTAGACGTTCGGCGTCGCCATCTCCACCGTGGCCGGCAGGTTGATGATCAGCGGCTTCTCCGGCGTCGGCCGGATGATCTCGGTGACCGCGTTGCATACCTCCAGCGCGTACGTGAGCTCGGTGCCCGTGTACGACTCGGGGGAGTACTCGTAGCGGAAGTCGGTCTCCGGGTAGCCGGCCTCCTGGGCCTTCGCGAACTTCGCGGCGTCCGTGGCGATCTTCTTGATGCCGTCGCGGTCGGAGCGGAAGACGACGCGGCGCTGCAGGATCGACGTCGAGTTGTAGAAGTGGACGATCGCCTTGTTCGCGCCGCGCAGGGACTCGAACGTCCTCGCGATCAGCTCCTCACGGCACTGGGTCAGGACCTGGATCGTCACGTCGTCCGGGATCGCGCCGTCCTCGATGATCTCGCGGACGAAGTCGAAGTCGGTCTGGGACGCGGCCGGGAACCCGACCTCGATCTCCTTGAAGCCCATCCTGACCAGCAGGTCGAACATCTTGCGCTTGCGCGCGGGGGACATCGGGTCGATCAGCGCCTGGTTGCCGTCGCGCAGGTCGACCGCGCACCACGCGGGAGCCTTGGTCGCCGTCCTGGTCGGCCACGTGCGGTCCGGTACGTCGATCTTCTCGACGACCTCGTGGAACGGGCGGTAGCGGTGGAACGGCATGCTGCTGCCGAGCTGCGTGTTCCAGCCCGGCTGCTCGTCCGGCGCCGGACGGGAGGGCTTGCGGATGCGGCTGGTGCCAGAGGTGTAGGCGTCTGGGGAGGTCATCTGTCCTGCTCCGGGTCGTTGTGGGAGACGACCGGCGGCAACGCTGAGTCCCGCGACGGGGGGCCGGTCTGATCAGACCCCGTCACGGCAGCGAAGCAGAAGGGAACGCCACACGTCGGACAGAGTAGTCACACTTTCGTCCGGGATGGAACCGAGGGACCGGATCGTGGGACTTGTAGGGGGCCGGGTTAGGGGGGTGTCGGGCGGTGTCGTGCGGGTCGCGACTCTCGTGGGTGGTTGCCTTGCGTGGGGTGAGTCGCGACTCTCGCGGGTGGTTGCCTTGCGGGCGGCCGGCTTGCGTTGCGTGCTTCCCCTCAGGGGCTCTGCCCCCGAACCCCCGGCAATCTGATCGGGGGCTACCGCGCCCTCGGCGGGTTGATGGCACGCCTGTTGCTTTGGGCGGCTGCCTGTTTCGTTGTCGGTTGCGTTGCGACGGGACCCCACCGCGGGAGCTTGCGCTCAAAGACCTTGTGCTCGCCTTCGGCTTCGCTTGAGGATTCCTCGGCTTTGTCTCGAGCATTTGCGTTTGCGATCGAGTTGCGATGATGGTCATGTTGCAAGTTTTGTCGCACTCGAACGCGGGAAAAGTTCATACATGTCCAGATTACGTACAACCAGCGGCCGCGGCACGGCTTCCCGCGTGATCAGCGGCATCGGCGTTCTCTTCGCCTTCATCGAGATCCTGTACATCTTGATGGTCGTGCTCGGCGCGAACCCGGCGAACGCGTTCTTCGGCTTCATGAGGTCCCTCGCCGATCCCCTCGCCCTGTTCTTCCCCGGCCTGTTCCAGACGGGGAACTTCAACCTCGACGTCTTCCTCAACTACGGTCTGGCCGCCGTGTTCTGGCTGGTCGTGACCGGGATCCTCGCGCGGGCCGTGTCTCGCTACTGAGGAGTAGTACATTCCTGACCTATGCGTACGCGGGTGGTCGGGATAGCCGCTGGGATTGTCAGCTGGGTCGGCCTCGCGCTGGCGGTCGTGCTCGTCGTGCACGTCGTGCTCACCGTCGGCGGGGCCAACCCCGGCAACCCCATCACCAGCAATGTCCGAGCCGTTGCGGAGCCTCTTGCCCTCGCCTTCAGAGACCTGTTCAGTCCCGACGACCCCAAGCTGCGGACGATCGTGAACTTCGGCCTTGCCGCGTTGTTCTGGCTGGCCGTTCGAGCGATCGTCCTTAAGCTCGTTAGGCGTCTGAACTAGGTTCGGTCCCATGGCGCGCGACGACTTCTGCAACAGCTGCGGCACCCAGTACGCGGACACGGCCGGATACCCACGCAAGTGCGCGAGCTGTGCGCACATGGTGTGGGCCAATCCCTCGCCTGTCGTGGTCTTGTTGGTGCCCGTCAAGGACGGGCCCCGGACCGGTCTCCTCACCGTGCGTCGAGCCATTCCGCCGGTGGGGCAGCTGGCGTTCGTCAGCGGGTTCATGGAGCGGGGCGAGTCGTGGCAGGAGAGTGCCGCGCGCGAGCTCGAAGAAGAGGCGAACCTGCGCATCGAGCCCGGTGAGCTGCGGCCGTTGCACTTCGTTTCGACGCCGGACGGGGGGACGGTGCTGCTGTTCGCCACCGCTCCCGCCGTCAACGCCGAGGACATGCCTCCGTTCGTGCCCAACGAGGAGGCGTCCGAGCGGAGGGTCATCTTCGAGTGCGAGCCGTTGGCGTTCCCGCTGCACAACGAGGTCGCGACGAAGTACTTCTCAACCGAACAGTGACTGGCCCCAGGAGTCGGTGAAGACCGTCTCCGACAGCGGGTGCCGGACTCGTTCGCGCTGCTCACGGGCCTGGAGGTCCTCGGGGAGGTCCTCCAGCGCGCCCTGGTGCCCGACGGCCATCGCGACCAGCGGGCGGACGTCGGCCGGGATGTCGAAGGCCGTGCGGGCAGCCTCGGGGTCGAAGCCGCCCATCATGTGCGCGACCAGGCCCAGGTGGACCGCCTGCAGCGCGATGTTCTCCATCGCGAGGCCCAGGCCGAACTCGACGTTCGGGATGTCGCCGCGGTCGTCCTTCGTGATCACGCAGCCGATCAGCAGGACCGAGGCGCGGAAGGCCCAGGTCCTGTTGCCGCGGGTCAGGGTGTCGAAGATCTTGTCGAACGCCGGGGTGCCGCGCCTGCCCACCACGAAGCGGGCCGGCTGGCTGTTGCCGTGGGACGGGGCCCAGCGCGCCGCTTCCAGCAGCAGGCGCAGCTCGTCGTCGGAAACCGTTGCGTCAGCGGAGAAAGCGCGAGGGCTCCAGCGCTTCGAGATCAGCTCGTTCATCAGATCGCATACTGCCAAACGGCGAGGGAGTAGGCACCGAACCACGCGCTGAACAGCGTCGCCACGCCGAGCACGGTGAGGACCGTGGACAGCCGGCGGCGGGCCAGCACCAGTGCGAGCGGGACCAGCAGGGTGAAGGCCGGGAGCAGCAGGCGGGCCTTCGAGTTCATCAGGCCGTTCGAGCCGAGGTCCATCACCAGCACGCCGATGCCGTAGACGATCAGCGGCCACTCCAGGCGGCGCTGGAAGGCGTAGAAGACCAGCACGATCGCGAGCGCCAGCAGCCACACCGTGCCGGTCTCGAGGACCGAGCGCGGGTTGGCGAGGTGGCCGAGCGCGAACTCCCACGTCGCCGCGCCGCCGTCGAACTTCGAGCCCCAGCCGCGCTGCTGCACGCCGAACCAGCCCGACAGGTCGCCGGTGCGGGACGCGACCCAGGCCAGGTAGCCGAGCAGGCCGAGCGGGGCGACCGCGCCACCTGCCCAGGCCCGCCAGTCCCTGCGGTCGGCGATCACCGCCACCAGCGCGGCCAGGCCGACCGCCGCGATCAGGGCCGCCGCCGTGGGACGGACCAGGCCCGCCGCCGCGGTGCACACGCCCGCCAGGATCCAGCGCTTCTTCACCACGCCGACCAGCGCCCACGCGGCGAAGGCGCAGAACGTCGCCTCCGAGTAGGTCATCGACAGCACGACCGCCATCGGCGAGGCGGCGAACAGCGTCACCAGGATCAGGCCGGTCGGCACCGAGCCGTCGCGCACCGCGCGGCCGAGCACGAACAACCCGTAGGCGCAGAACAGACCGCTGATCAGGCTGACCGCGAACGCCGCGCCCACCACGTCCACGCCCGGCAGGCCGTCGACCCACCTGATCAGCGCGGGGTAGCCGGGGAAGAACGCCAGCGGGGTCTCCGCGCTGCGCCGGCCGGCCGCGTCGGTCAGGCGCTGCGGCACGTCGTCGTAGCCGCCCTGGGCGATGCCGAGGAACCACTCGCCGTCCCACGACTTGAGGTTGTCGACGGACGTGTCGGCCTTGCCGGTGGTCTTGTTCTGGAACTCGACGACCAGCTGCAGCACGAACAGGCCGACCTGCCGCACGACCAGGTAGATCAGCGCGGGTGCCGTCCAGAGCGCCGCCGGGTGTCTGAGCCACTCGGCCATCCGGGAGCGCGCACTGCTCTCATGCACGGCTGCTGGGGCCTCCACGACATCGGCGCTCGACGACACCCGGACAGCGTAGTCACGCGCATCACGGCTCCAGAGTCTCACCAGGTGGTCCGGGTAGGCTGCCTACGACGTGGGGTTTTAGTCGCGCGAAGGAGGTCAGGTCGGTGGCGCTCGTCGTCCAGAAGTACGGCGGTTCATCGGTTGGGAGTGCCGAGCGGATCAAACGCGTGGCCGAGCGCATCGTCGCGACCAAGAAAGCGGGCAACGACGTCGTCGTCGTGGTCTCCGCCATGGGCGACACGACCGATGAGCTGCTCGACCTCGCCCGCCAGGTCTCGCCGGTGCCGCCAGCCCGCGAGCTCGACATGCTCCTCACCTCCGGTGAGCGGATCTCGATGTCGCTGCTCGCGATGGCGATCAACTCGCTGGGTGCCGAGGCGCGCTCCTACACGGGCTCGCAGGCCGGCGTGATCACGACCTCGGTGCACGGCAAGGCCCGCATCATCGACGTGACGCCGAGCCGGATCCAGGACGCGACGTCCGAGGGGGCCATCGCGATCGTCGCGGGCTTCCAGGGCGTCTCCCAGGACTCCAAGGAGATCACCACGCTCGGCCGCGGCGGCAGCGACACCACGGCGGTGGCGCTCGCGGCGGCGACGAAGGCCGACGTGTGCGAGATCTACACCGACGTGGACGGCGTCTACACCGCCGACCCGCGCATCGTGCCGAACGCGAAGAAGCTCGACACGATCACCTACGAGGAAATGCTCGAGATGGCCGCCTGCGGCGCCAAGGTGCTGATGCTCCGCTGCGTGGAGTACGCCCGGCGCTACAACGTCCCCGTGCACGTCCGTTCGTCGTTCAGCAACAAGACCGGGACCATCGTGTCCGGTTCAGTGGAGGACCTTCCCGTGGAACAGGCGATGATCACCGGCGTCGCGCACGACCGGTCCGAAGCCAAAATCACCGTCACCGCAGTCCCCGACCACCCCGGCATCGCGGCCAAGATCTTCCGCGTCGTGGCGCAGGCGGAGCTCGACATCGACATGGTCGTGCAGAACGTGTCGCAGGCGGCGTCCGGCCGCACGGACATCACATTCACGCTGTCCAAGGACGACGGCCCGCGCGCCGTCGCGGCGCTGGAGAAGTCCCGCGGCGAGATCGGGTTCGACCAGGTGCTCTACGACGAGCACGTCGGCAAGGTGTCGCTGATCGGCGCGGGCATGCGCTCGCACCCCGGCGTCACGGCGACGTTCTGCGAGGCGCTGGCCACGGCCGGCGTCAACATCGACATCATCTCCACCTCGGAGATCCGCATCTCGGTCATCTGCCGCGACACCCAGCTCGACGACGCCGTGCGCGCCCTGCACGACGCGTTCGACCTGGGTTCCGACGAAGAGGCCGTCGTGTACGCGGGGACCGGCCGATGAGCGCCCCCGTGCTCGCGCTGGTCGGCGCGACCGGTGCCGTGGGCACCGTGATGATCGACATCATGAACACCCGCTCCGACTTCCCGTGGGGCGAGGTGCGGCTGATCGCCTCCGCGCGGTCGGCGGGAAAGAAGATCAACGTGCGCGGGCAGGACCTCACGGTCGTCGCGCTCTCGCCGGAGGCCTTCGACGGCGTCGACATCGCGATGTTCGACGTGCCGGACGAGATCTCCGCCGAGTGGGCGCCGATCGCCGCCGAACGCGGTGCCATCGCGATCGACAACTCCGGCGCGTTCCGGATGGACTCGGACGTGCCGCTGGTCGTGCCCGAGGTCAACGCGGACCAGATCGACAACCGCCCGCGCGGCATCATCGCGAACCCGAACTGCACGACGCTGTCGATGATGGCGGCGCTCGGTGCCCTGCACCGGGAGTTCGAGCTCGAGGAACTGGTCGTCGCGTCCTACCAGGCCGCGTCCGGCGCCGGTCAGTCCGGCATCGACCGCCTGTACGCCGAGATCGCCGCCCTCGCGGGCAAGGAGGCGGGCGTCGTCGCGGGTGACGTGGCCGAGGTGCTGGCCGCCGCCGGTCTGTCGGCCGACGACTCGCCGTTCCCGGCCCCGCTGGCGCTGAACGTGGTGCCGTGGGCCGGTTCGGTGAAGGAGGACGGCTGGTCGTCGGAGGAGCTGAAGGTCCGCAACGAGGCCCGCAAGATCCTCGGCATCCCGGACCTGAAGGTCTCCGCGACGTGCGTGCGCGTCCCGGTGGTCACGACCCACTCGCTGTCCGTCCACGCGAAGTTCGCGCGCGAGGTCACCGTCGAGGCCGCGCACAAGATCTTCGAGGAGCAGCCGACCATCGTCCTCATCGACGACCCGGCCGCGAAGAAGTTCCCGACGCCCGCCGACGTGGTGGGCGGCGACCCGACGTACGTGGGCCGGGTGCGCCAGGCGCTCGACTTCCCGAACACGCTCGACTTCTTCGTGTGCGGCGACAACCTGCGCAAGGGTGCCGCGCTGAACACCTACGAGGTCGCGGAAGAGCTCGCGAAGCGCCTCTGAACGACCTGAGAGGAAGGCCCCTGTCGTGCGAACGGCAGGGGCCTTCTCTCTCCTAGGCTGGGCGGCATGGCGGAGAGCGACGATCAGTACGACGCCCTGGGCGCGATCTACGAACGTGCCAAGTACATCCCCACCGGACTGGCCGAGCGCGCCACGCTGCTCTCCGCGGTCGGCGACCTGCGCGGCAAGTCCGTGCTGGACGTGGCGTGCGGGACCGGCTTCTACGCCCGCCTCTTCCACGACCTCGGCGCGACGAGGGTGGTCGGCGTCGACTCGGCCGGCGAGATGATCGGGTACGCGCGGCACGTCGAGGAACGCGACCCGCGCGGCATCACCTTCGAGCAGCACGACGCGACGGAGCTGCCCGTGCTCGGCGAGTTCGACGTCGTCACGGCCGTGTGGCTGCTCGGGTACGCGGACGACGTGCCGGCGCTCGACGTCATGATCGGCAACCTGACGGCCAACCTCGCTCCCGGCGGCCGGCTCGTCGTGCTGGTGCCGAACCCCGACGCCGACTGGGACCTGCTCGCCCGGTACGGCCGCTACGGCTACGAGATCATCCGCACCGGGCCGCTCGACGTGAAGCAGCCGGTCACCGTGCACGTGCTCGGCGACCCGCCGTTCGACTTCGACTCGTTCTACTGGGAGCGCGGCGTGTTCGACGGGGCGTTGACCCGTGCCGGGCTCGTCGACGTGACGCACCAGCCGTCCGTGACGCCGGACGACGACCGCGGCGAGGAGTTCTGGGGCCCGCTGCGCAAGTCGCCGAGCTTCGCCGTCTTCACCGGGCTGAGGAGCGAGTCGTGATCGTTCTGGCGGTGGACCTCGGCACGACGGCGACCAAGGTCGTCGCGGTGGACGCGCAGGCCCGCGTCGTGGCCTCGACCGAACGCGGCTATCCCATGCGCACCAGCGGGTTGGAGGCCACGCACGACCCGAAGCAGGTGCTCGACGCCGCGCTCGACGCGATCCGCGAGCTCGCGTCCGAGGACGTGCGGGCGATCGCGCTGACCGGTGCCATGCACTCGATCATGGGCCTGGACGCGTCGCTGTCCCCGGTCACGGACGCGTTGAGCTGGGCCGACAACCGCGCGGTCGAGCAGACGGAACGCCTGCGCGGCACCGAGGAGGGCCGCGCGCTGCACCAGGCGACCGGTGCGCCGATCCACTCGTTCACGCCGCTGATGAAGCTCGCGTGGTTCCACGAGAACGGCGTCACCGCCGCGAAGTGGTGCGAGATCAAGGACTTCGTCCACCTCCACCTCACCGGCGTGCTGGTCAACGAGCACTCGTCCGGCTCCGGCACCGGCCTGATGAACATCCACACGCTGCGGTGGCACGAGCCGTCGCTCGAGTTCGCCGGGGTCACCGCGGACCAGCTGCCGCCGCTCGTCGAACCCACCCACTCGACGCCGCTCACCGCCGTGATCCCCGGCCTGCGCCCCGGCATCCCGGTGGTCGTCGGCGGCGGTGACGGGCCGCTCGGCAACCTCGGCGTCGGCGCGGCCACCCCGGGAGCCGGCGCGGTGTCGCTCGGCACGTCGGGCGCGCTTCGCGTGGCACAACAGGGGCCCGGCGTCGACGAGGAGGGCCGGACGTTCAGCTACGCCATCGGCGAGGGCCTCTGGGTCCGCGGTGGCGCGATCAGCAACGGCGGCGTGGTCGCGCAGTGGGCCGCGGAGACGTTCGGCATCGAGGTCGGTGACCTGCTCGACCAGGCGTCGAAGGTCGACTCCGACGGGCTCGTCGCGCTGCCGTACCTGCTGGGCGAACGAGCGCCGTGGTGGGACCCGACGGCACACGCCGCACTGCTCGGTCTACGGCGCGAACACACCCCTCAGCAGATCACCAAGGCGTTGGTCGAGGGTGTGTGTCAGCAGCTGGCGCTGGTGTTGGAGGCCGTGCCGAACGTCGAGTCGTTGCGGATCACCGGCGGAGCGTTCCGCGCGCCGATCTGGGCGCAGACGCTGGCCAACACCCTCGGCATGCCGTTGCACCTCACCGAGGACAGCGGCGGTTCGGCGGTGGGCGCGGCGCTGCTGGCGTGGCGGGCGCTGGACGAGATCCCGAACCTGACGGTCGACCTCGTGCGGCCGACGAAGACCATCGAGCCGGACGAGGACGCCATCGCGAGGTACGCGAAGGCACGGCCGTTCGTCGCGAAGGCCTACCGGGCGCTCGAAGACCTGTACGCCGAATCACGTCGTTAGCAAAGAAAACCTTTTGCCGGACGGGCGAGGATGACCCTGTGGACCTCGCCCCGTTCAAACACGTCCTGGTGCAACCCGGAGTGCGTCCGCTGACGTTGCTGATGTTCTTCGCCAGGATGCCGCAGGCGGCGACCGGGGTGATCCTGACGCTGCACGTCGCCGTCACGCTGGACCGCGGCTACGGCGCCGCGGGGCTGGTCGGCGCGGCGGGCACGATCGGCATGGGCCTCGGCGCGCCGCTGATGGGCAGGCTCGTGGACGAACGCGGCCTGCGGCCGGTGCTGGCCGTGGGAGTCACGGCGTCGGCGGTGTTCTGGCTCACCGCGCCGCTGATGGACTACTGGACGTTGCTCGGGACGTCGTTCCTGGTGGGGCTGGCCGGCGTGCCGATGATGCCGATCGGTCGCCAGGTGATCACCGCCCTCGTGCCGGAGAGCGGACGCCGGGCGGCGTTGTCGGTCGACTCGATCTCCGTCGAGCTGTCGTTCATGGCCGGGCCCGCTCTCGCCGTGCTCGTCGCCACGAGATTCTCCACGAACGCCGCGCTGCCGCTCGTCGGCCTGGTGCTCCTGGTCACGGGCGTGGTGCTGTACTGGGCGAACCCGCCGACGATCCACCGGGACGAGGTCGTCGACGGGCCGAAGCCCGAGATCGCCGAGTGGATGAGCAGGCGGATCCTCGGCGTGCTGGTCGTGTGCGCCGGCGCGAAGGTGTGCATCGTGGGCATGGAGCTCTCGGCCATCGCGTCGCTGGAGCACATCGGGGAGCAGAACTGGCTCGGCCTGGTGTTCTTCGCGATGTGCGCGGCGTCGATCGTGGGCGGTCTGGTCTACGGAGGTGTGCAGCGAGTGCCCAGCGTGGTGATGTTGCTGGCGCTCATGGCGGTGCTGGAGGTTCCGATCGGTCTGGGCGACGGCAACGTGCTGCTGCTGTGTCTGCTGCTCGTGCCGGCGAGCCTCATGTGCGCGCCGCTGGTCTCCGCCTCCGGCGAGCACATCAGCAGACTCGCCCCGCCTTCCGTCCGCGGCCTCGCGCTCGGCTTGCAGGGATCGGCGTTCACCCTCGGCGGCGCGATCGGTGCTCCTGTCGCCGGTGTGGTGATCGACGGCGGCGGCGCTCCGGCCGGCTTCGCCGTCGCCGGTGGCATCGGGCTGGTGGTGGCGGCCGCCGCCTGGGTGCTGGCGCGCAAACCGGTTGCCACTCGGGTGACGATGGCCCCGTGAACTTCGCCCCGTTCCGGAGTGTCCTGACGCTGCCCGGCGTCCGGCCCCTGATGCTGCTGATGC
This sequence comes from Lentzea sp. NPDC059081, assembly GCF_042738015.1. NCBI lineage: Bacteria > Bacillati > Actinomycetota > Actinomycetes > Pseudonocardiales > Pseudonocardiaceae > Lentzea > Lentzea sp. NPDC059081. Next base: position 80,892 of record NZ_JBHYGW010000015.1, read on the forward strand.
TCTTCGCCCGGATCCCTCCGACGGCGGCGGGCGTCACGGTGACGCTGCACGTCGTCACCACGCTCGACGAGGGCTACGCGGCGGCCGGCACGGTCGGGTTCGCGACCATGATCGGTCTGGGCCTCGGGTCACCGCTGATGGGCAAGCTCGTCGACAGCAAGGGCTTGCGGTTCGTGCTGGCCCTGAGCCTGCTCGAAGGCCTGTTCTGGGTGACCGCGCCGCTGATGGACTACTACGTCCTGCTGGTGCTCGCGTTCGCCAACGGGCTGGTGGCGGTGCCGATGATGTCGATCGGCCGGCAGGCGTTGACCGCGCTGGTGCCCGAACCCCACCGGCGCCCGGCGTTCTCGCTCGACTCCATCTCGGTCGAGCTGTCCTTCATGGTCGGACCCGCCGCGGGTGTGGCCATCGCGACGAAGTTCTCGACCGGCACGGCGCTGGTCACCATCGGCGTGGCGATCCTGGCGGCGAGCGCGGTGCTGTTCGCCGTGAACCCGGTGCTGGTGCACGAGGACGAGGTCGTCGACGGACCGCCGCCGAAGGTCCGGCAGTGGCTGCGCGGACCGGTGCTCGCTGCGTTGATCATCCCGTTCGGGGCGACGATGACGTTGTCCGGCATGGAGATCGCGTCCATCGCCTCGCTGGAGCAGGCGGGCAAGCAGAGCTGGCTGGGCCTGGTCTTCGTGGTGATGTGCGCCGCGTCGGCCACCGGCGGGCTCGTCTACGGCAGCATCAAACGGGTGCCCAGCGGGGTGGTCCTGCTGGCCTGCATGGCGTTGCTGGAGATCCCGGTCGGACTGGGCGACGGCAGCGTGCTGCTGCTGGCGCTCGCGCTCATCCCGATGAACCTGGTGTGCGCACCGACCATCACGGCCTCGACCGAGCTGATCAGCAGGCACGCGCCGCCGACGGCCCGCGGTCTCGCGCTCGGGCTGCAGGGCTCGGCGTTCACGTTCGGCGTCGCGGCGGGCCAGCCGCTCGCGGGGGTCGCCGTGGACCACAGCGGACCCCCGCTCGGCTTCGTCGTCGCCGGACTGGCCGGACTGCTCGTCGCCGGGCTGGGCTGGGTGTTCAGCCGCCAGCGTCAGGCTGTCTCGGCCACGTCCTGAGCGGAGTTGGCCAGCGCGAGGCCGGTCCGCAGGGCACCCACCGCCTCGGACACGGCCTCGCGGAAGATCCCGCCGATGCCGAGCACGTTGGCGAAGCCGTGGAACAGGCCCTCGTGGCGGCGCAGCACGACCGGCACGCCCTCGGCTGCCAGGCGTTCGGCGAAGGCCTCGCCCTCGTCGCGCAACGGGTCGTAGCCCGCGGTCGCGACGTAGGTCGGCGGCAGGCCCGAGAGGTCCTCGGCCAGCATGATCGACAGCCGCGGGTCGTGCCGGTCCTTGCCGCCCTCGGTGTACTGGTCGAGGAACCAGTCCATCTTCTCGTCGGTCAGGAAGAACCCGTTGCCGAAGATCTCCCGCGACCGGCGGCGCACCGACGCGTCCACGCCGGGATAGAAGAGCAGCAGGAACGCGAGGTCGATCTCGGCGCCGTGCGCGGTGACGGCGGCCAGGTTGCCGCCCGCGCTGTCGCCGCCGAGCGCGATCCGCTTCGGGTCGATGCCCAGGTCCTCCGCCTTCGCGATGGCGTAGCGCAGCACCTCGGCGGCGTCGTCGGCCGCGGCCGGGAACGGTGCCTCCGGCGCGAGCCGGTAGTCGGCCGCGAGCACCCGCACGCCGGCCTCCTTCGCGAGGAACCGGCACAGGTTGTCGTGGCTGTCGAGGCTTCCGGTCACCCAGCCGCCGCCGTGGTAGAAGATCAACAAAGCCGAGCCGGGCGCGAGGCCGTCCGGCGTGTAGAGACGGCCGGCGAACTCCCCGATCGTGAGCTCCCGCGCACCCACCCCGGTGATCTTCGGACCCGAGACGAGCCTCGAACTCAACTCCAGGTCCAGTCGGCTCTCGGATGCTGTCTTCGTGCGCCAGTCCGTCCCGGACAGCTGCTGGAGCCTCAGCAGGAGCTGCGCCTCCGGGTGCAGGTCCTGGCCGTCCAGGCGGATGGGCGTACCGGCGATGAGACGACGCACGGGGCCGGGGAGACCGAACGCGAAGCGCAGAGCACCGGCCAGCACGGCCGCCTGGAAGTTCGACATGTGGTGAAGGTTACTCGCGAGTAGTGCTGGATCTCCAGGTATCTGGAGGTGGAAGGATCGTTGGTATGACGGTGACGGTGGTGGGCATCGGGGGCTCGATCAGGTCCGACTCGCAGTCCGAACGGGCGCTGCGGGTGGCTCTGGAGGGTGCCCGCGAGCTCGGTGCGCAGACGATCCAGTACAGCGGACCCGACCTGGTGCTGCCGTTCTACGACCCGTCGGTGCCCGACCGCACGGACGTGGCCATGCGGATGGTCGAGGACCTGCGCAGGGCCGACGGCGTGATCGTCGTGTCGCCGGGCTATCACGGCACGGTGTCCGGTCTGGTCAAGAACGCCCTCGACTACATCGAGGACCTCCGCGACGACGACCGCCCGTACCTCGACGGCCGCGCGATCGGCACGATCACCGCCGCGTACGGCTGGCAGGCCGCGGTGAACACGCTCGCGGCTGTTCGTTCGATCGTGCACGCGCTGCGCGGCTGGCCCACGCCGTTGGGTGCCGCGATCAACTCCGCGCAGGTCAAGTTCGACGGCGACGGTGCCTGCTCGGACGCCGACGTCGACAGGAACCTGCGGGTGATCGGGCGCCAGGTCGTCGAGTTCGCGCTGAGCCAGGCCGCCCGTCCCGACGTGAGCTGAGTCACGACGGGGCATTTAAATCGTGCACGATGCGTTCTTCTCGGTGACAGGGTCATCTACTTGAGGAGAGCGGAATGGAAGCGCTGTACACGGCTGAGGCGACTGCTTACGGCGAAGGCCGCAACGGCGAGGTGCGTTCCTCCGACGGTGTGATCGACGAGGTGCTGTCGGTCCCGAAGGAGATGGGCGGCCCCGGCGGTGACGCGACCAACCCCGAGCAGCTCTTCGCGGCCGGGTACTCGGCCTGCTTCAACTCCGCCATCGCCGCCGTCGCCCGCGCCGGGAAGATTCAAGTTGCGTCTTCCGAGGTAACCGCCAAGGTGGGGATCGGATCCAACGGGGCAGGCGGCTTCCAGCTCGCCGTCGAGCTCGCGGTGAAGATCCCCGGACTCGACCAGGCGGTCGCGGAGAAGCTCGTCGAGCAGGCCCACCAGGTCTGCCCGTACTCCAACGCGACGCGCGGCAACATCGAGGTGACGCTCACCGTCACCGTCTAAGGGAGGCGCGTTCACAATGGCCAAGAACCCGATCACCAGCCCGCTGTCCGACGGCGACCGCGACGCGGTCGGAACCGTGCTGCAGGCGACGCTGGTCGACCTGGTCGACCTGTCCCTGATCGGGAAGCAGGCGCACTGGAACGTGATCGGCAAGAACTTCCGCAGCGTCCACCTCCAGCTCGACGAACTGGTCGTCCTGGCGCGCAACGCCGCCGACCAGGTCGCCGAGCGGGCGGCCGCTCTCGGTGTCACGCCCAACGGCACGGCGAAGACCATCGCCGCGTCGACCGGCCTGCCCGAGATCGAGACCGGCTGGCTGAAGGAGGACCAGGTCGTCACGTCGATCACGACGTCGCTGGCTTCGCTGATCTCGCGGATGCGTGCGCGCATCGACGAGACCGACAAGCCGGACCTCGTGACCCAGGACCTGCTGATCGGCATCACGCAGGAGCTGGAGCAGGCGCACTGGATGTGGCAGGCCCAGTCGGCCTGACCGGTTCGAGAACGACGGATGGCCCGCTCCCCCCGTGGAGCGGGCCTCGTCGTGTCCAGTGCGGTGACCACAATCCTCACCGGGTTCTGCGGGGCCCAGGTGGACGCCTCGCGGCACCTCCCCCACGCCCCCGTACAACCAGTACGAGGACGTGGGGGAGGCACCACGATGCGTCGCCCTGGACCGCGCACAACCCGGCAAGGGTTCGTGGTCACCGCACTAGAGACCGAGGTGGCGTCGAGCGAAGTCCACTTCGGCCGCCGTCTGCACCATCGTCTCGGCGACGACCAACGAGCCGTGGCCGGCGTCGTAGCGGTACATCTCGTACGTGTGCCCGCGGGCCGCGAGCGCGTCGAGGTAGTTGTCGATCTGCCGGATCGGGCAGCGCGGGTCGTTCTCGCCCGCGAGGATGAGCACCGGAGCGGTGACCTGGTCGACGTACGTCAGCGGCGAGCACTCCTTGTAGAGCTCGGGGAGCTCTTCGGGTGAGCCGCCGAACAACGCCCGGTCGAACGCCCGCAGCGGTTCCATCTCGTCCTCGTAGGCGGCGAAGTAGTCCGCCACCGGGACCCCCGCGACGCCGACGGCCCAGCGCTCCGGTTGCGTGCCGATGCCGAGCAGGGTCAGGTAGCCGCCCCACGACGCGCCGTTCAGGACCGACCTGGCGGGGTCGGTGAGCCCGGACTCGACCGCCCAGTCGTGCACGGCGGCGATGTCCTCGAGCTCGGTGAGCCCCGGCCTGCCCTCGATGGCGTCGCGCCACTTCGAGCCGTAACCGCTGGAACCGCGGTAGTTGACGTGCACCGTGGCGAACCCGGCGTCCAGCCACACCGCGCGGTAGGCGGAGAAGCGGTCCTCGTCGGAGGAGTGCGGGCCGCCGTGGATCAGGAAGACCGTCGGGAACGGGCCCTCGCCGTCGGGCTTGGAGACCAGCGCGTGCACGTCGCCGACGAAGACGTCCTCGAGCTTGCGCGACGTCGCGGGCTTCGCGCCCTGCGGCTCGACCAGCACGCTCTCGGTGCCGTCGGTGGCCAGCGCGCGGATCACCGTGGACTTCTCGGCGGACGACCACGAGTACTCGATCGTGCCGTCCGGCCGCACGCCCGCCGACCCGATCACGCCGGGCGCGGTGTCCAGCGTGGACAGCTCGCCGCTCGCGAGGTCGTAGCGGTGCACGGTGTTGCGGCCGTGGTGGGTGTGCACGATCAGCAACGCCGACGCGTCCGGGTACCAGTCGGCGGCCACCTCACCCGGCAGGTCCAGCACGATCTCGGACTCGGTGTCCGCGGCGACGTCCCAGATCAGCAGCTCCTCGCGGCCGCGGCGCTCGTGCAGCACCAGCAGCCGCTGGTCCCCGCGCACCGGGCTGAACGAGATGGCGTCGAGGCCCTTGCCCTTGCCGTCCCACTTCTCGGCCTTGGTGTCCCCGGTCGCGGCGTCGAGCACGCGCAGCGCCATGTGCCGGTTGTCGCCGTGCTCGGAGTGCGCGATCCCGACCAGCGACTCGTCCTTGGACATCGAGGACACGCCGGCGTCGTTGACGTGCTGGTAGATCACCTCGGACCGGCCGCCGCGCGACAGCCAGACCGTGGTGCCGTCGTCGGTGGACGCGGCCACGGCCGTGACGGTCGGCCCGATCTCCAGGCCTGCCGGGTAGCCGGCCGTCACGTCGGGCAGCGCGGGCTCGGCCTTGCTGCCGTCCGCGGTGAACGGCTCGCGCACCCAGACGCCGAACTCGTCGCCGTCGTGGTCGTCGAACCACCAGATCTCGGTGCCGTCGGGGTTCAACGTGCCGTGCGACGTGCCGTTGGGGCGGTCGGTGACCCGGCGGTGCTCGTCGGTGGCCCGGTCCCAGGCGTAGATCTCCCAGACCCCGCTCGCGTTGGAGACGTACAGCGTCCGGTCCGGTGCGTCGTCGGCCCAGCCGGGCAGGCTCATCCGGGGAGCGGTGAACCGCTCGCGCCAGCGGGTCTCGGCGGCCGGGTCGTCGAAGAGCTGGTCCGGAACGGTGGGAGAGGGGTGCGTCGTCACCCTTCAACACTAGAGTCCGAAGTCCGGGCCATGGGGATTTGCGGGTTGACACCGGCGTCACGACGACAACGGGTCAGCTGTTCCCCGGCTTCCCGAGCACACGTCGAAACAGACCTGCACAGTCGTGTAGATCAATTGATCGGATTGTGTTTGTTCGACGGGGAATAGCTGGATGTGAAGCCTTCCGGGGGATAACTTGGAAGCATGTCCGAAACGATGGATCGCCTCGCCGCGGCAGCCACCCTGGAGGAGGTGCAGCGGATCGTCCGCACGACGGCCCGTTCCTCGCTGGCCGCCCACGGTGCGACGTTGGTGCTGCTCGACGGCGATCTCTGCTACTACGCCGACGAGGACTCGATGAGCCCGTTGTGGAAGGGCCAGCGCTTCCCCGCCGTCAACTGCATCAGCGGCTGGGCGATGAGAAATCGTCAGACGGTGGCGATCAGGGACATCCGCTTCGATTCGAGGATTCCTCAGGACGCGTACCGGCCGACATTCGTGCGGAGCTTGGTGATGGCCCCGATCCTGCGTCCCGAGGCAATTGGTGCGATCGGCTGCTACTGGGCCGTTCCGCACTCGGCGACGCAGGGGGAGACCGGGAGCCTGGAGTCGTTGGCGCTGGAGGCCGGCGATGCGTTGGAGCGCTTCCCCGAGGGCCTGCCCGCGCGGGGCTTCATCGCCTGATGCGGCCGGAGCGCCGCACCGTCGGCGACCGCCGGGGCACGGTCGCCGCGCCACCGGCTGACGAGTTCCGCGCTCAGGGGCGGTGGAGCTCTTCCTCGAAGATCTGGTCGACCTTGCCCGACGCGCGGGACAGCGCCCGCACCGCGAAGACGGCGAGGGTGAACGCGGCCGCGACGGCGATCGCGACCCAGATCGAGGTGAACATGTAGACGATCGCGAGCAGTTGCAGCACCACGACGGTCTTGGCGGCCAGGACGATCCAAGGCCGGTGAGCAGGACTGACGGCGGGGGCGGAGTCCATCACGAGCTTCTCCCAGTTATTCAACGAGTGTCGAACCACTGCCTACGTCGTTTGGATCTAGACAGCTGTTACGTACGGTGATGTGTGGCGTCAACTCTCACTCGTAAGGGTTAACGCTACGTAGTCGTTTCGAATTGTTTGGCGTAGAACGATCGCCCTACGTCCTGCAATTACGGTGAAGTCTGCTGCCGCTGGTGTCGAGACGTATCACACGATCGGGTGGCTTATCGGGAACGTTGATGCCTTTTGCGCCGACTGCTCGGGACCTTCGACTCTGTGGCCGAAGTGGGCGTAAGCCGACTTGTCGACGAACAAAGGTGGAGACAATTCACTTTTGAATGGAATCTTTTTCGCATTCAGTGATGAACGTGTTTCGCATCACCCTCACCGCGCGGGTATGGCTGGCACCAGTACCGATCGGCTGGTTCGCCTCATCGTGGGCCGGGCGCGGCATTCCTAGGGTTCTCGCCATGACCAAGCACTCGATTCCCCTGCGCCGCAAGGCGATCGCCCTCGGCGCCGCGGTGCTCGTCGCGCTCGCGGCGTTCCCGGCCTCGGCCGCCACGGGCAGCCCGTCGGCTACGACGCGCACGGTGACGAACGCGGAGCACGACCTGGTCTTCCACGTCGTGGACGGCAGGTCGCCCGCCCTGGTCCTGGACGCGGGCGGCGGGCTGAGCTCGTCCTACTGGAAGGACCTGGCGCCCAGGCTGGCGAGGACCACCGGCCGGAAGGTCATCACCTACGACCGGGCCGGCGAGGGCCGCAGCGACGAGATTTCGGGCCCGTGGAGGATCGAGAGCGCGGTCTCGGACCTCGAAGCGGGCCTCAGGGCACTGAGCGAGACGAGGAAGGTCGTGCTGGTCTCGCACTCGATCGCCGGCGAGGTCGCCACCACGTTCGCGGCAAAGAACCCGGGCCGGGTCGCCGGTGCCGTGCTCGTCGACGCCAACGTGCCCGACTTCTTCAGCGACGAGATGCTGACGGCCTTCGCGCCGGTCGTCGAGCAGCAGCGCGCGGACCTGCTGGCCCAGCCCTCGACCAAGAAGAACCGCCAGCTGCTCGCCGTCATGGCCGACTTCGCCCCCACCCACCGCGCCTACAACAAGCTCGCCTGGCCGAACACCGTGCCGGTGACCGTGATCGTCACCTCCGGCACCCCGTTCGACGCACCAGAGGCGGCGCGGCTGTGGCGCGACGCCCAGGCGCGCTTCGCCCAGGCCGGCCCGAACCGCAAGCACGTGGTCGCCGAGAACACCACGCACGAGGGGATCGTGACCGAGCGCCCGGACGTCGTCGCCGGGGCGGTCGAGGACGTGCTGAAGGCGGTTCGCTAGCCGATTCGGCCGAGGGTGGGGAATCGTCCGGCGGAATGGCCGGTATTCGGAGAAAAGAAAGAGCCGGTCTCCGCAGCAGCGGAAACCGGCTCTTTCTTGTTCAATCGGGGTGACAGGATTTGAACCTGCGACCTCTTCGTCCCGAACGAAGCGCGCTACCAAGCTGCGCCACACCCCGGCTGGGAACGAGTAGAACTCTACATCATGTCCGCCCCAGCTCCGAATCGGACCCCCTCATTCCGGCCCTGACCAGGCGTAACAGGCCTCGGGACCAGGGTCAGCAGGGAAGCCTCCGGAGGACAGCAGAACCGCACCGGAGCGTACGGAGAAGTGCCCATGCCCGCGGACACGTTCATCCACATGTGCGAGCCCCAGCGCGAAACGCCGCGGGCGCGCGAACGGTCCAGTTCGCAGTTGGTGACAATCGCGCCGTAGAACGGCACGCGCAGCTGACCGCCGTGGGTGTGGCCCGCCATCACGAAGTCGTAGCCGTCCGCGGCGAACGGGTCCAGCACGCGCGGTTCCGGCGAGTGCGTGACGCCCAGGCGCAGGGCGGCGGACGGGTCAGGGGCGCCGGCGATGTCGGCGTAGCGGTCGCGCTTGAGGTGCGGGTCGTCGAGGCCCGCGCAGAAGATCTCCTGGTCGCCGACCTTGATGGTCTTGCGCAGGTGCGTCAGGTCTTCCCAGCCGCGCTCGATCATGCCCGCGCGGAGGTCGCGCCACGGCAGCGTCACGCCGTGGATGCGCTTGGTCTTGGCCGACGGCAGCAGGTAGCGCACCGGGTTCTTGAGCCTGGGCGCGTAGTAGTCGTTGCTGCCGAACACGAACACGCCCGGCTTGTCGAGCAACGGGCCGAGCGCGCGCAGCACGCCCGGTACGGCGTCCTTGTGCGCGAGGTTGTCGCCCGTGTTGACGACGAAGTCCGGGTTCAGGTCAGCGAGGGAGGCCACCCAGCGCTGCTTCGACACCTGGTTGGGCGTCATGTGCAGGTCGGAGATGTGCAGCACGCGGATCGGCTTGGCGCCGGGGGACAGCACCGGCACCGTCGCTGTCCGCAGCGTCCAGTGCCTCCTCTCGATTCCGGCCGCGTACGCGATGGTCGCGGCACCGACTGCGGTCGTGGCGAGGAGGGCTCGGCCGAGCTTGTTCACGCGTCAAGGGTACGGAAGGGCGTTAACTCGATCGGCGCGGCATCCGGGGCGCTGTACCGTTCTGCGCCATGGCGGAGTTGAAGACGCGGCTGAAGAACGACCTGACTGCGGCTATGAAGGCCCGGGAGACGGTCACGGCTGGTGCGCTGCGTATGGCGCTCACGGCCGTCACGAACGAGGAGGTCTCGGGCAAGCAGGCCCGCGAGCTCAGTGACGACGAGGTCGTGAAGGTCCTCTCGCGCGAGGCGAAGAAGCGCAAGGAGGCCGCCGAGGCGTTCGACGGTGCCGGCCGGGCCGAGAAGGCCGAGCTGGAGCGCCAGGAGCTCGCCGTGCTGGAGACCTACCTGCCGGCGCAGCTCGACGACGCCGCGCTCGCGTCCATTGTGGACAAGGCAGTCGAGGCCGTCGCCGCGCAGCTCGGCGAGACGCCGGGACCCAAGCAGATGGGCCAGGTCATGAAGGCCGTCAACGCCGAGGTCGCCGGGCGCGCCGAGGGCGGCCGGGTCGCCGCCGCCGTGAAGTCCAAGCTCACCAGCTAGAACACGAGGTGCCGCAGCGGTGTCGCTGCGGCACCGTTCAGAACGCCTTGTCGACCGCGTCCGCGAACTCGCCCATCGACCCGAACTCGAGGTCGTAGCCGAAGTCCCCGGACGGCTGCGGCGTCGCGCCCCAGCCCGGCCGGTCCCGCCTGCGGTTGATCCACACCGACGGCAGCCCCTCGCGCTTGGCCGGAACGTGGTCGTGGAACAGGCTTTGCGCCACGTGCAGCAACCCGGACCGCTCCACGCCCAGTTCGCCGAGCTTCGCGTCCAGCGCCCGGAAGTGGTTCTCCGCCGGCTTGTACCCGCCGACGTCCTCCGCGGTGATGATCGCCGCGAAGTCCCCGCGCAGCTGCTCGTTGCTGCCCGCGAACCCCGCGCGGTGCACATTGGACAGAATGATCAGCCGGTAGCGGGAAGCCAAGCGCGCCAACGCATCCGCGGAGTCGGGGAACGCGGGCCAGGCCGGCACCGAGTCACCCAGCCGCCGCGCCCACCCGTCGCTCACCTCGCGTCCCAGCTTCGTGCCGGTCCGCCGGAACGCCTTGGCCAGCACCTCCGGGTAGAGCGCGGTCGGCGTCGCGGCCTCGACCGCCGCCTCCTCGTCGGCGTAGGCGAGCAGCAGGTCCTCGTTGGAAATGTCGAGCCCTTGTTCGCGAGCCCACGGCGCGAGCACCGCGGCGATGCCGGTCTCCCAGTCGATGAGCGTGCCGTAGCAGTCGAAGCTGAGCGCCTGGAACGTCGTCAGGTCCATGTGTAGAACTGTAGTACAGTTCAACTGCAGAGCAACTCAGTAGACTCGATGCCATGTCCGCCCTCGAAGGCCTCGAAGTGCGCCGCACCACCACGGCCCAGCAGCTGGCCGACGGCCTCTCCGAACGGATCATGGCCGGCGCCTTCGGCCCCGGTGACAGGCTCAGGGAGAGCGCGATCGCGGCCGAGCTGGGCGTCGCCCGCAACACCATCCGCGAGGCCGTGCGCATCCTCGAGCTGACCGGCCTGGTCCGCTACGAGGTCAACCGCGGCGCCGTCGTCATCGCGCCGACCCGCGAGAAGGTCGAGGCGCTCTACACGGCCCGCGAACGCCTGGAGACCGCCGCGATCGCCCGCACCCCGCGCCCGGAGCAGCTCGAGGCGATCACCACGGCGTTCGAGGAGCTGGAACAGGCGGCACGGACCGGCGTCGGCATCGTCGACCGCGACCTCGCGTTCCACCAGGCCATCGTCGCGCTGCTCGACAGCTCACGGCTCGACGAGTTCTTCGCGTCGCTGACCCAGGAGCTGCGCTTCTACCTCACGGTGCTGAGCAAGTCGGAGACGCCGGAGGAGGTCGTCGCGGAGCACCGGCTGATCCTGGACGCCATCCGCCTCGGCGACCGCGACCGGGCGGTCGCCGAGATCCGCGCGCACGTCGAGGCGAGCGTGGAGCGCCTCAACGAGCTGCTCTAACGCCCTGGTCTGCCGGGCTCCGTCGGCAGCGTGATCGTCGGCCTGCCAGGACGCCCCGGTTCCGTCGGACCACCCGGTGTGGGCGGCTGACCGGAGTTCGGCGGCTCCGTGTTCACCGGCGGCGGCACGTACCCCGTGCTCACCGACAGCGTGATCACGGTGCCGCGCAACGCGTTGCCGCGCGGCGTCTGGCTCACGACCGTGCCCTTGGGCTGCTCGGAGTTCACCGACTGCTGGCTCGCCTTGTAGCCAGCCTGGTCCAGGATCCGCATGGCGTCGTTGACCTGCCGGCCCACCACGTCGGGGATCTGGATCTCCTTGCCGCCCTTGAGGTAGCGGGGCTCGACGGCGGGCAGCTGGGCCACCGGCAGCGAGCCGTGCACCTTCGTCATCGTCTCGAACCACGTCTTGGCCGGGATCGTGCCGCCGAAGATGTTGCCGTTGCCGCACAGCCGGGGCGCGCCGTTGCCCGCCAGGCAGATCGGGCGGGGGGAGGTGCCGTCGTTGAACGTCTGGACGGCGCCCGCGAAGTCCGGCGTCGCGCCGATGAACGCCGCCGACTTGTACTCCTCGGTGGTGCCCGTCTTCGCGATCATCGGGCGGGTCCACTTGGCGTTGCGGGCCGCCTGGGCCGCGGTGCCGCCGCCGATGTCGTCCTTGCTCATGCCGACCGCGAGGCCGTTCGCGAGGCCCTCGGCGACGACCTGCTCGCACGGCGCCTCGTTGACCGTGACCGCCTTGCCGTTGCGGTCGAGCACCTTGGCGACCGGGGTGGGCGGGCACCACTTGCCGCCGCTCACGATGGTGGCCGCGACGTTCGCGAGCTCCAGCGTGGACACCGGCGCCGGGGAGAGCGTGAAGGAGGCGTTGCCGCCGTTCTGCTTGTAGAACTCCGTCTGCGAGACGCGGTTCTGCTTGTCCTTGGCCTTCGGGTCCGGCCGGGTGCCCTGCAGGTTCGTCGCCATCGTCTCGCGCATGCCGAGCCGCGAGGCCATGTCGACGACCGCGTCCATGCCGGTCTGCTCCTCCAGGATCACGAAGCCGGTGTTCGGCGAGGTCGCGAGGGCCTGCTGGAGCGTCATCGACGACGGGTAGCTCGAGTCGAAGTTGGCCAGGCAGTACCAGCGCGTGCCGGGCTCACCGGTGCTCGGGCAGCGCTGGGCGCCGCCCTTGAAGACCCGCGAGGTGTAGGACGTCGGCGTCTGGATGACGTTCTCGATGCCGAGGCCCTTCTCCAGCGCCGCCGCGGCCGTGAAGACCTTGTAGACCGAGCCCGCGCCGAACTTGTTCTCCACGCCGCTCGGCAGGTCGTACGTCGTCTGGCGCAGGTCGGCCTTCAGGCCGTAGTCGCGGTTCGCGACCAGCGCCAGCACCTCGTGGCGCTCCTTGCCGGGCTTCACGACCGCCATGGTGTTCGCGATGCCGTCGACGCCCTTGCCGACGCCCGCCTCCGCGGCGGCCTTCGCCTGCTGGGTGACGGTCCTGTCCAAAGTGGTCTGGATCGTGTAGCCGCCGGTGCGCAGCTGCTCCTCGCTGAAGCCGGCGCGCTGCAGGTAGTTGATGACGTACGAGCAGAAGAAGCCGTTCTCCGGGCCGGCGCCGACGCAGCCGTTCGGCGGCGTGCGGACCGGGTTCGCGAGCCCGAGGCTCTCCTTCTTCGCCGCCTCGCCCGCGTCCCGCGACAGCTTGTCGTTCTCGACCATCCGGTCGATCACTTTGTTCCGGCGCTCCATTGCTTTGTCCGGATACGCTTCGGGGTCGAGTGCTGACGGACTGTTCACCATTCCCGCGAGCATCGCCGCCTGGGGAACCGTCAACTTGTCGGGCGTCGTGTTGAAGTACGCCTGGGCCGCCGCGGCGATGCCGTAAATGGTCGAGCCGAATGGGACGACGTTGAGGTAGCGGGCGAGGATCTCCTCCTTGCCCAGCTTGCGCTCCAGCTGCAGGGAGATGCGGGCCTCGCGCATCTTGCGCGCGATGGTCTGCTCCTGGGCCTTGGCCTGCTCCAGCTTGTTGTTCCGCGCCACGACGTGGACCAGGTAGTTCTTCACGTACTGCTGGGTCAGCGTGGACGCGCCCTGCGACACCGAGCCGCTCACCTGGTTGGTCAGGCCCGCGCGGATGGTGCCCTTCCAGTCGACGCCCTGGTGCTCGTAGAACCGCCGGTCCTCGACCGAGATCAGCGCCGCCTTCATCGTCGGCGAGATCTTGTCGGGTGGCGTGAGCACTCTGTACTGGTCGAACAGGTAGGCGATCGGGGCGCCGTCCTTGTCGGTGACCGTCGAGATCAACGGAGGATCCGTCGTCACGAGGTCGGCGGAGATGCTGTCCACGGTGTCGCTGGCCCTGTTCGAGACGAGGCCGGTCGCACCCACGACTGGGAACAGCATGCCGGCGAGGAGAACCCCAGCCAGCAGGCACAGGCCGAGCATCTTGAGCACGCCATTCCTGACTCGCACGCGGGCCAGCGTACGCCGTACACGAACGGGTGAGCGTGATCAGTAAGTGCCGTTACTCAGCATGAGTAGAGATACGCAAGACAGGTAACAGTCGGGTGACCCAGGCTTGGAAGGGGAACCGAACGGCACTACAGTCCGTCAACGTCCAAGGAATGCAGTCGTAGCTCGAACGCTACGGCATCCGTGGCAGGGGTGTGGCGGATTTCCACATTTGGACAGCACTGAGGAGTGGGGGATATGAACCAGGGGGATTGGCGTATCAACGCTTCGTGCCGAGATGAGGAGCCGGACCAGCTCTTCGTACGAGGTGCGGAGCAGCGCAAGGCGAAGCTCGTGTGCCTGGGTTGCCCAGTTCGCATGGAATGCCTCGCCGAAGCGCTCGACAACAGGATCGAGTTCGGGGTCTGGGGAGGCATGACCGAGCGCGAACGCCGTGCTCTGCTGCGCCGCCGTCCGGACGTCGAGTCGTGGTTCGAGCTGCTCAGCAACGCGCGTCAGGAGCACCTCGAGGACACGAGGGTCGGTTAACAGCGGGTGAACATCTCATTCACCGGCTAGCCGGCGGCCCATCTCCCGAAGGCCGTCGAGGTCGTGCACGTCCGCGGGCAACGCGGGCACGCCGACCAGCGACACACCGGGATGAGCACGTGTGAACCGGGCGAGCAGCCGCTTCTCTCGATCGGCGACTGCCACCCGGTCCGCATGCAGGCGGAGCACCGCCGCGGCGAGCGGCGCGTCACCGGAGCGGTCCAGGTCGTCCGCTGCCGCGAGCGCCTTCGCCGCGGGCAGGTCCGCCGCGAGCACCGGGTGGGTCCTGTTCGCGACCAGCCCGCACAAAGGCATGCCCTCGTCGCTGAGCCGTTCCACGAAATAGCTCGCTTCGCGCAAAGCGTCCGGTTCTGCCGCCGCCACCACCACGAAACCGGTTCCGGGCGAGCGGAGGAGTTCGTAGGTCCGCTGCGCGCGTTCCCGGAATCCTCCGAACATGCTGTCGAAAGCCTGTACGAAAGTCGACGCGTCCTGCAGCAGCTGGCCGCCGACGATCGTCGAGACGGCGCGCGTGAAAAGGCTGAAACCGGTTCCGACGATCTTCATCAGACCGCGTCCGCTCGCCCGCGCCGGTGCCGAGAGCATCCGGATGAACTTGCCGTCGAGCACCGTCGACAACCGCTGCGGCGCGTCCAGGAAGTCGAGCGCGGAGCGGCTCGGCGGGGTGTCGACGACGATCAGGTCCCACTCGTCCTGCGCCACCAGCTGGCCCAGCTTCTCCATCGCCATGTACTCCTGCGTGCCGGAGAACGACGAGGAGATGGTCTGGTAGAAGGGGTTCGACAGGATCTGGTCGGCCCGGTCGCGGCCCGCGTGGGTCAGCACCATGTCGTCGAACGTGCGGCGCATGTCGAGCATCATCGCGAACAGCTCGCCCTTGGGCTCGAAGCCGTCGACCACCACCTCGCGCGGGTGGTTGTCCAGCTCGCGCAGGCCGAGCGACTGCGCCAGCCGCCGGGCGGGGTCGATCGTCAGCACGACGACGCGCCTGCCGCGTTCGGCGGCCCGCAACGCCAGCGCCGCCGCCGTGGTCGTCTTGCCCACGCCACCGGAGCCGCAGCACACCAGGACCCTGGTCTCCGGGTCGTCGAGCAACGGGTCGAAGTCGAGCTTGTTCACCGCACACCCGCCGCGACCAGCACCTCGGCCAGTTCGTAGAGCGCCGCCACGTCCACCCCGTCGGTCAGTTCCGGCAGGTCGAGCGTCGGCAGGTCGGACTCGCGGAGCAGTTCCATCGCCTCCTGTTGCGACCGCACCCTGATGGCGTGCTCCACCGTCTCGTCCACCAAACCCTCGAGCGTGAACTCGTCCAGGTCGAGACCGGCGGCGGCGAGGCCCGTGCGCACCCGCGACTCGTCGATCCTGCCTTCGGCGGCGACGGGGATCGAGCGGGCCGGCAGGCGTTCCGGCTGGACCCGGTTGACCAGCACGGCACCGGGCCGCAGGTCGGCGCCGTCGAGCTCGGCCACCGCGTCCAGGGTCTCGCGCACCGGCATCTCCTCCAGCAGCGCGACCAGGTGCACCGCCGTGTCACCGGAGTGCAGCAGCCGCACCACGCCCTCGCTCTGCCCCTTGATCGGACCGACCTTGGCGAGGTCGGCCATGGCCTTCGTGACGTCCAGGAACTTGACGACGCGGCCGGTGGGCGGCGCGTCGAGCACGACGGCGTCGTAGAGGTGGCGGCCGTCCGGGCCGGTCCGGTTCACGCACTCCTTGACCTTGCCGGTCAGCAGCACGTCCCGCAGGCCGGGCGCGAGGGTGGTGGCGAACTCGATCGCGCCCATCTTGCGCAGCGTGCGGCCCGCGAAGCCGAGGTTGTAGAACATCGCCAGGTACTCGAGCAGCGCGGCCTCGGCGTCGACGGCGAGCGCGTGCACCTCACCACCGCCCGGCGCGGACGCGATCCGCTCCTCCGAGTACGGCAGCGGGGCGCGGTCGAAGAGCTGGGCGATGCCCTGCCTGCCCTCGACCTCCACCAGCAGCACCCGGCGGCCACCGGTGGCCAGCGCGAGCGCCAGCGCGGCCGCGATCGTGGTCTTGCCGGTGCCGCCCTTGCCGGAGACCACGTGCAGACGGGCTCGGGTCAGCTCCTCGGTCCACGACGTCACACGTCCAGACTAGGTGTGAATCCGGTCGAAGGTGGACTGGTCGGTCAATCGACCATCGTGAGGAAGAGAACGGCGAAGGCCGTCGCGGCGACCAGTGCCCAGGCCACGACCGACGGCAGCCACAGCGCGATGCTCGCCGTGACGACGACCACGACGACGAGTCCGATGACCCCTGCCTGCACGACCTGCGTGCGACTGCTGTGCTTGCGGTCGCGCACCTGGGCCATGGCGACGAGCACCATCACCAGCCCGCCCACGGCGAACAGGCTGGTGGCGACGATCCGCCAGGTCTCCACGTGATCAACGTAGCTCGAACCGGGACAACCGCGCAGGCTTCGATCGGGTGGCGCGTTAGGCTCCGCGCATGACGAAGTGGGAGTACGCGACCGTGCCGTTGTTGATCCACGCCACGAAGCAGATCCTCGACCAGTGGGGTGACGACGGCTGGGAGCTGGTCACGGT
This sequence comes from Lentzea sp. NPDC059081, assembly GCF_042738015.1. Taxonomy (NCBI): domain Bacteria; kingdom Bacillati; phylum Actinomycetota; class Actinomycetes; order Pseudonocardiales; family Pseudonocardiaceae; genus Lentzea; species Lentzea sp. NPDC059081. The sequence goes on from NZ_JBHYGW010000015.1 coordinate 97,730, forward strand.
GCTGACGAACCCGACCGGTGAGCAGCACGTCGCGTACTTGAAGCGGGCCAAGGCGTGAGCGCCTGGACCACGCGCCTGAAGGAGCTCGGCATCGAGCTTCCCGGTGTCGCCGCGCCGCTCGCCGCGTACGTCCCCGCGACGCAGAGCGGCCCGTGGGTCTTCACGTCCGGCCAGCTGCCGTTCGTCGACGGCCGGCTCCCCGCCACGGGCAAGGTCGGTGCGGAGGTCTCCCCGGAGGAGGCCAAGCAGTACGCCGCGACCTGCATCCTCAACGCGCTGGCGGCAGTTCACGCGCTCGTGGGGATTGACTCGATCAAGAGAGTCGTGAAAGTTGTCGGGTTCGTGGCCTCCGCCGAGGGCTTCACGGGGCAGCCGGGTGTCGTGAACGGCGCCTCCGAGCTGCTGGGGGAGATCTTCGGCGACGCGGGCAAGCACGCCCGGTCGGCCGTGGGGGTCGCAGAGCTGCCGATCGGCGCTCCGGTGGAGATCGAACTGATCGTCGAGGTGTGACATGTCGGACACGTGCCACGAACTGCTGCTGCGCCTCGCCGGGCGCCTTCCCGACGAGCTGCTGTGGCGGTACCGGGACTGGGCGTCCTCCGACGCGTACGCCGTGCTCGCGCGTTCGTTGCCGCGCACGTTGCTGCACGGGCGCATCCCTCTGACGGACCACGAGATGCGCCTTTTGCAGGACGCGCTCGTGCCCTACGGGGCGGAACCGGGTGCTGTCAGTTCGGTCAAAGGGCTGGACGAACTGCCCCCCACCGACTACACCTTTTCCCCGGAATCACCCGATCGGGTGTCCATGGGGGATTCCGCGACCGTCGTCCTCGGTGCCACGCTGCGCGGCCGGCACGGGGTCGGAGAGGTTCGCTCGTGCTGGCGCATCGGTCCCTCCGGGATCAACCGCGTCCTGCTGGTGGCGGCCACGTCCGGCCACGCCCGGCTGACCGGTGAGCTGCAGCGCGTTCTGCGGGCGCTGGGCGAACACGACCCGTGCGTCGAGGTCGTGCCGTCCGGTCTGGACCTGCCGCCCTACCACCGGGCGGCGCTGGCGGCATCGGAGCCGGTGTGCGCCGGCGCCGAGTCCGACGAGCACCTGGTGCTCAGCTAAGGAGAGTTGACGTGACGAACGACGGTGTCGGCCTGCCGGTCCGTCTGCACGATCTCCTGCTGTCGATGGCCGGGCGGATCGACGACGCCGCCCTGTCGCAGGCACGCGAGTTCCTCGCGGTCGGAGAGCTGGACCGTGCGGTCGAGATGCTCGTCGGAACGCTGCTGTCCGGTGGCATCCCGGTGTTACCTGACGAGCGCGCGGCCATCACGTGGGCGTTGCACGAGGTCCGCTCGGACGCGTCGCTGACCGACCGCATGGCGGTCGCCGAGATGCTGCCGTTCCTGCGCCACCGCTTCACGTCCGAGACCGACCCGGTCTCCGACATCACCGGCGCGCTGGCCCGTGCCGTGGCGATGCTGCCGGACGTCCGCTCGGTGCGGGCGGTCTGGCGGTCCTCGCCGACGGGGTCCACGCCCGGCCCGCTGCCGCAGCGGGTGGTGCTCGTGGACATCGGTCCGCAGGGCTTCGCGCCGGCGACGGCGTACCGGATCGACTCGGTGCTGCGGAAGGCGGGCGTGCGCGCCGCCGTCGAGGTGCTGACGACCGGCACGCAGCTCAGCGAGTACCACGCCGCCGCGATGACGTCCTCGAAGCCGGTACCGGTCACCGGTGCCGCGGGGATGAGGGTCGCCGAGCCGGTCTCGCCACAGGGGGCCTGGTTCGACCAGTCAGAGGAACTTCCCGCTCCGGCGCCGGTGGCCGAGCCGACACCGGCGCCGGAGCCACTGGAGGAAACCGGCTCACGTCGCAGCAGAACACCCTCGCTGGAGGGCTCGCAGCCCTTCCCGCCCAAGCCCGTCAAGCGGATCCCGAAGGCGGCCGCGGAACCGGTTCCCCCCGCACCGGAGCCGGAGCCGGAGGCGGAGATCTTCCCGCTCCCCGAGCCCACCCCGATCAACAGGGCCGAGGTGACCACCGAGATCCGGGGTGACGAGCTCGCGGCGCTGCAGGCCGCGCTGGCCGAGTCGCCCGCGGAACCGTCCTCGGTGGACGCGAACCTCAGCGAACGGGAACGCGCCCTGCTGCAGCAGCTCCACGAGGAGCTGGCGCAGCGGGAGCAGATCGGGTCGAAGACGACGGACAGCGGCCACTGGCAGCTCGACCGCTCGTCGCACCAGACGTTCGGCGCCTCGAACAACGGGCACCAGACGCCGTAGGTCGTGGGTCAGGCCCCGGCCTTGCGCCGGGCCTGGTCGATGATCCGCTGCAGGTGCAGGCCGCGCCGCACGTCGCACTCGTGGGTCGTGGTGCCGCTGTGCACCATGGCCACGAAGTCGTCGAGCAGGTTCGTGAAGCACTCCAGGGCCGGCGTGTCCCGGTTCGACAGCGTGCGGGCGCCGTTCGTGCCGAAGATCGTGAAGTCCGCGAACGGCGGCTGCAACGGCAACGACAGGCACAGCGAGGCGGTGCTGGTGGCACCGCCCGCGTGCCGCAGGATCAGCTGCCAAAGGCCCGTGTCCGTCACGTTCGCGGCGACCACCTCGGTGATCTCGCCCAGTGCCGCGTCGAGCAGGTCGAACGCGTGCGGGCCGACGTCGTCGAGCGCGCCCCTGTCGTGCCGCCACGGCGAGTTCGAGAACGGGCCGTCGAGCAGGGCGCCGGAGATCCACCGGCTGTCGGCGCCGGTCCAGCCGCCCGTGCGGTGCAGCTGGGCCAGCATCTCCTTGGTCTCCGGCGCGTAGCGGCGGGTCAGCACGACCAGCGACGCGACGCCCGCCTCCTCGACGGCCGCGACGAGGCGTTCCGCGGCCTCGACCGTCTCGGCGACGGGCTTCTCCAGCACCAGGTGCTTGCCGGCCCGCGCGGCCTCGACCGCCATCGGCCCCTGCACGCCCGGTGGCACGCAGAACGCGACGGCATCCACAGTGGACAGCATCTCCGCGTAGTCCGCGAACGGTTCGGCGCCGTGGGCGTGCGCGAGCTCCTGCGCCGCCTCGGGCCGCCGGGCCCACACCCCGCTCAGCGTCGTTCCGGGGTGGTTCGCGATGCCGGGGGCGTGGACCATCTCCGCCCACGGGCCGGCACCGACGAGTCCTACGCGCAGCTGTTCGTCCACTGGGTCATCCTGCCTCAGGAGTAGGCGGCCTTGGGGACGAAGATCTCGCCACCGTTGTCGAACTTCAGGCGCAGGCCGGCGTCGGTCGTCTCGCGCTCGGGGTCGTGGTCCCAGCCGGTGGGAACGGTCACGACGTGCCCGCGGTCCGGCGTCGGCCCGAGCCAGATCTCGTAGTAGGTGCTGCCGACCAGCTGTTCGACCTCCTTCACGTACACGCCCGGCGACGTGGAAGTCGGGTCGACGCTGATCACGGTCGTGCGGTCCGGGACGAACATCACCACGCCCGCCACCGCGGTGAGGCCTGTGCCCATCACCGCGCCGAGCAGGAAAAGCAGGATCTTCACCAGGCAGCCGGAGACGTTCGTCGCCATCACACCATCCTCGAGTAAGCGCGGTCGTACGCTCGGAGAATGCCCGACGACATGACCTTGCCGGGAAACCTGGTACCCACCAGGCCCGCCGCCCAACCCGCGCAGCCCCGTGACGCCGTCACCGTCGTGCTGCTGCGCGACGGCTCCGAGGGCGTGGAGGCGTTCCTGCTGCGCCGCGTGAAGGGGATGGCGTTCGCGGGCGGCATGAGCGTTTTTCCCGGTGGTGGCGTCGATCCGCGCGACGCGGACACGTCCGTCGCGTGGGCCGGTCCGCCGCCGGAGTGGTGGGGGTCGGTGTTCGGAGTGGACCCGTCGACCGCGCGGGCGTTCGTGTGCGCGGCGGTCAGGGAGATGTTCGAGGAGTCGGGCGTGCTGCTCGCGGGACCGGATCCCGCGTCGGTCGTGGCGGACACGTCGGCGTACTCGGCCGCCCGGCAGAAGCTGGTCGACCGGGAGCTGTCGCTGGCGCAGTTCCTCGCGTCCGAGGGGCTGGTGCTGCGAGCGGACCTGTTGCGGCCGTGGGCGAACTGGGTGACTCCCGTCGAGGAGCCGCGCCGGTACGACACGCGGTTCTTCGTCGCCGCGCTGCCGTCCGGCCAGCGTGCCGACGGCGAGACGACCGAGGCGTCCGACGCGTCGTGGCAGACGCCCGCGTCGGCCGTCCAGGACGCTGCCGAAGGTCGCCGGATGCTCATGCCGCCGACGTGGCGCACGCTCGACGAGGTGGGTGCGCTGGGCAGCGTGGAGAAGGTGATGGCGGCGGAGCGCAGCGTCGAGAAGATCATCCCGAAGCTGATCCGCGAGGGCGACGTCGTGCGGGTGGTGCTGCCTTGAGCGGGTCGCCGCTGATCGGTGCCCGTGCCGCGCACCCGTTGTACGGGGAGCTGCGGCAGGTGACGCCGCACGCGGCCGTGCTGCTGGCGGACAACCCGTCGCCGATGACGCTCGACGGCACGAACACGTGGCTGTTGAAGGCACCGGACGCGTCCTCGTACGTCGTGGTCGATCCCGGGCCGCTGGATCCCGCGCACCTGGAGCGGATCGCGTCGGTCGGCCCGATCGCCGAGATCTTGTTGACGCACGGGCATCCTGACCACTCCGAGGGCGCGCGGTCGTTCGCGGAGCTGGTGGGCGCGCCGGTGCGGGCGTTGGACCCGACGTTCACCTTCGGCTCCGAGGGCCTGGTGGACGGCGACGTGGTGACCAGTGCCGGTCTGGAGCTGCGCGTCCTGGGCACGCCCGGCCACACCAGCGACTCGCTGTGCTTCGTGCTCGACGGCGAGGCGGTGCTGACCGGCGACACGGTGCTGGGGCGCGGCACGACGGTCGTGGCGCACCCGGACGGCAAGCTCGGCGAGTACTTCGAGTCGTTGCGGCTGTTGGCGGACCTGCCTCCGGGCACCGCCGTGCTGCCCGGCCACGGCCCGGAGCTCGCGGACGCCGGTGAGGCCGCGCGGACGTACCTCGCGCACCGCACCCAGCGCCTGGAGCAGGTGCGTGGAGCCGTTGCGGCACTGGGAGGTTCGCCCACACCGCGCCAGGTTGTCGAGGTGGTCTACGCCGACGTCGACCGCGTGCTGTGGCCGGCGGCGGAGTGGTCGGTGCGGGCACAGCTGGAGTACTTGCGCACCGTCACCGAATGAGACACCGCGCTTCCGCTGCGTGGCGAAGACCGCTAGCGTTCTCCAGTCGCTTCGGGGCACCCGGAATTGTCAGGGGTGCCCGCTAACGTCCGGAACCATGGACCTCACCGCCACGACAGCAGAGCTCGCGAGCGCCGCCGCGGAGGTGGCGCGACTGCTGCCGACCCGTGTGCTCGACCCGGTGCTCGCCGGGCTCCGCCTGACAGCAGGGCAGGACGTCGAGATCGCGGGCAGCGACCAGGAGCACGGCGTGCGCCTGTCCGTCAACGCCGTCGTCCACACGGAAGGAGAGGTGCTCGTGCCCGCCAAGCCGCTGGCCGCCACCCTCCAGGCGCTGGACGACCCGCAGGTGAGGCTGAAGGTGGAGGGCCAGCGCCTGGCCGTCCGCACACCGACGTCTCGTTTCGCCCTGCCGTTGCTCTCGCTGGCCGACCACCCCGGCGTCCCCGCGTTGCCCGCGCTGCAGGGCCACGTCGACGCCGCCCGGCTCGACGTCATCGCCGCGGTCGCCGGCGCCGCCTCGAAGGACGACGCGCTGCCGATCTTCACGGGCCTGCGGATCCAGTCCGACGCCGAGAAGCTGCACGTCATCGCGACCGATCGCTACCGCATGGCCTACGCCACACTCCCGTGGGAACAAGCGGGCGAGCTGGACCTGTTGGTACCGGCGAAGCCCCTCGTGGAAGCCGCACGCCAGGCCACCGGCCGGGTAGCGCTCCATGCCAGCTCCGACCGCATCGCCCTCGCCTGGGGCAACAACTCGATCTCCACCGCACTCTTGGCCGCTCCGTTCCCGGACGACCGGGCGCGCCGACTCCTGGAGGCAGTCATCGACAGCACGGTGCTAGTGGACGCGGACTCACTCGCACGCGCCGTACGCAGAGCCACGCCCTACGGCGGCCCGCACCAGGCCGTCACCATCCAAGTCGAGGACTCCGAGATCCGCGTGAAGGGCAGCGACCCCCAGCAGGGCGAGTCCGAGGAGTTCGTCAAGGCGGACGTCGAAGGCGACCACCTGACCAAGACCTTCCAGGCCCGCTACCTGGCCGACGCCCTGAAGGCCTTCGCGGGCCGCAGGATCGAGCTCAAGATCCAGGACGGCCTCCGCTCGACGGTGCTGACGTCGACGCCGGGCGAGGACGGCGTGGAGCTCACCTACCTCGTGGTGCCGATGCGCTCGGTGGCCTAGCCGCTCTGCTCGCCGCGCGGAAGGCCGGGCGTGCGGCTGCGGCCGTCCTGTCTGGACGGCCAACCGGGCTCGCTTCGACGGCTGGTGCCGGAAGTCGACACCAGCTGCTCGCCAGGCCGCATCGCCTTCGCCGCCGTTGCGCGGCAGGCCGACGTACGCCGACGGCTGGTGCCAACGTACTGACACCAGCCGTCGCAGTCAGTTCCGTGCGGAGCCTCAGCGGGCCGCCAGCTCCATCTCCGAGCGCAGCGGCACCTCGGCAGGCACGCCGCGCCGCACCGTCCCGCGCAGCAGCCACACCGCCAGCGCGATCAGCAGGCCCGCGACGCCCGCGGCGACGAACGCCGGGCGCGTGCCGAAGTGCTCGATCAGCTGGCCGGACAGGCCCTGCCCGATGGCGAGGCCGACGGTCACCGAGGTGATCACCCAGCCGAACGCCTCCGCGGCCATGCCGTTGGGCGTGACCTGCTCGATCGCCGCCGAGTGCGCGGTCGACTGCGGCGTGATCAGCGTGCCCACCAGGAACAGCGCCAGGCCCAGGCCGACCAGTGACGCCGGGATGGCCAGCAGGAACGCCAGCAGCGCGAAGCCGCCCAGCAGCACCGGCAGGCGCAGGTGCATCGGGCGCGGCCACGGGCGCATGCCGTAGAGCACGCCGAAGATCACCGAGCTGATCGACCACAGCGACAGCATCAGGCCGCCCATCGACGGCTGGCCGACCGCCTTCGCGAACGCCGGCACCGCCACCTCGACGAAGCCGATCGTCACGCCGAAGCCGAGTGCCGCCAGCGCGACCGTGCGCATGCCGGGGTAGGCGAACGCGCCGAGCAGCGGTCGCCGGACACGAGCCACCGCGCCCCAGGCGCGCACGACCGGGTTGAACGCGAACCACAGCGCGCCCACGACCATCAGCACCGCGCCGACCACGACGCCGGTGCCCGCCCACGGTGCCGCCAGCAGCAGGCCCGCGAGGCCGGGGCCGAGGATGAAGAAGACCTCCATGCTGATGGCCTCGTACGCGTAGGCCGCCATCCGGGTCGGGCCGGTCGGCACCATTCGCTCCCACAGCGCCCGCGACGCCGAGCCCACCATCGGCTCCGTCGCGCCGACGCCGAGAGCCAGCGGGACCAGCACGAACACCGAGAAGCCCGCCTCAACGGCGAGCACGGAGACCGTCACGAAGAACGCGAACAGCGCGGTCGTGAAGCCCAGCGGACGGGTGGGGCCGAAGCGGTCCATCAGCCGGCCCTGGACGACCGAGCCGAGGGCCACGCCCACCAGCGCCGCCGCCGAGACCATGCCGGCGACCGCGAACGACCCCGTCGCGCGCTCGACGTAGAGCAGCAGCGAGAGCCCGACCATCGCGATGGGCAGGCGGGCGAGCAGAGACGCGACCACGGGGCCGCGCATGCCGGGGGTCGTCAGGGCAGCGCGGTAGTCGGACAGGCGGGCAGAGTGGGACATGTGTACCAGTATGCCAAACTTGGTACGCGTGTACCAGATCGGGTGCCGGGAGTCACGATGGTTGCGATTGGGTCACGGGAATGCGATGACCGGGTGAAACATGCAACGAATCGGCCACACCCGAGGTCCTTGAGGGTGAAAGGGCTTGAGTGGTACGGGTGGCGACGTGCGAAAGTTGACTCGTCGACCGAGGCGACGTCCAGCTCGGTGATCGAAGACCAACCTCTGGCTTGAGGGTCGGGGCCTACGCGCCAGAGGGCGGAACGCACGGTTCGTCGGGGGATGGACCGTGCACCAAAGGGGCCGGTGCGCCACGTCGGGGGTGGCGCCCGGCTCCCTTTTTTGGTCGCTGCTTCGCAGACTCCCGGCTCGTTCGCCGAGGAGCTGGTCATCCGTCCGCCGCTTCGCCCTGATTGGGCTTCGCCGAATCACGACGAAGAGGCGAACGGATGACCAGCGCGAACTCGCGAAACTCCTCGCATCCGATCTGGCCTGGCCTCTCGCGAGCTCGAGGAAACCGTGCGAGGCCTTGCGTGCTTGAGGCCCCGCCTGCGACATGCGCAGACGGGGCCTCAAGTGGGTGGTGCGGTGTTGTTCCTAGCGGGCGCGGCGGGCCAGGCGCTCCGGGTCCAGGATCAGCACGCTCTTGCCTTCCAGGCGCAGCCAGCCGCGGTGCGCGAAGTCGGCGAGCGCCTTGTTCACGGTCTCGCGGGACGCGCCGACGAACTGCGCGATCTCCTCCTGCGTCAGGTCGTGCGTGACGCGGAGCAGGCCGGCCTCCTGCGAGCCGAAGCGCTGCGCGAGCTGCAGCAGCGCCTTGGCGACGCGGCCGGGCACGTCCGTGAAGATCAGGTCGGCCAGCATGGAGTTCGTCCGGCGCAGCCTGCGGGCCAGGGCCCTCAGCAGCTGCTCGGCGATCTCCGGCCGGTTGGTGATCCACTGGCGGAGCGCGGGGCGGTCCATGGACACCGCGCGCACCTCGGTCACCGTCGTCGCGGTGGACGTGCGGGGGCCGGGATCGAAAATGGACAGTTCACCGAACATGTCGGAGGGTCCGAAGATCCCCAACAGGTTCTCGCGGCCGTCCGGCGACTTGCGGCCGATCTTCACCTTGCCGGACTGGATGATGTACAGGCGGTCGCCCGGCTCACCCTCCGCGAAGATCACGTGGCCACGCGGGAACTCCACCGTCTCCAGGGTCTGCGCCAGCGCCTCCGCTGCCGCCGGGTCAACCCCTTGGAAGATGCCCGCTCGCGCCAGGGTCTCGTCCACCTCGTCCCTCCTAATCGACGCGACGGCACGCCTACCACCATCTTTGGTGGAGTCAGCGCCGTGCCGCCGATCACTGCGTTGCAGTCTAAGGGCTCTCCTGTGGATCGCCGCTCGGCTCGCCGTCTCAACGGGAACAACGAGACTGACTCGATCCAGAGCCCAACGAACCAGTCTACGCCATTCGGGTGTGCGTCGACGCGGGACCCGGGGCGGGTGTCCGAGCCGGCCTCAGCCGAGCCCGGACACGAGCCCTAGCGGACGCGCTTGCGCGGCGTGCCGCGACCGCGACGACGGAGGCGGAACATGTCGAGTGCGCGACCGATGCCGTGTCCGTAGAGCGCCTTGACCTCTTCCGGCCTGGCGGACTCCAGGAACTCCTCGACCTCGTTCTCCTGCACGGCAACGTGCCGGAGCTTCGCTTCCACGCGCTCCATGAAGAGCGCGAAGAACATGATCACGATCGGAACGACGATCACAAGCCAGGCAGTCATGATGCTCCGCAGTGTGGCGCATGTGGGATTCGAGTATGGATCTAGGGGTCGGTTCCGGCGTGTTGACTACTCTGGATCAGTGCCCGCAACCAAGAAACCGGAAACCAAGCTAGGCCTGACCCGCAGGGCCCGCCGGATGGTGCGCGTGCTCGCCGAGGGATACCCCGACGCGCACTGCGAGCTGGACTTCACCACGCCTCTCGAACTGATCGTGGCGGTGGTGCTGTCCGCGCAGTGCACCGACAAGAAGGTCAACGAGGTCACTCCCGCTCTCTTCGCGAAGTACCCGACCGCCGCCGACTACGCCGGCGCCGACCGGACCGAGCTCGAGGAGATGATCCGCCCGACCGGCTTCTACCGGAACAAGGCGACGTCCCTCCTGGGACTCGGCGCTGCTCTGGTGGAGCAGTACGACGGCGTCGTCCCGGGCACTCTCGAAGAGCTGGTCAAGCTCCCCGGTGTAGGACGCAAGACCGCCAACGTGGTTCTCGGCAACGCGTTCGATGTGCCCGGCATCACAGTCGACACCCACTTCGGCCGGCTCGTCCGCCGCTGGGGCTGGACCGAGCTCGAGGACGCCGTCAAGGTCGAGCACGCGATCGGCGAGCTGATCGAGAAGCGCGACTGGACCATGGCGTCGCACTGGATCATCTTCCACGGCCGGCGCGTCTGCCACGCCAAAACGCCTGCGTGCGGTGCCTGTCTGCTGATGAAGGACTGCCCGTCGTACGGCCTGGGCCCCGAGGACCCCGACAAGGCCGCGAAGCTCGTCAAGGGCGACGAGAAGCCCCATCTGCTCGAACTCGCCGAGCGCGTGCGGGCCGGTGAGAAACTGGTGGGGTGAACAACCGCACGCGCTGGCTCGTCGTCGTGCTCGTCCTCGGCGTGGCGGGTGTCGTGGCGCTGTGGCCCCGTGACGACGCACCGGCGCCGCCCACACCCTCCCGGCCGACGCAGGACGTGGCCGCGTTGCGCGCGCAAGCCCAGCTCAGGGCCTGTCAGCCGGCAGGTGAGGGCGGTGCGGACGTCACGTGCCTCGGCGACGGCACCCGGACGGCCCTCGCGCTGAAAGGGCCGGTCCTGATCAACTTCTGGGCGACCTGGTGCCAGCCGTGCCAGAAGGAGCTGCCCGTCCTGGACGCCTACGCGAAGCAACCCGGCGCCGTCCCGGTCGTCCCAGTTCTCGTGGAGAGCACGGAGGCGGACGGGCTGGAGCTGCTCGCGCGCCTCGGCGTGCGGCTGCCCTCGGTCTACGACGGGCCCGACGAGCTGCGCAAACGCGTGAAGGCGCCGATCACGCTCCCCGCCACGTATTACGTAGCAGCGGACGGTCAGGTCCGGCAGATCACGGACCCGCCGGTGTTCACGGCGCCCGAGCAGGTGGAGAAGGCGGTTCGATGACGGAGGCAGCCGAGACGGGGGCAGCCGGGACGGAGGCCGTCCAGCCACCCGACTGGATGCAGCGCCTGGCCAAGGCCACCGAGCAGATCGACGCGAAGACGTTCATGCGCGACCCCCGCACGCCGACGCGCAGCTACCGGGCCGCGGCCGTGCTGATGCTCTTCGGCGAGTCCGAGGAGCACGGGCCCGACGTCCTGCTGCTGCGCCGGTCGGACACCCTCGGCTCGCACCCCGGCCAGGTCGCCTTCCCGGGCGGCGCGTCCGACCCGGAGGACGACGGGCCGGTGGCGACGGCATTACGCGAGGCTTACGAGGAGACCGGTGTACTTGGGTCAGGAGTGAGACCGCTCGCCCTGCTGCCGGAGCTGTACGTGCCGGTGTCCGGGTTCGTGGTCACGCCCGTGCTCGCCTACTGGGAACAGCCGAGCCCCGTCGCGCCCGTCGACCCGGCGGAGACCGCCGCTGTCGCGCGCGTGCCGGTGGCACACCTCGCGGACCCCGCCAACCGGTTCCGCGTGCGCCACCCCGCGGGTTACGTCAGCGCGGCGTTCTCCGCGCCGGGCATGCTGGTGTGGGGCTTCACCGCGGGGTTGATCAACGGCCTGATCGCACTCGGCGGCTGGGAACAGCCGTGGGATGCGACCGATGTGCGCGATCTTGAACTAGCGTTGCGCGCTACACAGTGAGGCGGAGGTTCTGGGTTGAACTGGGTTGACCTGCTCGTGCTGGGCCTGGCCGCGATAGCCGCGGTGTCCGGCGCCAGGCAGGGCATGGTCGTCGCGCTGCCCGCGTTCGTCGGTGTGCTCGTCGGCCTCATCCTCGGCACTCAGATCGCGCCGCTGCTCGTGTCCCAGTTCGAGAACGTCGTCACCAAGGTCGTGTTCGCGGTCGGCATCGTGGTGCTGCTCGTGGCGCTGGGCGAGACGATCGGCGTCTACATCGGCCGGACGATCAAGGCCCGCGTCAACGCGTCGCCGTTGCGCGGGGCGGACAACGCCCTGGGCGCGATCGTGCAGGGCCTGGTCGTGTTCGTCGTGGCGTGGATGATCGCGTTGCCGCTGACCTCGGTCGTCGGCCTGCCGGACCTGACGTCGTCGCTCAAGCAGTCGGTGATCCTCGGCAAGGTCGACCAGACCATGCCGCAGGCCGCCCGCGTGCTGTCGGGCGACCTGCAGAAGCTCTTCGACGTCTCGGGCTTCCCGCAGGCGATGGACCCGTTCAACCGCACGCCGCTCAAGGACGTCGAGCCGCCGAACAGCCAGCTCGCCGACTCCCCGGTCGCGAGGAAGCTCCAGGCGAGCGTGCTCAAGGTCCGCGGCCGTGCGCCGTCGTGCTCACGGGCGCTGGAGGGCACCGGGTTCGTCATCGCGCCCGAGCGGGTCATGACGAACGCGCACGTCGTCGCCGGCACGAACGAGGTGACGGTCGAGGTCGGCCGCGGCCAGTTCGACGCGACGGTCGTCTCCTACGACCCGCGCACCGACATCGCCGTGCTCGCGGTGCCGGACCTGGAGGCCACGCCGCTGCAGTTCCGCAGCGACGAGGTGCAGCCGGGCGAGGACGGCATCGTGCTCGGCTACCCGCTCGACGGCCCGTACAAGTCGTCCCCGGCCCGTGTCCGCGAGCGGATCCCGCTGCTGCGCGGCCCGGACATCTACGACGCCCAGACCGTCACGCGCGACGTCTACACGGTTCGCGCCGAGGTCCGCTCCGGCAACTCGGGCGGCCCGCTGGTCGACCCGAACGGCCGCGTGATGGGCGTGGTCTTCGGTGCCGCGGTCGACGACCCGGAGACCGGCTTCGTGCTCACGGCCCAGCAGGTGCAGTCGATGGTGCAGAAGGCGCCGTCGCTGACCCGCCGGGCGTCCACCCAGGGCTGTGCCAACTAGCTACAGACCGCGCCGGGTCGCGATGCCGTCGAGCACGTAGCCCAGCCCCGTGTCGAACCACGACGCGGCGTTGGTGTGCTCGGCGTCGTACATGACCCTGGCGAGCCGCGGGAACCGGCCGGTGGCGAGCACCCGCTGCATGTACGGGCCGGACGCCGCCTGCCACTGCTCCTCGGTCATGCCGCTGGCCTGCTCGTCGCGGTCCTCGGCGATCTCGTTGCGGACCGCGCCGTGCACGAACGCCATCACGGTCCCGACAGCGCCGAGCACGTCGTCGATCGTGGGGAACTCCGGCCGGTCGTCGAGCGTGGCCAGTGACGCCTCGATGTGCGCCAGCGAGTTCGGGCCGCGGTGCGGGCGGCCACCGAGCAGGTCGACGAACCACGGGTGGCGCTTCACCGCCGCGCGGATGCCGTGCGCGATCTCGGTCAGCGCCGTGCGCCACTCCGTGCCCGGTGCCGGCAGCGCGATCTCGCCGTAGACCTCGTCGACCATCAGGTCGAGCAGCTCGTCCTTGGTCTCGATGTAGCCGTACAGGCGCATCGGGCCGGCGCCGAGTGCGGCCGCGACCTTGCGCAGCGACACCTCGTCGAGCCCGCCCCCGTCGGCGAGCTCCATCGCGGCGGCGACGATCAACTCCCTGCTCAGCGGGGTCGGTGACGGTTTGCTGGGCGGCTCTGGGCGGTCCCACACGAGTTCGTTCGGCATCGGGCTGGACGATACACCGTCTATCTGCGATACAGTGTATTGAGCGATACGCCGTATCGAGAGGGGACGGACATGAAGACACAGGTGTTGGTCGTGGGTGGGGGACTCGCCGGGACGTCGGCCGCGTTGTTCCTCGCGTGGCGCGGGGTGGACGTGGTGCTGGTCGAGAAGCATCCGGGCAGCTCACCGCACCCGCGGGCGGTCGGTTTCAACGCGCGGGTGGGCGAGTTGCTGCGCGCCGTCGGGATCGAGGACGAGCTGCCGAAGAGCAGGATGTCGAAGGGTTTCGGGATCCGGCGGGTCCGGGCCGAGAGCCTGGTCGGCAAGAAGTACGACGAGACGTTCTGGACGCCGCCAGCCCAGCTCTCCGACGTCGAGTACTCGCCGGTCAGGGGCGTCGGCGTGGCCCAGGACCGGATGGAGCCGCTGCTGCGCGACAAGGCCCGCGAGCTGGGCGCCGACATCCGGATGAGCACCCGGATGCTGGAGTTCTCCCAGGACGACAAGGGCGTCACGGCACTCGTCCAGGGCGACGGTGAGCCCTACGAGATCCGGGCGGACTACCTGGTCGCCGCGGACGGCCACCGCAGCCCGATCCGGGAGCAGCTCGGCATCACCCGCACCGGCCGCGGGTACATGCACACGTCCCGCAGCGTGCTGTTCCGCGCGCCGCTGGACGAGTACCTGAAGGACGGGATCGGCCAGTTCGTGATCGACGACGTCGGCTTCCTCACCACCTACGGCGACGGCCGGTGGGTGCTGATGCTCGACGACGGCGAGTACGACGAGCCGGAGCTGCGGCAGAAGATCTTCCGGGCCATCGGCCGCGACGACGTGCCCGTCGAGATCGTCACGACGGGCAAGTGGACGATCAGCGCGTCGGTCGCCGACGAGTTCTCCCGCGGACGGATCTTCCTGGCCGGCGACGCCGCGCACACGCTGCCGCCCAGCCGCGGCGGGTTCGGGGCGAACGTCGGCATCGAGGACGCGCACAACCTCGCGTGGAAGCTCGCGGCGGTGCTGAAGGGCGAGTCACGCCCCGAGCTGCTGGAGACCTACGACGCGGAACGGCGGCCGGTCGCGACCCTCTGCCACCAGCAGATCTTCGCGCGCAACGACGGCCACAACCGCGACGGCCAGGCCGAGGCGGCGCAGCTCTACGACAACAACGCGATGCACTTCGGCATCCTCTACCGCTCGGCGGCGGTGCTCGGCGCGGGCGAGGACCTGCCGCCCGCACAGCTCCCCGAGCAGTGGAACGGCCAGCCCGGCACGCGTGCCCCGCACGTGTGGATCGAGCCCGGCAAGTCCACGTTGGACCTGTTCCAACGCGGCTGGGTGCTCGTCGCGGACCACCCGCAGTGGGAGGAAGCGGCCAGGGCGCTGGGCATCGCGTGCGAACGGGTCGAGCGGCTGGACGCGTTCGGACTGTCCGAAAAGGGTGCGTCGCTCGTCCGCCCGGACGGCTACGTCGCCTGGCGCTCCACCGACCTGCCGGACGACCCGGCGAGTGCGCTGGAGGACGCGTTCAGCTCGACTTCTGCAGGAACTCGGTGATCAGCCGGCTAGTGGTGTGGGGCGCCTCCTGGTTCGGGAAGTGCCCCACCTCCGGCAGGTAGCGGAACTCCGAGGACGGCCCCAGCCACGGCAGCGAGTCGCGCGCCGACGACTCCAGGGTGATCGGGTCCAGCGCGCCGTGGATCTGCAGCACCGGCACCTGCACCGGCTTGTCGACCGCCTCGGTGAACCGGCGGCCGTCGCTGCGCAGCTGCGAGCGCACCGCCCAGCGGTAGTACTCCATCGCGCTGTGGGCGACGCCCGGCACCGTCATCGCCTGCCGGCAGCGGCGGATGACCTCGTCGAACTCCGGCGCCGACCGCCACTTCGGGCCGGACCAGGCCGAGAGCAGCCTGGCCACCTGCAGGCCGTTCTCGCCGGTCAGCCAGCGTTCGGGGTGGATCGGCAGCTGGAAGCGCAGCACGTGCGAGTTCAGCAGCGGGTGCCGGCGGAACGCGCGGCGCATCGCGAGCGGGTGCGGTGCGGACAGCACCGAGATCGACGAGACCACGCGCGGGTGCAGTGCGCCGACCGTCCACGCGGTGGCGCCACCCCAGGCGCTGCCGACGAGGTGGGCGCGCTGGGCGCCGAGCGCCTTGATCAACCCGGCGACATCACCCGCGAGGGTGAAGCCGTCGTAGCCGCGCGGGGGCTTGTCCGAGTCGCCGTACCCGCGCAGGTCGACGGCGACCGCGCGGTACCCGGCCTCGGCGAGCGCCGTCAGCTGGTGCCGCCACGACCACCAGAACTCGGGGAACCCGTGCAGCAGCAGCACGAGCGGCCCGTCGCCCAGCTCGGCGACGTGCAGGCGGATGCCGTTGGCCGACACGTCGCGGTGCGTCCACGGGCCGGCGACCCGCACCACCGACGGGTCGGGCTTGCGGCTCAGTCGGAGTCACCCTTGCGGTGGGTGAGCGCCGCGACCGTGTCCTTCGCCGCCGCGATCGACCGCTCCGGTGCCCTGAGCTTGCGCACCTTGCGGTAGCCGAGGAACGCGAACAGCACGGCGGTCAGCAGCATCACGGCGAAGACGAGCCCGAAGCCCGCCCAGTAGCCCCAGCCGAACCACTCGGCGAAGCCGAAGCCGAGCGCCATGAACAGGAAGAACAGGCTGAAGCACAACACCGTCAGCGCGACGATGAAGAAGACGCTGCCCTTCACGCCCTTCTTGATCTCGGCCGTGATCTCGCCCTTGGCGAGCTCGACCTCGGCTCTGACCAGAGTCGACACGTGCGCGGTCGCGTCGCGGACGAGGCCGCCGATCGAGGCCTCGGCGGTGGGGTCGTCTGCGGTCAGCGGAATCGACGCGATGTGTTCCCTGGTACTCACCCCGACATCGTGCCATGTGCCCGGCTGCGGCGAATGAGCAACACCGCGGCGAGCAGCGACGAGATCATCGAGGCGATCAGCACGGCGGCCTTCGCGGTGTCCGGATCGGCCAGCGAGAGCTCCGCGATGAGCAGGCTGACGGTGAACCCGACCCCGCCCAGCACGGCCACCGCCACGATGTCGCGCGGCCCCGCCCCGGACGGCCAGACCGCCGCCTTGAACCACACCGCGAGCGCCGACGCGCCCACGATCCCGATCACCTTGCCGAAGACGAGCCCCGCGACCACCCCGATCGCGATCTTGTCCGTGAAGAGCTCCCGGAACGCCTCGGCGCCCACCGGGACACCCGCCGCGAACAGCGCGAACACCGGCACCGCCACCCCGGCCGAGAACGGCTGCAGCCGGTGCTCGAGCCGCACGGCCGGCGCCTCCTGCTCGTACGGGTCGCGCCGCACCCGCGTCAGCAACGCCAGCGCGACGCCCGCGATCGTGGCGTGGATGCCCGACTCGTGCATGAACCACCACGTCGCGAGTGCGATCGGCACGTGGAGCCAGGCGCTGGTGATCCTCTTGTGCTGCAGGAACCAGTACAGCGCCAGCAGCAGCACGACCGCACCGGCCGCCAGCAGGTTGAACTGCGAGGTGAACAGGACCGCGATCACGATGATCGCGCCCAGGTCGTCCACCACGGCCAGCGACAGCAGGAACACCCGGATGCTCGACGGCAGCCCGGACGCCGTCAGCGCCAGCACCCCCAGTGCGAACGCGATGTCCGTGGCCACGGGGATCGCCCAGGCCTTCTCGATGCCCGGCTGCCCCCAGCCGACCCCGAGCGCGATCAGCGCGGGCGCCACCATCCCGCCGAGCGCCGCGATCACCGGCAGGGTCGCGGCCTTGACGTTCGACAGCTCACCGACGACGAGCTCGCGCTTGAGCTCCAGACCGGCGACGAAGAAGAAGATCGCGAGCAGCCCGTCCTTGGCCCAGTCGCCGACGCTCAACGGCCCGAGGTGCAGGTCGCGGAGTCCGAAGTAGGCGGACGACAGCGGCGAGTTGGCCCACACCAACGCGATGGCCGTCGCCGCGAGCAGCACGGAGCCGCCGACGGTCTCGGTGCGGAGGTAACGGGCGAAGTCAGCGATCTTGCGGGGCACGGGTCTCCCAGGGCGGTCAGCGGACACGACAAAGCAGTGCCGACCAGACTTCCCGGCTCACCCTGATGCGATCCTAACGGCGACGGGCGCCCTCCGCAGAGAGCGCCCGTCGTCGTTTGCGCTGATCAGTCCTCGGACTTGCCCGACTGCAGGCCTGCCGAGATCAGGTCCATCACCGACGAGTCGGCCAGCGTCGTCACGTCGCCGACCGCGCGGTTCTCCGCCACGTCGCGCAGCAGGCGGCGCATGATCTTGCCCGAGCGCGTCTTCGGCAGCTCCGGCACGACCATGATCTGCCGCGGCTTCGCGATCGGGCCGATCTCCTTGGCCACGTGGTCGCGCAGCGCCTTGATCGCCTCGGCACCACCGGCGTCGTCACCCGCGCCGCCGCGCAGGATCACGAACGCCACGATGCCCTGGCCGGTGGTCTCGTCGTTCGCGCCGACGACGGCCGCCTCGGCCACGGTCGGGTGCGAGACGAGCGCGGACTCGACCTCGGTGGTCGAGATGCGGTGGCCCGACACGTTCATCACGTCGTCGACGCGGCCGAGCAGCCACAGGTCGCCGTCGTTGTCGTACTTCGCGCCGTCGCCCGCGAAGTAGAAGCCCTGGTCGGCGAACCGGGACCAGTACGTGTCCTTGTAGCGCTCGTCGTCGCCCCAGATGCCGCGCAGCATCGACGGCCACGGCTCGTCGAGCACCAGGTAGCCACCGCCGCCGTGCGGCACCTCGACGCCCTCGTCGTTGACGACCTTCGCGCCGATGCCGGGCAGCGGGCGCTGCGCGGAACCGGGCTTCGTCGCGACGACACCGGGCAGCGGCGAGATCATGATCGCGCCGGTCTCGGTCTGCCACCACGTGTCGACGATCGGGGCGGAGCCGCCGCCGATGTTCTCGCGGTACCAGATCCACGCCTCGGGGTTGATCGGCTCGCCGACCGAGCCCAGCACGCGCAACGACGACAGGTCGTGCTTGGCCGGGATGTCCGCGCCCCACTTCATGAAGGTGCGGATGAGCGTCGGTGCCGTGTAGTAGATCGAGACGCCGTACTTCTGCACGATCTCCCAGTGGCGGCCCTCGTGCGGGGTGTTCGGCGTGCCTTCGTAGACGACCTGCGTCACGCGGTTCGACAGCGGGCCGTAGACGATGTAGCTGTGGCCGGTGACCCAGCCGATGTCCGCGGTGCACCAGTACACGTCGGTGTCCGGCTTGAGGTCGAACACGTTGAAGTGCGTGTACGACGCCTGCGTGAGGTAGCCGCCGGACGTGTGCAGGATGCCCTTCGGCTTCCCCGTGGTGCCCGAGGTGTAGAGGATGAAGAGCGGGTGCTCCGAGTCGAACGCCTCGGGGGTGTGCTGGTCGGACTGCGAGTCGACCAGCTCGTGCCACCACACGTCCTTGTCGGTCCACGCGACCTCGGTGTCGGTGCGCTTCACGACGATGACCTTCTCCACCGACGGCGCGCCCGCGACGGCCTCGTCGACGGCCGGCTTGAGCGGAGCCGGGTTGCCGCGGCGGTACTGGCCGTCGGTCGTGATGACGAGCTTGGCCTCGGAGTCCTGGATGCGGGTGCGCAGCGCCTCGGCGGAGAAGCCGCCGAACACGACGTTGTGCAGCGCGCCGACGCGGGCGCACGCGAGCATCGCGAAGATCGCCTCCGGCACCATCGGCATGTAGATCGCGACGCGGTCCTCGGCGCCGATCCCCAGCGACGTCAACGCGTTCGCGGCCTTCGAGACCTCGCGCTGCAGCTCGGCGTAGGTGATGGCGCGGGAGTCACCGGGCTCGCCCTCCCAGTGGATCGCGACCTGCTCGCCGTGGCCGGACTCGACGTGCCGGTCGACGCAGTTGTACGCGACGTTGAGCTTGCCGCCCACGAACCACTTCGCGAACGGGGCGCCCGACCAGTCGAGCACCTGGTCCCACTTGGTGTCCCAGTGCAGCCGTTCCGCCTGCTTCGCCCAGAACGCCTCGCGGTCGGCCTTCGCCTCCTCGTACAGCGCGGGCTGTGCGTTCGCCTGTGCCGCGAACTCGTCGGAAGGCGGGAACGTCCTGCTCTCCGTGAGCAGGTTGTCCAGAGCGTTGCCCTGGCCTGGCGACTGCGTCATGGTGCGAGACCTCCTGGAAAGTCCAGACCTGTCGTGGATGCGGGTACTGACCGTAGTGCGAGCCAGTTCACTGCGACAGGTTCCACCCCAAAAAGGTTCAGACCAATTTGGGGCGGTCGGTTACACGGCTGTCACTGTGTAACCCGTTTTGTCTGGTCCAGGCACGTGTGGCGCGATGAACGGGCGCAGTTGCGCGCTCAACGGTCCACCCAGTGAGCTGGATCACCCGTTTCACCTGGTCAGGTACTCTGCGCGACCGTGACCGATCCTCTCGCCCCACTGCTTTCCTTGCCCGGCGTGGCCGATGCCGCGAGCGCCGCCAAGGACGCCGTCTTCCAGGTGC
Organism: Lentzea sp. NPDC059081; assembly: GCF_042738015.1. NCBI lineage: Bacteria > Bacillati > Actinomycetota > Actinomycetes > Pseudonocardiales > Pseudonocardiaceae > Lentzea > Lentzea sp. NPDC059081. The sequence goes on from NZ_JBHYGW010000015.1 coordinate 117,822, forward strand.
ACCGCCATCGGGTGAACCTGCGCGGCTGGGCCACGACGGCGGCGGAGGCGTCCGTCCGCGCGGCCCGTGCCTCAGCGGCGCTCGAGGGCGGTCCGACCGAGATCCCCTCCTCCGGCGAGGTGTCCGACCCGGTGCTCGCGGGGTCGTTGCGCGTCGCGGAGGCGCTGGGTGGTCTGGTGGCGACGTGGCAGCGCGCGCCGTTGCAGGCCCTCGCGCGGTTGCACGTGCTCGCCGCCGCCGACCTGACGACCGACATCGGCCGCCCGCGGGTGTCCGAGGACGTGTCGCAGCGGCTCGACCTGATCGGCTCGCTCGTCACCGGCGGGACGTCCGTGCCGGCGCCCGTGCTCGTCGCCGTCGTGCACGGCGAACTGCTCGGGCTGGCGCCGTTCGACGTCGCCAACGGCGTGGTGGCCCGTGCCGCCGCCAGGATGACGTCGATCTCCAGCGGCCTCGACCCCAAGGGCCTCGGCGTGCCGGAGGTGGCGTGCCTGCGCCGGTCCGCCGAGTACGAGGCCGCCTCGGTGGCGTTCGCGTCGGGGACGCTGGAGGGCCTCGCGCAGTGGATCCTGTTCGTCTGCTCGTCGCTGGAGGCGGGCGCCCGCGAGGCCAAGAGCATCGCGGACGCCGCACTCGCTAGTTGACGATCTCGGCCAGGACCTCGGCGGCGCGGATCGCGTCCTCGTCGGTCACGTAGAGCGGCGCGAACCCGAACCGCAGGATGTCCGGCGGCCGGTGGTCGCCGATGACCCCGCGCGCGATCAGTTCGTCCATCACGGGCTTCGCGTTGGCGCAGCGCACCGAGATCTGGTTGCCGCGGTTCTCCGGGGTGATGACCTCCAACGAGGTCAGCTTCTCGACCTGCTCGCGGAACAACGCGGTCAGGGCGAGACCGCGCTGCCGCAGTTCGGCGAGGTCGATGTCGTCCCACACGTCCAGTGACGCGTCGAGGGCCAGCATCGACAGGATGTCCGGCGTGCCGACCCGTGCGCGCGCGATGCCGGGGTCCGGTTCGTAGGACGGCTTCATGCCGAACGGCTCGCGGTGCCCGTTCCAGCCAGAGAGCGGGTTCTCGAACGTCGGCTGTTTCGCGTGCGGCACGTAGATGAACGCGGGCGCGCCCGGTCCGCCGTTGAGGAACTTGTACGTGCACCCGATCGCGAAGTCGACTTGGAGCGCGTCCAACTCGATCGGCAGCACGCCCGCGCTGTGGCAGAGGTCCCAGACCACCTGGGCGCCCACGGCGTGCGCCTGTTCGGTGAGCGCCTTCATGTCGTGCAGCTCGCCGGTGCGGTAGTCGACCTGGTTGAGCAGCACCACGGCGGTGTCCTCGGTCAGGTCCAAAGAGGACGGATGCGCCGCCCGGATCTTCCTGCCCGTCAACGAGGCCACGGACTGCGCGATGTAGCCGTCGGTCGGGAACGTCGACTCGTCGCACACGATCTCGATGCGGCTGGTGCCCTGCACCGCGCCCATCAGCGCCTTGAAGACGTTGACCGACGTCGAGTCGCCGACGACGACCTGGCCGGGTGCCGCCCCGACCAACCGGCCGACGCGGTCGCCGACCCGTTGCGGGGTCTCCCACCAGCCCTCGCTCCACGACCGGATCAGCCGCTCACCCCATTGGTGCGCAACGACTTCCTGCATCCGTGCGGCGACGTGCCTCGGCGGCGCGCCGAGCGAGTTGCCGTCCAGGTAGACGACACCTTCGGGGATGTCGAACAGCTCCCGCCTCACACGTAGCTCCTCGCCGTCCACAGTTCCGGGAACACCGCACGCTGCGTGCGCTTCTCCAGCCATGCAACACCAGCGGAGCCACCCGTGCCCACCTTCGCGCCCATCGACCGCCGGGTCGCGAGCAGGTGGTCGTAGCGCCAGCGGGCGAACTCCTCGGCGATGTCGGTCAGCGCCTCGCCCAGCTCCAGCAGGTCGCGGTCGTCACCGCGGTAGATCGCCGCCCACACCTGCTCGACCTCGGCGGACGGCTCGTAGGCCTTGGTCAGGTCGCGGTCCAGCACGGCCTGCGGGATGTCGAAACCCCTGCGCTTCAACGCCGCCAGCACGTCGTCGTAGAGCGACGGCTTCGCCAGCGACTCCTCCAGCTGCGCGTGCATGGCCGGCACCGCGCGGTGCGGCACGAGCATCGACGCGGACTTCTCGCCGAGCAGGAACTCCATCTCGCGGTACATGCCGGACTGGAAGCCGGAGCCCTCGCCGAGCGCGTCGCGGAAGGAGTTGAACTCGGTCGGCGTCATCCGCGCGATCGGCCGCCAGGCCGCGGACAGCGCCTGCAGGTGCAGGTCGGAGCGTCGCAGCGTGCGCACGGCCGCCCGCAGGTCGTCGGCGCGCAGCTCGGTCTGGGCCTGCCGCCACTCGAAGCAGAGCAGGCCGAAGTACAGCTCCATCACCTGCGTGATGACCAGGAACGACATCTCGCGCGGGTCCTTGGACCACTGCTGTTGAAGGGTGTGCAGCACCGACGCGTGCACGTAGTCCTCGTACGGCGTGGTGCCGCCGAAATCCAGCTTGGGGGAGACCGGGCAGCTCATGGCTCAATCCTCGCGAGAACCGCACGCCACCTGAATGGGTGACGAAAGGCGTTCGGGTCGAACTTCTTCCGAACGCAAAGCGAGTCGCCGAGTAGCTTTGCGTTCATGTTGGACGAGGTGGACAAGGCCCTCTTGGAGGCCCTCCAAGAGGATGCGCGGCTGTCGTACAACGAGCTCGCGCGTCGGGTCCACGTCTCGCCGCCGACCGTCGCCCAGCGCGTGCGGCGGTTGGAGAACATGGGTGCGATCACCGGCTATCGGGCCGTGGTCGACCCGACCGTCGTCGGACGTCCAGTCGTCGCGCTCGTGCGCATGAAGTGCTACGGCCCCCGGTGCATCACCGTGCACCCCCAGCTGCTCGACGACCTGCCCGAAGTGGTCGAGGTCGTGCGGCTCACCGGGGACATCTGCTCGGTCGTCAAGGTCGTCACCACGTCGATCGTGGAGCTGGAACGGCTGCTGGTCCGGCTGGCGGCGCACGGAGAGACCTCCAGCGCGATGGTGCTGTCGACGCCGATCCCGTGGCGTCCGGTGCTGCCCGGCTGACCGCTCATCGACTAGCTGCTCATCGATTGGGTGCCCACGACGAGCGCCAAGGCCAGGCGGTCGGCGTCCTCGGTGCCCGGTTCCGCGGTGTAGACCGTGATGCGCAGGTCGTCCTGGGCGACGATCAACGTGTCGCAGTCGAGCGTGATCAGCCCGGCCGCCGGGTGGTCGACCGTCTTGTGCCGGGACGGGTCCGGCACCGGTGGCGACGCCTCGTCGTGCCAGAGCTCCGCGAAGCGCTCGCTGGTCAGCAGGTCGGCGACCAGCCGCCGGAGCCCGAGGTCGGCGGGGTACTGCGAGGCCGTCAGCCGGAGGGCGGCCACGAGCCGTGCCTCGTGCTCCTCCTGTTCCCGCGGCGAGTGCACGACCCTGGTGGGCATGCGGGTGACGTTGCGCCAGACGGCGTTGCGCTCCAGTCCGGTCCAGGACGTCGTGTCGCCCATGAGCGCGTCGTACGGCGCGTTGGCCAGCACCAACGTCCAGCTGGCGTCGTACACGACCACGGGTGTGTACGAGAGGCGGTCGAGCAGCCGCCGGACGCTCGGCGTGATCCGCGACGGCACGACGTCACGGCCGGGCGTGGCGTGCCCGGCCAGCGTGTAGAGGAGGTCGCGTTCGGCGTCGGCCAGCCGCAGGGCCCTGGCGAGCGCCTCGACCACCTGGGCCGAGGGCGCCGTCGCGCGGCCCTGTTCGAGGCGGGTCAGGTAGTCGGCGGAGATGCCGGCCAGCGCGGCCAGCTCCTCGCGGCGCAACCCGGCCGCGCGCCGTCGCCGACCGGCCGGCACCCCGGCGGCCTCCGGTGACACCCGGTCGCGCCAGCGCCGCACCGTCCGCCCGAACTCCCACGTCTCCACGAAGTCCAGTGTGCGCGGGCTCGCGACCGTTGTCCTGGGCACGTCAGTCCCAGGAAAACGGGTCGGCTGGCTGACGTCCGGCACCGCTCGCAGTGTGGGGGCATGAGCGAAACAGGAACTGTGCTGATCACCGGTCCGACCCGCAACCTGGGCAGGCACGCCGTGCTGGCCATGGCCCGCCGCCCGCGCGAGCGGAGGCCCGACCTGCTGCTGGTCGGTCGCCGGGGTGCGGACCTGACCGCGGTCGCCGACGAGGCCCGCGCGCTCGGCGCGTCCGTGCGCGAGATCGGCTGCGACCTCGCGAGCCTGGAGGACGTCCGCGCCGCTGCCGCGACCGTGCGCGACCTGGTGACCAGTGGCGCCGTGCGGCCGCTGCGGGCGTTGGTGGCCAACGCGGGACTGGCCGTGGCGGGACAGAAGTCCGCCGACGGCTACGAGATGACGTTCGCGGTCAACTACCTCGCCCACGCCCAGCTGATCGGCGACCTGCTCGGCTCGTTCGCCGCCCCCGCGCGGATCGTGCTGATCGGGTCGAACACCTACCACCAGAACCGCTGGCGCAAGCTGCTCGGCGTGGCGCCGGCGCAGTGGGCCGATCCCGTCGAACTGGCGCGTGCGTCCGGCGAGGACTCGATGACCACCTACTCCACCGCGAAGCTGGCGATCCTCTACTACGCCCACGAACTGCAGCGGCACGCCGGCGACGGCGTCAACGTGTCCGTGTTCGAGCCCGGCTGGATGCCCGGCACCGCACTCGGCAGGAGCGCGCCCGCCGCCGTCCAAGCCGTCAGCAGGGCTCTCGGGAGGATTCCCGGGGTGTCGACGCCCCAGCGCTCGGGGCCGTTGCTCGCCGCCATGGCGTTGGACGACAAGTGGGCGCACCTGCGCGACGGGGCGTTCGTCGTCAAGGACGAGCTGACCGAGGTGCAGCCCGTCGCGCACGACCGCGCACGCGAGCGGCGCCTGTGGGAGGCGACCGCCGAACTGTTGCCCGGATAACACGAATCTAAGATACCAATTAAGCTAGTCTCGATCTTGTGAGGCTGACCAAGAGCACCGACATCGCCCTGCGGATCGTGATGCGGCTGGCCGTCGTCGACGACAGCGCGAACCCCACGACGCGTGAGGTCGCCGACGTGATGGGCGTCCAGTACACGCACGCGGCGAAGGTCGTCGCCCGGCTCCAGCACCTCGGTGTCGTCGAGGCCCGGCGCGGCCGCGGAGGTGGGCTCACGCTCACCGAAGCGGGCCGGTCCGGGTCCGTCGGGCACCTGGTGCGAGCGCTGGAAGGTAACGGCGACGTCGTCGACTGCGAAGGCGAAGTGCCGTGTCCGCTCAGTTCCGCCTGCCGGTTGCGCCACGCGCTGCGCCAGGCCCAGGAAGCTTTCTACGCCTCGCTCGATCCGCTCCGCGTCGATGACCTCGTCGCCCAACCCACCGGTCCCGTACTGCTCAGCCTCCAGCTGAGGTGAGGAGCTCGTCGATGCTGTCCCCGAAGTCCGCCGACCTGGTCGAGGCCACCCTGCCCGCCGTGGGCGCCTCCATCGGTGAGATCAGCGCGTTGTTCTACCAGCGCATGTTCGCCGACCACCCCGTCCTGCTGCGCAACCTGTTCAACCGCGGCAACCAGGCCAACGGCACCCAGGCGCAGGCACTGGCCGGGTCCGTCGCCGCCTTCGCGTCCGGCCTGCTCGCCGGGAAGACGCCCGACGCGATGCTGCGGCGGATCGCCCACAAGCACGTGTCCGTCGGCGTCACCACCGGCCAGTACGCCGTCGTGCACAAGTACCTGCTCGGAGCCGTCGCCGAGGTCCTGGACGTGAACGACGAGATCGCCGCGGCCTGGAGCGAGGTCTACTGGCTGATGGCCGACGCCCTGATCGGCATCGAGCGGTTCCTGCCCAGGGGGCTGCAGGAGCACCGGGTCATCGCCCGGTTCCAGGAGACCGAGGACGTGGTGACGTTCGTGGTCAGACCGACCAGCGGTCCGGTGGCCCCGAGCAAGCCGGGGCAGTACGTGTCCGTGCACGTCCCGCTGCCCGACGGCGCCCGGCAGATCCGCCAGTACAGCCTCTCCGGGCGGACCGACGACGCGCTGCAGTTCTCGGTGAAGCGCGACGGCGAGGTGTCGAACCAGCTGCACGACTTCGCCCCGGTCGGCAGCACCATCCGGCTCAGCCAGCCCGCCGGCGACCTGACGCTCGAGCCCGGCGACGGCCCGGTGCTGCTCGCGTCCGCGGGCATCGGCTGCACGCCGATGATCTCCATGCTCGCCGAGCTCGCCGCCACGGACTCGGCCCGGCAGGTCGTCGCGGTGCACGGCGACCACGACCAGCTCACGCACCCGTTCCGCGCCGAGCTCGCGCAGCTCGTGGCGAAGCTGCCGGACGCGCAGGCGCACGTGTTCTACGAGCGGCCGTTCGGCGAGTGGCCCGCCGACCGGACCGGGTTCGTCGACCTCACCTCGGTGGAGGTCCCGGCCGGCACGACCGCCTACCTGTGCGGCCCGGTGCCGTTCCTGCGCGCCGTGCGGACCCAGCTGCTCGCCGCGGGGATCACCGACATCCACTACGAGGTCTTCGGGCCGGACGTGGTCTCAGCCGGCTAGCCGGTCCAGAGCGTCGCGGACGTGGCCCTTCGCGTCCCGCAACGCCTCCGCCGCCCGAGCGGCCGGCACCCCGGCGAGCAGGTGGACCAGCGCAACCTTCAGGTCACCGGACGCCTCCACCAGCGCCTGCTCGCAGTCCGTCGCGGGCAGGCCGGTGGCCTCGTGCAGGATCCGGATCGTGCGGCCGCGCAGCTTCGCGTTCGTCGCGCGCATGCTGACCATCAGGTTCGAGTAGGTCCGGCCGAGCTTCACCATCACCGCGGTGGAGAACGACGTCAGGACGAGCTTCTGGGCCGATCCCGCCTTCATCCTGGTGGACCCGGCGATGGCCTCGGGACCGGTGTTCAGCGCGATCAGGACGTCCGGCGTGAACGGCACCGACGCGTTGTTCGACACCAGCACGGTGTGGGCGCCCAGCGCTTGCGCCTCTTCCAGCGCACCGATCACGAACGGCGTGCGGCCGGACGCCGTCACGCCCACGACCAGGTCGTTCCCGTCCGCGTGCCGCCGGATCTGGGCGGCGCCCGAGTGGTCCTCGACCTCCTCGACGGCACGGACCAGGGCTTCCTGGCCACCGGCGTGGTGGGCGACGAACCAGTCCGCGGGGGCGTTGAACGTGGGGACGAGCTCGGCGGCGTCCAGCGTCGCGAGACGACCGGACGTGCCGGCGCCGACGTAGTGGACGCGGCCGCCGCCCGAGATCGCGGCGACGCCGAGGTCGACCGCGCGGGCCAGCTCCGGCAGCGCCTCCGCGACCGCCGACGGGACCTTGCGGTCCTCGTCGTTGATCATGCGCAGCACGTCGATCGTGGAGACCCGGTCGATGTCCGCGGTGCGGGGGTTCCGCCCCTCGGTCGGAGACTCCACGCGCACCGCCACACCGTTCCGGGGGGAGGTCATTTAGACGTCTCCCGCGGTCGTCGCCTGCCGTCCGGCCTGGCGCCCAGCCGGTGGCCGGACACCGCTTCGTACGTCGCCTCCAGCGCCGTCTTCGCCGTGTCGACGTGGTGCTGGGCGACGCCGATGAACAGGCAGTCGATCACCGTGAGCTGGGCGATGCGGCTCGCCATCGCGCCGGAGCGGAAGGTGGTCTCGCGCGCGGCCGTGGTCAGCACGTGGTCGGCGGCCTCGGTGATCGGCGAGCGCGGGAAGTTCGTGAGGGCGACTGTGGTGGCGCCGGTCTCGCGGGCGACGCGCAGCGCCTCGACGGTCTCCGCGGTCGAGCCGGTGTGCGAGATGCCGACGGCGACGTCCGCCCCGGTCAGCACGGCCGCCGACGTCAGCGCGATGTGCGTGTCGTTCCACGCGAAGCAGGTCAGCCCGATGCGGTGCAGCTTCTGCTGCAGGTCGAACGCGACGAACGCGCTCGCGCCGAAGCCGTAGACGTCGACGCGCCGGGCGCCCGCCACGGCCTGCACGACCTGGGCGAGTGCCTCGACGTCGAGCTGTTCCGCGGTCTCCTCGACCGCGCGGGCGTCGGCGAACGCGACCTTGCCGACGACCTGCGCCAGGTCGTCGCCGGGACCGATGTCGCCGCCCATGTCGTGGTTGGCCCTGGCCTGGCTGCGCGCGGTGTCCGCCGCGAGCGCGATGCGCAGCTCCGGGTACCCGCCGACGCCGATGGCCTTGCAGAACCGCGTCACTGTCGTCTCACTGGTGCCCGCCTGCTCGGCGACCTCGGTGATGCTGCGGTGCGCGACCGTGGCCGGGTTCTCCAGCACCACCTTCGCGACGCGCTGCTCGGCGCGCGCGAGCCCCGGCAGCAACGACCGGATCTTCACCAGCGGACTGGACTCGGCACTGCTCTCAGTGGACACGTGGGAAACTTACTAACCGCCACTGCGAGGGTCAACGGAGTGTGTCCGAAAGTCACTCTGTCGGCGCGGGGGATCACCTGATGTCCGGCACCTTCCTCGTCGACACGGCGATCCGGTTCCAGGCGTTGATCGTGAAGATCAACGCGATGAGCTGCGCGAGCTCCTCCTCGCCGAAGTGCTGCGCCGCCCGCTCGTAGACCTCGTCGCTCACGTACTCGTGGCTGCTCAGCACGGTGACGGCCTCGGTGAGGCGCAGCGCCGCCTGTTCCTTCTCGGTGTAGAGATCGCCTGCTTCCTCCCACGCGCTGAGCAGGTAGATGCGGGCCTCGGTCTCGCCTCCCTTCCGCGCGTCGACCGTGTGCATGTTGAGGCAGTAGGCGCAGTGGTTGAGCTGGGAGGCGCGGATGCGCACGAGCTCGGCCAGCTGCTCGTCGAGGCCCTCGCGGGCGGCGGCGTCGAGCGCGATCATGGCGCGGTAGACCTTCGGGGCCTTCTTGGCGATGTCGATGCGGTTCGTCACGTCTTCGAACCTATGCCGCTGATTGGCTCTGTTCGTGGTGCAATCTGGTCGTGGAATCGTGGGCCAATCTTGACTTCCACCTCGACCTGTCCGGTCCGGGTGGGCTGCGGCAGCGGTTGACGGCGTCGTTGCGGGAGGCCGTGCGGTCGGCGCGGTTGCCGCCGGGGACCAGGTTGCCGGCGTCGCGGTCGCTCGCCGCTGACCTGGGGATCGCGCGGAACACCGTGGCCGAGGCGTACGCGGAGCTCGTGGCCGAAGGGTGGCTGACCGCGCGCCAGGGATCGGGAACCGTTGTCGCGCAACGGGTCGCGCCGCCTGCGCCGGTCAAGCGCGTGGTGTCGTCGGCCGAGGTGCGGTTCGACCTGACGGTGTCGACGCCGGACGTCACGGAGTTCCCGCGCGCGGAGTGGGTGCGGTCGACGCGGCGGGCGGTGATGGCGGCGCCGTCGGAGGCGTTCGGGCCGGGAGATCCGCAAGGGCGCGTCGAGCTGCGGACGGCGTTGGCCGAGTACCTGGCACGGGCCCGTGGCGTGCGGGCCGATCCCGAACGGATCGTGGTGTGCTCGGGGTTCGGCGGTGCCGTCCAGATGTTCAACCGGCTGCTGCGCGGGCCGGTGGTCGTCGAGGAGTACGGGCTGGAGTTCCACCGGTCGTTGTGGAAGTCCACCGTGCCGTTGGCGGTGGACGACCACGGCGCGAACACCGAGCAGTTGCCGGACGACCTGCGTGCCTGCGTGCTGACGCCGGCGCACCAGTTCCCGTTGGGCGGTCCGTTGCACCCGAGGCGGCGCGCTTCGGCCGTGGAGTGGGCACGGCGCGTGGGTGGCGTTGTGCTGGAAGACGATTACGACGGCGAGTTCCGCTACGACCGGCAGCCCGTCGGGGCGGTGCAGGGGTTGGATCCGGAGCACGTCGTGTACCTGGGCACGTCGAGCAAGGCGTTGTCACCGGCCTTGCGGATCGCGTGGATGGTGCTGCCGGACCGGTTCGTGGATCCGGTGCTGGCGTTGAAGACCGATCGCGAACAGCACGTCAGCATGCTCGACCAGTTGACGCTGGCCGATTTCCTGTCATCGGGTGCGTACGACAGCCACGTGCGGCGAATGCGGTTGAAGTACCAACGGCGTCGCGACCGGCTCGTTGACGCTGTTTCGCCGTATGCGTCCGTGTCCGGAATCGCGGCCGGAATGCACGCCGTGCTGGAGACGCCGCACGAAACCGCGATTGTGGAAACCGCACGGGAACGGGGAATCGCGGTCAGTCCGCTCTCGTGGTTCCGGCACTCGTTGAGCTCCGACGACCGTTCCGGCGTCGTGGTGAGCTTCGGGGCGCCCGCGTTTCCACGGGCGCTCCCGCATTTCGCCGAAGTGCTAGCGGCGTGCCACTGACCAGCCTTCGGCCGTGACGTCGCTGCGTGCGTGCACATACACGCCACGGCCGTTGTACTGGCCCGCCTTGGTGTAGATGAATCGGGACTTCTTTTGTTCCGTGGCAACCCATCGTCGTTCAGTGGTGGTGATCGTGCGTACGTCCTGCCATTGGGTGCCGTCCCAGTGCTGGATCGTCAGCTTGTCGCCGCTGTCTCCGTCGACGAAGACCTCGACGGGGCGGTCCGCGGTGAGGGTGGCGCCGGAAGTCGTGGCACGCCACTGCTTTCCGCCCGACTTCACGGCGAGCGCGTTCGCCAGTCCGTCGGCGACCGCTCGCCGAGCCGGGTTGACGCTGCCCCAGTCACGGCTCGGGTGCACGCGGTTGGTCAGCAGGACCGCGATCGACCGGGAGGCCTTGTCGATGACGAGCGACGTGCCCGTGTACCCGGTGTGACCTGCGGTTCCCGGTCCGCTCAGCGCACCCATGTACCAGCGCTGGTCGAGCTCGAAGCCGAGGCCGTGCGCGTTGCCGGGGAACTGCTGGTTGAAGTTCGTGAGCATCAGCTCGACGGAGTGCTCGCTGAGGATCCGGTGGCCGTCGTACGTGCCGCCGTTGAGGATCGTCTGGCCGAGGACGGCGAGGTCCTCGGCCGTGCCGAACACGCCGGCGTGCCCCGCGACTCCGCCGAGGGACCAGGAGTTCTCGTCATGCACCTCACCGCGGACCATGCCGCGCGGTGGTGCCGTCTGGAACTCGGTGGCGGCCGTGCGGTCCTTGGCCTTCGGGTTGTAGCCCGTGTCCTTCATGCCGAGCGGTGTGGTGATGCCGTCTTTCACCGCTTGGTCGAGCTTCTTGCCGCTGACCCGGAACACCAGTTCGCCGAGCGTGATCAGGTTCAGGTCGGAGTAGACGTACGTCGTGCCGGGCGTGGACTTCGGCGCCACGTCCATCACGGCTTTGATGCGTGACGGGATGTCCGGGTACTTCTGCCACAAGGGGATGAACGGTTCGAGACCGCTCGTGTGCGTCAGAAGCTGTTTGACGGTGATGTTCTCCTTGCCGTTCACGCCGAACTCGGGCAGGTAGGTGGCGACCTTGGCGTCGATGTCGACGCGGTGCCGCTCGACCTGCTGGATGACCGCGATCGACGTGAAGAGCTTGGAGATGGAGGCGAGGTCGAAGATCGTGTCCTTGCGCATGGGGACGCGTTCTTCTTCGGGCAGCTGGGTCTGCTGGTCCTGGTAGAGGACCGCGTAGCCCGTGCGGTCGTGCGTGACGATCTTGCCGTCGTGCACGTACATCGTGACGGCGCCGGCGTAGAGCGGTTTGCCGTTGGCCTGCGGCTGGGTGAAGTCGCGGACCTGACGCAGGGCGGCGTTGATCGGCTCGGGGTCGAGGTTCGCCCAGTACGGGTTGGAGTCGCGCAGCGTGGTCCACGGCGGCGCGAAACCGTTCTGGGGCTGGTCGAAGTGGCCGGGGATCGCGACCGTCACGAGTGTGGCGGCCAGTGCAGGGATGAGCATGGCGTCCTCACCGGTAGCGCAGGTAGGGCTGGCGGGTGCGGCGGAACTGCTGGAGCTCCTGCTGCCACGCGCCGACGACCTCGTCGAGAGGTGCCCCGGCGTCGATCATCGTGCGCAGCCTGGCGGAGCCGCTGAGATTGTCGATCCAGTTGTCGGGACGCCATGCGAACGCGTCCGGGTACAACGCTTTCGCGGTGATCAGCATCGCGACCGCCGCCTTGATGGCGTCGAACTTCGCCGCGTCGGTGACGTGCAGGGTGACACCGCCGCAGGTCTGGCCCTGGAACTTGTTGAACGTCGGCGAGAAGTAGGTCTCGCGGAACCGGACGCCCGCCAGGCCGAGCGCGTTGAGGTGCTCGGCCCACCGCCAGTCGAGGCCGGGGGCGCCGACGGTCTCGAACGGGCGGGTGGTGCCACGGCCCTCGGAGAACACCGTGCCCTCGAACAGGCACGTGCCGGGGTAGACGAACGCCGTGTCCTGGGTCGGCATGTTGGGGCTCGGTGGGACCCACGGGAGGCCGGTGTCGAGCTGGGAGCGGTGCCAGTTGCGGACGTCCACGACCTGGAGGCGCGTCTTGACGCCGAACTCGCCCACGTAGAAGCGGGCGAGCTCGCCGACGGTCATGCCGTGCTGCTGCACGATCGGCTTCAGGCCGACGCCCGTGGCGTACGCGGGGTCGAGCTGCGGGCCGTTCGCGGTGCCGCCGATGGGGTTCGGACGGTCCAGCACGATGAAGTCGAGGCCCGATGCGGCCTGCATCGCCGTGTAGAGCGACCAGATGTAGGTGTAGAAGCGCGCGCCCACGTCCGCGATGTCGAAGACGACCGTGTCGATGCCCGCTTTCGCGAACATCGCTTGGAGTTTCGTGGCGTTGGCGCCGTACGCGTCGTACACCGGGATGCCAGTGCGTGGGTCTTGATAGTCGCCCTCGGAGCCGCCGGCTTGTGCGGTGCCGCGGAAGCCGTGTTCCGGTCCGAACACCGCTGTCGGCTTGGCGCCGTGGGCGACCATCGAGTCGACGATGTGCGTCTGGTCCGTGAGGATGCCCGTCGGGTTCGTCAGCACGCCGGCTTTGCGGCCCTTGAGCTTGCGCCAGCCGTCGTCCGCGAGCTGCTGGGCGGCAGTGGCGAGCTTCGGGGCCGCGGCGGCCTGGGAGGCGCTGACGACGGAAACGGACAGGGCGGTGGCGGTCGCGGTGAGGAAGCTGCGCCGCCTCACCACGTCACCCCGTGGCCGAACGGGTAGGGCGTCGGGCCGGGGACGTCGACCGGGAGCTTGCCCTGCGGCTTGACCTCGCCGAGCAGGACCCTGGCCAGCGCCTCCATCGAGACGGTCGTGGTCGAGTAGGTCGCGAGCCACGTCTTCGCGTTGCTGTGGGCGACGTCGTACGGGTTGCCCGTGGCGGCCGCGACGACCGGCTTGCCGGTGGCGACCAGCTGGTTGATCAGGTCGACCTGGGCGGGCCTCGTGCTCGCGTTGCTGGTCAGCACGACGATCTTGTCCGCGTTCGCCGCCGCGGCCACGGCCTGCTGGATCTGGGCGGCCGTCGGGCTCGTCGCCGTGACGAGCTTGGTGCCCTTGAGCCTGGTCGCGAGGGCCGCGGTCTGGGCGTCGCTCGTGCCGACGACCAGGGGAGCGGTGGCGTTGAGCGGGAGCGCCTGCTCGTCGTTGCGGACGGCCGTGATGGTGCGGTCGGCGATGTCCTGGGCCTTCTGCGCGTTGGAGCCGACGACCTGGTCGACCTTGTTCTCGTCGACCTGGGCGGTGAGCATGACGCCGCGCAGGAGCTTCATCTTGAGGATGCGCAGGACGCTCTGGTCGATGCGCTGCTCGGTGAGCTCACCGCTGCGCACGGCCTTGACGACGCTGTCGATCGCGAGGCCGAGGTTCGGCGGCATCAGCAGCTGGTCGACGCCCGCCTTGATGGCCAGCACCGGGATCTCGGCGTCGGTGTGCAGCTTGCGGACGCCCGCCATCTCCAGCGAGTCCGTGACGATGACGCCGTCGTACTTCAGCTCCTCGCGCAGCAGACCGGTGATGATCTTCGGGCTGAGCGTGGCTGGGTCGCCCGACGGGTCGATCTGCGGCACCTGGATGTGCGCGGTCATGATCGAGTCGATCTTGGCGGCGACGGCGGCCCTGAACGGCGGCGCGTCGATCTGGCGCCACTGGTCGAGGCTGCGGTTGGAGACCGGCAGGGCGGTGTGGCTGTCCTCGGACGTGTCGCCGTGGCCGGGGAAGTGCTTGGCGGTCGACGTGACGGACTGCGGGTCGAACCAGCGGCGGCCCTCGTAGCCCTGGACCTGGGCGGCGACCATGTCGGCCGCGAGCTTCGGGTCGCTGGAGAAGCTGCGGACGCCGATGATCGGGTTGGCCGGGTTGGAGTTCACGTCCGCGTCCGGCGCGAAGTTCTGGTTGATGCCCATCGCCCGGAGCTCCTGGCCGGTGATCCGGGCGGCCTCCTCGGCGTCCTTCGTGCTGCGACCGGCGCCGAGGGCCATGTTGCCCGGCAGCTGCGTGGCCGGCGGGCCGATGCGCGTGACGAGACCCATCTCCTGGTCGGTGGAGATGAGCAGCGGGATCTTGCTCGCCTTCTGCAGGCCGTTGGAGAGCTGCGCGATCTGCTTCGGGGTGTCGATGTTGTCGCGGCTCGAGTTGTTGAAGTAGATGACCCCGCCCGGCTGGTACTTGCGCACCATCTCCGCGGGCGTGCCCACTCCGAAGTCGGTCTGGTTCTTGGGGTGCGGGACGTCGGCGGCCTGGCCGTTGACGTACGTGACGAACAGCTGGCCGACCTTCTGTTCCAGCGACATCCCGCGGAGCGTGGTCACGGAGGCTTCCGCTCTCGCCACCGGCGTGAGGGCGACCATGGCTGTGACCAGCGTCAACGCGGCGAACTTCCGCACTTGTCCGTGCCTCCCGGTGATGTTCCCACAGGTAACTGGCGCATTTCGCAAGTTACTCACGGCTGCGTGGTGGGTCAACGGGCGCACATTCTGCCGTTCGGCTGGTTCGGAGGCCGAACAAGCAAACGGGGCGCCCTCGAGAGGGCGCCCCGTCGACAGCGCGGGCTTGCGAGTTACCAAGCGTGCAACTCGTGTCGTACAACCCTGGCCTCGGCGTCCGGCGTCCCGGTACGCAGGCCCTAGACGACAAGCCTCCCGCGGCGTGCTGCGCGTGGGTACTCGAAGTCCGCGCACGGAGCTCTGCCGGGGTGGAGTCTGGCTTCTCTTCGCCAGGTCCCTGGCCGACCGGAGGTCCGCACCACCTATTTAAGTGCGTGGGCCCGGTCACAGCAAGGGCTCGGAAGGGTGCACCGGTCAAGCCACGTTCAGTGAGGAAAGTTCTGCTGTTCCAACGGTTGTGACGCTTCCTTCACGTTCCGGTACCGCCGAGAGGGCGCAGCTGTGCACTCACCGGGGCACCACGTGCGCGGGCGGTTGCCGCTACTCGCCGGTACCGGATCTCCATCGGGTTCTTGCGGTCGTAGGCCTTGACTAATCGCGTCCGCGCTTGCGCCGCAGGCCGTACCAGGCGGCGCCGGCCGCCGCGACCGCGCCGAGGCTGATGGCCGTGACCGCGACCGCCTTGCCCGACGGCGTGGGGAAGCGGCCGCGCAGGCTCACCGGGTCGACGAACTGCAGCACCGGCCAGTCCTTCTCGGTGGCCGTGCGGCGCAGGCCGCGGTCCGGGTTGACGGCGGTGGGGTGGCCGACGACCTCGAGCATCGGCAGGTCCGTGATGCTGTCCGAGTAGGCGTAGCTCTTGCTGAGGTCGTAGCCGTGCTCCGCGGCGAGCTGCTTGATGGCGACGGCCTTGTTGTCGGCGGCGCAGTAGAAGTCGACCTCGCCGCTGTAGCGCCCCTCCTGCACGACCATCTTGGTGCCGACGCTGTAGTCCGCACCGATCATCTGGGCGATGGGCGCGACGAGCTCCTCGCCGGACGCGCTCACGATGACGACGTCGTGGCCCTCCGCCTTGTGGTCGGCGATCAGCTGCGTCGCCTCCTTGTACACAAGCGGGTCCACGATGTCGTGCAGCGTCTCGTTGACGATGCTGCGGATCTGCTCGACGTCCCAGCCCGCGGCCAGGGCGGTGATGTGCGCGCGCATGCGGTCCATCTGGTCCGCGTCCGCTCCGGCGAGCATGAACACGAACTGGGCGTAAGCGCTCTTCAGCACCGCGCGGCGGTTGATCAGCCCCTCCTGGAAGAAGGGACGGCTGAACGCCAGCGTGCTCGACTTCGCGATCACGGTCTTGTCGAGGTCGAAGAAGGCGGCGATCCGACTCATGACGTCAGCTTAGGTGTACTGGTCAGTAGGCCGTTCGGGCGGCATTTCGACCGTGTACGAAATCGTTGTGCTGCACGGTTACCGAAACTTGGCCCGCAGCTGTTGCCGAAGTTGCGCGCGGCACTGGCGCTTGGGGATACAGTAGGAGAGTCCGGTTCGACGGACGGGTTCAGTCCGACCCCCCGGGACTGAACCATTGACGACCCCCGTCCCTCCCCCCTGGCGGGGGTCGTCCCATATCCGGACCCCGTTTCCGCGTGGGCGCGACTGGACCTCTGCCGCTCTTTCCCGGCCGTCCGGTGCCCAACCCTCCAGAGTCGCACACACCCCCGACAGCCCCGTGCCGTCAGGGCCTCCAAGATCGCGACTTGTCCACACCCGCGCAGTTGTCCACATCTGGATCTTCGCGCGTTGTGTCGTTCCTCACGACACACGACGGTGGACCCATGACCAACCCCGTCACCCTGCTCACCGACACGGACCTGCTGGACGAGGTCCTCCGCGTGGCCGCGGCCGCCGACTGCCCGCTCACCTGCGCGCCGGACGTCACGTCCCTGCGCGCCCAGTGGCACACCGCGCCCCTGGTCCTGCTCGACCCGGCGGCTGTCTCGTCCTGCCTCGACGCGGGTTTCCCCCGCCGCTCGGGCGTGCTGGTGGTCCACGGTGGCGACCCGCCCTGGGCGCCGGCGGTGGCACTGGGCGCGGACGGCGTCCTGGAGCTCCCGGTCGACGCCCGTGTCCTGGTGGGCGCGCTGACCGACCTGGGCGAGGGCCCGCCATCGGACCGCGGCCGGGTGGTGTCCTTCGTGGGAGGCAGGGGAGGCGCCGGCGCCTCGATCCTCGCCACCGCCTGCGGCCGCGAGGCGACGGCCGACGGCGGCGAGGCGATGCTCGTCGACTGCGACCCGCTCGGCGGCGGCCTCGACCTGGCCCTGGGCACCGAGTCCGACGAGGGCGCCCGCTGGCCTGGCGTGCACTGCAGCGGCGGCACCGTCCCGATCTCCGCCCTGCGCGCCGCCCTCCCCACCGCCGGCGGCCTCAGCGTCCTGGCCTGCGACCGAGCAGGCCCGGATCCCGAACCGGCAGCCGTGGCAGCCGTCCTCGACGCCGGCCGCAGAGCGGGCAACACCGTCGTCTGCGACCTCCCGCGCCACCCGACCGCCGCGGCCTCAGCCGCCCTGGACCGCACCGACCTGACGATCCTGGTGGTCCCAGCCGAGGTCAGGGCAACCGCCGCAGCCACCCGAGTGGCCACCCGCCTCCTCACCCAAGGCCGAACCGTCCGCCTGGTCGTGCGAGGCCCCTCACCGGGCAACCTCCAGGCAACCGAGATGGCCGACGTGATCGGCGTCCCCCTGCTGGCCAAGATGCGCCCGGAACCGGGCCTGGCCGAACTGCTGGAACGAGGCCGCTTCCCCCGCAACGCCAAGGGCCCTTTGGCCACCACAGCCCGCCTGGTGCTGAAGGAGCTGCGCCCGTGACCCACCCGAACCCCGGCTCGACCCCGGCACCACAACCCCCGCAGCACCCGTCGGCCCAGCAGCACCCGATGGCACCTCATCCGCTGCCACCACACCCGTGGGCACGGCCGCGCCCTCGGCCCGCACCCCGTCCCTCAGCGCGCCGTCGACTCCCGTCCTGGCCCCTCCCGGCTGCGATCCCGTCCCCGAGGAAGGCCCCGTGCCCGTGACGCCAGCCCAAGACCCCGAGCGCCCCAAGCAATCCCCGCCCGTGACCCACCTCCGAGTCTGGGCCCGCATGGTCCGCAACCTCTTCGTCTACGGCCGCCCCATCCCACCCCGCTACATCTTCCGGGAGCCACCGAAATGAACCGCTTCCTCATCTGGTGCACCGAAACCTGGCACCGCCTGACCGGCCGCGCCATCACCTACGGCCGCCACGCCCGCCGCCCGGACATCCATCCCGAAGCAGCCACCTGACCGCAGCGGCCGGCGCCGCCAAGCCCAAGCCGTGCCCGAAATCCACGGCCGCCCGACGCCCAAGCGTCACCACCATCGGTCACCACGCGCATGCCGTGGCCACATCTCCGGGCTGGCCGTGAGCCAGGCCGCGTCCGCCGCCCGCCCGCGCTGGCGACGTGCGTCTGTTGCCCGGAAGCCACTGCCGCCGGACACCCCAGCGTCACCCCGGCCGCCGCTGTGGAGCACCGCCGCCGCATCTCCTCAGCGAGCCGCGCGCCAGGCCGCCTCCCACCGCTCAACCACCCGTCCGTCCACCCCCTCAACCACTCCGTCCGCCACTGTCGCCACCCCAAAACCCCTGCCGTCACCCAACTCCCGTCCACCCATCCCGAGGTGTGCCCCATGACCTCCTCCCTCATCGACCGCGTCCGCCACCGCCTCGCCGGCACCGACATGGAGATGACCGCCGCCGTAGTCGCCCACGCCGTCCGCTCCGAAGCCGGCGGCGTCCTGGCCGACGGCGACGTCCTGGAAGCCCTCCAAGTCCTGCGGCAGGAGTTCAGCGGCACCGGCCCGCTCGACCCGTTGCTGAGCGACCCCGGCACCACCGACGTCCTCGTCACCGCACCCGACCAGGTCTGGGTCGACGGCACCACGGGCCTGCGCAAGACCGGCATCACGTTCCCGGGCGAGGACGCCGTCCGCCGCCTCGCCCAACGACTCGCGGTGGCAGCGGGCCGGCGGCTCGACGACGCCTCGCCCTGCGTCGACGGCTGGTTACCGGGCAGCGGAGTCCGGCTGCACGCGGTGTTGCCGCCCATCGCCGACAGCACCTGCCTGTCGCTGCGGGTCCTCCGGCCGGCGGTCCACGGCCTCGGCGAACTGCAGCGGCTCGGCACGTTCGACGCCGAGATCGCCGACGCACTCCGCGCGATCGTGCGAAGACGCAAGGCGTTCCTGGTGATCGGCGGGACCGGGTCGGGCAAGACCTCGCTGCTGTCGGCACTGCTCGGGTGCGTCCCGGCTGAAGAACGCATCGTGTGCGTCGAGGACGCCGGCGAGCTGCAGCCCGACCATCCGCAGTTCGTGCGGCTGGTGGCGCGGCCGGCGAACGTCGAGGGTGCGGGCGAGATCACCGTCCGGCAGCTGGTGCGGGAGGCGTTGCGCATGCGGCCCGACCGGATCGTCGTCGGCGAGGTCCGGGGTGCTGAGGTGCGGGAGCTGCTGACGTCGTTGAACACCGGGCACGAAGGCGGCGCGGGAACGTTGCACGCCAACTCGCCCAACGAAGTCCCTGCTCGCCTCGAAGCACTCGGCGCCCTGGGCGGTCTGACCCAACAAGCGTTGCACAGCCAGGTGATCGCGGCGGTTCAGCTGGTGCTCCACATGCGTCGGGACGACAACACCAGGTACCTCAACGAAATCGGCGCGTTCGGCAGAACGGAGTCCGGGCTCACTGTCCGTCCGATTTGGACAAGAGAGCGCGGCTGGCAAGCGAAGGAGTTGCTGTGCTGAGCCTTCTGCTCCTGGCGGCGGCGTTGCTCGCGTGGCCGCAGCTCAAACAGATCCGCCGCCTGAGACCCAAGGGCAAGCGGGAAGTCGTCGTGCCGAAACCGGTGTGGCTCGTGGTGGCCGCGGTGATCGTCTACCTCGCTGCGGGCATCGGCGGAGTGATCGCCGGTGCGGTTCTGGCGGCGGTCATCCACCGTAACCTCCGGCAGAACAAGCGCGGCAAAGCGCTGAAGGCGGCGACCGAAGCGCTCAGCACCGGGCTGGGTGGCGTGGTCGACGAGTTGAGGGCCGGCGCTCATCCCATTGCTGCGGCAGAGGGAGCGGCCCTGGACACCCCGGCGCCGGCCGGTGAGGTGCTGAAAGCGGCGGCGTCGGCGGCAAGGCTCGGTGGTGACGTCGAACGGACGTTGCGCGATCTCAGGCAACCGCTGCTCGAAACGGCGACCGACCAGCTGGCCAAGGCGTGGCACGTGTCGGCGAAGCACGGTGTGGCGTTGGCGGATGTCCTGGACGCCACGAGGCGTGATCTCGACGAGCAGGCGGCGTTTGCGCGGCAGGTCAACGCGCGCATGGCGGGGCCGCGGGCGAGTGCGGCGGTGTTGGCGGCGTTGCCGATTCTCGGAGTTCTGCTGGGTGAGCTCAGTGGTGCGCGACCGCTCCACGTCCTCACGGGCACTACGGCGGGGCAGTTCCTGCTGGTCCTGGGCGCGTTGTTCCTGGCGGCCGGGCTGTGGTGGACGCAGCGGATCACCGAGGTGAAGTCGTGACGTATCTGCTGCTCGCGTTGGCAGTGCTGGTGGTGCCGACGCCACGGGCGGTCGACCGGCTCCGGCCGCGAGCCCATGATCCGCCGCCACGAAAGCGCAGCACCGGTGGTCCGTTCGAACGGGCTGCGGCCTGGGACCTGCTGGCGGCCTGTCTCAAGGCAGGGCTGCCGGTGCCCACGGCGATCCAGGCTGTCGGCATCGGCGAACTGGGTCAGGTCGCCGAGCTGCTCAGACTCGGGGCCGACCCCGTCACGGCGTGGGCGTCCGCGCTCGAACACCCCGCCACCGCGCCGCTGGCCAGGGCCGCGCGGAGAACGGCTCGGTCCGGTGCCGCGCTGGCCGGGCAGGCCGCGGAGCTGGCCTGCCGGACCAGGTCCGAGGCGATGAACGACGCCGAGGCCGAGGCGCAGCGGGCCTCGGTGGCCGTGGCGGCGCCGCTCGCACTGTGTTTCCTGCCCGCGTTCCTGTGCCTCGGCGTGGTGCCGGTGGTGCTGGGACTGGCCGATCAATTCTTCATCTAAGGAGAGAGATGGAACTGCTGAAGGACGACAGTGGCATGAGCACCGTGGAATATGCGATCGGGACGCTGGCTGTTGCTGCGCTCGCCGGGGTCTTCTACGCGTTGGTCACCAGCGACTTCGTGCAGAACCTGTTGCAAGGGCTGATACAGCGTGCGCTGTCTTCGGTCTGACGACCGGGGCATGGTCACCGTTGAGGCGGCTGTTGCCGTGTGTGCGTTGCTCGCCGTCATGGCGTTGGCGGCGGCTGGGCTGACTGCGGTCATCGAGCAGATGCGGTGCACCGATGCCGCGAGAGAGGCCGCACGGCTGGTCGCTCGCGGTGAGAGGCAGCGAGGAGAGCAGGTGGTCGGCGAGATCGCGGCAGGGGCGAGCGTCGTGATCCGCGGTCAGGCGGATGCCGTGCGGGTGGTCGTCAGCAAGCAGGGGCCACTTGGCTTACCGCTCACCGCGGAGGCGTTCGCCGTGCTGGAGCCGCGATGAACGGTTCGGCGACCGGTTGCGAGCGGGGTTCGGCTGCGGTGAGCGGTGTGGTGGCGATGTTGCTGCTGATCATCGTCGCGGTGGCCGGTGCGGAGGCCGGCGCGGTGGTCGTCGTGCGGCACCGGGTGACCGGCGCCGCCGATCTGGCGGCGCTGGCGGCTGCCGCTCATCTCGTCAAAGGCGAGACAAGTGCTTGTGAGCAGGCAAAACTCGTGGCCGAGGCGAACAGGGCCGCGCTGAACGGGTGTGCGGTGAGCGGATGGGAGGTGGTTGTCGAGGTCTCGGCGGCGACGCCGTTCGGCCCGGTGAACGCACGTGCCAGGGCAGGTCCGGCTGAAGATCGAAGCGTTTGGAGCACGATGAGCGGTCGAAACGCATCGGTGAGCGGACTCACATCGGGGTCCGGACATGCTGAACGGTGATCGAACCAAACGTCCGGAGTTCGGTGGCTCGTTTTGTCATAGCGCGTTCGCCGTTCCAGAGCGACCAGTTGTCGCGACGGGGGTTACCAACCCCAGGGCCGGTGTCGTTAGTTGTAGTAGCGGCACCGACGCGGTGTCCTACGAACACCGGCACCACGTTGATGTCGAGTCAGAACTAGGAAGAAGGCGACGGAAGATGGATTGGTCGGACAGCTGGCGCGGGGCCTTCCGCATCGAACTGCGTGCCGAGGCCGTGAGCCTCGCGTACCGCGGTTGGCCTGTGCTGCCCGGCACCTACCCGGCCGGTTCGGAGAACGGCGTCACCCAGTGGGCCGGCCGCAGCGGTCTCGAGCTCCACGGCCCGATCCCGGTGCACCGCGACTGGGTCGACCGCATCGGCACGCGTCCTGAGCAGGTCGCCACCTGGTGGGCCGGCGCTTCCTACAGCCTTCTCGTCGCCACCGGCCACGTGGTGGACGCGATCGAGGTCGGCACCGACCTCGGCCGTCGCGCCGCCGTGGTCCTGCGGTCGATCGGTGTTCCCGTGCCGATCGCCGCGACCCCGTCCGGCCGCTGGATGTTCCTCGTGAAGTCCGGCTCGAAGCTCAACACCGAGCTGGCCGGCAACCCGGACGTGCACCACTACGCCCAGGGCGAGTACATCCCGCTGCCCCCCACCACCATGGCGCACGGTGTCGTGCACTGGCGGGTCAAGCCGCAGGTCTGCGGCTGGAACCTGCCGGACGCGCACGTCGTGCAGGACGCGCTCGTCGAGGCGCTGCACGCCCCGGCTCGCAGCTACCAGCTCGAAACCGTCTGACACAACTACAAAGCCCGGCCGCGCTGGGTGTCGTCGTGGACTCTCCCCGACAACCCCGAAGGCGATGCCCTGCGCGGCCGTTCCACCCCGCCCGATCCGCTGATCGGTTCCCGCACCCCGCACGTCGGGGACCGCGGAGGAACGGGCGAAAAGCCGAACACGCACCCCGAAGGACAGCCTCCCGCACCAGTGACCGGACCGAGGAACGTTAGTGGCAGAGCACCAGCTCTGCCGCGGTCGGCGAAGCCGGCTCCTCCCCGGAGTTCGTCAGAAGACAGTGGACACCGTCGCCTCCCGCGTGTCCTGTCCAGACGAACGAACCAGATTCCGCCGATGTTTCCACGGGATCCGGTCGCGAAGCGGTAGCAGGCGGGAAAACAGTGTTCGGCACGTGGAGAGCGCGGCGGGGGAACCCGTGAGCCCCCGCCGCGCCCACGAAAAGCAGGAGACCTACCGGCTTTCCGCGTAGGACGCGAAGGCGAAGGTCTCCTCGAGGGAACCGGACCGCGGAACGGCATCGGCGCTCCAGCCGAGGTCCCGGTCCCGCAGGACTTGCTCGATGAGCGGGTGCCACCGCTCATCGAGCACATTCAACGCCCACAACAGGGCGCCGCGCTTCGACTCCACCTCTCCCGTGTGGATGGTGTAGAGCGTGCGGCAGTAGGCCGAGACGATGTAGCGCTGCGTCCACGCGTTGCCCATCGGCGCCCACTCCCGGATGCCGTCCAGGACGTGCGGCAGCTCGGCGCGCATCGACGACCGCAGCACGGACGCCGGCACCTCGTCGACCAGCGACGTGATCGGCGGGCCGTCCAGCACGATGCCGTGCCGGCGCAGGATCCACCGAGCGTGCGGGCTGTTGCAGTGGGTGTCCCAGACCAACGTGCGCGTGCCGTGGTCGTTGAACAGCCACGGAACCCCGAGGCCCGCCACGGATCGCAGCGATTCCACGTCGGCGTACGAGCCTTCGATCTCCGTCGACCAGCGGCCGGGGCGGAGCGGGATCTCGTCGTGCAGGGCGCGCAGGCCCGCTTCGCGCGAGCCGGACGGCAGTTCGGTGCACGCGACGATGAAGTCGCAGTCGCTGTGGACGTCGGCCGCACCCAGGGCGAACGAGCCCTGGACGTACGCGCCGACGTAAGTGGGGCCGAGGATCTCGCGCACAGAACCGACGAAGTCGGTGAGCAGCGCGTCGAGGTCGGCGAAGGGTGTGAACAAGGCAGACTCCAAGGAACCCGTGGCCGGAAGGGGACGGGCGCGGCGGAGCGATCAGGCCCGATCACGCCGAAGGCGCGACGGATGTCCGGCTTCGCCGCGCTAGGAGCGACGGGTCCGGTCGGTGGCGTTGCAACTGCATGCGTTCACAGCGACACCGTAGCCACCCCACTGCCGGGCGGTCAGGCGATTTTGTCCAGCACGACGTCCAGGACCAGCACGGCGCCGGCCTTGTCCAGCGGGTCGTTGCCGTTGCCGCACTTCGGCGACTGCACGCACGACGGGCAACCCATCGGGCACGCGCACGCGCTGATCGCCGCACGCGTCGCCGAGAGCCAGGCGCGCAACGCCGAATGCCCGCGGTCCGCGAAGCCCGCGCCGCCGGGGTGGCCGTCGTGGACGAAGACCGTCGGCATGCCCGTGTCCGGGTGCACGGCCGTCGACACACCGCCGATGTCCCACCGGTCGCAGGTCGCGAACAGCGGCAGCAGGCCGATCGCCGCGTGTTCGGCTGCGTGCAGGGCGCCGGGGATCCGCTTCGGTTCCACGCCGGCGCTGACCAGGAGAGACTCGTCGACCGTGTACCAGACGGCACGGGTCTGCAGGGTCTGCTCGGGCAGGTCGAGCGGGATCTGGTCGAGCACGACGCCGGACGGCAGGCGGCGCAGGTAGCCGACCACCTGCGTCGTCACCTCCACCTCGCCCAACGACACGGAGACGCCGCCGAAGTCGGTGCGTTCGATCTCGCGCACGACCGTGATGTCCACGCAGTCGCGCGGTTGGGTGGTCCACTCCGGGTCTTCGCGGTGGACCATCGCCAGGCCGCTGTCCAGGTCGAGCTCGTCGACGACGTACGCGCGGCCCTGGTGCAGGTAGACGGCTCCCGGATGCACCTGCCAGCAGGCGGATCCCGGGTCGACCGTGCCGAGCATGCGGCCCGAGTCGGCCTCGACGACGGCCACCTGGTCGCCGCCGGAGCCGCGGATGTCCACGCCGGCGTGCGGGCGGTCGTGCGACGCCCAGTACCAGCCCGCCGGCCTGCGGCGCAGCAGCTTCTCGGCCACCAGCTCGGCCAGCACGGACTCCGCCAGCGGACCGCCGAAGTCGTCCAGACAGGCCGGTGTCAACGGCATCTCGGACGCCGCGCAGGCCAGCTGCGGGCCGAGAACGTACGGGTTCAGCGGGTCCAGCACGGTCGCCTCGACCGGGCGGTCCAGGACGGCCGCCGGGTTGTGGACCAGGTAGGTGTCCAACGGGTCGTCGCGCGCCACGAACACCACCAGCGCGCTGTCGCCCGACCTGCCCGCGCGGCCCGCCTGCTGCCAGAACGAGGCCAGCGTGCCAGGGAAACCGGCCACCACCACGGCGTCGAGACCGGCGATGTCGACGCCGAGTTCCAGCGCGTTCGTGGTCGCCACGCCGAGCAGGTCGCCGGTGGACAGCGCCTTCTCCAGGGCCCGGCGTTCCTCCGGCAGGAACCCGCCCCGGTAGGCGGCCACCCGAGGGGGCAGCTCACCGTCCACTTCGGACAGAATGCGCTGCGTGCCCAATGCCGTCAGCTCCGCGCCGCGGCGGGAGCGCACGAACGCGAGCGAGCGCGCACCCTCGACGACCAGGTCGGCGAGGATCCGCGACGTCTCCGCGCCCGCCGAACGCCGGACGGGCGCGCCGTTCTCGCCCTCCAGCGAGGTCAGCGGCGGTTCCCACAACGCGACGGTGCGCGACGCACGCGGTGAGAAGTCGTCCACGACAGCGGAAACCGGAACTCCGAGCAGGCGTTCCGCCGACGAAGAAGGATCAGCCACAGTGGCCGATGCCAAAACGAAGATCGGGTCCGCGCCGTATTTCCGCGCGACCCGGCGGAGCCTGCGCATCAACAACGCCACGTGCGACCCGAAAACGCCGCGGTAGGAATGGCACTCGTCGATCACCACGTACTTCAGCCGCCGGAAGAACCGCAGCCATTTCGGGTGCTGCGGAAGGATTCCGCGGTGCAGCATGTCCGGGTTGGTGAAGACCCAGTTCGCGTGCGCCTTGACCCAGTCGCGTTCGGCCATCGGGGTGTCGCCGTCGTAGGCCGACGCGCTCACGCCCTTGATCCCCAGCTCGTCGAGCGACCGGAGCTGGTCCGCCCCAAGGGCTTTGGTCGGCGACAGGTACAGGGCCGTCGCCCTCGTGTCCGCCAAAAGAGTGGAAAGCACGGGCAGCTGGTAGGCGAGCGACTTGCCAGACGCGGTGCCCGTCGCGAGCACCACGTGCCGGCCGGACCACGCGAGCGACGCCGCCTCGACCTGGTGCCGCCACGGCTCGCGCACGCCCGTCTCCAGGAACGCCTCGACCACCGGCGCAGCGGCCCACGAAGGCCATTCCACGTGATCAGCCTGCCGCAACGGCAGGTCCCGCGCGTGTGTGAGAGGTGACTCCCCGGCGGGCACTCCCGCCAGCACGCGGTCCAGCAACCGCCGTCCCTGATCCACCACAACGGCGAGCTTCGCACACGCCACCGACAGTTCCGGCCGGGGCGTGCTCGACTTCCAGGGCGGATAACGGTGTGTGCACGCTTCGGGACGTTTCGTTGCCTCGTTGCAAGCACCCCCTAGACTCCCCGCTCATCGCATCCAATGAGGGATGCGTCACGTCGCGCTGGGCGGCTGGTCTGCCTTGGCGCTGCACATGGCAACTCACCAGGAGGACGGATGTCCCGGCAATTCCTCGCGGAGAGCCTCGAGCTCTCCGGGGGTGATCGCGGCGTCGTAGCCGTGGTCGCCGTGGTCGCCCTGGCTGCTCTCGCCGTCGGGTACGTGCTGCTCAGGGAGGTGCTGGCCGCGGGCCAGGGCACCCCGAAGATGCAGGACATCGCCAAGGCGGTTCAGGAGGGCGCAGCGGCCTACCTCAACCGGCAGTTCCGCACGCTCGGCATTTTTGTCGTCGTCGTGTTCGTGCTGCTGTTCGCGCTACCGGCGGAAGACATCGCCGAACGAATCGGCAGGTCTTTGTTCTTCATCGTCGGTGCCGTGTTCTCGGCGATCATCGGCTACCTGGGCATGTGGTTGTCCACGCGCGCCAACGTGCGTGTCGCCGCCGCCGCGAACGAAGGTGAAGGCGGTCGCGAAAAGGCGATGCGCGTCGCTTTCCGCACCGGTGGCGTGGTCGGCATGACCACGGTCGGTCTCGGTCTCTTCGGTGCCGCGCTGGTCGTGCTCGTGTACGCGGGCCAGGCCCCGAAGGTCCTGGAGGGCTTCGGTTTCGGCGCCGCGCTGCTCGCGATGTTCATGCGCGTCGGCGGCGGCATCTTCACCAAGGCCGCCGACGTCGGCGCCGACCTGGTCGGCAAGGTCGAGCAGGGCATCCCCGAGGACGACCCCCGCAACGCCGCCACCATCGCGGACAACGTGGGCGACAACGTCGGTGACTGCGCCGGCATGGCCGCGGACCTCTTCGAGTCCTACGCCGTGACGCTGGTCGCGTCGCTGATCCTCGGCACCGCCGCGTTCGGCGCGCAGGGCCTGCTGTTCCCGCTCATCGTGCCCGCGATCGGTGTGGTCACGGCCGTCATCGGCGTCTACACGACCAGCGCGAAGGCGGGCGAAAGCGGTCTTACGGCCATCAACCGCTCCTTCTACATCTCCGCGGTCATCTCCGCGGTGCTGTGCACGATCGCGGCGTTCACGTTCCTGCCGAGCTCCTTCGCGGACCTCAACGGCATCGCCGACTCGGTCAAGGCCACCAGCGGCAACCCGGCGCTGATCGCGTCCGTCGCGGTGATCATCGGCATCGTGCTCGCCGGCGTCATCCTGTGGCTGACCGGCTACTACACCGGCACCGAGCACAAGCCGGTCAAGGAGGTCGGCCAGACCTCGCTGACCGGTGCGGCCACCGTCATCCTGTCCGGCATCTCGGTCGGTTTCGAGTCCGCCGTCTACACCGCCCTCGTGATCGGTGCGGCCGTGTACGGCGCGTTCCTGCTGTCCGGTTCGGTCGTCGTCGCGCTGTTCGCGATCGCGCTCGCCGGCTGTGGTCTGCTCACGACCGTCGGCGTCATCGTCGCGATGGACACCTTCGGCCCGGTCTCGGACAACGCGCAGGGCATCGCCGAGATGTCCGGTGACGTGCACGGCGAGGGCGCGCAGATCCTCACCGAGCTCGACGCGGTCGGCAACACGACCAAGGCCATCACCAAGGGCATCGCGATCGCGACGGCGGTGCTCGCCGCGACCGCGCTGTTCGGCTCGTACCAGGACGCGATCACGCAGGCACTGGTCAAGGTCGGCAACGTCGCCGGCGACCTGCCCGTGTCGTTCAGCAACCTGGTGTTCAGCCCGAACGTGCTGGTCGGCGTCGCCATCGGTGCCGCCGTCGTGTTCATGTTCTCGGGCCTCGCGGTCAACGCCGTGACGCGCGCCGCCGGTGCCATCGTGTTCGAGGTGCGCCGCCAGTTCCGCGAGAACCCGGGCATCATGGACTACTCGGTGAAGCCGGAGTACGGCAAGGTCGTCGACATCTGCACCAAGGACTCGCTGCGCGAGCTCGCGACCCCTGGTCTGATGGCCGTGCTCGCCCCGATCGCCGTCGGCTTCGGCCTCGGTGTCGGCCCGCTGGCGGGCTACCTCGCCGGCGCGATCGCGACCGGCACGCTCATGGCGGTCTTCCTGGCCAACTCCGGTGGTGCCTGGGACAACGCCAAGAAGCTGGTCGAGGACGGCAACCACGGCGGCAAGGGCTCCGACGCCCACGCCGCGACGGTCATCGGCGACACCGTCGGCGACCCGTTCAAGGACACCGCCGGTCCGGCCATCAACCCGCTGATCAAGGTGATGAACCTGGTCTCGGTGCTGATCGCGCCCGCCATCGTCACCTTCTCGATCGGTGACAGCGCGTCCGACCCGATCCGCATCGCGATCGCCGTCGTCGCGGCACTGATCATCGTCGGTGCGGTCGTCGTGTCCAAGCGTCGTGGCACCGCGATCGCGGACTCGCCCGCGGAGACCGTGAGCAACGGCGCCGCGTAGTTCCGATGCCTCCGGTCGGGGTACTTTCGGGGCTCCCCCGACGTACCCCGACCGAGGAGTTCCGACATGAGGCGCAGCCTCGTCGCCACCGCCGCCGTAGCCGCCTTCGCGCTGGCCGGGTGCACCAACGGCGGCAGCTCCGGCACCTCCCCGACGCCCACCAGTGGCGCTGCCAGCGCCGACGCCGTCGCCTACATGGACAAGGTCTGCGGCGCGGCCTCCGAGTTCGCCAAGGTCGACAAGACCCCTCCGAAGCTCGACGCGACGGACTCCACCAAGCTCAAGGCCGACATGGCCGCGTACATGGGTCAGCTCGCCGACGCGTTCACCAAGTCCGCCGAGAGCCTCAAGAACGTCGGCCCGTCGCCCGTCGCGGGCGGCGAGGAGGCCGTCACCAAGATGGCCGAGACCTTCACCTCGCTCAGCACCCTCTTCGCCGACGCCAAGACGAAGGTCGAGCAGGCCGACGCCAACAACGCCAACGGAGGCCTGCAGGCCGCGGGAGAGGCCATCAACAAGCTCGCCGAGTTCGCCGCGTCCAACCCGCTGCGCGACCCCAACACCGTCCCCGAGCTGCAGAAGGCCACGCTGACGGCGCCGAAGTGCCAGGAGATGCAGCGCCTCGACGTCACGCCGACGAGCTGAGCGTGAACGTGCCGGGTAGCTTCCGCTCCATGCGCCGCACAGCCACCGCCCTCCTGACGAGCTGCCTGCTGGCGGTCTCCGCCTGCAGCACCGGAGGCTCGTCCGCGCCGTCGCAGCCCAGCGAGGCCGACGTCGTCGCGTGGATGGACAAGGTCTGCGCCGCGGTGGACCCCACCTCGAAGCTGTTGGCCGACGAGCCGAAGTTCGACCTGACCGACGAGTCCACGCTCAAGTCGGGCCTGTCGGAGTGGCTCGGCGCCAAGGTGACCTCGGTCGAGAAGTCGCTCGACGACCTCAAGGCGCTGGAGGACGGCCCGCACCCGAAGTCGAAGGAGCTGGTCGGCACTGCCGAGAGCGGTCTGGGGCAGGTCAGGACCCTGCTTTCGGACACCAAGTCGAAGGTCGACTCGTCGGCCGACACGACGCAGATCGTCACCGCTTTCACCGAGATGGCCGCCAAGGCCTCGGAGATGGACGGGCAGGCCTCCAACGTGCGGCGCAAGCTGGGCGAGACGGGTCTCACCCCGGCCGCGCTGAAGGCGGGCAGCTGCAAGGACCTCGATCTCTCGAGTTCGTCCGCACCGACTTCATGACGCCTCTCCGGACAGCCGAACCGGATCACCCGAACGAGTTGCCGTGCGCTCGCGAAGCAGGCTGAAGGAAGATGAGGTCATGACCTCACGTCTGCTCGCAGCGGTCCTCGCCGCGCTGGTGCTGGCCGGCTGCGGTTCCGACGAGGACGAACCGCTCGGCGACGCCCAGGCGAGGTGGGTCGACGCGTTCTGCACCGGTCTGCTGCCCGGCAAGAAGGCAGGTCAGGAGCTCACGGCCCAGGACCCGGCCGACCCGGCGGCGGTGAAGGCGGCCTACCTGAAGCTGGTCACGGCCAACGCCACCGCGCTCGCCGACGCCGAGAAGAAGCTCGAGGAGCTTGGCCCGCCGTCGGACGAGCTGAAAGACGTTCACGAACGGCTGACGAAGTACGTCGGCGAGTCGGCGAGGTCCTACGCGGCCGCGGAGGCGCCGGTGAAGGCGCTGGAGCCGAACGCCGGGTTCTGGGACGCGGCCGAGAAGGCCCTCGCCGACACGTCGCAGGTCAGCAAGCCGGAGGACCTGCGGGCGACGTTCGACGCGCTGGAGAAGTCGCCGAAGTACTCGGCCGCGATGGGCAGGTCGAAGCCGTGTCAGGAGCTGCAAACGGGCAGCCAGAGCTGATCGCTCGACTGGCGTAGTAACACACGCACCACTGGTCACAGTCGAACGTCTGTTCTACCCTGTGGGCCGTGGTGGGGCAGTTGTCCTTCTTCTCGGCCGAGGCGCGCACCCCGGCCAAGGCGGACCTCGCCGGCTTCCTGTGCGGGCCGGGTCAGGCCGTCAGCTTCGCGCGCGGCACGGCGGCCCGCGTGTACGTCGAGCTGCGCGACGAGTGGCGCTACCGGCCGCTCAAGCAGGCCTGCGACGAGCGCGGGGTCACCTCCGAGCTGTGCGTGAACGAGGAGGGCACGCGGTTCGTCCGCACGCCGTTCCGCACCGATCTCACCCCTCTGGCCGCCCGCTGGCTGGACGGATCGGTCAAGAAGGTGCCCGACGAGTTCGAGCTGAACGGAGCAGTGCTGCGCGTGTGGGCACTAGCGGCCGGCAGCTGGATGGAGTCCGCCTACCTGCTCGGTTTGGACCCCAACGCGCCGCAGACACACCTGCCGTTGCAAAATGCCCTGCTCGCGTCGGGACTTCCGTGCACCCTGGTAGGGGCCCCGGCGTTGCGGGTCACCGGTCGGCGACGGCTGGCGCGGCTCGCTGAGCTGGTCGGAAGCCCTCCGCACGGGGTGGCGTGCAGCACCTGGCCGGCGGCCTGAACGGGCCGTCAGGCATGGTTGTGTCACTCTGTCTCGTCGTACGGGCGTCGCGGAGACACGACGGATGGTGTGCTTTTCGGCCGACGCTGGGCAACACTGGCGGGCCTGGGAACCGGGTTTGGAAGAGAGCGGGACGGCGAGTGGCTGGATCGACACGGACGAGAAAGAGCAGCGGAGGAGCGGGTGGCACCCGACGACTGGTGATCGTCGAGTCGCCCACGAAGGCGCGCAAGATCGCGTCCTACCTCGGCGCCAACTTCGTCGTGGAGTCCTCCAGGGGACACATCCGGGACCTGCCGCGCGGTGCCGCCGACGTCCCCGCCAAGTTCAAGGGCCAGGCCTGGGCCAGGCTCGGCGTCGACGTCGACCACGACTTCGAGCCCCTCTACGTGATCTCCGCCGACAAGAAGTCGCTGGTAACCGAGCTCAAGGAAGCGTTGAAGGACGTCGACGAGCTCTACCTCGCGACAGACGGTGACCGCGAGGGCGAGGCCATCGCGTGGCACCTGCTGGAGACGCTCAAGCCCAAGGTGCCGGTCCGCCGGATGGTGTTCCACGAGATCACCGAGTCCGCGATCCAGGCCGCCGCCGCCAACCCCCGCGACCTCGACCAGGACCTGGTCGACGCCCAGGAGACCCGCCGCATCCTCGACCGCCTCTACGGCTACGAGGTCAGCCCGGTGCTGTGGAAGAAGGTCATGCCGAAGCTCTCGGCTGGCCGCGTGCAGTCCGTGGCGACCCGCCTGGTCGTGGAGCGCGAACGCGAGCGCATGAAGTTCGTGAGCGCGAGCTACTGGGACATCTCCGCGCAGATGGACGCCGGTGAGAAGGCCACGCCGCGCCAGTTCGGCGCCCGGCTCGTGGCCGTCGACGGCACCAGGCTCGCCACCGGCCGCGACTTCGGCTCCGACGGCAAGCTCACCGGCAAGGCCGACGTGGTCGTGCTGGACGAGGCGCAGGCCAGGGCCATCGCGAACGGGCTGGAGAACGCGCCGGTCAAGGTCTCCTCGGTCGAGGAGAAGCCGTACACCCGCAAGCCGTACGCGCCGTTCATGACCTCGACGCTGCAGCAGGAGGCGGGCCGCAAGCTGCGGTTCTCCGCCGACCGCACGATGCGCACGGCGCAGAAGCTGTACGAGAACGGCTACATCACCTACATGCGAACCGACAGCACGACGCTGTCGGAGACGGCCATCAACGCCGCCCGCACGCAGGCCACAGACCTCTACGGCGCCCAGTACGTCGCGGACAAGCCCCGCCAGTACACGCGCAAGGTCAAGAACGCGCAGGAGGCCCACGAGGCGATCAGGCCGGCGGGAGAGGTCTTCCGCACGCCCGGCCAGGTGGCCGCCGAGCTCGACTCCGACGAGTTCAAGCTCTACGAGATGATCTGGCAGCGCACGATCGCGTCCCAGATGGCCGATGCGCGGGGCAACACGACCAGCGTGCGCATCCAGGGGCGGGCCGGGACGGGCCAGGAGGTCACGTTCGCCGCGTCCGGCCGCACGATCACGTTCGCCGGCTTCCTCAAGGCCTACGTCGAGACCGTCGACGCCGAGGCCGGCGGCGAGTCGGACGACGCGGAGTCGCGCCTGCCGCAGCTGGTCAAGGACCAGGACCTGACGATCGCGGAGCTGTCCGCGGACGGCCACACCACGTCGCCGCCCTCGCGCTTCACCGAGCCGTCGCTGATCAAGACGATGGAGGAGCTCGGCATCGGCCGTCCCTCCACCTACTCGTCGATCATCAGCACCATCCAGGACCGCGGCTACGTGTGGAAGAAGGGCGCCGCGCTCGTCCCGTCGTGGGTCGCGTTCGCCGTGGTCGGGCTGCTGGAGCAGCACTTCGGCCGCCTGGTCGACTACGACTTCACGGCCGCGCTGGAAGACGAGCTGGACGGCATCGCCGCAGGTCGTCAGGGCCGCACGAACTGGCTGTCCGGGTTCTACTTCGGCGGCAGCGTCGGGCCGGACGGCTCGATCGGCCGCTCCGGTGGCCTGAAGAAGCTGGTCGGCACGGGTGTCGAGGACATCGACCCGCGCGCGGTCAACTCGATCCCGCTGTTCAGCGACGACGAGGGCCGTACGGTCGTGGTCCGCGTCGGCCGCTTCGGTCCGTACCTGGAGCGCGAGGTCGACGAAGCCGCGCAGCGCGCGAACCTGCCCGACGACCTGGCGCCCGACGAGCTGACCGCCGAGATCGCCGAGAAGCTGTTCTCGACGCCGCAGGAGGGCCGGTCGCTCGGCACCGACCCGGTCTCGGGCAACGAGATCGTGGCCAAGGAGGGCCGCTTCGGCCCGTACGTGACCGAGGTGCTGCCGGAGCCCGCCGAGAACGGCACGCCGAAGTCCAAGGCGAAGGCCCCGAAGCCGCGCACCGGCTCGCTGTTCAAGTCGATGTCGCTCGACACGATCACGATCGACGACGCGCTGAAGCTGCTCTCGCTGCCGCGCGTGGTGGGCAAGGACCCGGAGACGGGCGCCGAGATCACCGCGCAGAACGGCCGCTACGGCCCGTACCTGAAGAAGGGCACGGACTCGCGGTCGCTCACGGACGAGTCGCAGATCTTCACCGTCACGCTCGAAGAGGCCGTGAAGATCTACTCGGAGCCGAAGAAGCGCGGTCGTGCGGCCGCCGCACCGCCGTTGCGCGAGATGGGCAACGACCCGGTGTCGGGCAAGCCGATGGTGATCAAGGAAGGCCGGTTCGGCCCGTACGTCACCGACGGTGAGGCCAACGCGTCGCTGCGCAAGACCGACAGCGTCGAGTCGATCACCGACGAGCGCGCGGCCGAGCTGCTGGCCGAGAAGCGCGCCAAGGGGCCGGTCAAGAAGAAGGCGCCCGCGAAGAAGGCGACGACGGCCGCGAAGAAGCCCGCGGCGAAGAAGGCTCCCGCGAAGTCCAAGAGCTGACCAGAGGAGGTGGCGGTGCCGAACTCCGACTTCGGTCCGGACGGGACTCAGGCCCCGCCGCCTCCCCGGCTGTTCCCCGATCCGTTGGCGGGGCTGGTGACCGCCGACACGTGGGTCGGTCCCCAAAGGACTCGGGCGTCTTCCACGTCACGTGTGTCCGTGCCTACACCGCCGGCGCCGACCGAGGACGCGCGGCAGGCGATCTGGTCGCAGATGCAGCAGGAGCAACGGCGTCCGCGCACCCGTCAGCAGCGGGTTGCGCAGCAGCCGTTCGTTCAGCAGCAGTTCGCGCAGCAGCAGTGGGCTCGTGGACCGCAAATGCCCGTGCCGCAACAACAACAGCCCGCCCGGCCGGCCAACGGCGTGGCCGCGTTCGTCGGCTGCCTGATCGTGGTCGTGTTCTTCGTCCTGGTGCTGCTCGCCGTTCTCGGATCGATCTTCAGCAGCTAACGCTGAGAGTCCGCCTACCTGACCCACCACATCCGGTTACGCTGACCGCACGGGGTTGGGCTGATAGGGGTGACTGAAATTCAGGACGCGGACACACCGGTGACCGAGGCAGGCCAGGCAGGGCAGGCCCAGTCCAGCGTGTCCACGGTTCACCGGCTTCGCTCGGTACTGGCCATCAGGCCGTTCCGAAGGTTGTGGCTTGTCACCTACCTGTGCAGCGTCGGTGACTGGCTGTCACTGCTGGCGCTGACGGGTCTCGTCTCCGAGATGATGAACAGCTACCAGTGGCAGTCGTTCGCGCTGTCGCTGGTCGTGCTCACCCAGCTGCTGCCCGGCATCCTCTTCGCGCCCATCGGCGGCGTGCTCGCGGACAAGTTCGACCGCCGCAAGGTCATGGTGGTCTGCGACGTCCTGCGCGGGTCGCTGTTCATCTCGATCGCGCTGATCGGCTCGCCGATCTGGCTGTTCGTCGCGAACTTCCTCGTCGGCTGCTGCGCGATGCTGTGGATTCCGGCCAAGGAGTCGGCGGTCCCCAACCTGCTGCGCCGTCCGGACCAGGTCGAGTCGGCGAACCAGCTCGGCCTGGTGATGACCTACGGCATCTCCACGATCAGCGGCTTCGGCCTGTACTCGCTGATCGCGGGCATCCCCGGCTACCTGAACCTGCAGGGCGGCAACCTCGAGTTCCGGATCGCCACGATCGCGGTGATCATCAACGGCCTGCTGTACTTCACGTCCGCGATCCTGATCGCGACCAGGCTGCCCGAGCTCTCCGGACGCGTGGCGGCCCAGAAGAAGGAAGTCGACGCCGACAAGCCCGGCTTCCTCGCGATGTTCCGCGACGGCCTGCGGTTCGCCGGCCAGACCCCGCTGGTCCGCGGCCTGGTCATCGGCATGATCGGCGCGTTCGCCGCGGCCGGTGTCGTGATCGCGACCGCGAAGCTCTACGCCCAGTCGTTGCTCGGTGGCGCCTCCACGTTCGGCCTGCTGTTCGTGGCCGTGTTCGTCGGTCTGGCGATCGGCATGGCCACGGCGCCGCGACTGGCTCGGCGGCTCGCCTACAACCGCCTGTTCGGCGTCACGATCGTCGGAGCGGGCATCACGCTGGTGCTGGTCGCGCTGGCTCCGCACCTGTGGATCGCGCTGCTGATGGTGATGCTGGTCGGCGCGTGCGCCGGCGTGGCGTTCCTGACCGGCCTGACGATCGTCGGTTCCCAGGTCGAGGACGAGATGCGCGGCCGGACGGTGGCGCTGATCCAGTCGTTGCTCAAGGTCGTGCTGTTCGGCGCGTCCGCCGGGGCTCCGTTGCTGGTCGCGCTGCTGCAGAAGCGCACGATCAGCGTCTTCGGTCATCCGATGGAGGTCGACGCGACCCGTCCGGTGATGCTCGGCGGCGCGGCGATCGCGATCGTGCTGGGCCTCGTCGCTTACCGGCAGATGGACGACCGGCGCGAGGAGCCGGTGCTGTCGTCGCTGTTCGCGGCGATCCGCGGCCGCCGGTCCGGCAAGGGCATGCTGATCGCGGTCGAGGGCGACACCCGTGAGGACACGTCCGTGCAGGCCAGGCGCCTGGCCGCGGCGTTGCGCGCCGAGGGCCTGGACGTGCTGCTGGCGGCCGATCCCGAGCACGACGAACGCCGTCTGCGCACGATGCTCTCGTCCGCAGAACTGGCCGGCGTGCGCGCGCAGGCTCTCGTGGCCGCCGCCGTGCGTGCCGACGTCGTCGAACGGCAGGTGCGTCCCGCGCTGGACGGGGGTTCTGTCGTCGTGATGGAGCGCTACGTCGACTCGCCGCTGGCGCACTTCAGCGCCACCTCGTCGCTGGAGCATCAGGAGCTCGAAGGCCTGGTCGACTGGGCCACCGGCCGCCTGAGGCCCGATCTGACGATCCTGCTCGACCGCCCCAACGCCGACGGCAAGGCGATCGGCCTGGAGCACCACTGGCGCGTCCAGCGGCTGCTGAGCGAGATGGCCGCCGCGGACCCCGACCGCTACGTCGTGGTCGAGGCGGAGGGCGACGCGGACGCCATCGCCGACCGGGTCCGCTCCGCCGTCATCCCGCTGCTCGCCACCCGCCGGCGCCCGGTCCCCGAAGCCGCCGCCCCGACGCTGTGACCGCCCCGCCCGCTGGGAGACTGGACCCATGAGCGTGTGGGACGAGGTGGTCGGCCAGCCAGAGGCGGTGTCGACCCTGTCGGCGGCTGCCGAGGCCGCGGCCACGATCGTCGCGGGAGGCACTCCCGCCCCCGGTGTGATGACCCACGCCTGGCTCTTCACCGGCCCGCCCGGCTCCGGCCGTTCGTCCACCGCCCGTGCCTTCGCCGGCGCGCTGCAGTGCGTGGTGACGGACGACAGGCCCGGCTGCGGCGAGTGCAACGGCTGCCGCACGACGTTGCACGGCACCCACGCCGACGTGCGCGTCGTCGCACCGGAAGGCCTGTCGATCTCGGTCGCCGAGATGCGGTCGCTGGTCCAGATCTCCGCCCGCCGCCCCACGTCGGGCCGCTGGCAGGTGGTGATCATCGAGGACGCCGACCGGTTGACCGAAGGCGCCGCGAACGCACTGCTGAAGGCCGTCGAGGAACCGCCGGAGCGCACGGTCTTCCTGCTCTGCGCTCCGTCGGACCACCCCGACGACGTGTCGGTGACCATCCGTTCGCGGTGCCGGCTGGTGTCGCTCGGCTCGCCCCGGCCCGCCGCCATCGCCTCGGCGCTGGAGGACGTGGACGGCGTCGCACCGGAGATGGCCCAGTGGGCGGCCTCGGTGTGCGGCGGGCACGTCGGACGGGCCCGGCGCCTGGCCGTCGACGAGCAGTCCCGCGCCCGGCGTGAGGCGGTGCTGCGGATCCCGCTCGCGCTGCGCAAGCCCGCGGACGTCTTCACCTGCGCCGACGAGCTGATCAAGGCAGCGGAGGAGGACGCCTCCACGGCCAACGAGGCGCGCAACGAGGCCGAACGCGAGGCCCTGGAGACCGCGATGGGCGCCGGTGGCACCGGCAAGGGCACCGCGGCCGCCACCCGTGGTGCCAAGGGGGCGCTGAAGGACCTGGAGAAGCGGCAGAAGTCCCGCGCCACCCGCACCCAGCGCGACTCGCTGGACATGGCCCTGGTGGACCTGGCGGGGTTCTACCGCGACGCCCTGGTGACCAGGACGGGCTCCGAGGCGGCGTTGATGCACCCGGACCGCGCGGGCGACTCGCGCACGGCCGCCGCCTCCTGGTCGCCGGAGTCGATCCTGCGGCGCCTGGAGGCCGTGCTGGCCTGCCGGGAGGCCATCGAGGTCAACGTGAAGCCGCGGATCGCCGTCGAGGCGATGGTGACGACGCTGCACCGGGGCTGAGCATGACGGTCACGCGCGAGACGGCCGAGCGGCTCCGCCCGGACTTCGAGCGGCTGGTCGCCGAGTTCCGGGTCGTGGCGCGGGCGCTGGTCGAGGCCCTGCCGGACCCCGACGCCGACGACGACATCCCGGACGAGGTCGAGGCCGTCGGCCGTGCGTGGTGGATCCACTGGCACGACCCGCACTACTGCTGTGAGGACGACGGCGGCGTGGTCGTGGAGGCGCACATCTACAACCCGGACCTGGTCGACCCGTGGTTCCTGCTGCAGTACGCGAAGACCGCCGGTGGGCACGAGACCGTCGTGGCCGCGTGCCCGGAGGGGTTCGGCGACATGGCCCGGCTGTTCGACCTGCTGCTGGACCCGGCCGAGCCGGGGTCAGCCCCCGGCGCGTGACCGGCGCCTGCCCGGCAGCGCGGCGACGACGACCACACCCGCGAGCAGCAGCCCCGTGCCGGTCCAGAACAGCGGGATCGACTGGTAGGCGGCGTTCGTGTAGGCGAGCGGCGGCGCCTTCTTGGGAGGTGCGGCCTGACCACCGGGCTGCTCCGGCACGACCGGCTGGCTGGTCCCGCAGACCACGCCACCCTGCGGCGCCGCAGCCCTGACGATCTGCTCACCCAGCGAGATCTGCGCGAGGGCGGACGGCAGGTTCGGCAGCTTGAGCTTGTCCGTCGGCAGCAGCTGCACGTCGAGCATCCGCGCGGTGGCCCCGAGCTGGAACCCGGTGAACCCGTTGCCGCTGAAGGCCGCCTTCTTCTCGGTGAGCCCGGCGATCTGCAGCTTGATGACGACGAGGTCCAGCAACAGCGGGACGTCGATCGTGGGATGCGCGGCGTCGAGCGTGCCGAGGTCCTTGCCGTTCTGACTGACCTTGAGCAGCGGCGCCGTGTACGTGATCTTCGACGTCGCCTCGTCCCCGGTAGCCGTGGCCGTGAGCGTCGGCGGGCTCACCACGTCGATCTTGATTCCGCCCGCGAGCTCCACGCTGACCGCGCGCATGGTCGACGTCGACTCGACCGCCTTGTTCTTGCTACCCGGCAGGTCGACGAGCCGCACCTGCGAGTGGGCCTCGAACGTGTCCGGCACGCTGATCAGACTGGTCTTCGCGGGCAACGGCACCTCGGCCGGCAACGCGCTGAGCACCTCCAGCCCGGCCAGCGACGTCTTCGCCGTCGCCAGCGGACTGACACAGGGCCCGAGCTTCTCGTCCCACCTCGCCTGCACGCTGCCGTTGAGCACCTTCAGCTTGCCCAGCGGCGTCTCCGGAATCGGCAATCCACCAGTCGTGGGCTGCGGGTTGTCCGGAATCGCCGTCTGCACCAACGTCCCCGGCGTCTGCGGCGCCCGCCCCGCCACCGCGAACCCGAACGGACTGGCCTGCGTGACCACCCGCTCGGTCGTGAGGAACGCCTCGGAGTTGACCTGAGCGCTGGCCAGCCCCAGCCCGAACTCGGTGACCGACTGCTTGGGTAGCTGATCCCCGAACCCGGGCAGGATCGTGTTGGTCGGCACCCCCTGCGGCCCGAGCCTGATGACGCTGAGCCCGGTACCGGCGTCCCCGACGGCGTGCCCGAGCGGCTGAGGCCCGTTGGGCGCCGACGCAGGCGGCTGGTTCGGGTCCCGCGGCCCCGGCACCGGGGTGGTGGGAGGCTGCGCGAGCGCGGGCGCCGCGACGAGCGCGAGCAACAACCCGGCCAGCGGCACGGACGACCAACGGCGCATGAACCCACTCCTCGGCGGTGAGGCGGTGACATCGGTCACGGTCCGTCTAACGAAGCGACCCCCTGTCAGTGACGGGTCTTCGGGTGCGCTATGGTTATCGCGTCTCGCCGCCTTAGCTCAGTCGGCCAGAGCGGCTCACTCGTAATGAGCAGGTCATCGGTTCGATTCCGATAGGCGGCTCGGTGAGATGACCGGCGGATCCTCTGTGGAGGGTCCGCCGGTTCTCGTTTGAGCTCGTAACGATGCGACCCGAGCCGCTACGTTCCTCATGTGCGGTCCATGCGTGGCCTGACCCGTCAAGAACGCAAACTCGTGGTGGCTGCCCGGCACGGGCGG
The DNA here is from genome assembly GCF_042738015.1 of Lentzea sp. NPDC059081. NCBI lineage: Bacteria > Bacillati > Actinomycetota > Actinomycetes > Pseudonocardiales > Pseudonocardiaceae > Lentzea > Lentzea sp. NPDC059081. Next base: position 157,834 of record NZ_JBHYGW010000015.1, read on the forward strand.
CGCCTCGAGTGCGGCGGCACCGAGGTCGTTCGCGCGGACGTGATCCGTGATCTCCTGCTGGGGCGCTACGGAACGGTGGACCCGCGCGGAGTGCGGCTGCGCGGCGGGCTGATCGAAGGCCAGCTGGACTTGGAGGGCGTGCTCAGCACGGCGGGACTGAATCTCACCGACTGCAGGCTTACGCGTCCTGTCGTCGCTCGAGATGCTCGTTTTCCTTGGTTCGAGCTGGAAGGCTGTCACGTACCCGCGTTGCTCGCGGATCGGCTCACTGTGACCGGTGGCCTGTTCTTGAGGTACGGCTTCACTGCTGTGAGTCTGGAGCAGAGAACGGTCAGACTCCCAGGCGCTCGGATCGGAGGAAATGTCGAGTGTGACGGTGCGATGCTGACAAGTGCGCATGGGCCGGCGCTGCACGCGGAGGACATTCGAATAGAGAGAAATCTCTTCCTGCGCAACGGCTTTTCCGTGATTTCGGATTCATCGCTCGCCGCAGTGATGTTGGGGGGCGCTTCTGTCGGAGGAGGGCTGGACCTTTCCGGCTCAAAGCTGTGCAACACGTCAGGTCCGGCGCTGAGCGCGCATGGGCTGCATGTCGCGGGGCAATTGAAGATCGGCTCCGGGACCTCGTTCCGCGGGCGGAGCAGCAGCGTCACCGTGGACCTGTCCGGCTCTCGTCTGGGTGGTCTTTCCTGGCGCGGATCCTCGGCGGAGAACTCCGATCCTTCCGGTGCCAAGGTGAGTCTCGAGCACGTATCGGCGGGCTGGGTCGAGGTGGAGGAGACGTTTCTCTGCGGCGACAACGCCGAGCGTGACTGCGGTGCGGGCGAGTTGTTGATCAGTGGTCTGTCGTACCGATCGCTTGCGGCTGAGGGCGCGGACTGGCAGCGATGGCTGCATTGGATCCGCTCGCACACGCGTGCCTACACGGCTCATTCCTAATGGCAGTTGGCCGAGGTCGAACGTGCGGCCGGCAACGATGTGGCGGTTCGCCGGGTGTTGATCGCTCAACAGGACGACCGAAGGATCCGGGGCGGTTTCGACAGTCGGCGGTCTCGACTGAGGCATCGCCTTTGGGGTTTGTTGGCCGGATACGGTTACCGGATCGGGCGAATGTTCGTGGCGACGTTGCTCGCTTTCGCGGCTGCGGGCTTTCTCGGCTTCTGGGCAGGGCACACCCCGATCCGCGACGGGCGGTACGCGGCCGGCCACACGAGTCGGGCTGAACTGCCGTTCACGCCATGCTCGACATTCGAACAGATAGGGCTGGGAATCGATCGAGGTCTGCCGCTGGCGGCGACAGGCGTGCGAGAGCGGTGCGATCTGGACACGATCAGCCGTCGCGGCCAAGCGTTTGCTGCGGCGATCTGGCTCCTGCAGCTCGTCGTGTGGCTCCTGGCAACGCTCGTCGTGGTCGGATACTCCGGTTTGATTCGAAGAACCGACTGATCAGGTGGTGGGTGGCGTGCCACAGCTGGCGAGCGCGTTCTCCAACGCCGACCGCTCCGCAGGCGCGACAGAAAGCCCATAAGCGGCCTTCACCGTCACGTACATGCGCCCGTAAGAACACGCATACCCCGCATTGGGCGGCATCCACTGGTCCGGCGTCTTGTCGCTCTTCGACTGGTTCGCCTTCCCCGACACCGCGACGAGGTTCCGCAGGTCGTTCGCCGCCGCCACCCGCTGCTGCGGCGCCCAGGCCGCCGCCCCGCTGCGCCACATCTCCGCCAGCGGCACCACGTGGTCGATCTGGATCTTCGACGTGCCGGAGATCTGCGAGCCGGTGTACGGGTCGTCCAACGTCCCGGACTGCACGCCGCACCGGCCGGGCTTGCGCTCGACGTTGGTGAGATCGCGCGCCAGGACCTGGCTGCGCTGGTCGCACCCGTCGCCGTCCGCGTCGAACCACGGCTGGCCGAACACGCACGCCTTGCCGTCGTCGCAGTCGCGCACGTAGCCGTCGAGCCTGCCCGGTGCCGCCACGGGCAGTGCCGCCAGCGAGGTGCGTGCCGTCGCGGCGTCGAGGGTTCCGGCGGGCACCCGGTCCAGCTGGGGGCCGGAGGAGGCGAGGGGCAGCGCCGAGCAGCCGCTCAGGAGGAGGATCACCAGCAACCACCGCATGCGGAGGGCATACCCGTCGCCGCGAGCGATCATGGCCGCTCAACGGCCTAACTCGCGGGCGACGGATGCCGGACAGGGCTACCCCAGCGTGGACGTCAGGAACTCCGACCACTTCTCCTGAAGGCCTGCCGTGTCACCGAAGATGTGGTGACCGACGGCGTGCGTGCCGTGGAACCGATAGAGCCCCTCGGGCCCACGCACGCCCAAGAACACACTGGGCACGCCGTAGTCGATGACGCCGTGAATCCCGAACGGCTCCAGCGTCACCTCGTCGCCGACCGAGAAGTCGACGGGCACGCCGAGCGCCGCGGCGAGGCGGGGCCACGCGTCCTCGGGCTGCTCGGCCGGTGCCTGCGCGAAGACGTACGTGCCGCGCTGACCGGTGAAGTGCTTGACGTACTGGCCCAGCGTGAACAGGTACATGTTCCAGCCGTGCGACTGCTGGTCGACGAACTCGTCGCCCCAGCCGTCGGCGAGGATGCCGGTGTGCACGAACCGCAGGACCGTCGACCCCTGGTCGCGGCCCTCGATCAGGTACTCCATCGCGTGGAACGTGCCGTCCTCGCCCTTGTCGCTCTCGTAGGCGAGGCGTTTGCCGGGCTCCCAGGCCGTGATCGTCGAGGCTTCCTGGAAGAAGCCCAGGTCGAGCGACATGCGGCCGCCCATGCGTCCGTCGACGGTGTGCGGGCCCATGAACCACGAGTCGATGCCGGGTCCTGTCGCGATGGCGTCCCAGACCTCGTCCGTGGTGCCCTCGACCTCGACTTCCTTGCTGATCTCGAACTCGTGGGTCACGACTGCTCCTCCTCCTTGACGGCGTTGACGCTCGGGTGCAGGGCGACGACGACTCGGTGCGGGCGCCCTCCTTCGGCCTGTTCGTCGTGGTACTTGGCGACGAGCTGCGTGACGCAGCCGGCCAGCTCCTCGGCGAACGCCGCCCGGTCCGCGGCGGTGGCGAACCGGATCTCGCCGTCCAGCGCGAAGGTCGCCAGCCGCTTCTTCGCCTTGGCCGCGCCCGTGATCAACGTGCCGACGTCGCGCACCAGCCTGGCCGAGACCGCGAGCAGCCACCGCGCGGACAACCGGTCGGGTGACCTCGCCGGGTCGGGCTGCACGGCCGCGAGCGCGGTCGGGGAGATGACGTAGGACGCTGCGGTCGCCTGCAGCAGGCGTTCGTTGACGTTGCCCTTGCGCCGTTCCTCGACGAGCTCCACCAGGCCGTGCTGCTCCAGCGTGCGCAGGTGGTAGTTCACCTTCTGCCTGGGCAGGCCGACCTTCGCGGCGAGCATCGTCGCCGATCCCGGCTCTGCCAGCTCCGCGAGCAGCCTCGCCCGCACGGGGTCCAGCGACACCTCGGCCGCGGACGGGTCCTCGATCACCGCCACTTCGAACATGGGGCAACCGTCGCACCGAAAACAAATTTAGTCAAGAACTGAGTTGCTGTCGGTGACTTTGCTCCACCTGGGTGGCATTGGAGCCGGTAACGTAAGCAGCGTCTCGATTGGTCGTTGCCAGATAGCAACCCCTGAGGAGACGAACATGATCACAATGCTGGTCCTGACGCTGCTGGCGTTACCCTTCGCCCTGACCGCCGCCAACGTCGGCAGACGCAGGTGGATACGCAAGAGGGGCGTCGCACGGGTGCGCGCCGAGCTCCACGGCTTCCACGCCGAGCTGGCACGTCAGGGGCTCAGTCACTTCTCCGGCCGGTGAAGCTCGCCCGACGGTGAGATCCGGGTGACCAGGTCGCCGAAGCGGTCCAGCAGCGCGGCCGTGACGGTCTCCGGTGTGCCGACGACGCAGAACTCGTGCAGCACCTCGTCGGTGACCAGCTCGCTCATCTCCACCCACTGCTGCCGCCGCGACATGCGGTGCAGCTCCTCGTGCAGCGCACCCCAGCCGTGCAGGTCCAGCACCGGCCGGTACGCGGGCGTCGACCCGTAGAACGCGATCTGCCGCTTGACGTCGGCGATCTCCTCGTCGTTCGTCGCGGCGAACACGGGCCCGCTGATCTCGAAGCCCTCCAGCGTCTTCCCCGACTTCGCCCGGCCGCGTTTCAGCGCAGGCAGGGTCACCTCGCGCAGGTAGCGCTCGGTCGTGAAGTTGTGGCACAGGAAGCCGTCCGCGACCTCGCCCGCCACCTCCGTCATCCGCTCGCCGACGCCCGCGAGGTAGATCGGCGCGGTGCCGTGCGGGTTGGGGCCCGGGTTGAAGAACGGCGTCATCAGCGTGTGCTTGTAGAACTCGCCGCGGAACGCCAGCCGCTCGCCCGTCTCCCACGCGTGCCAGATCGCGCGGATCGCCAGCACGAACTCGCGCATCCGCGCGGCCGGCCTGCTCCACGGCATCGCGAACCGCTTGGTGATGTGCGCTTCGACCTGCGAGCCCAGGCCCAGGTTGAACCGGCCTCCCGACAGCAGCTGGAGGTCGTTGGCGGTGGTGGCGACGGTCATCGGGTTGCGGGCGAACGCCACCGCGATCGCCGTGCCCAGCTCGATCCGCTCGGTCGCCGCGGCGGCACCGGCCAGCGCGAGGAACGGGTCGTGCTTCGTCTCGGCGAGCCAGAACCCGTCATAACCCCGGTCCTCGGCGCTCTTCGCGATGGCTCCGGCATCGGCGGGGGTGTAGTCGACGGCGGCCTTGTCCAGCTTCATGGTGCTGAGGCTATTAGCGGTAGCGGGACTCGCACGCGATGCCGTTGCGGTTCTCGTCGAGCTCGACGCGGTAGCCCGGCTGGCCCCAGTAGAGCGGCGCGGCGCCGGCGCGGCGGGCGTCGTCGCAGGTCGCGAAGAACACCGGCGGCTTGGCCTGGGTGGTGGTCACCTTCGGCTTCGTCGTGGTGGTGACCGGCGCGGGAGGCGGTGGCGGCGGGGGAGTCGTGGGCGTCTCGGTCGTGTCCTTGCCGCCGCACGGCGAGCCCCAGAGCCCCATCGGGACCTGTTGCGCGACCGTCTCGGCCTCCTTCTGCACGGGCGTGGGGGTGCCCGCGGTGCGCGCGGCGCCGTTGCCCAGCGCGAGCAACGCGTAGTCGGTGCCGTCGGCGAGGCTGAGCGCGCCGGTGGTGCGGTCGTAGCGGACCTGCTGGTTCAGCAGCATGCTCTTCGCGAAGCCCGCGGCGGCGTCCGCCCAGCACGGGCCGGGCTGGGCGAGGCCGCTGACCTCGACCTTCGTCCCGTCGGACAGCACCACCGCGCGGCCGTCGACGATCGAGGCCACGGTGATGTCGAGCTGCGCGGGCGGCACCGACGCCGACGTCGTCACCGGTGTGTTCTCAGCCGGTTTCTCGACGGCGACGGGTGTCGACTGCTGTATCTGTGTGGCACATCCCGTCGTCAATGCGACCAACAGGACGCCGCTCACAGCTCTCCACCCCGACATGGCACCGAATAGTGCCGTAGATCGTCCGTGTGGCCAAGGTTACGTATTTGCCTGCGCCAGGTTCACCCGTGACCGAACTGAAATACGGAGATGCCCAGTTCAGCGGGCGGGCTTGAGCGTCCAGACGACCGTCATCTCACCGGTGGTGACGCCCTCGGCGTTGGTGATCGTGATCGTCACCGGGAACTCGGGCCGCGTGCCGGACTCGAGCTCGGCCAGGACGTCGTCGGCGGAGCGGCCCAGCACGGCCTCCGCCCGCAGGACGCCCGTCGCGATCTTCTTGTAGGAGATGTCCGCGCGGACGGCGAGCGGCGTGGCCTTGCCGAGGTGCGAGGAGAACGCGGCCATCACGACGGCGCCGGACGCGGACTCGCCGAGACCGAACATCACCGCGGCGTGCGGCCCGCCGATGTGGTTGTGCAGCGTCGGCTGGTCCGGCAGCGACACGACGACGCGGCCGGTGGAGACCTCTTCGAACTCGATGCCGGTGGTCTTCACGTACGGCACGGCCTGCTTCATGGCGTCGGCGACGAACGACACGTCTTGGCTCATGAGAGGGATGCTACCGATGAGTAACCCAGGTGACTACCCATCGGTAACAGCCACTCCGCGTGTGCATAGCACTCCACAGTGGAGTGAGACCTGAAACTCACTTGCAATCCGGCGGACCGGGATGGATGCTTGTGTCCAGCAACTAGTTGGGTGATACAAGCAACGAGGTGTCAGATGGTCGATCCGGGCAGGTGCATCGGCGTGGACATGGGCATCGATCCCGAGCACGAGCTCGCGGACCGTGTCGGCATGGCCATGGTGCGCCTGAACAAGATGCACGCCCAGGTGTCGCACCAGCTGGCCAAGCAGGGCATGGACAAGTCCGCCTTCGTTCTCCTCGCGACTCTCTCCGGACTCGGGGAGTGCCGCTCGAGCGCGCTCGCGGAGGCGGTGCTCTCCGACCCGTCCACGGTCAGCCGGCAGGTAGCCGGGCTGGTCAAGGACGGGCTCGTGGAGAGGCGAGCTGATCCGGCAGACGGCCGAGCCAGCGTTCTCGCTGTCACGAAGGCGGGATTCACGCTGATCAAGGACCGGCGCCGGCAGCGCAACGAGGCCATCGAGCGGATGTTCGCCGAATGGCCGGCAGAGGACATCAAGAACTTCGCGGAACTGTTCGAGCGCTTCGTCCAGGACTACGAGCGCTCGGTTCCGGCGTACATGACCGACCGCGGGACGGGGACCCGCGCAGGAGGGGAAAACTAGAAATGTCACAGACGACCGATGCGGCGACACCGACGCCAGGGGCCTCCCTGACGCATCGCCAAATCCTGACGATCCTGTCCGGCCTGCTGCTGGGCATGTTCCTCGCGGCGCTGGACCAGATGATCGTCGCCAGCGCCATGAAGACCATCGCCGACCAGCTGCACGGCCAGACGTTGCAGGCGTGGGCGACCACCGCCTACCTGATCACGGCGACCATCACGACCCCGTTGTACGGCAAGCTGTCCGACATCTACGGCCGCAAGCCGATGTACCTCGCGGCGATCTCGCTGTTCCTCGCCGGCTCGCTGCTCTCGGGCATCGCGACGTCGATGTACGAGCTCGCGGCGTTCCGCGCGGTGCAGGGCCTCGGCGCCGGTGGTCTGATGTCGCTCGCGTTCGCGATCATGGCGGACATCATCTCGCCGCGTGAGCGCAGCAAGTACTCCGCGTACTTCATGGCCGTGTTCGGTTCGGCCAGCGTGCTCGGCCCGGTCATCGGCGGTGTGTTCGCCGGTCTCGACACGTTCCTCGGTGTCACCGGCTGGCGCTGGGTGTTCCTGGTCAACGTGCCGATCGCGCTGCTCGCGCTGTTCGTCGTCGCCCGCGTGCTGAACATCCCGCACCAGCGAGTCAACCACCGCATCGACTTCGGTGGCGCCATCGCGCTGACCGTCGGCCTGGTGCCGCTGCTGATCGTGGCCGAACAGGGCCGCGAGTGGGGCTGGGCGTCGGCGACGTCGATCATCATGTACGTCATCGGCGTGGTCGGCCTGATCGCGTTCGTGTGGGTCGAGAGCCGCATGGGCGACGAGGCGCTGCTGCCGATCCGGTTGTTCCGCAACCAGACCTTCGCGCTCGGCAACACGATCAACTTCGTCCTCGGCATCGGCATGTTCGGCGGCATGGTCTCCATCCCGCTGTACCTGCAGATCGTCAAGGGCGTCACGCCGACGACCGCGGGCCTGATGCTGCTGCCGATGACCTTCGGCATCATGTCGGCCACCGCGATCTCCGGAAAGATCACCTCGTCCACCGGCCGCTACAAGATCTTCCCGATCATCGGCGCCGGCCTGATGGCGATCGCGTTGTTCCTGTTCAGCACGATCGGCACGGACACGCCGAACTGGCAGACCATGATCTACATGTTCATCATGGGCGCCGGCCTCGGCCAGTGCATGCAGACGCTGCTGCTGGCGATCCAGAACGACGCCGAGCCCCGCGACATGGGCGTGGCGACCGCCTCGGCGACGTTCTTCCGCCAGATCGGTGGCACCGTCGGCACCGCGGTGTTCCTGTCGATCCTGTTCAGCACGGTCGGCGACAAGATCGCCGAGGGCCTCAAGGCCGCGCTGCAGACCGAGGCGTTCAAGTCGGCGCTGGGCCACAACCCGGACTTCGCCAAGATGCTGCAGGGCGGCGGCGGTTCGGGCGTGGACATCAACAACACCGAGTTCCTCAAGAACCTCGACCCGGTGCTGGCGAAGCCGTTCCTCGACGGGTTCTCCGGCGCGATCGACCTGGTCTTCATGACCGGCGGCATCGTGATGGTGGCGGCGTTCGTCCTCGTGTGGTTCCTGCGCGAGAAGCCGCTGTCGACCAAGTCGGGTCTGGAGCGGGTCGCGGACGCCGAGGCTGTCGCGATCCACTAGTGAGCTGCTGACTGCGTGAGGAAGGCCCCCGGCTTGGCGTCGGGGGCCTTCTGCGTTGCTGGGGAGGGTCGGCTGGGAGGGCGCGCTGGATCGGCGGGTGGTCAAGGCGGCGGATGGCTCGGGGTTGGCGGGACGGCCGGGTTCGGTGGGGCGGAAAGGACTTGGCGGGCCTGGCGGGCCTGCCCTTGCGGGTCCGCGCTGGCGGGTCCGCTGGCCGAGCCGGCTGGCTGCGCCCAACTGAGGGTCCCCTCGGCGCGATGCGTCGTCTTGCGCGCACGTGCGGTGGCAGTGCGAGGGTTTTATCGCCGGGCGCCTGGAATCGAGCTTTCGCGCCCGTGCGCGTGGAATCGAGGTTTCGCGGCCGTCCGCGCGTCGGCCACCGCCTGCTTTCAGGTCGCGTTGCGGCGGAGGGGTCCCCTCAGCGCGATGCGCAGCCTTGCGCGCACGGGTGCTGACGGTGCGAGGGTTTTATCGTTCCGCGCCCCGAGGCCGAGCCTCCGGCACCGGGTACGCGTCGGGCCAACGAAGCTGCGCCACCAGACGTGCGCCAGCTGCACGACCAACCCCGTCAGCCCGCGTCGGATGAACCAGCCCCGTGAGGCGCGCGTCAGAGCCCACCTGCTCCGTCAGGCGCCCGCCCCGCCGAGCCAGGTCGCGCACCCGCCCGCCCAACGACAAAGGCCGTCCTCCCAACCGGGGGACGGCCTCATCGCGCACGCCTCAGTGGAACGTCTCGCCGTTGGCCTCGGCGTCCTTCAGGCGCTGGTAGGAGCGCTTGATCTCGGCCTCGGCCTCGGTGCGGCCCACCCAGGTCGCGCCCTCGACGCTCTTGCCCGGCTCCAGGTCCTTGTAGACCTCGAAGAAGTGCTGGATCTCCAGGCGGTCGAACTCCGCCAGGTGGTGGATGTCGCGCAGGTGCTCGTGCCGCGGGTCGAAGGCCGGGACGCAGAGAACCTTGTCGTCGCCGCCCTTCTCGTCGGTCATGCGGAACATGCCGATGGCGCGAGCCGCGATCAGGCAGCCGGGGAACGTCGGCTCCTGGACGAGGACGAGGGCGTCCAGGGGGTCGCCGTCCTCACCCAGGGTGTTCTCGATGAACCCGTAGTCGGCGGGGTACTGCGTCGACGTGAACAACGTGCGGTCGAGGCGGATGCGACCAGACTTGTGGTCCACCTCGTACTTGTTGCGCACGCCCTTGGGGATCTCGATCAGGACGTCGAACTCCACTGGTCCTCGCTCATGTAGCCCATTCGTGACCCCACTAGTGTGGACCACGACGCCCTGTCAACCCTCATCGGAGCGGCGGCTCGAGGGTGTGAGATTGCCCGTACCGAGCTCACGGAGGTCCTCTTGGCGGACGAGCCCCAGTGGCCGACCGAGGACGACGACGCCGAGTCCGCCGGCGCGTCCGCCGAGGCGACGGTGCAGGTCAGCCGTCCGTCCGTGGACCAGCCGACGATGCGGTTCCCGTTGGCGTCGGTGCTGTCGGCACCGTCCACACAGGAGCCTCTGCGCTCGTCGCCCGTCCGTGCGGTGCCCGGCGGGCAGCCGGGTGGTCGGAAGGGGCCTCAGCAGGGGTCGGGGAGCACTTCCGGCGACAAGCCGGGTGGGAAGTCTCACGCACCGATTGGTCCGGAAGTCGGCCAACCCCGGCAGGCCTCGGAGTCCGAGCGCACCGTGGTGGACCTCAAGCCGGTCGAGTCCCCGCGGGCGGCCCCCGTGCGGATCCCGTCGGGGGAGAAGGCGCCGGCGGTCGAGCCCCAGCGCCAGCGGACCCGCGTCGTGCCGAAGCAGGACGTCGCCAACGCCAAGACCGCGCGCGTCGACCAGTTGCCGGCGTCGAACCAGTCGTGGTTCGACCAGCAGGCCACGCCGGACGCGAAGCGCCCTGACCAGCCTCCTCGTCAGGAGCAGCCGCCGCCCATCGCGACCGTGCGCGTCGACCAGCTCCAACGCCAGGAGCAGGCCCGCTTCGAGAAGCAGCCGCAACAACAACCGCCGAAGCAGCCGCAGCGCCCGGCACCGCCGCGTCCCGAACCCCAGCAGCAGCGCCCCGAGAAGCTCCCCGTCACCGGCTACGAGGAGGAACCGGAGGACCGGCTCACCCACGACGAGCCCAGGAAGAGCCGCAAGGCCCTCTTCGCGGTCCTCAGCCTCCTGGTCGTGGCGGCGCTGGCCGGCGCCACCGTCTACGCGGTCAACGAGTTCGGCGGCACCGAGGCCGTCGAGACCAGGCCGCCCGCCCCGCCCGCCGCCGTCCAGCAGCTCGTCAAGGCGGCCACCGCGGGTGGGCCGGCCCCGTCCGCCGGCGGCGTGAAGCAGGCCCTCACCGGTCCGGCGGGCAACGGTGTCCTCGGCACGCTGACGGGCAGCGTCGTCGACCCCGCCAACGGCTCCGCGCTGTGGCAGCAGGGCGACACGACGCCCGCCACCCCCGCGTCGAGCCTGAAGATCCTCACGGCGGCCGCGGCCCTGCTCAGCCTGGAGCGGACCGACCAGCTCAGCACCAAGGTCGTGCAGGGCGCCGAGCCCGGCACGGTCGTGATCGTCGGTGGGGGCGACCCGACCGTCTCCGGCGTTCCCGGCCGGTCCGTCTACCCCGGCGCCGCGTCGCTCGACGACCTGGTCAACCAGGTCAAGCAGAAGGGCGCCGTCACCAAGGTCCTCTTCGACCTCAGCCGCTACACCGGCGAGGCGCTCGGGCCGCAGTGGGAGCAGGCCGACATCGGCGGCGGCTCGGTCGCGCCGATCGTGCCGTTCATGCTCGACGGCGGGCGGGTCGACCAGGCCAACGTCAACGGCGCCCGCACCGGCAGTCCCGGTCAGGCGGCGGCCGACGCGTTCGCGCAGCGCATCGGTGCCCCCGGCGCCACCGCGGGCACGGCACCGGCCGGCGCGCAGGTGCTCGGCGAGATCAAGTCGGCGCCGGTCGAGCAGCTCGTCGACAACATGATGCAGATCTCGGACAACGTCCTCACCGAGGCGGTCGCCCGCGAGATCGCGATCAAGACCGGCAACGAGCCGTCGTTCGCGGGCGGCGTCAAGGCCGTGCGCGACATCCTGACCAAGAACGGGTTCGACCTCACCGGCGCGACCTTCGTCGACGGCAGCGGCCTCTCCGCCACGAACAAGATCCCGGCCAAGCTCCTCACCGACGTCCTCACCGCCTCGGCCAAGCCCACCCTGGACGACCCGCGCACCGCGAAGCTGCGTCCACTGTTGACGGCGCTGCCGGTCGCGGGCGGCAGCGGCACGCTCGCCGGTCGCTACACGGGCAACTCCGCGGAAGGCAAGGGCTGGGTGCGGGCCAAGACCGGCACTCTCACCGGCGTGAACGCGCTCGCCGGCGTGGTCGTCGACGTCGACGGGCGGGTGCTCGTCTTCGCGTTCATGTCGGCCAGCAACGGCAATCCGGAGACCGAGGTGAGGCCGGCGCTCGACGTGATGGCTGCTGCGTTGCGAGGCTGTGGCTGTTCGTAGCGGGGCGTGCGCAGGTAGCGTCGGAAGCGTGAACGGCGCGACGGAGGCAGAGCTCGGACCGGTGGACTGGGACCTGGCGGTCTCGACCGCCGTTCGTCTCGTGCGACCAGGACCGGTGATCGGCAAGGACGAGGCCGACCACGTCGTCGGCAGGCTTCGCGAGCTCGCTCCGCAGGCCGAGGTCCACGTCAGAGAGCTGACAGGGCTCGGTCAGGGTCTGCCGCTGCTGCCGGGCGAGGTCGTGGACCGCCCCGCGTGGGTGAAGGCCGCCGCGCAGGGCCTGGCCGCGTTGACCGGGCCCGCGATGACCCGTCCGACCGGTCCGATGGCGGGCATCCTCGCGGGCACGGCCGGTGTGCAGGCGGGCGTCGTGATGGCGTTCCTGTCGTCGCGGGTGCTCGGGCAGTACGACCCGTTCGGCCCAGAGGACCAGCTCGCCGGGCGCCTGCTGCTGGTCGCGCCGAACATCGTTGGCGCGCAACAGGCCCTGGACGTGCCGGACGACGACTTCCGGATGTGGGTGTGCCTGCACGAGTGCACGCACCGCCTGCAGTTCACCGGCGTGCCGTGGCTGCGCCGGTACTTCTCCGACCAGGTGACCGCACTGCTGTCCTCAATGGACGAGGAACGGGCGCCGCTGTCCGACGTGATCCGCGACTTCCGGCAGAAGCTGCGCGAGGGCGACGGTCCGATGGGGCTGATCGAGCTCATCCAGTCGCCGCAGCAGAAGGCCGTGCTGGACCGGTTGATCGCACTGTCCACTTTGCTCGAAGGCCACGCGGACCACGTGATGGACGCGGTCGGTCCCTCGGTGGTGCCGTCCGTCTCGACCATCCGCAGCCGCTTCACCGCGCGCCGCAAGGGCGGCGGCCTGCTCGACCGGATCCTGCGCACGGTGCTCGGCGTCGAGGCGAAGGTGCGCCAGTACGAGGAGGGCGCGGAGTTCACCTCGTACGTCGTCGAGCGCGTGGGCATGGACGGCTTCAACGCGATCTGGACGTCCGCGGACACCCTGCCGACCCGTGCCGAGATCGCCGAACCCCTGAGCTGGCTGCGCCGCGTGGCGCCGTGAACGGACCGGTCGCCGAGATCAGGACGGCCGTCCGCAGGTTCCTCGACGAGGTCCGCCCGGACGCGGTGACCGTCGCGGTCTCCGGCGGCGCGGACTCGCTGGCGCTGGCCGCCTGCGTGGGCAGGCTGCTGCCCGGCGCGTCCGCGGTGGTCGTCGACCACCAGCTCCAGCCGGGTTCGGCGGACGTGGCCCTGCGCGCGTCCGCCCAGTGCGCCGGGTTCGGCCTCGTGTCGCGCGTGGAGGCGGTGCGGGTCGAGGGGCCCGGCGGCCCCGAGGCGGCGGCGCGCACCGCCCGGTACGCGGCGCTGAGACCGGCGGATGGGATCGTGCTGCTCGGCCACACCCTCGACGACCAGGCGGAGACCGTGCTGCTCGGCCTCGGCCGCGGCTCCGGTCCGCGCTCGATAGCCGGCATGCGCGCCTACGACCACCCGTGGGGCCGTCCGTTGCTGGGCGTCTCACGAGCCGTCACGCGCGCCGCGTGTGTGGAGCAGGGCATCGAGCCGTGGGAAGACCCGCACAACACGGACCCGTCGTTCACCCGTGTGCGGCTGCGTTCGGAAGTGCTGCCGTTGTTGGAGGACGTGCTGCAGGGCGGCGTCGCATCGTCGTTGGCACGCACGGCGGCCCAGCTTCGCGAGGACTGTGACGCACTCGACTCTCTCGCGTCGGCCTTCAGCGGCGACTGCTGCGCCATCGACGACATCGCCGAACTGCCTGCGGCTTTGCGGCGCAGAGTGCTCCGATCGTGGCTCATCGAGGAGGGTGTGCCGGAACTGTCCGATTCGCACCTGCGACGAGTTGACGCCCTGGTGAGTGAATGGCGCGGTCAGGGCGGTGTCTGGCTACCTGGCGGCTTTGTCGCAAGCCGTGCGCATGGCAGGCTCGTTGTGGAACCACAGTCTTAAGCAGAGGGGACCTGTCCGTGTACGACGGCGACATCGCATCCGTGCTCATCACCGAGCAGGAGATCAGCGACAAGGTCACCGAACTCGCCAAGCAGGTCGCGGCTGATCACCCAGAAGGTGACTCCGACCTCGTGCTCATCACCGTGCTCAAGGGCGCCGTGATGTTCATGGCCGATCTCGCTCGCGCGCTGCCCGTCCCGGTGCAGCTCGAGTTCATGGCCGTTTCGTCCTACGGCTCCTCCACGTCGTCCTCCGGCGTGGTGCGGATCCTGAAGGACCTGGACCGCGACATCGCCGACCGCAACGTGGTGATCGTCGAGGACATCATCGACTCGGGGCTCACGCTGTCCTGGTTGCTGAAGAACCTGCAGTCCCGGCGGCCCCGGTCGTTGCAGGTGTGCACGCTGCTGCGCAAGCCGGACGCGGTGAAGGTCGAGGTGCCGGTGAAGTACGTCGGGTTCGACATTCCCAACGAGTTCGTCGTCGGGTACGGGCTGGACTATGCGGAGCGGTACCGGGATCTGCCGTACATCGGGACGTTGGACCCGAAGGTTTACTCGAACTGAGGATTTGGGGACGGGCTTCCAGCGTGGTTTTGCCATGGGGCCGGGCGAGTTCCAGCGTGGTCGCTCTGGGCGGTTGGGTGCCTGTTCCAGCGTGGGCGTGCACCTCGGACGAAGACCTGGGTGCATCGCCGCTTCGCGACGATCCGCGATTGGGTGCGCCGCTGCCCAGCGGCGTGAGGGAAGACGGCTCGCCTTCGGCATCGCGGTTGGAAGTGCGGGTGTTGATACGGCTCGCCTAATGAGTGGTGGGCCGGTCGTCTGGCAGGCTCGGTTCTGGTAGCGCTGGTGGGTGAGCACTTGTCTCGCCTGGACGGTGGAGTCCTTGCCGAAGATCGTGCCCTCACCGGTGCCGGGAGAACGGGATCGCTGCTGGGATGTCGTGCCCGTCCGCTGGGCGTGAGCACTGTTCATTAGGTCGCTGATGTGTTCTCCCGCTGCTGCTCGGCGATGTCGACGGGAGGGCACGATGCTGCTGTTGGTGGGTGATGACTGGGCCGAGGATCATCACGATGTCGAGGTGATGGGCGCAGGCTCGCGAAGGCCCGGTTGCCGGAGGGTGTGGCGGGGATGGCCCGGTTGCACGCGTTGATCGCCGAGCACGCCGGTGATGTGGACGCCGAGGATGTGCAGGTCCGGGTCGGGATCGAGACCGATCGGGGTCCGTGGGTCGCGGCGCTGGTCGCCGCGGGCTATGAGGTGTTCGCGGTGAATCCGTTGTCGGTGGCGCGGTTCCGGGACCGTCATCAGGTGTCGGGTGCGAAAAGCGATGCGGGGGACGCGCATGTGCTGGCGGACATGGTCCGCACCGACGCCCACCAGCTGCGGCCGGTCGCGGGGGACTCGGCCGGGGCCGAGGGCATCAAGGTCGTCGCCAGGGTGCACAAGACGCTGATCTGGGACCGCACCCGTCACACGCTGCGGCTGCGGCACTCGTTGCGGGAGTACTTCCCGGCAGCGCTGGCGGCGTTCCCGGATTTGGACGCGGCGGACACGCTGGAGTTGCTGGGCCGGGCGTCTGATCCGGACAGCGCGAAGAGGTTGTCGTTCAACCAGATCCGTGGCGCGTTGCAGCGGGCGCGGCGGCGTGACCTCGACGTCAAGGCCGCTGAGATCCAGGCCGCGTTGCGCACCGAGCAGTTGGGCCGGCCGCCGGTGGTGACCGCCGCCTACGCCGCGACCACCCGCGCCACCATCGCGATCCTGGCCACGCTGGCCGAGCAGATCCACGGCTTGCAGGACGAGGTCGAGGCCCATTTTGGCCGGCACCCGGACGCTGAGATCGTGCTGTCCCAGCCGGGGATGGGACGCGTTCTCGGCGCTCGGGTGCTGGCCGAGTTCGGAGACGACCCCGCCCGCTACACGAGCGCGAAAGCCCGCAAGAACTACGCCGGCACCAGCCCGCTCACCATCGCCTCCGGCCGCAAACGCACCGTCCGCGCCCGGCACGTCCACAACGACCGGCTACTGGACGCCCTCATCGCCCAGGCCTTCGTCGCCATGCGCGTCAGCCCCGGCGCCCACGCCTACTACCAGCAACAACGCACCCGAGGACTGGGCCACAACCCGGCGCTACGCCAACTCGCCAACCGCCTCGTCGGCATCCTGCACGGCTGCCTCAAAACCCACACCCACTACAACGAGGACACCGCCTGGGCCCACCACACCACCGCCGCTTGACATCCCCAGCAACTGGGATGTCTTCGGCATCGCTTGAAAGACGAACGCCGGGCCTCCCACGTGGGAGACCCGGCGTTCGTCGTGTGCGAGGACGGTCAGCAGTTCGGGCGGCAGCGCCGCTGCGACACCGCGTCGAGGAGCACGCCGCGGATGTCCTCCGGGTTCTTCGCCTGGTAGGCCTTGCCGCCGGTGGCGGCGGAGATCGAGCGGAGGGCGTCCATGTCCACCTCGTCGCCCAGGCCGACCATGATGATCGGGACGGGCTTGGCGGGGTCGGACTCCCGCTTCAGCGTCTCGATGAGGGCGGCCGTGTCGATCGACGAGATGTCGTCGTTGCGGCCGTCGGTCATGAGGACCACGGAGTTGACCTTCGACGCGTCGTAGCCCGCCAGGACGTGGCGGAACGCTGCCAGGGTCGTGTCGTTCAGCGCCGTGCCGCCGCCCACGAGGTTGGTGAGCTGCGAGGCGCCTGCTTCCAGGCGCTTGCGGCGGGCCACGCCTGCCAGGGGTTCTCCCAGCGGGCCGATCGGGACCAGTTCGATCCAGTCGTTCGGCGGCTTCTTGTCCGTGGAGAAGGCCCAGAGGCCGATCTGGGTGGTGTCCGGGAGCATCGAGAGGGCGGTCATCGAGGCCTCGGTGGCCGCCTCGACGCGGGTCTTGCCGTTGCCGCTCTTCTCGATCATCGAGCCGGAGACGTCGATGACGGTCAGCATGCGCATGTCGAGGCTGATGGCCCCCCAAGTGCGCAGCAGTTCGGAGACCTGGTCGGCGTTCGGGGTCTCGATCAGCTTCACGTCGCCGGCCTGCACGCCCTCGACGTCGGTCGACCACTTGGCAGGGGCCGCGCCCTGGACCGTGCGGAAGCCTGCCTCACCGAAGCGCTTCGAGGTGTTCGCCGAGCGCAGGACCTTCTCGAACTCGGCCGCCGCCTCGCCGATGCCCTCCGGCTCGTTCGGGCGGGAGACCCGGACCAGGGGGTAGTCGAACGAGAGCGTGCCCTCCTTGGGCGGGGCGCCCAGGACGGCGTTGGCCTTGACCGAGCGGTTGTTCGCCACGACCGACTGCTCGGTGGCGGCGAAGAGCGGGGCCTTGTCGGCGTCGGTGGTGACCTTGCCGAACGAGTCGCGCACCGACGGGACGGCGCTGCGGCCCACCCGGAGCAGGGTGCCGACGAGCTCGGGCTTGGGGGTGCCGTCCGCGTTGCCGAGCAGGGTTCTGATCACGAACAGCGAGGCGAGGCCCTCCGACGTCATCGTCGGGTCGCTCATCGAGATCTGGACCCTCGGGTCGACGACCTTCGCCCAGGAGACGGGCTGGACCGGGAAGCCGATCTTCGACATCGCCTGTTCCGAGCCCGCCATCACGAGCGGGCTGGACGCCAGCGAGGGCTTGATGTCCAGCTTCGGGGCCTCCGGGCCGGTCTCCGCTGACTGGCGCTGTGCCTCGGCCGCCCACATCGACGAGTCGGGGATCCACAGCGAGTGCGGGTTGATCTGCGCGGTGGGCAGCTCGTTGGCCACGTCGGCCGCGTTGCGCGACTCGACCTGGACCTGGACGCACCGGCCGTTCACGACCGGTTGTGACCGCTGGTAGTCCTGGGCGGCCGCGTTCACCACGTCCAGTGCGGCGGGGGTGACGGCGACCTTCAGGGGCAGTGCGCCGGAGCAGTCGGCACCACTGGTGACACGCAGTGCCACAACTGTGACGCCTGCCGCCGCGACCACTCCGAGCAGGGCGCCCACGGGGAGGGCCACCCGCCGGAACAAGCCGGGGGAGGTGTGACGTGCTGACATACAGTTACTTACCTTCGGTCACGTGTTCACTCTTTCGAGTGGCGGGGAAACACTCGGGGGAGGTATGAGGATGACATGTGACCCCCAAACGTACTGAGACGGCGTGACCTGCGTCACTCGTCCGGGTGGCGGCAAATGTTCCGGATGAACCAAAGTGCGTGAACATGCGTGGCGGGGGTCACGAGCGGGAACCCGGAACCGTCCCCGCCCGTTGGTTGCTCAGTACCCGACCAGCGGGCGGTAGGCTGGTCGGACGCGGTATGTGGGTCTTCCACTGCCCGACGCGCAAGTCAGGGAGGGTCGAGGCCGCCCGCCGGCCGTAAGTGCATGGACCGCAAGCGCCTGCTTCGCAACCCGCTGCTGTGGATCGCTGCGGTGTTGCTGCTCTACTTCGTCTTCACCGTGCTCTTCGACGACTCACGGGGTTATCACCAGGTCAAGACCTCCCAAGCGCTGCAACAGGTGCGCGACGGGAAGGTCAAGGAAGCCACGATCGAGGACAAGGAACAGCGCCTCCGCCTCACCCTCACCGACGGCACCACGTTCGAGGGCAGCAACCGCCTGATCACGCAGTACCCGGCCAGTGCGACGGACGAGATCTTCAACGTCCTCGACCAGGCCGGCAACAAGCCGACGGTGGAGACCAAGGTCAGCCAGGAGTCGATCCTGATGCAGATCTTGATCTACCTCGTGCCGCTCGGCCTGCTGTTGCTGCTGCTCATGTGGATGATGAACAACGCTCAGGGCGGGGGGAACCGCGTCCTGAACTTCGGCAAGTCCAAGGCGAAGCAGCTGTCGAAGGACATGCCCAAGACGACGTTCGCCGACGTCGCCGGTGCCGAGGAGGCCGTCGAGGAGCTCGAGGAGATCAAGGACTTCCTCCAGAACCCCGGCCGCTACCAGGCGCTCGGGGCGAAGATCCCCAAGGGCGTGCTGCTGTACGGCCCGCCGGGAACCGGCAAGACGCTGCTCGCGAGGGCCGTCGCCGGTGAGGCCGGGGTGCCGTTCTACTCGATCTCCGGCTCGGACTTCGTCGAGATGTTCGTCGGTGTCGGTGCCTCCCGCGTCCGCGACCTGTTCGAGCAGGCCAAGCAGAACGCGCCGTGCATCATCTTCGTCGACGAGATCGACGCGGTCGGCCGCCACCGCGGCGCCGGCCTCGGCGGCGGTCACGACGAGCGCGAGCAGACGCTCAACCAGCTGCTCGTCGAGATGGACGGTTTCGACTCGCGCGGCGGGATCATCCTGATCGCGGCGACGAACCGCCCCGACATCCTCGACCCCGCCCTGCTGCGCCCCGGTCGCTTCGACCGCCAGATCCCGGTGTCCGCACCGGACCTGAAGGGCCGCAAGCAGATCCTGCGGGTGCACTCGAAGGGCAAGCCGCTCGCCGCGGACGCCGACCTCGACGGACTCGCGAAGCGCACCGTCGGGTTCTCCGGCGCCGACCTCGCGAACGTCATCAACGAGGCCGCGCTGCTCACCGCGCGCAAGAACGGCAACATCATCGACGGTGCCGCGCTCGAGGAGTCGGTGGACCGCGTGATCGGCGGTCCGGCCCGCAAGAGCCGGATCATCTCCGAGAAGGAGAAGAAGATCACCGCGTACCACGAGGCAGGGCACGCCCTGGCCGCGTGGGCGATGCCGGACATCGACCCGGTCTACAAGGTCACGATCCTCGCCCGCGGCCGCACGGGTGGTCACACCCTTTCGGTGCCGGAAGAGGACAAGGACCTGATGACCAGGTCCGAGATGATCGCGCGACTGGTGTTCGCACTGGGTGGCCGGTCCGCCGAGGAGCTCGTCTTCCACGAGCCCACGACGGGTGCGTCCAACGACATCGAGCAGGCGACCAAGATCGCCCGCGCGATGGTCACCGAGTACGGCATGAGCGCGAAGCTCGGCGCCGTGAAGTACGGGCAGGAGCAGGGCGAGCCGTTCCTCGGCCGCTCGGCCGGCCGCCAGGCGGACTACTCGCTGGAGGTCGCGCACGAGATCGACGAGGAGGTGCGCAAGCTCATCGAGGCGGCGCACACCGAGGCGTACGAGGTGCTCAACACCTACCGCGACGTCCTCGACGACCTCACGCTCGAGCTCATCGACAAGGAGACCCTGCACCAGAAGGACCTGGAGCGGATCTTCGCCCGCGTCGAGAAGCGGCCGCGCATCACCCAGTTCAACGACTTCGGTGACCGCACGCCGTCCGACATCCCGCCGGTCAAGACGCCCGGCGAGCTCGCCAAGGAACGCGGCGAGCCGTGGCCGCCCGTGGTCGAGGACGTGATCGAGGAGGAGCTGCAGCAGGAGGACGCCACCGCTGCGGAGCCGCCCACCGAGCAGCTGCCCTCGCCGAACGGGACGAACGGCGTGCACCAGCCGGGACAACCGTCGAACCAGGCGGGTCCGCCGAACTACGGCGCCCCGCCCGGATGGACCCCGGCGACCGTGCCCGGCGGCAAGCCGCACAACGTCTGGGAGCCGAAGAAGCCGCAGCCGGACCAGGACGAGCGGCAGTGACCGAGCACCACCAGCTCGACGGAGACGCCGGCCTCACCCACCACGGGGAGGCCGGCGTCTCCGCGCGGCGGGTCTTCGACCAGGGCCGCGCGGAGGCGGCGGTGCGCGAGCTGCTGATCGCGTGCGGTGAGGACCCGGAGCGGGAAGGCCTGCGCGAGACACCCGCACGGGTGGCGCGGGCCTACCGGGAGTTGTTCGCCGGGCTCTACACCGACGCGGACTCCGTGCTCGCGAAGACGTTCGACGAGAGCCACGAGGAGCTCGTCCTCGTCACCGACATCCCGATGTTCAGCTTCTGCGAGCACCACCTGCTGCCGTTCCACGGCGTCGCGCACGTCGGGTACATCCCGAACGAGAAGGGCCGCGTCACCGGGCTCTCGAAGCTCGCGCGGCTGGTCGACCTCTACTCGAAGCGGCCGCAGGTGCAGGAGCGGCTGACGTCGCAGGTCGCCGACGCCTTGGTGCGCAAGCTGGAGCCGCGCGGCGTGATCGTCGTGGTCGAGGCCGAGCACCTGTGCATGGGCATGCGCGGCGTGCGCAAGCCCGGCTCGCGCACGACGACCTCGGCGGTGCGCGGGTTGCTGCGCACGTCCGCGTCCACGCGGGCGGAGGCGATCGAGCTGATCAAGGGCCGGACGCGGTGAGCGGACTGCCCCGTCCCGGCCGGTGCGTCGTGATGGGCGTGCTCAACGTGACGCCGGACTCGTTCTCCGACGGCGGCCGCTACCTCGACCGGCGGAACGCGGTGGCGCACGGCGTCGAGATGTTCGAGCGCGGTGCCGACCTGATCGACGTGGGCGGCGAGTCGACGAGGCCCGGTGCCGAGCGCGTCGACGCCACCGAGGAGATCGCCAGGGTCGCGCCGGTGATCCGTGCGCTGGTCGCCGAGGGCGTGCCGGTCAGCGTGGACACGATGCGCGCGGCCGTCGCGGAGGCGGCGCTGGAGGCGGGTGCGTCGATCGTGAACGACGTGTCCGGTGGCCTGGCCGACCCGGAGATGGCGAAGGTTGTCGCCTCGGCGGGTGTGCCGTACGTGCTGATGCACTGGCGTGGGCACAGCACGGAGATGGACTCCCTCGCGCGGTACGACGACGTCGTGATGGACGTGCGCTCGGAGTTGCTGGAACGCGTCGAGGCGGCGATGGCGGCGGGGGTCGCGGAGTCGTCGATCGTGCTCGACCCCGGCCTGGGCTTCGCGAAGCTCGGCGACCACAACTGGGAGCTGTTGCAGCGCCTGGACGAGCTGGTGGAGCTGGGTTTCCCGGTGCTGGTGGGTGCGTCGCGCAAACGCTTCCTCGGCACGTTGCTCGGCACCCGTCCACCGGACGGCAGGGAGGACGCGACCGCGGCGGTGTCCGCTCTGGCCGCGTTCAACGGAGCGTGGGGTGTGCGGGTGCACGACGTCGACCGGTCGCTGGACGCGGTCGCCGTCGCCGGTGCGTGGAGGCGGGGACATGGCTGACCGGATCGCGTTGACGGGCCTGCGGGTGCGCGGCCACCACGGCGTCTTCGAGCACGAGAAGCGCGACGGGCAGGAGTTCGTCGTCGACATCACGCTCTGGCTCGACCTCTCCTCGGCCTCGCGCAGCGACGACCTGAGCCAGACCTACCACTACGGCGAGCTCGCGGAGATGGCCGCGGCGATCGTCGGCGGCGAGCCGTACGACCTCATCGAGACCGTCGCCGGTCGGATCGCCGACGAGGCCATGAAGGACCCGCGGCTGCACGCGGCGGAGGTGACGGTGCACAAGCCGTCCGCGCCGATCCCGCTGACGTTCGACGACGTGTCGGTGACGATCCGCCGCTCGCGCCGGCTGGCCGCCCCGGTGCCCAAGGAAGCCCGGTGACCCGCGCGGTCCTCTCGATCGGCTCCAACCTCGGCGACCGCTTCGCGCACCTGCAGTCCGTGGTGGACGGCCTGCGCCCGTTCGTCGTCGCCGTTTCGCCGGTCTACGAGACGGCCGCGTGGGGCGTCGAGGACCAGCCGGACTTCTTGAACGCCATCGTGATCGTCGCTTCGGACGACGTCGACGAGTGGGGCTGGCTGCGGCGCGGTCAGGAGCTGGAGAACGCCGCCGGGCGCGTGCGGGAGAAGCGCTGGGGACCGCGCACGTTGGACGTGGACGTGGTTTCGGTGGACGGGGTGAGGTCCGACCACCCGGAGCTGCTCCTGCCGCATCCTGGGGCGTTTGAGCGCGGGACGGTGCTCATCCCGTGGCTCGACGTGGAGCCGGACGCGGTGCTGCCGGGACGCGGACCCGTTGCGGCGCTGGAGTTCTCCTCCGACGGCGTGCGCAGGCGCGACGATCTCGTGCTTTCGGGTTGGATGGGCTCGTGAGGTTCACCCGCCCCCGCGACCTCGTGGCCGTCGCGATCATCGCCGGCATCCTGGCGCACCTGCTGCTGCGGCTCTCCTACGACTCGCTGCCACCGTTGCCCGTGCTGGCCGGCTCGACGCTGGTCGTCATCGCCGTCGTCGAGGTCGTGTTCGCGTTCTCGTTGCGCGCCAGGATCCAGCGCCGGGCCGGCGCGCGTCCGGTGCAGCCGCTGACGGCGGCCCGAGCGGTCGCTTTGGCAAAGGCTTCGTCCGTTTTGGGCGCTTTGATGTTCGGGGTCTGGGCCGGGTTGTGGATCTTCGTGATGCCCGTCCGCGACTCGTTCCCCGCAGCCTCGAACGACCTGGTGGCCGCTGTCGTCGGGGTGATCTCGGCGCTACTCCTGACGGCCGCGGCCCTGTGGCTCGAGCACTGCTGCAAGACGCCCAACGAGGGTTCCGGAAACGAGATAGATACCCGGCCGTAGGTCTCAGTCCCATAACTACGCGGTACCGTAGTCCGCATGACCGGGCGTGGCGCGTCGATGGACGACGAGCAGGAAGATCACGGTCGTGGCTCCGGGCGGTTGCTCTTAGTAGCGGCATTGGCGCTCGCCCTCGTGGCCGCGGCGGTGCTCGTGCTGAGCGACAGCGCCCGAATGCTGCGTCTGGCCGTGGTCGCTGCTCTGTGGGCAGCACTGGTGGGTGCTTTCCTGGCCGCCAGATATCGCCGTCAGGTCACCGAGCGTGACGACGAGGTGGCCGACCTCCAGTCCGTCTACGAGCTCGAGCTGGAGCGCGAGGTCGCGGCCCGCCGCGAGTACGAGCTGGAGATCGAGTCCGAGACGCGCAAGCGCATCGAGGAGGAGTCCAGGGCGGACATCGAGGCGTTGCGCGCCGACCTCCATTCCCTGCGCGACAACCTCCAGGCGCTGCTGGGCGGTGACGTCCTGGTCGAACGGGTCGCGCTGCGCGCGGAGTCGACCCGCCTGCGCGCCCTCGCCTCGGAACCCGGCCGCCTGACGCCGGGTGCCGAGAAGCGGATCATCAACGCCATCGCCGCGTCGTCGGTGCCCGCCGAGAAGCCGTCGGAGCGCACCGAGCTGATCGAACGCGTCGCCCACGACGCCAAGGTGCAGCCGCCGCGCCGCGAGCCCGTCCGCCCCGAACCCGCGCGCCCGGAGCCGACCCGCACCTCACCGCGCCCGCAGCCGGCCGTCGTCCGCCGCGAGCCCGTGAAGGCCGCGAAGCAGGAGCCGGCCCGTCCGCAGCCCCGCACGTCGGCCGCCGCGGCGGTGTCGGCCAGGCTCGGCGGCGCCAAGCCGGCCCCGGTACCGCCGCCCACCGTGAAGGCCCCGCCGGTCCAGGCCCAGGTGCAGCGCACCGAACGCGTGCAGCGCCCGCCGGTCCAGCCGCCGCCCGTCAAGCCCCCGTCGAACCGCACCGAGGCGTTGGCACGGCCGGAGCAGCCTCCGAAGGCGCCCGCCGTGAAGCCGGTGGAGCCCCGCAAGCCCGAGCAGCCCCGGTCTCGCGCGGCCGAGCGGACCGCGATGATCGACCCGAAGTCGTTGCAGCAGACCGGCGGTGGCCGCCGTCGCGCCGACGACCGCCCGACGCCCGCGCCGGTGCAGGACAGCGGTTCGTGGGAGACGCTGAACCCGGACGCCCCGTCCGCGCCGGCCTCCGGTGGCCGCAGGCGTTCCGAGGACGCCGCCCCGCCCCGCCGCACGAAGTCCGAGGACTCCCTGGTGTCGCTGCCGCCCGTCGGTGGCCGCCGCGCCTCCGAGCAGTCGTCGGCCCGCCTGCCGGTGGTGTCGCCCGGCCGCCGTTCCGCGACGGACGACGCCCCGGTCTCCGGCCGCCGGGTGGCCGAGGACTCGTCCACCCGCCTGCCCGTGGTGTCGCCCGGTACCGGCCGTCGCGCGGCGCCGGAAGACCCGTCCGGTGCGCACGCGGACGGCAAGTCGGTGAGCGAGCTGCTCGCGTCCCTGGGCGGGGGCGACGCACCGCGCCGCCGTCGCCGCCGGGACGACTAGTCGTTCGAGCGGCCGGTTACTTGTCGATGTCGCCGACGATGACGGCGAACGAGCTGAGCACGCCCGGCAGGTCGTCCACCTTCGTGCCGGGCAGCAACGCCGACAGCGCCTGGACGTTGTTGAACGACGGCGTGCGCAACTTGAGCCGCCACGGCGTCTTCTCGCCCCGTGACGACAAGTGCACCCCCGAAGTGCCCAACGGCGCCTCGACGCGCGTGTAGACCGAGCCCTCGGGTGCCTTGATGGCTTTGGGAAGCCGCACGTTCACGGGTCCGCTCGGGAGCTGTTCGAGGCAGGCCTTCGCGAGCTTCGCCGACATCAGCACCTCGTCCAGCAGACACCGCACCCGCGCCGCCGCGTCGCCCTCCGTGCGGACGACCGGGGTGAAGTCCAGCGACCGGTAAGCGGGCAACGGGTCGTCGCGCCGCAGGTCGAAGTCCACCCCGCTGGCGCGGCCGATCGGTCCGGTGACGCCATAGGCCAGTGCGTCGACCTTGGTCAGAACGCCCAGCCCGGAAAGCTTTCCGAAGTCGATCTCAAGCTCGTCCGTGTCCACAGTGGACAAGAACTCGGCGACCCTGTCCGTCCAGCCCGCCGGCACGTCCTCGCGCAGGCCGCCGATCCGGTTGAACATGAAGTGGATGCGCCCGCCCGACGCCTCTTCCATCAGGGCCTGGACGCCTTCGCGGTAGGCGGCGGCGTTGGGGGACAACGGGGTCAGGAACACCATGTGCGCCATCAGCCGGTTGAGTTCACACAGCAGCACGCGCAGCCATTGGGCCCTGACGGGAACATCCATGCCCGTCATGCGCTCCACGGCCAGCGCGACCGCGAGCTCGTTGCAGAACGCGGACAGCCAGTCGTGCCGATTGGCCAGCGTCAGGACCTGTCGGTAGTCGCGCACCTCGAAGAGCTTCTCGGCGCCCCGGTGCAGGTGTCCGACGAGGGGCTCGGCCGCGGTGATCACCAGGTCCGGCGTGACGGTCAGGCGCAGGCGGTAGGCGCCGTGGGCCGACGGGTGCAGGGGGCCCAGGTCGATCACGCGGTCGACGCCGAGGTACTGGGCGCCCGCTCCTACGCCGACGGTGATCTGCTCGCTCACCGGAGCATGGTTTCACGGCGCGGGGACGGGCTGGGAGGTGCCGGTCCGGCCGGGGTGGTGGCGCGGACGGGGTGAGCCGGGAGCGCGGCCAGGGGCGGTAGGGGTGAGGCGGCGGTGCGCGACGTGCGGCCTGGGTGCGGGCCTGGGTGGCTTGGACAGCGAGGCTCAGTCGCGCCGCGCGGCTTGTGGTGATGGGAAGCAGCCACAAGCCGCGTGCGGCTCACCGCCCGGACGTGCGGCGGCCTCGCGCGCCTCGGCCGGACGCCCCGGCGTCAGCGGGCGGCACGCGGTCAATCGCTCACGACCTCGTCACCGCGAAGAAGAAGCACCCGTGCGACACGCTCCGGACCTGCACCGACTCGATCGAAGGATCGTTGAACAATCCCTCGATCACACGATCGAACGATCCCGGCTCCACCACCGCGCCGTCGTGGATCTGACCTGCGGCGTTGTAGGAACGGAGGATCCGGGGATTGTTCAACAACTCAACAGGGAGACGATCCAACGAAGGAGCGCCGGGGCAGTCCACGTGCGTGAACACCGGCCCGACCTCGGCGTACGGCCCCTTGCCGGACGAAGGCGAGTACCGGAACAACCAGACCGGCTCACCGGGCGACGACTTCCGCAGGCAGCACCGCAACGGCACGTCGGGCTCCGAAGCGCGGTACTCCCGGCCGGGGTCGGAGAACGAGGCGTCGGGCGAGACGGTGTGGATTCGCATACCGCGAAACGATCGTCGTCACGCCGGCGAAAAGCTGGCGGGATTCGGACGCCAGGGCGGCAGCGCGGGCAGCAGGTCGGCAACCGCGACACCACGTCCGTGCAGCAGCCACCCGAACGACCCCAGCCCGGCCGGATCGCGCAGCTCGGCGACCCGTCCGGCCCGAGCAGCCGACTCCAGCCACTCCCACCCGGACCCCGACACGGATGAGGACAACCCCAACGCGCGCAACGCGTCCCGTTGCGACACCAGGACGAAATCCCCGCCGGCAGCTGCGGCGCAGGCGTCCAGGGCCACGTGCGCCGTGATGTCGCAGGACCCGTCGAACACCGGCGGGACCTGACGCCCGTTCCGGTACCCGGTCAGCGTGAACCGCCGCGACGAGACCAGGTGCCCGTAGTCGATCGCCAACGCCGCCCCGCGCACCGACGACACCGCCGCGGCCCAGGCGGCATCCCGGGGTGCTCCGACCTCGGCCTGCGAGCCGTCAGCCAGCGACGGCCACCACCGGGTGATCCAGGGGTCCGGAGAAGGACCGGTCACCACGGGGCAGGGGATCGAGTCGAGCCACTCGTGCCCGACCAGCAACCCGGTGCACGGAGGGATCGAGGTCGTCCACCGAACTCCGGGCAGCAGAACAGGAGGCCCGAGCTCGACCGCGGTCACGCGCAGCCGGTCGGCGAGCGACCCCGAGGCCAGCGACCGCACCGCGCCGGCCAGCTCGCCGCCGCCCGCGCCGACGTCCACGAAGTCCACGACCGGGGGAAATCCGAGAGCGGCGTCCACTCGCGACAACAGCTCGACCAGGGCGAGGGCCAGCTCCGGACCGACCAGGGGAGACGTCCGGAAGTGCGAGAACGGCTTCTCACCGCGCGCGAAGAAGCCGCCGGGACCGTAGAGCGCGGCGTGCCAAGCGGCTTCCCAGTCGAGCACCGGACAAGTGTGCATCTAAGGTCATTTCGTGACCGACGCCGACCTCACGCCGACGCCGACGCCGAAGAAGCGCATCGAGCAGCGCCGCTGGACCGTCCTGTTCCCCGTCGTGGCCCTCATCGCGCTGGCCGCGGCCGGGCTCGTGCTGTTCGCGCTCGGCACGTCGAGCATCGGCATCGAGCCGCTGCTGGTGGGTGCCGCCGCCGCGCTGATCCCGGTCGCGTTCGTGGTGAGCGCGTTCCTGTGGATCGACCGGTGGGAGCCGGAACCGGCCAAGATGCTGCTCTTCGCGTTCGTCTGGGGTGCGTGCGGCGCGACGATCACCTCGCTCGCGTTCAACCAGACGAGCCGCGTGCTGGGCGACCTCCTCACCAACGACGGCACGACGTTCACGGCCGTGCTCGGGGCGCCGATCGTCGAGGAGGCGACCAAGGCGGTGTTCCTGATCGCCGTGTTCGCCCGGCGCAGGCACGAGTTCGACGGAGTCGTCGACGGCATGGTCTACGCGGGCATCACGGCCGCGGGCTTCGCGTTCACCGAGAACATCTGGTACTTCGGCCGGGTCTTCCTGCAGGACGGGCTCGGCAACATGGGCGGCGGCGTGATCGCGCTGTTCGTGCTGCGCGGGGTGCTGTCGCCGTTCGCGCATCCGCTGTTCACGGCCATGACGGGCATCGGTGTCGGCATCGCGTCCACCACGAGCCGGGCGGCGGTCCGCGTCCTCGCGCCGATCACCGGGTACCTCACCGCGGTCGGCCTGCACTCGCTGTGGAACTTCTCGACGACGGTCGGCACCGGGTCCGACTTCATCAACCTGTACTTCCTGATCATGGTTCCGGTGTTCGCGGGTGCCGTCACGATCGTGGTCTGGCAGCGGCGCCGGGAGCAGAGGATCGTGGCGGGTCAGCTCGCCGCGATGGCGCAGAACAAGTGGATCGCCAACAGCGAGGTCGCCCTGCTGGCGAGCCTCAACGGCCGCAGGAACTGGCTGCGGGCGGTCAAGCGCAAGTCCGGTGAGGGCGCGGTCAAGTCGGTGAAGGCCTACCAGATCGCGGTCACCGAGCTGGCCTTCCTGCGCCACCGCATCGAGCAGGGAACGGCGGGCCAGAGCGCCGAGCAGCGCCACGGGGTGCTGCTCGACACGCTGCACGCCGCGAGGACCGCCGCCCGCCGGTGAGTCCTGTCACCGCCAGGACCAACGCCGGGAACAGCGGATTACCCTCGGCGGCGTCGTCCGGTACCCGCAGCAGGGACTGGAACGTCAGAAGGAGTTAGTCGCATGGACGCGACCCCACGTCCGGCCAGGCTCGCCGTCGGTGTCATCTCGGCAGGCCGGGTCGGCTCGGTGCTGGGCGCCGCGCTGGCCAGAGCGGGCCACGTGGTCGTCGGCACGTCCGCCGTCTCCCAGGCCTCCCGCAACCGCGCGGAGGAGCTGCTGCCCGGCGTCCCCCTCGAAGACCCCACCGAGGTCGCGAAACGTGCCGACCTGGTGCTGCTGGCCGTGCCGGACGACGAGCTGAAGGGCCTGGTCAAGGGCCTGGTCGCCACGGAGTCGCTGCGCGCGGGCCAGATCGTCGTGCACACCAGCGGCGCGCAGGGCGTGCAGGTCCTGCAGCCCGCCGCCGAGGTCGGTGCCCTCACGCTCGCGCTGCACCCCGTCATGACCTTCACCGGCCGCGAGGAGGACCTCCAGCGGATGCGGGCCGCGTGCGTCGGCGTGACGGCCGCGGACGGCGACGAGGTCGCGTGGAGCGTCGGCGAGGCGCTGGTCGTGGAGATGGACGCCGAACCGATCCGGGTCCCCGAGGCCGTCCGCCCGCTCTACCACGCGGCACTGGCCCACGGCGCGAACCACCTGATCACGCTGGTCCGCGACGCGGCGGACCTGCTCTCGAACGCCGGCGTGGCCAACGCCGAACGCCTGCTCGGCCCGT
This sequence comes from Lentzea sp. NPDC059081, assembly GCF_042738015.1. Taxonomy (NCBI): domain Bacteria; kingdom Bacillati; phylum Actinomycetota; class Actinomycetes; order Pseudonocardiales; family Pseudonocardiaceae; genus Lentzea; species Lentzea sp. NPDC059081. The sequence goes on from NZ_JBHYGW010000015.1 coordinate 187,286, forward strand.
TGCTGTCGGCCGCGCTCGACAACGCGCTGCGCCACGGAGACAGGGCCCTCACCGGTCCGGTCGCGCGTGGCGACACGGGTACCTTGCGGGGGCACCTCGGCGTGCTCGCGCAGCAGGCGCCCGAGATCCTTCCCAGCTACCGCGTGCTCGCCCGCCGCACCGCCGACCGGGCCGAACGCTCCGGGCTGCTCAAGCCCGACGCGGCCGACGACGTTCGCACCACTCTCGAGGACTGACGTGACCAAGCCACTGACCAAGGACGACTACCGCCAGGACGACGTCACGGTGCACCGCGACCCGCAGCGGCTCAACCGGGTCGTGCGCGCCCTGCGCAGCGCCGGCCGCAACGTCGCGCTCGTGCCCACGATGGGCGCCCTACACGCCGGCCACCGGCAGCTGATCCGCGAGGCGCAGGTCATGCAGAACACGGTGGTCGTCGTGTCGATCTTCGTGAACCCGTTGCAGTTCGGGCCGAACGAGGACCTCGCGAAGTACCCGCGGCAGTTCGAGTCCGATGTGGACATCTGCCGCGAGGAGCGCGTGGGCCTGGTGTTCGCACCGTCCGCCGAGGACATGTACCCGGAAGGCGCGCAGGTCACCGTGCACCCCGGTCCGCTGGGCGACGAGCTGGAGGGCGCGTCGCGTCCCGGCCACTTCGCGGGCGTGCTGACCGTGGTGTCGAAGCTGTTCAACATCGTGCAGCCCACGTACGCGGTGTTCGGGCAGAAGGACTACCAACAGCTCCAGCTCATCCACAAGATGGCGCGCGACCTGAACTTCCCGCTGGACGTCGTCGGCGTGCCGACCGTTCGCGAGCACGACGGTCTCGCGCTGTCCTCGCGCAACGCCTACCTGACGCCGGAGCAGCGCCACCACGCCGTGACGCTGTCGGCCGCGCTGACCGCCGGCGCGCACGTGTCGTCGCAGGGCGCCGACGCGGTGCTCAAGGCCGCGCACGACGTGCTGGCGCAGGTGCCGGACGTCGAGCTGGACTACCTGGAGCTGCGCGGGGTCGACCTCGGTCCCGCGCCGGAGAACGGCGACGCACGGCTGCTGGTCGCGGCACGCGTCGGTTCCACCCGCCTGATCGACAACATCGCGGTGTTGCTCGGCGAAGGCGACGAGTAGGGGGATGCCATGTTCCGCACGATGCTGAAGTCCAAGATCCACCGCGCCACCGTGACGCAGGCCGACCTGCACTACGTCGGCTCGGTGACGGTGGACGAGGACCTGATGGAGGCCGCCGACCTGCTGGCGGGCGAACAGGTCGCCATCGTCGACGTCACCAACGGCGCGCGGCTGGAGACCTACGTCATCCCCGGCGAGCGCGGCACCGGCGTGCTGGGCATCAACGGCGCGGCGGCGCACCTCGTGCACCCCGGCGACATCGTGATCCTCATCGCGTACGGGCAGATGGACGACGCCGAGTCGCGGACGTACAAGCCGCGGGTCGTGTTCGTGGACGCGGACAACAAGGTCGTCGACCTCGGTTCCGACCCCGCGCATGCCCCGGAGGGCTCCGGTCTCGTGAACGGCTCCACGAGCGCGCTGTCGTCTGAGACCGTTGAGGCGACCGCGCTGGACGCGCTGATCAAGACCGAGAACTGAGGAACACACCGTGCTGCTCGCCATCGACGTCGGCAACACCAACATCGTGCTCGGTCTCTACGACGGGGTCGGCGACTCGGCCCCGCTCGTGCGCGACTGGCGGATGCGCACCGACGCCAGGATGACCGCCGACGAGCTCGCGCTGACCATGCGCGGCCTGCTCGGCGAGTACGCCGACAAGATCACCGGCATCTCCGCGCTGTCCACCGTGCCCGCGGTGCTGCGCGAGCTCCGCGTGATGCTCGGCCGCTACTACGACTCCGTGCCGAAGGTGCTGGTGGAGCCGGGCGTGAAGACCGGTGTGCCGCTGCTCGTCGACAACCCGAAGGAGGTGGGCTCGGACCGTGTGATCAACACACTGGCCGCGCACCACCTCTACTCGACCTCGTGCGTCGTGGTCGACTTCGGCACGTCCACGAACCTCGACGTGATCTCGTCGCGCGGCGAGTTCCTCGGCGGCGCGCTGGCGCCCGGCATCGAGATCTCGGTCGACGCGCTGGCCGCCCGCGCCGCGCAGCTGCGCAAGGTCGAGCTGATCAAGCCGCGCAACGTGATCGGCAAGAACACCGTGGAGTGCCTGCAGTCCGGCATCGTCTACGGGTTCGTCGGCCAGGTGGACGGGCTGGTGCGCAAGATCACCGAGGAGCTCCAGCAGACCGACCCCGGTTCCGTGACGGTGATCGCCACGGGCGGGCTCGCCCCGCTGGTCGTCTCCGAGTCCTCGACGATCGCGCACCACGTGCCCGACCTGACTCTGCTGGGGCTGCGGCTCGTCTTCGAGCGCAACATGCCTACTCGCTAGCGCGGACCATCCGGAAGATCTCCGCGCGCAGGGGGACGTCGAACGGCCCGTTCGACGTCTCCGGCCGGTCGCGGAGGAACGCGAGCATCTTGTCGTTGATCGCCGCGCGCTCCTCGTCCTCGATGACGAGCATGCGCGAGTGCGTGTTGATCCAGGCGACGGCCGCTTCCGGCGAGCTCCTGCGGTGCGAGTGCGGGAACACCTCGTGCTCCACCGCACCGAACGACGGGTGCTCCACGACGCTCGCGGGGTTGCCGCGCTGGGACTCGACGCTGCTCGCCGATACCAGTTCGAGCTCGGCCAGCCACTCGACGTCCTGGTCCGGCTCCGTCCACATCGCCGCGAGCACGCCGCCGGGGCGCAACACGCGGGCGATCTCCGGGAGTGCCTTCTCCTGGTCGAACCAGTGGAACGCGGTGCCGACGAAGACGGCGTCGATCGTGTTGTCGGGGACGGGGATGTGTTCGGCGTGTCCGGGCAGTGCGCGCACGTCGTGCACTCGGCGCACCAGTTCGGAAAGCATCTGCTCGTTCGGCTCCACGGCCGTGACGCGGTGTCCTTCCGCGACCAGTCCCGCGGTCAGCTTGCCGGTGCCGGCGGCCAGGTCGAGCACGTCCAGCGGCTCGTCCGCGCCCAGGGGCTCCAGCGCCCACCGGATCGCCGCCACGGGATAGTCAGGCCGGTGTTCGGCGTAGGCCTCCGCCTGCGCGCCGAACGAGTCCGCTCGCCTCGCGTGTAGATCCATCCGTCCAACTTAGGGCGTCGCGATTGGGCCGGGGTATCCGGTTCGCCTTGCTCCTGAGCACTTCCGTACCCTTCTCGGCGTGAGTGAGCAGCCGAAGCAAGGCCCTGTGACCAGCGAAGAAGACCTGCCAGAGCAGATGCGCGTGCGCCGGGAAAAGCGTGCGCGGCTGCTCGCTTCCGGTAAGGAGCCCTATCCCGTCGAGGTCGCGCGCACGCACACGTTGCGCGAGATCCGCGAAGCACACCCCGAGCTCGAGCCCGACACGCAGACCGGCCAGGTCGTCGGCGTGACCGGCCGGATCATGTTCCTGCGCAACACCGGAAAGCTGTGCTTCGCGACGTTGCGCGAAGGCGACGGCACGGAACTGCAGGCGATGCTGAGCCTCGCCGGTGTGGGTGAAGAAGCGCTTTCCGAGTGGAAGACCGACGTCGACCTCGGTGACCACGTTTTCGTGCACGGCGAGGTCATCAGCTCGCGCCGCGGAGAACTTTCCGTGATGGCCGACGGATGGCAGCTGACGTCGAAGTCGCTGCGCCCGTTGCCGGTCGCGCACAAGGAACTCGGCGAGGAAACCCGCATTCGTCAGCGATACGTCGACCTGATCCTGCGGCCGACCGCGCGTGACACTGTTCGGACCCGTGCGAACGTGGTTCGTTCTCTGCGCGACTCGTTCCACCGTCGTGGATTCCTCGAAGTCGAGACGCCGATGTTGCAGACGCTGCAGGGAGGTGCGAGCGCGCGTCCGTTCATCACGCACTCGAACGCGCTCGACATCGACCTGTTCCTGCGCATCGCGCCGGAGCTGTACTTGAAGCGCTGCGTCGTCGGCGGCATCGAGAAGGTGTTCGAGATCAACCGCAACTTCCGCAACGAAGGTGTGGACTCGTCGCATTCGCCCGAGTTTTCGATGTTGGAGTACTACGAGGCCTACGCCACGTACGACTCGAACGCGGTACTCACGCGTGAGCTCATCCAGGAAGCCGCGGAAGCGGTGACGGGTTCTCAGATCGTCACGTTGGCGGACGGCAGCGAGTACGACCTCTCGGGTGAATGGACGACGCTCAGCATCTACGAGTCGTTGTCCGAAGCGGTTGGTGAGGAAATCACGCCCGAGACGCCGGCGGAGGTCCTGCGCAAGCTTTGTGACCGCCACGAACTTGAGGTGAACCCCAAGTTCGGTCACGGCAAGCTGGTCGAGGAACTGTGGGAGCACCTCGTCTGCGACACGTTGTACGCGCCGACGTTCGTACGTGACTACCCGGTGGAGACGTCGCCGCTGACCAGGCAACACCGCACCAAGCCGGGTGTCGCGGAAAAGTGGGATCTGTACGTCCGCGGATTCGAACTGGGAACGGGTTACTCCGAACTGGTGGACCCCGTGATCGAGCGGGAACGCCTGGAAGCGCAGGCCCGTCTTGCCGCCGCCGGTGACCACGAGGCGATGCCGATCGACGAAGACTTTCTGCGATCACTGGAGTACGGAATGCCACCGAGTGGTGGCGTCGGAATGGGTATCGATCGCCTCCTGATGGCCCTCACGGGCCTGGGTATCCGGGAGACCATCTTGTTCCCGCTCGTTCGCCCTGAATGAGTAACTTTCCGGATGTCGATAGGTGCAATGCGGCACCCGTGCGCTAACCTGCCTCGCAGAAGGCTTTAGTTGGCGACGCGGGTGACCGCGCATTCGGGGTCCTGGAGGATACGCATGGCGCAGAAGGTCACCGTGACCCTCGTCGACGATCTGGACGGTTCCACTGCTGAGGAGACCGTCGAGTTCGGACTGGATGGTGTCGCCTACACGATCGACCTTTCCTCGGGTAATGCGGGCAAACTTCGCGACGCGTTGGCCGACTTCGTGGGAAGTGCACGTCGTGCAGGTGGCCGCAAGCGTCTTGGTCCCGGTCGTCCGGCCGGTGTGAAGGCGCGTCCGGCTTCGGCGGACCGCGAGCAGAACCAGGCCATTCGCGAGTGGGCGCGCAAGCAGGGCATGAAGGTGTCCGACCGGGGTCGCATCCCGGCCGAGGTGCTCGACGCGTACCACCAGCAGGGCTGAAATTCGCTGAATCACGAAGGGGTTCCGGGGAATCTTCCCCGGAACCCCTTCGTGCTATTCGAGTGACTGCGCAACCACCGGCCGGTGAACTGGTCCGTGAACGAACCCGGTCCAAACGACATCGCGACGTTGTTCACATTGTGCGCTGATCTTCTTCACGTCTTCCCGGTTGTGATCGGAACCGCGCGGCCGCCCGTCGGTGTCCTGCGGTGATTCGGTTAGGCTTACCTGACTTCGTCGCAGCTAGGAGGGTGGGCCTTGGGTCGTAGGTCGTTCGGCCTGCTCTTCCTGCTGGCCGTGCTGGCGGTCGTGGCGCTGGCGAGCATCGCGATCGGTTCCAAGGAGATCGCGCTGTCCGGCGTCTGGCACGGCCTCTTCACGCCGACCGGGACCGAGGACGACGTGGTGATCCGCGAGCTGCGGATCCCGCGGACGTTGATCGGCATCGTCGTCGGCGTCGCGCTGGGCGTCGGCGGCGCCCTCATGCAGGGCCACACGCGCAACCCGATCGCCGATCCGGGCATCCTCGGCGTCACGAACGGCGCGGCGCTGGCCGTCGTGCTCTCGATCTTCCTGCTCGGCGTGGACTCGCTGGTCGGCTACATCTGGTTCGCCTTCGCCGGAGCGATGATCGCGAGCGTCGTCGTGTTCCTGCTCGGGTCTGCCGGCCGGGGCGGCCCGTCGCCGGTGACGCTCGCGCTGGCCGGTGCCGCCGTCTCCGCACTGATGCACGGCCTGGTGTCCGCGATCGTGCTGCTCGACCAGCAGTCGCTCGACGCGTTCCGGTTCTGGCAGATCGGCGGGATCGCCGGCCGCGACCTGACGGTGTTGTGGCAGGTGCTGCCGTTCCTGTTCGTCGGCCTGGTCGTGGCGGCGTTCAACGCGCCGGGCCTCAACGCGCTGTCGCTGGGCGAGGACGTGGCCACGTCGCTGGGCGTGCGCGTGAAGGCGACCAGGTCGCTGGGCATCTTCGCCATCACGTTGTTGGTGGGCGGCGCCGTCGCGGCGTGTGGGCCCATCGGGTTCATCGGCCTGGTGGTGCCGCACGTGGCACGCGCGTTCACCGGCCCGGACTACCGCTGGCTGCTGCCGTTCTCGGCGCTGGTCGGCGCGATCCTGCTGCTGTTCGCGGACATCGTCGGCCGCGTGGTCGCCCGCCCGTCGGAAGTGGAGGTCGGCGTGATGATGGCGTTGATCGGCGCGCCGTTCTTCATCTACCTGGTGCGCCGCAAGAAGCTGGTGAAGATTTGACCGCCCTCGACACGGCTCCTCCGACGGCCCGCAAACCCGCTCTCCGGGTGGGCGCAGCGTCGTTCCGCCTGCGGCCGCGGCCCCTGGTGGTCGTCGGGGTGGCGCTGGTGCTGCTGGCGGCGGTGTTCGTCGTCGACATCATGATCGGCGACTTCCCGCTGACGGTGGCGCAGGTGGTCGACACCCTGTTCGGCGGCGGCACGCGGCGCGACCAGTTCGTGGTGACCGAGCTGCGGATGCCCCGCGCGCTGACCGGCCTGCTCGTCGGCGCCGCCCTGGGCCTGTCCGGGGCGATCTTCCAGGCGATCGTGCGCAACCCGCTGGCCTCGCCGGACATCCTCGGCGTCACGTGGGGCGCCGGCGCCGGAGCCGTCTCGGTGATCACGTTCGGCGGCTCGCTGGGGGTGGTGACCGGGTCGGCGGCGTCGGTCGGGCTCCCGCTGGCCGGTCTCGCCGGGGGCCTGGCCGCCGGGCTGCTCGTGTACGCGCTGGCGTGGCGGCAGGGGATCGAGGGCTTCCGGATGGTGCTGGTCGGCATCGGCATCACCGCCGTGGCCGCCAACTTCACGCACTACCTGCTGACCGTCGGCGACGTGCTGGACGCCGGGCGGGCGATGGTGTGGATCACCGGGTCGCTGAACGGGCGCGGGTGGGAGCACGTCGTGCCCGTCGCGTTGGCGCTGGTGGTGCTGGTTCCCGTCGCCCTGGTCGGCGGGCACGTGCTCGGGGCGCTGCAGTTCGACGACCAGACCTCGCGCGGGCTCGGGGTGCGGGTGAACCGGGCGCGGTCGTTCCTGATCGTGGTGGCGATCGTGCTGGCCTCGGTGGCCACGGCCGCTGCTGGGCCGATCGCGTTCGTTGCTCTGGCCACGCCGCAGATCGCTTTGCGTCTTGCCGGGACTGCGCAGCCGCCGTTGTTCGGGTCCGCGGTTCTCGGTGGTGTGCTCGTGATGTTGTCCGACCTGTTGGCTCGGACGGTTTATCGCACCGAGCTGCCGGTCGGGGTGGTCACGGCTGTGCTCGGGGCGCCCTATCTGATGTACCTGCTGGTTCGGAGTCGCCGGGAGGCGCGGGTATGAGTGTGCGTCTTGAGGCTTCTTCGCTGTCGGTGGGTTATGGGGAGCGGCTGGTCGTCGACACCCTCGACTTGTCCGTGGTCGGTGGGACTGTCACGGCTGTGATCGGGCCCAACGGGTGCGGGAAGTCGACCCTGTTGAAGGCTTTGGGGAGGTTGTTGCCTGCCCGGTCCGGTGCGGTGTTGCTGGACGGGAAGGCGATCGACCGGCTGCCTTCGCGGGAGGTGGCTCGGGTGTTGGGGATGTTGCCCCAGTCGCCTTCTGCTCCTGAAGGGCTCACCGTCGCCGATCTGGTTGCTCGGGGTCGGCATCCGCATCAGGCCTGGTACCGGCAGTGGTCCTCTGAGGATGCTGCTGCCGTTGATGCCGCTCTGGCGATGACCGGGATTTCCGATCTCGCTGAGCGGACTGTCGACGAGTTGTCCGGTGGGCAGCGGCAGCGGGCTTGGATCTCCATGGCTCTGGCCCAGGGGACCGATTTGTTGCTGTTGGACGAGCCGACCACCTATTTGGATCTTGCTCATCAGATCGACGTGCTGGATCTGGTGCAGGAGCTGCATTCGTCGTTGGGGCGGACTGTGGTGATGGTGTTGCACGACCTGAACCTGGCGGCTCGGTATGCGGATCACATCGTCGCCATGCGGGGTGGGCGGATTGTGGCGCAGGGGGCGCCTGGTGAGGTGTTGACCGAGGCTCTGTTGTTGGATGTTTTCGGGTTGGATGCTCGGGTTGTGGAGGATCCGGTTTCCGGGACTCCGCTTGTTGTGCCTGTTGGGTCTCGGCACCGGGTTTCTTAGTTCCGGTTCCGTTCCCCTGTTGCGGGCGGCGGGTTCTGTTGCGTGCTTCCACCTGGGGGCGCTGCCCCCAAACCCCCGCCAATCTGATCAGGGGGTACCGCGCCCCCAGCGGGTTGATGGCACGCCTGTTTGTGCTGGGCGGCCGCCCGTTGCGTAGGTGGTGCGGTTCGGGTGGGTCCCCGTCACAAGCCGCGCCAGGAGCTGGCCACAACGAGGTAGGGGTGTCAAGCGGGCGAAAAGCGTGCCCGCTTGACACCCCCCACCCCTTCCCCCAAAAGATTTCGCAACAACCTTGGAAGGAAACCAACAG
>NZ_JBHYGW010000015.1:195937-219862 GCF_042738015.1 Lentzea sp. NPDC059081
AAAGAGGGGGGGGGGGTGTAAAGGGGGAGAAAGGTTTGCCCGCTTGACACCCCTACCTCGTTGCAGCGAGAGCTGTGGCACGACTCGTGACGGGGACCCACCGGAACCTTCGTTTCAAGCAGCTCGGCTTCGCCGTCGCCCCTGCTCGCCTTCGGCTTCGCTACCTGTTGTTGCAGGTGCGCGGGCAGGCCGTGCACGGCTCTGCGTTGGGGAGCACGTAGTGGAAGCAGCAGCTGTTGCGCTTGCGCTTCCAGCCCTCGTCGGTGAAGTGGAGGCTCGAGGCCGCTACGAAGGGCTCGATCTTCTCCGGGAGGATCAGAGCGGCGTCCGTGACGCCCGCGTTCTCGTCGCCCAGGAGGCGGCCGGCTGCCCAGGGGGCGTATTCGAGCATGTCCGTGGCGGCTGCCCAGAGTTGGCGGCGGCCGAAGCGGACCACCTGGCCGAAGGAGGCCACGAACTGGGCTGCGTGGGCCGCGTAGCGGGCGCGTAGGACGGCGGCCAGGGCCGCTTCGTTGGCGACGACCGTGGCTGCCGGGTGGTTGGAGGCCGGGTCGTCCGGTAGGCAGGTGAACTCGTCCGAGAAGAGGGCGATGCCGTCCGGGTGGGGGCGGCCGTCGGTGGCCAGGTGGAAGGCCATGTCCCTCGGCTTGAGCGAGGGGACTCGGCGGGCCGTGTGGAAGAGCAGGCCTGCCAGGTAGGCCGGTTGGTGCAGGTACCAGCCCATGATGTAGCCGGCGGTGGCCCTGTCGTCGGACTCGCCGTACTGCTCGACCATCCACTCGGCCAGGTCCTTGCGCCACAGGTCGAAGCGGGACGGTTCGGCCAGCAGTTCGGAGCAGATGGTCCAGTCGTCGGACTGCATGCCGAAGCGGATGTCGGAGCCGGTGTTCAGGCGCGCGATGGATTGGGCCAAAGGCGTGAGCGCACGCGGGTTCTGCTGTGAGACCCTCGCCGGTACGGTCAACGCGCTAGTCCAATCTCATGGGCATGAGGCTTGCCTAACCTTACCCAGAGTTGGCCCGTGAGTGCGCGTTCAGGTGGTCCCGGTCACAGGAGTATCGCTCGGCCGCGGGTTGTTCGCGCTCAGCGGACATCGCCCGATCTGTGGAATCCGTTGCTCCCGACCTGCGTTGATGCCGGTGTCAGGGTTTTCCGGAGGCGGCTGGCCGCTGACGGGAACCACAGGCCTCGGTACCGCCCACTACAGTGGAGCCACGGTGCCGCGCTCACCAGGGTAGATCGGTGGAGCCGAGGACCGCCGACGCAGCAGTCAGGGAGTGCGAATGTTCGAGAGGTTCACCGACCGCGCGAGGCGGGTGGTTGTCCTTGCCCAAGAAGAGGCACGGATGCTCAACCACAACTACATCGGCACCGAGCACATCCTCCTGGGTCTGATCCACGAGGGTGAAGGTGTCGCCGCCAAGGCGCTCGAGTCGTTGGGGATTGCGCTGGAGGGCGTCCGCCAGCAGGTCGAAGAGATCATCGGCCAGGGCCAGCAGGCCCCGAGTGGACACATCCCCTTCACCCCCCGTGCGAAGAAGGTCCTGGAGCTCTCACTGCGTGAGGCGCTTCAGCTCGGCCACAACTACATCGGCACCGAGCACATCCTGCTCGGCCTGATCCGCGAGGGCGAGGGCGTCGCCGCCCAGGTCCTCGTGAAGCTCGGCGCCGACCTCAACAGGGTGCGGCAGCAGGTGCTGCAGCTGCTGTCCGGCTACTCGACGGAGAAGGGTTCGTCGGAGTCGCCGGGTCGTGGCGAGGGCACGCCGTCCTCGTCCCTGGTGCTGGACCAGTTCGGGCGCAACCTCACCGCCTCGGCGCGGGAGGGCAAGCTCGACCCGGTCATCGGGCGCACCAAGGAGATCGAGCGGGTCATGCAGGTGCTGTCCCGCCGCACCAAGAACAACCCGGTCCTCATCGGCGAGCCCGGCGTCGGCAAGACCGCCGTCGTCGAGGGACTGGCGCAGATGGTCGTCAAGGGCGAGGTGCCCGAGACGCTCAAGGACAAGCAGCTCTACACGCTCGACCTCGGCTCGCTGGTCGCGGGCTCGCGCTACCGCGGTGACTTCGAAGAGCGCCTGAAGAAGGTCCTCAAGGAGATCCGCACGCGCGGCGACATCATCCTGTTCATCGACGAGATCCACACGCTCGTCGGTGCGGGTGCGGCCGAGGGCGCGATCGACGCGGCCTCGATCCTCAAGCCGATGCTCGCTCGCGGTGAGCTGCAGACGATCGGTGCCACCACGCTCGACGAGTACCGCAAGCACGTCGAGAAGGACCCCGCGCTGGAGCGCCGCTTCCAGCCGATCCAGGTGGGCGAGCCGTCGCTCGAGCACACCATCGAGATCCTCAAGGGCCTGCGCGACCGGTACGAGGCGCACCACCGCGTCTCGATCACCGACTCCGCGCTGGTCGCCGCCGCCACGCTGGCCGACCGGTACATCAACGACCGGTTCCTGCCGGACAAAGCGATCGACCTCATCGACGAGGCCGGTGCGCGGATGCGCATCCGCCGGATGACCGCGCCGCCGGACCTGCGCGAGTTCGACGAGAAGATCGCCGACGTGCGTCGCGACAAGGAGTCCGCGATCGACGCGCAGGACTTCGAGCGCGCGGCGAAGCTGCGTGACGCGGAGAAGCAGCTCCTGGGCCAGAAGGCCGAGCGGGAGAAGCAGTGGAAGGACGGTGACCTGGACGTCGTCGCGGAGGTCGACGACGAGCAGATCGCCGAGGTCCTCGCCAACTGGACCGGCATCCCGGTGTTCAAGCTCACCGAGGAGGAGACCACGCGTCTGCTCCGCATGGAGGACGAGCTGCACAAGCGGATCATCGGCCAGGTCGACGCGGTCCAGGCCGTGTCGAAGGCGATCCGCCGCACCCGCGCCGGTCTGAAGGACCCGAAGCGCCCCTCCGGCTCGTTCATCTTCGCCGGCCCGTCCGGTGTCGGTAAGACCGAGCTCTCGAAGGCGCTGGCGAACTTCCTGTTCGGCGACGACGACGCGCTCATCCAGATCGACATGGGCGAGTTCCACGACCGCTACACCGCGTCGCGGCTCTTCGGTGCCCCTCCCGGTTACGTCGGCTACGAAGAGGGCGGCCAGCTCACCGAGAAGGTGCGCCGCAAGCCGTTCTCCGTCGTGCTCTTCGACGAGATCGAGAAGGCCCACCAGGAGGTCTACAACACGCTGCTCCAGGTGCTGGAGGACGGCCGCCTGACCGACGGTCAGGGCCGGACGGTGGACTTCAAGAACACCGTCATCATCTTCACGTCCAACCTGGGCACGTCGGACATCAGCAAGGCAGTGGGCCTCGGCTTCACCTCGGGTCAGGACGGCGCGTCCAACTACGAGCGCATGAAGAACAAGGTCAACGACGAGCTGAAGAAGCACTTCCGCCCCGAGTTCCTCAACCGCATCGACGACATCATCGTCTTCCACCAGCTGACTCAGGACGAGATCATCAAGATGGTGGACCTGATGATCGCCCGCGTCGAGACGCAGCTGAAGAACAAGGACATGGCTCTCGAGCTGACCGACAGGGCCAAGGCCCTGCTCGCGAAGCGCGGGTTCGACCCGGTGCTGGGCGCCCGCCCGCTGCGCCGCACGATCCAGCGCGAGATCGAGGACCAGCTGTCGGAGAAGATCCTGTTCGGCGAACTCCAGCCGGGCCAGATCATCATCACCGACATCGAGGGCTGGGACGGCGTGTCCGAGGACCACGACAAGGCGAAGTTCGTCTTCCGCGGCGAGGCCAAGCCGAACCGCGTGCCGGACGCCCCGCCGGTCGAGCTCGCGGCCCCCGCGGCCGTCGAGCCGCAGGACGCCCCGGCGAACGACGCGGAGTGACCTGCTAGGCAGTTGAGAGCGGCCCCCGGACTTCTGGTCCGGGGGCCGTTGTCGTTCGGTGGGCGGGCGGTGGCCGCGCTTGGTCCGGGGGTGGTCGGCGGTTGAGTCGTGGGTATGCGGCAGCGGTGCGTGCGGGGCTGCGATCGAGGATGGCTGAGCCGCTGGGCTGGCCGACGTGGCCGAGGACGGCCGCGCCATTCCGGGCTGGGCTGGCCGACGGACGCGACAGATGACGGCAGCGCTGTGCCCACCGGGGCCGGCCGACGTGATCGCTGCGGGTGTCCGGTCTCGTGCCGCCCAGGCGGCTGCTGGTCATGGGTGCGCGGCAGTGCTCGTTCAGGCCGCTCGAGGGCGGCCACGCCGCTCCGGCTGGGCTGGACGGCGCGATCGCCGGGGTTGCCCGGCCTCGCGTCGGACGTGCCGGCCACGCGATCCGGCGCGCGACGGCCACCGCCACGCGATCCCATGCCGCGACCCCGGCGCCGCGATCCCGCGGGCTCAGCTCAGGGCGTAGCCCGCCAGCACGATCTCCTCCAGGTCCGGGTCGTCCTCCTCCCACACGCCCTCGTAGGTGAACCCGAACAGCGTCCGCAGCGCCGCCTCGCCCAGTTCGAGCGGGTGGAAGCGGAACGGGTAGTCGTCGTCGGGGCCCAGGTACTGGAGGAACTCCGGGTCGCCTGCCAGGTACTTCTCCTCGAACGGCAGGGGTGTGCCGATGTCCTCGATCACGCCGCTGTCCGGGGAGAGGCTGAACGAGCGGCGCACCGAGCCGTCCGGCTCCCAGATCGCGTAGGCGAAGAAGTCGACGACGCTGTGCATGGCGTGCAGGTACAGGGTGCGGCCGGCGGCCTCGCGGACGAAGCGTTGCGGCAGGTCGGTCGGGGCGTCGCCCGCCGCGTCCCAGGTGCACACGATCGAGAGGCCGGGGTAGACGGCGGCGTAGACCTCGCCCTCCGGCGGGTTGGCGCTGTCGAGGCTGCCGTCGGCGATCGGGCGGAGGTCAGAAGACGGGTACAGGCGTTCGACCAGGGCCTTTGTGGCCTCGCGGTCGATCTGCGGCGATGCGCGCAGGACCTTGCTCACGTCGTCGGACGCGTAGAACAGCATCCAGTCCTTGGCTCCCACTGGTCCCCCTGAGGTCGGTGTGGGACCAGCATGGCTGAGGGGTCTGACAATTCCCGGACAGGCAACGAGAAACCCGTGCCAACCGTCCCTCAATCGTGGGGACCACACCGGAGACTGACGAGCGCTCGGCGAGACTGCACGGCGTGGTGACCACCGAGGTGAAGCCGCGCAAGAACGGGTTCGCCACGTTCCTGCTGGTCGTGTGCGCGATGCTGTTCGTCGCGGCGGCGATGGTCCGGCTGCTCGGCATCGACGGCAACCGCTACATGATCGCCGCGACGTCGCTGATCCCGTACATCACCGCCGCCGGGCTGCTCATCGGGCTGTTCGCGCTGTTCCGCCGCAGATGGGTCGTCGGGCTGACGATGACGCTGGTGGCGGTCGTGCTCGTCGCGAACGTGGCGCCGCGGGCGTTCCCCGACGCGCGACCCAACGGGGTGGGGCAGCAGGTCCGGCTGATGACCTCCAACCTGCTCACGGGCATCGCGGACGCCGAGGCCCTCCTGCGGGAGGTCCGGGTGCGCGGGGTCGACGTCCTCGCCATGCAGGAGCTGACCCCGGAGATGGTGCGCGACCTGCAACGCGCCGGTCTCGACCAGGTGCTGCCGCACCGCGTGTTCCTCGACGAGCCGGGCGGGTCGGGCAGCGGCATCGCCTCGCGGTACCCGCTCACGCAGCGCAACCTGACCCCGCCGGGCACGTTGCAGCAGGCCGCGGCGCTCGTGGACCTGCCGGGCAAGGACATCGAGGTCGTCTCGGTGCACCCGCTGCCGCCGGTCGTCACCGAGGGGCCGGAGGCGTGGCAGCGGGAGCTGGCCGGGCTGCCCGCGCCCGACTCGACCGGCGCGATCAGGGTGCTCGCCGGCGACTTCAACGCGACGCTCGACCACGTCGGCCTCACGCGGCTGCTGAACAAGGGCTACGTGGACGCCGCCGACCAGGTCGGCAAGGGCCTGATCCACACCTGGCCCAGCAAGGGCGGGATCTGGCCGCCGCCGGTCACGATCGACCACGTGCTGGTGGACTCGAAGATCCTGGTCGACACGGTCGACGTGTTCGACGTGCCCGGCAGCGACCACCGGGCCGTCGTCACGCAGTTCGTCGTGCCAAGGCTCTGAGGGCTTCGAGGGCTCCGACCGGCAGCGAGACGCCCCGGCCGTGGCGGACGTCGGGCTCGCGGACGTTGATCCTGACCAACGCCCCGTTCGCCGCGCTGGCGAGCTCCGCCTGCCGCCGCACGGTCGGCACCGCGGTCCCGGCGCCGATCTCGACGACGACCAGGTTCCGCCGCGTCCGCCGCCACTTGTTCAGCGCGTCGAGCTGCGCCTGGCTGCGGTGCGGCACCCAGCCCCAGTCGCCGAACATCAGGATGTTGGGCCGCGCCAAGCCGCCGCAGTGCGGGCACGACGGCAGCTCGCCGACCGCCCGCATCGACTCCGGATCCACGGAGACGTCGAACTCGCACTCCCAGATCTCGTCAGTGCACGGTTCGACGCACTGCACGTGGTGGATCGACCCGTGGACCTCGGCGACGTCGGTGAAGCCCGCCTGCTGGAACTGGCCGTCCACGTTGGACGTGAACACGCGCGCACCCCACGACCGCAGGATCTCGAACCCCTCGTGCGGCACGGTGTCGCGGTAGAGGTGCAGCCGGTGGCCGTAGAAACCCCAGGCCAGCGCGGGATCGTCTGCGAAGTGCACCGGATCGGCGATCTCCTCGAACTTCAGCCCGAGCCGCTCGTAGGGCGGGTAGGCACGCCAGAAGCCCTCGGTGCCGCGGAAGTCGGGCAGACCCGAGTCGACGCCGATGCCGGCACCGGCGCAGACGAGCACGGCGTCCGCGCCGGCGATCAGCTCGGCGGCTCTGTCGTAGGCCTCGTCGATCACTGCTGGGGCTTGCTCCCCAGCACGACCTCGAACTCCAGCAGGTCGGCACCGGACGACACGGGCCGGGCGCGCTCACCGGAGTGCGCGGCCGCACCGGCCTGGCCGTCGCGCCACGCCACGAAGTCCTCGTGCGTCTCCCAGTGCGTGACGACGAAGTAGCGGTCCTCGCCCGCGACCGGCCGCAGCAGCTCGAAGCCGAGGAAGCCGGGCTCGCCGTCGACCGCGCCGAGACGGGCGGCGAACCGCTTCTCGAGCTCGGGACCGTTGCCCTCGGGGACCTTGATCGCGTTGATCTTCACGACTGCCATGCGACCAACACTAGCGCCGCACGCCGGCAGGCAGCAGGTACTGGTCGTCCGGGATGCCCGAGTCGTGGAACCACGCCTTGAAGAACGCGGTCAGGTCCTGCCCGGACGCCTCCTTGAAGTGGTTCTCGAACTCCGGCCACGAGGCGTTCGCGTCGCGGTGCTTCGCCGTCCACGACTGCAGGGCCTTGAAGAACACGTCGTCACCGACCTGCTTGCGCAGCGCGTGCATCGCCATGATGCCCTTGTCGTAGACGCCCCGGAACTCGTTGCCCCTGCCCATGTCGTAGAGCTTCGGCGCCCAGAACGACGTCCGGCCGCGCAGCTCTTCGACCCGGCCGCGGTAGCGCTCGTCGAGGTTCGTGCCGTCCTTCTCCATCCACAGCCACTGCGAGTACGACGCGAGGCACTCGTTCAGGCAGATGTCCGCCCAGTTCTGCAACGACACCGAGTCGCCGAACCACTGGTGGGCGTTCTCGTGCACCACGGTCTCGAGGTCCGCCCACGACGCGTAGATCGGCCTGGTCTGCGTCTCCAGCGAGAACCCGATCTGGTCGGCCACCCAGATGCCGCCGGCCGCGCGCTGCGGGTACGGGCCGAACTTCGTCTCCAGGTACGCCAGGATCTCCGGCAGCTGCGACTGGATCGGCTTCTTCGAGGCGGACGTGCCGGGCGCGTACGCGTCGACCACCGGCGTGCCGTTGGGCAGCTTCGAGCGCACGATCTCGAACTTGTCGATCGCGACGGTCGCCAGGTAGGTCGCGAGCGGCGTCTCCTCGGTCCACGTGAACGTCGTCCAGCCGCCGTCGCGCTTCGGCGGGCTCTCCAGGCCGTTCGAGATCGCCGTCCAGCCGTCGGGGACGCGGGCCGAGACCTTCAGGGCCGCCTTGTCGCGCGGGGTGTCGTTGGCGGGGAACCAGGTCGTCGCGGAGTGCGGCTGGCCCGCGGCGAAGGCGCCGCCGGTCGACGAGATCTGCCAGCCGCTGCGGCCGAGCGAGGCGTCGTTGATCGTCGTGGGCTTGCCGCCGTAGGTGATGACGGTGGTGAACGGCTTGCCCTTGGCGAGCGGCGCGGCGGGCGTGATCACCAGCTCGTGGTCGCCCTCGGTGGCGAACTTCGCCGGCTGGTCGCCGACCTTCACCTCGCTGACCTTCAGGCCCTCCAGGTCGAGGTTGAACCGCGACAGGTCGTCCGAGGCGGTCGCCGTGATGGTCGCGACGCCGTCGAGCTGCTTCGACTCCGGGTCGTAGGTGATCGCGAGGTCGTAGAGCGTCACGTCGTAGCCGCTGTTGCCGTCGGTCGGGTAGTAGGCGTCGCCCGCACCCGCACCGGCCTCCACGGCGGCCTGCGGTGACGTCTCCCGGCGCGGCTGGTCCGGGTCGCCGCCCGGCGTTCTGAACACGACGAGCAGACCGGCGACGAGCACGATCAACACCAGGGCGATCAGGTACGGGCGGGCCTTCATGCGTTAATCATCCCTGTGTCGGTGGTGGAGTTCGGCGGAACGGGTCACGGCGTGCTGCTCCTGCACGGCCTGATGAGCAGGGCCACCGCCTGGTGGCCCGTCGCGCAGTGGCTCAGGCCGTTCGGCCGCGTGGTCGCGCTGGACCAGCGCGGGCACGGCCGCAACCCGCAGCGGGGACCGTTCCGCACCGAGGACTTCGTCGCCGACGCCGCCGCGGCGATCGAGGAGCTCGGCCTCGGGCCCGCTGTGGTGATCGGGCACTCCATGGGCGGGCTGCACGCGTGGTGTCTCGCGGCGACCCGTCCGGACCTGGTGCGCGCGATTGTGGTCGAGGACTTCGCCCCGGACAACTCCGGCCGCACGGTCGACGAGTGGAAGTGGCTCTTCGACGCCTGGCCGGTGCCGTTCCAGTCGCTCGGGCACATCAGGGAGTACTTCGGCGCACCGCTGTTCGCCGAGTACTTCGAGGAGCGCGCCGACGGGTGGCACCTGATCGCGTCGATGGACGACCTGTACGAGATCGCCGGCCACTGGGGCACGCGCGCGTACTGGGACTTCATCGACGCCGTGCGCTGCCCGTCGCTCGTGATCGAGGCGGGCAGGGGCGGCCAGCTACCGGGGCAGATGGCCGAGGCGGCCCGGCGTTCGCACGGCCAGTACCTCTACGTGGAGGAGGCGGGCCACGTCGTGCACGACAGCGCGCCGTGGGTCTACCGGGGTGCCGTGGAGGCCTTCTTGAGCACGTCGATCTCGCCGGTCTGAGTGTCGACGATCGACACCTCGCGGACCTTCGCGCGGATCGGCTCGACCGGGAAGACCTGCGCGAACGCCGTCTTCATCGCCTCGTCGCCGATGTCGTGGACGAGCGTGCAGTGCGGGACCCAGCTGCCCGGCAGGTAGTAGGCGCTCGGGTTCTTGACCTTGCCCGCCAGCACGTCGTGGATCGCCGAGTGGACCGCCAGCAGCTCGGTGTCGACCACCGCGGCCAGCATCAGCACGTTCTCGCTGGTGGAGAAGGTGCTGAGGGTGTGGAGGTAGAAGTCGGGGAGCCACAGGCGTTCGAGGTCCTCGCGCAGCTCCTTGCGGACCTTGGGGCCGATGGTGCTCGCCAGCGCGTAGGTGATGTGCGGCGGGTACTTGAACTTCCCGCCGACGCGGTGCTGCAGGTCGCGGACCTTCTCGTCCGCCTCGGCGTCGAAGAACGCCACCAGCGCGTGCATCAGTGCTCCCCGGGAAGTGCGAACAGCCCGTCCCGCGTCTGCTCGACCAGGCCGTCGTCCAGCAGCGAGGCCAGGCACTTCTCCCGCTGGGTGATGTCGTTCCAGACGATGTCGAGCTGCATCTTCGGCACCGGCCCCGGCGCTCCCCGCAGCACGTCCAGCAGCCGGCCCCGCACCTGCCGGTCGGTGCCGGCGAACTTCTGCACCTTCTTCTCCGGCCCGGCATAGGCGGGCCGACCGGCCAGCTGCCACGCGCACTCCGCGTACAACGGGCAGTCGGCGCACTTCTGGTTCTTGGCCGTGCAGATCAACGCACCGAGCTCCATCAGCGCGGCCGAGAACACGGCGGCGTCCTCCTGGTCCTCAGGCAGGATCGCCTCGACGTCGCGGAGGTCGCGCTTGGTCGACGGTGGACCGGCGTCACCGGCACCGTGCACAGCGCGCGCGACGACCCGACGGACGTTCGTGTCCACGACGGCGCACTTCTGCCCGTACGCGAACGTGGCCACCGCACGGGCCGTGTAGCTGCCGATGCCGGGCAGCGACTCGAGCGTCTCCACGTCCGACGGCACCACATCGCCGTGGTCGCGCGCGATGGCCGTGGCGGCCTCGTGCAGCCGCAGGGCACGGCGCGGGTAGCCGAGCTTGCCCCACATGCGCAGCACCTCGCCCTGGGAGGACGCGGCCATCGCGGACGGCACCGGCCACTTCGCCAGCCACTCGTGCCAGATCGGCTCCACGCGGGAGACCGGCGTCTGCTGCAGCATGATCTCGCTGACCAGCACACCCCACGCCGTGCACTCGGGACGGCGCCACGGAAGGTCGCGGGCCGCGGTGTCCCACCAGCCCAGCAGCAACTCGTGATTCATCGCCGCCCATTCAAGCGCAAAGGCCCCTGCCCGCTGCCGGGAAGGGGCCTCACGCGAGAAGGATCAGGCCGCGGCGGACTCGGCCGCGTGGACCTCGCGCAGCTCACCGGTGTGCACGTCGTAGACGAACCCGCGGATCTTGTCGGTGTGCGGGATGAACGGGCTGCGCCGCAGCCGCGCCATCGAGCCGCGCACGCTCTGCTCGACGACCTTGAACGCCTCGACGGCCCAGGTCGGCCGCAGGCCCGTGTCGGCCTCCAGCTCGTCCTTGAAGTCGTCCTCGGTCACCATCTCCAGGCCGCAGTTCGTGTGGTGCACGAGCAGCACCTCCCGCGTGCCCAGCTTGCGCTGGCTCAGCGCCAGCGAGCGGATGGCGTCGTCGGTGACGACCCCGCCCGCGTTGCGCAGCACGTGCGCCTCGCCCTGCTTCAAACCGAAGATCTCGAACACCCGGATGCGCGAGTCCATGCAGGTCAGAATTGCCACCTGCAGGGACGGCTTCGCGGACGAACGGTCTCCGGGAACCACGTTCCCGAGCTCGTAGTTCCGCTTGAGCAGTTCGTCGATCGCGGTCATGACACACCTCCATGGCCTACCGGCGGACCCCCAAGCGATGGAACTGGAGTTAGTGCGCGTTCACAAGGGGTTTCTGGTCCATATCACGTTCACCGGATCGAGCTAGGCTCGCCTACGCCTGGAATCCATCGGCTGCCGTTACGTTCGGGGCCGTGATCGAGCCCACAGGTCCGCTCCCGTCCACGGTGTACTGGCGCCGCCGCATCGCCGCGATCGGTGCCGCGCTGGCCACGTTGCTGCTCGTGATCTGGATCGTCGGGATGTTCTCGTCGGACGACGAGTCCGCGCAGCCCACGAACGCGGCCGCGGCGTCGTCGTCCAACCCGCCGCCGGGCATGGCCGAGAACGCCGCCGCGTCGTCCTCGTCGACCACACCGCCGCCCTCGCCGACGGAGACCACGCCGCCGCCACCGCCGCCCGGACCGCCGCAGGCCTGCCCGGACGACGTGATCGGGGTCGTGGCGAAGGCCAACAAGCCCTTCTACACGGTCGGTGACCAGCCGGAACTGTCGATGGACGTCGTCAACAACGGGCCGGTGCCGTGCATCAGGGACATCGGGCGCCAGCACCGCGAGCTGACCGTGCTGACCGCGGACGGCGCGACCGTGCTGTGGTCCAGCAACCACTGCCTGTCGGCCGTGGGCAACGAGGTGCGCGTGATGCAGCCCAAGGAGGCCTTCAACTACGGCACCCGGTGGGCGGGCTCGACCTCGCAGCCCGGCTGCGGAGCGCACAACCCGGTCGGGCCGGGCGACTACCTGCTGGTGGCGAAGCTGGCCGGGAGGACCAGCTCACCCGTCGTCTTCAGGCTGGAGCGCTAGGACCTCACGGTCCGAACCAGCGCTCCTCGGCACCGCCGCGCGGACCGGCCGACGTCTTGCCGATGATCAGCTCCGTCGCGAGGTTCACCGAACGCGGGCGCGAGCGCTCGCTCGCGTCGAGCAGCAGCTTGCCCGCCGCGCGGCCCTTCTCCAGCACCGGCTGGCGGACCGTCGTGAGCCCGGCCTCCTCGCCGGCGCGGATGCCGTCGAACCCGGTGACGGTGATGTCGTGCGGCACGCGCAGGCCGCGGCGGGCCGCCTCGGTCATCGCGCCGAGCGCCAGCACGTCCGAGGTGCAGATCAGCGCGGTGACCTGCGGGTCGCGGTCGAGGACCTGGGCGGCGCCGGACGCGCCGGAGGCCATGTTGTGGTCGAAGCGCTCGACGACCGGCACCTGCGACCAGTCGACGCCCGCCTCGCTGAACGCCTCGGCGAGACCGGACAGGCGGTTGCGCTGCACGTGGAAGTGCGCGGCGTGCTGGCGGTCGGGCGTCACGAAGCCGTCGTTGCGGTCGCGCGCCAGGCGCATGCACACGACGCCGATGCGCCGGTGGCCCAGGCCGATGAGGTGCCTCGCGAGCTCGTACATCGCGCCGCGGTCGTCGATGCCGACGCGGTCGACCGTGCCGAGGTCCGGCTGGTCGCAGACGACGGTCGGGACGGGGCGCTCCAGCACGGCGGCGAGGTGCGGGTCGTCGTCCGGCACGGAGTAGACGACGAAGCCGTCGACACCGGCTCTGTGGACGGACGCGACGTCCTCGCGCTCCGGGTTGGCGGGCACCAGCAGCAGACCCGTGCCGGCGTCCTCGCACGCCAGCGCGAGGCCCTCCAGGAAGCCGATGGCCGCCGGGTCGCGGAACGCGTAGGAGAGGTTCTCGGTGAGCAGCAGGCCCACCGCCCCGGCCTTGCGCGTGCGCAAAGAGCGCGCCACAGGATCCGGGCCGGGATAACCCAGCCTTCGGGCCGTGTCCAACACCCGCCGACGCAGCTCTGGCGAGAGCTGGTCGGGCCGGTTGTACGCGTTGGACACCGTTGTCCGGGAAACGCCCAGCTCAGCGGCCAGAGAGGCCAACGTTGCCGGACGTCGCACATGCATCGACCGCGCCATGAAAGGACCGTAACGGTTCAGAACCAATTCGTGAAGTCAGGGTGACCTGCGTCCCTCAAATGACGCATCCGCGCAGGTTGGCCCATCTGCCTTGTTCAGAATTTGGTCCAGACCAATGGGGTCAACGCTTCGGTGGCGCCGTCGACTCCCGCGCGACGAGCCGCGGGCGGAACACGCGGGTGTAGTTGTCGGTGCCCTGCCTGCGGCGATCCGGGTCCAGGCGCAGCACGAGCTCGTCGATCGCCGCGGCCGCCATCTCCTCGATCGGCTGCGCGAGCGTCGTCAAAGCGGGCGAGGAGTAGGCAGCGAGCGGGATGTCGTCGAACCCGACGACGGACAGGTCGTCCGGTACGGAGATCCCTCGCTGGTGCGCGGCGCGCATCACGCCGAGCGCCATGTGGTCCGACGAGCAGATCACGGCGGTCGGCGACACCGTGTCCAGCAGCTCCGCCACCGCCTCGGCACCGCCCTCCGCGCTGAACGGCCCGTGCGACACGTACTCCGAGCCCGCCGGCAGGTGGTTCTCCTCCAGCGCGGCGGCCCACCCGGCGCGCTTCAGGCGCGAGGGGAGAGATCGCGCGGGACCCGAGACGAACCCGATCCGCTCGTGGCCGAGGTCGATCAGGTGCTTGGTGGCCGTGTACCCCGCGAGCTGCTCGTCCACCGTCACGTCGGGCACGTCCAGGGCCGGCGTGGCACCGTTCAGGAAGACCATGTGGACGCCGTCCGCGAGGAGCTTCGCGTAGTAGCTCGGGCGCGGCGCCTGACCGAGCGGCACCTCGACGTTGGTGATCTCCGGTGACACGAACACCATGCCCTCGACCCCGCGGGCCAGGAGCATCCGGACGTACTCCTCCTCGCCCATCGGCGCGCCGCTGCGGGTGTTGCACAGCAGCGAGGAGTAGCCGAGGCGCGCTGCCCGCGTCTCCAGCGCCTCGGCGAATGCCGGGAAGACCGGGTTCGAGAGCTCCGGCACGAGCAGGCCGATCACACCGGTGCGTTGCAACGCACCGAGTCCGCGCGGGGTGTAGGGCATCTCCGCGAGGACCGACAGCACCCGCTGCCTGGTCTCCTCGTTCACACCCGCGCGCCTGTTGAGAACTCGGCTGACGGTGGAGATGGACACCCCGGCTGCCCTGGCGATCTCGGACAGTCCGGACACGTTGCCTCCCTGCTCACGCTCGCTTTCGGCGCAAGCCTGCCGTGTTCAGAAAAATTTTGCAACGAGCATGTGCAAGACAGGGCCGTTACGGCTTGGTTACGGTCGACGTCTTGACCTGACCATGGTTCGGGTAGTGAAATCGCCCGCAACATTCTCGCAAAAACTTGCAAGGCCCTCATCTCAACAGGGAGATGAGGTCAGCTGGAGGGAACGGCAGCAACGATGCGACGGACAACCCTCGTGACCGCCATGGCGACGGGTGTCGCCCTCGTTCTCACCGCCTGCGGAGGCGGTGGGTCGAGCAGCAGCGGATCCGACTCGGGCGAAGTGACCTTCTGGGACACCAGCGGCCCCAACGAGAGCCCGGTGTTCAAGAAGATCGCGGAAGGCTGCGCCACCAAGGACGGCTACAAGGTCAAGGTGGAGACGCAGGCGTTCGACGGCGCGCTCAACAACTACAAGACCGCCGCCCAGGGTGGTCAGGGGCCCGACGTCTTCCGCTCCGAGGTCGCGTGGGTGCCGCAGCTCGCGAAGCTGGGCTACGTCGCCGACCTGTCCGACACCGACCTCGCGAAGGACACCTCCGACTTCCTGGAGGCCCCGCTGGGCTCCACGAAGTACGAGGGCAAGACCTACGCGGTGCCGCAGGTGACCGACTCGCTCGCGTTGCTCTACAACAAGAAGAAGCTCGCCGACGCCGGTGTCGAGCCGCCCAGGACCTGGGACGAGCTCAAGACCGCGGCCGCCAAGCTGGGCGGCGAGAAGTCGTTCTTCCTCAACAACGACGCGTACTACGCGCTGCCGTTCATCTACGGCGAGGGCGGCGACCTGGTCGACGCGTCCGCCAAGAAGATCGTCGTGAACTCCTCGCAGAACGTGAAGGCGCTGGAGACCGCGAAGAGCCTGCTCGACAGCAAGGTCGCGACCACGGCTCTCGACGCGACGAACTCGTACTCGAACATGCAGGCCGCGTTCTCGTCCGGTGAGGCCGCCATGGTCGTCAACGGTCCGTGGGCCGTCGCCGACTACCTCAAGGGCGCCGCGTTCAGCGACGCGGCGAACCTCGGCATCGCCCCGGTCCCCGGCCCGTCCGCCGGCAAGGGCAGCGCGCCGGTCGGCGGCCACGACTACGTGATCCGCCAGGGCACAAAGGCGAAGCAGTCGTCGATCAAGTTCATCCAGTGCATGGCGTCGGTCGAGTCGCAGGCGTCCGTCGCCAAGGAGCTGGGCCTGCTGCCGACCCGCAAGTCGGCCTACCAGAACGCCGACGTCAAGGCCAACGCCGTCGTCGCCGCGTTCGAGCCGGTCACCAAGACCGCGCACGAGCGTCCGTGGATCCCCGAGGGCGGCCAGCTCTTCGACCCGCTGAAGGTCGGCTACGCGGACTTCCTCGCCGGCAAGAAGGACGCCAAGACCGCCCTTGACGACGTCGCCAAGGCGTACAAGGACAGCGTCGTCCCCGAGTACTCCGTCGGCTGACTGGTGCCGAACGGCCGGGGCGTCGTGTCCCGGCCGTTCGCCTGAGGGGAGATCTCGGTGCGTCGGTTCCTCGACCGGTACTGGTACGCGTATGCGATGGTGCTGCCCGTCGTGGTGGTCATCGCGGTGTTGGTGCTCTACCCGCTCGCGCAGGGCGTGTTCTTCACCTTCACGAACATCAACGAGGGCAACATCGCCAACCCGGTCCTCGAGCGGCCGTCGTCCTACGACGTCGTGGGGTTCAAGAACTACCTCAACGTGCTCTCCGGCGGCGAGTCCTTCGGCGACTTCTGGGGCACGCTGGTCCGCACGCTGATCTGGACCTTCTCGTGCGTGTTCCTGCACTACACCATCGGTCTCGGCCTGGCGATGCTGCTGAACCGCCAGGTGGTCGGCCGTTCGCTCTACCGCGTCCTGCTGATCCTGCCGTGGGCCGTACCCGCGTTCATCAGCGCGTTCGCGTGGAAGTACATGTTCAACGCGCAGTACGGGATCATCAACCAGCTCCTGCGCGCCGTGGGACTGCCGGACCCGGTGTGGCTCGGCCAGTCGAACTGGGCGCTGGTGTCGGTGATCATCGTGAACACCTGGCTCGGCGTGCCGTTCATGATGGTCGCGTTGCTCGGTGGCCTGCAGTCGATCCCCGGCGACCTCTACGAGGCGGCCGAGGTGGACGGAGCCACGCCGTGGCAGCGGTTCCGGCACGTCACGTTGCCGGGCTTGCGGTCCGTGTCGTCGACGGTGGTCCTGCTGGGCATCATCTGGACGTTCAACATGTTCCCGGTGATCTACCTGATCGCGGGCCCGAACCCGAACGCCCGCATCCTGGTCACCTACGCGTTCGAGCGCTTCTTCTCCGGCGCCTCCCGCGACTACGCCATCGCGTCGACCTACGGCGTGCTGATCCTTTCGGTGTTGTTGGTGTTCGCCACGATCTACCGGCGGGCGCTGCGCAAGCAGGGCGAGGTGTGGTGACGTGACGCTCGATGCTTCGTCTCTCCAGGTCGTGCAGGCCCCTGAACGCCGGCTGCGCCGCGCGGACAGGTCCAAGGGCGCGTCCATCGCGTTGCACGCCACGCTGGTCGTCGCCTCGGTCATCGCCGTGTTCCCGGTCTTCTGGGTGTTCGTCACGTCCCTGAAGCCGGACGCGCGGGCGGTCGAGCCGACGCCGAAGCTGTTCAACGAGTCCTCTTTGGACAACTACACGCGCGTGCTGTCCGGCGAGAAGGGCGACTTCCTCGCCTGGTTCGGCAACTCCGTGCTGATCGCGCTGATGACGACCGTCCTCGGCGTGTTCATCTCGGCGACGGCGGGCTACGCGGCGTCGCGCTTCCGGTTCCCCGGCAAGCGCGGCCTGATGATGTCGTTCCTGCTGGTGCAGATGTTCCCGTTCGCGGTGCTCATCGTGCCGCTGTACAACATCCTGATCGCGTTGGGGCTCAATGGTTCCTCGATCGGTCTCGTGCTGGTCTACTGCACGACCGCGGTGCCGTTCTGCACCTACATGCTGAAGGGCTACTTCGACACGGTGCCGGCCGACATCGACGAGGCGGGCCGGGTGGACGGGCTGTCGCCGTTCGGCGTGTTCTGGCGGCTGATCCTGCCGCTGGCCAAGCCGGGTCTCGCGGTGACGTCGTTCTACGCGTTCCTGACGGCCTGGGGCGAGGTGGCGTTCGCCTCCGCGTTCCTGTCCGCCGCGGACGAGTCGAAGACGCTGGCCGTGGGCCTGCAGGTGTTCGTGCAGCAGAACAGGACGGAGTGGGGGCACCTCGCCGCCGCGTCGATCCTGGTGGCGATCCCCGCGATCATCGTGTTCTACCTGGTGCAGCGCTTCCTGGTGCAGGGCCTCGCGTCCGGCGCCGTGAAGGGCTAACGACCGTCGTAGCGCGACCTGGCCTCGTCGACCTGGGCCAGGTTGCGCTTCGACCAGTCGGCGAGGTTGTGGAAGATCGGCGCGAGGCTGCGCCCGAGCTCGCTGATCTCGTACTCCACCCGTGGAGGGACCTCCGGGTGGTAGGTCCTGGTGACCAGCCCGTCTCTTTCCAGCTGGCGCAGCCGCTGGGTCAGGACCTTCGGCGTGATCGTGCCGATCCGCCGCTCCAGCTCCACGAACCGCTGGCGGCCGTGCTGGTTCAGCGTCCACAGGATCGGTGTCGTCCACCGGCTGAAGACCAGGTCGACGACGGGTGCGATGGGGCAGGCCAGCTCCGGTGCAGTCTCCACGGGTAGTCACTTTCCTCTAGGTACCTACTATCTTCGCGATGTTAGCTTCCCCCGCGATAGTTCGGTGAGCGAGGGAGAAGCGCCTTGATCGTGGTCACTGGGGCAACGGGGAACGTGGGCCGCCCGTTGATGGAGTTGTTGGGGGACAAGGCAGTCGGCGTGTCTCGTCCGTTGGTGGATCTCGCGTCGCCACCGACGCTGGCACCCGTGGTGGATGGCGCCGAGGCGTTGTTCCTGTTGCTCGGCGGGGAGCTGCTGGGGCCGGACACCGACGTGGCGGGGTTGCTCGACGTCGCGAAGACCGGCGGGGTGCGGCGGGTCGTGTTCCTGTCGTCGCAGGGGGCGGGGACGCGGCCGGACATGGTTCCGCACTCGCGGCTGGCGGCGTTCGAGGAGGTCGTGCGGCAGTCGAGTCTGGAGTGGACGGTGCTGCAGCCGGGCGGGTTCTTCTCGAACACGTTCGCGTGGGCTCAGCCGGTCCGCGAGCAAGGGGTGGCCGCGGCGCCGTTCGCGGACGTGGCACTGCCGTTCGTCGACCCCGCCGACATCGCCGCCGTTGCGGCACAGGCGTTGCAGGGCGGGCACGAGGGCCGGACGTACGTGCTGACCGGTCCGGAGGCGATGACCCCGCGGGACCGGGCTGCGGTGCTGTCGTCGGTGCTGGGGCGGGAGATCCGGTTCGTCGAGCAGTCCGCCGAGGAGGCTCGCGCGCAGATGTCGCGGTTCATGCCGCCGCCCGTGGTGGACGGGACGCTGAAGATCCTCGGATCGCCGGTGGCGGAGGAGCAGCGGGTCAGCGAGGACGTCGAGCGGGTGACGGGGCGGGCGGCGACCCGGTTCGCGGACTGGGCCGAGCGCAACGCGGCCGCGTTCAGTTCCACGTGATGCCGTAGAAGATGAACCGGCCGTTGCTGGACTGGGAGGCCGGCACCGTCTGCACCTTCAGCGACGCGTACCGGCCGACTCGGCTCCGTCCGCACAACTGACTGCCTTCGTGCAGCTCGCTGAACTCGACGCGGTCACGCCACGCCGTCACCTGCGAGCAGCGGTCGCGGTCGGCGGCAGGAGCGTCCTCGATCACCGCGAGCTTGGCGCCGAGCGCTGTCTGCAGGCCCGTGTCGTCCATCCGCACCTCGCCGGGGGAGTCCTGGGCCTGGCGCCAGTACTCGATGTCGGTCCAGTTGTAGCGGTCCTGGGGGATGAGCTCGACGACGCGCTGTTCCTGGACGGTGCCCGGCGTGGAAGCGGTGGACGTCGTCGTGGTGGTGGTCGTCGGGGTCGTCTTCTTCGTCGTGCTCGTGTTCGGCAGCGACGTGGGCGGTGGCGGAACCTGGCCGGGCGAGCTCGACGAGGTGGGGGATGGCGTGGAGGAGTCGGTGGTCTGCGTCGTCGAAGGCGGCGTGGTGGTCGTGCTGCTGCTGATCTGGCCGGGTGCCTCCTGGTCGAACAGGGGGAACAGGGCGAGTGCGGCGACGGCTGCCACCACGACTCCGGCGGCCGCAATCAGGATTTTCGCCCGTCTTCGACGGCGTGGCTCCTCTGTCAGGGCGGGCCACCTGGAAGAGACGTCCAGGGGGACTCCAGGCAGATTCGGCGAGGGTTCCGCTGTGTCTTCGCCGTCGTGTCTGACCTGCATCGATCTCCTCCAGGAGCACCCTCGTGCGCGAAGCGGCAGGGTTCGTAGAAGGGAGGAGAATAGGAGCATCGGGAAATTCCAGTTCACGTGACTGCGGGTTGATTCATCGCCTTTCGAGCCGATTCCCGTCGAGCTGTCAGCCCGCGGCCGGACCGTCCACTGCGGAGTCCCGGCAACGTAAGCGCTTACGTCTGTTCCCGTAAGCGCTTGCAATCCCTAACGTCGCGCCCAGACAAGGTGAAAGGTGCGTCACATGGCTGAGGTGTCCTACGTCAAGGCGTCGCGGGTCTTCTCCGGCAACCCGCCGGTCCGCGCGGTCGACGAGCTGTCGCTCGAAGTCGCCGACGGCGAGTTCCTGGTGCTGGTCGGCCCGTCCGGCTCCGGCAAGTCGACGGCGCTGCGCATGCTCGCGGGCCTCGAGGACGTCGACGAGGGCGCCATCCACATCGGTGGCAAGGACGTCACCAACGTGCCGCCGAAGGGCCGGGACATCGCCATGGTGTTCCAGTCGTACGCGCTCTACCCGCACATGACCGTCGCGGAGAACATGGGCTTCGCGCTCAAGCTGCGCGGTGTCGCCAAGGAAGAGATCAAGGCCAAGGTCGCAGAGGCCGCCAAGATGCTCGACCTCACCAAGTACCTGGAGCGCAAGCCGAAGGCCCTGTCCGGTGGTCAGCGCCAGCGCGTCGCGATGGGTCGCGCCATCGTGCGCGAGCCCTCCGTGTTCCTCATGGACGAGCCGCTGTCCAACCTGGACGCGAAGCTGCGTGTCGAGACGCGCGCGAACATCGCCGCCCTCCAGCAGCGCCTCGGCACGACCACGATCTACGTCACGCACGACCAGGTCGAGGCCATGACGATGGGCCACCGCGTCGCGGTGCTCAAGGACGGCCTGCTGCAGCAGTGCGACACGCCTCGCGCGCTGTACGACCGCCCGGCCAACGCGTTCGTCGCGGGCTTCATCGGCTCGCCGGCCATGAACCTCAAGACCGTGCCGATCACGTCGGAGGGCGCGAAGCTCGACGGCGTCATCGTGCCGCTGTCGCGGGACGCGATCGCCGCCGCCGGTGGTCTGGACGAGGTCACCTTCGGCATCCGCCCCGAGGCGCTCGGCATCGTGCCGTCGAGCGAGGAGGGCATGGAGATGGTCGTCGAGCTGGTCGAGGAGCTCGGTGCCGACGCGCTCGTGCACGGCGCCGTGAAGATCGGCGACGCCTCGCAGCGCTTCGTCGTCCGCGTCGACGGCCGCACGCCGCCCACCCTGGGCCAGCACGTCAAGGTCGCCGTGCGCGACCACAGCGAGATCCACCTGTTCCACCCCGAATCGGGCGAGCGCCTGGAGGCGTGAGTCACACCCGAAAGCCCCCGGCGTGACCGTCGGGGGCTTTTTCGTGTCGTAATATGAACTCGACAACGGTTTCCATTACCTGATCGAGGGACGGCGTGATGACTCTCCGCAACGCTCTGATCGGCGCTCTTGCCGTCGCGAGCCTGACCGCCTGCGGCACGACCGCGCCGTCTTCCGACAACGGCAAGATCCAGGTCGTCGCCTCCACCAACGTGTGGGGCAGCGTCGTCAAGGCGGTCGGCGGCGACGAGGTCGAGGTCAAGGCGCTGCTCGACGACCCGAGCGCCGACCCGCACTCGTACGAGAGCAAGCCCGCGGACGCCGCCCTGGTCAAGAACGCGAAGCTCGTCGTGTTCAACGGCGGCGGCTACGACGACTTCTTCGCCAAGCTCATCACCAGCGACGCGACCAAGAAGGTCGAGGCGTTCCCGTTGCGCGACAACCACCACTCCGAGCCCGCGACCGGTGCTCCCGACGCCGACGGTCACGACCACAGCGTGAACGAGCACGTCTGGTACGACCTGCACACCGTCCAGGCGGTGGCCGAGGCCGCCGCGAACGAGCTCGGTGCCATCGCGCCGGACAAGAAGACGACGTTCGAGAAGAACACCGCGGACTTCACCGCGAAGCTCGAGGAGCTCGAGAAGAAGGTCGAGGGCATCGGCGCCGGCAAGAAGGTCGCCTCGACCGAGCCCATCGCCCACTACCTGGTCGAGGAGACCGGTGCGCAGGACGCCACCCCTGAGGAGTTCAGCAAGGCGATCGAGGAGGAGTCGGACGTGCCGGCCGCCGCGCTCGCGTCGATGAACCAGCTGGTCGAGGGCAAGCAGGTCAACGTCCTGGTCAACAACACGCAGACCGAGAACCAGGTCACCAAGGGCCTCGTGGAGAAGGCCAAGGCCGCCGGTGTGCCGGTCGTTCCCGTCACCGAGACGCTGCCCGAGGGCGTGACCGGCTACCTTGACTGGATGAGCAAGCAGGTGGACGCGCTCTCGCAGGCGCTCAAGGCATGAGCGCGATCTCGCTGCGCGGGGCCCGGTTGTCCTACGGCGACAGGGTCCTGTGGGACGGCCTCGACCTCGACGTGTCGCCGGGGGAGTTCCTGGCGGTCCTCGGGCCGAACGGGTCCGGCAAGACCAGCCTGATGCGGGTGCTGCTCGGACTGCAGCCGCTGTCGGCGGGGTCGGTGTCGGTGTCCGGCGGGAACCGGGCGGTCGGGTACGTCCCGCAGCAGCGAGCGCTGGACCAGTCGATGACGTTGCGCGGCCGGGACCTCGTCGGCCTCGGGCTGGACGGGCACCGGTGGGGGCTCGGGCTGCGCGCGCGGCGCGAGCGCCGGGTCCGGGTCGACGCGGCCATCGAGGCCGTCGGCGGGACCCGGTACGCGGACTCGCCGATCGGGTTGCTGTCCGGTGGGGAGCAGCAGCGGCTTCGCGTTGCCCAGGCTCTCGTGGGCGATCCTTCGGTGTTGCTGTGCGATGAGCCGTTGCTGTCGTTGGACCTCGCCAACCAGCGGATCGTCTCCGAGCTGATCGACAAGCGTCGGCGTGAGGCTGACACGGCGGTGTTGTTCGTGACGCACGAGTTGAACCCCGTGCTGCCGTTGGTGGACCGCGTTCTGTACCTGGTGGGTGGGCGGTTCCGGGTCGGGACGCCGGAAGAGGTCATGAACTCCCGGACGTTGTCGGAGCTCTACCGGACGCCGGTCGAGGTCGTGCGGGTGCGGGACCAGATCCTCGTGGTCGGGGCCGGGGCCTGTGAGGAGCAGACGCACCACCTGACGGCTGAGGCGGCGTCGTGACCCTGCTCGATCTGCTCTCGCTCGATTTCGTGCAGACCGCGTTGATCGCGGCTGCTGTTCTGGGGCTCGTGGCCGGGGTGCTGGGGCCGCTGGTGGTCACCCGGAAGATGGCCTTTGCCGTGCACGGGACCAGTGAGCTCGCTTTCACCGGTGGGGCTGCGGCGTTGTTGTTGGGCGTCGGTGTCGGTTATGGGGCACTGGCCGGGTCGATTCTGGCCGCTGTGCTGCTCGGGGTGTTGTCTCGGCGGGAGAGTGACCGGGACTCCGTCATCGGAGCCATTCTGGCGTTCGGGCTGGGGCTCGGGATCCTGATGCTTGCTCTGTACAAGGGGCGGGCTGCCAACAAGTTCGGGTTGCTGACCGGGCAGATCGTCGGGGTCGACTCCACCGATCTTGCTTTGCTGGTCGTGTCGTCTGTTGCTGTTCTGGCGGTTTTGGCTGTTATTTATCGGCCGTTGTTCTTCGCTTCTGTGGATCCTGATGTGGCTGTTTCTCGTGGGGTTCCGGTTCGTGGTCTTTCGATCGTGTTCGCGGTGTTGGTCGGGGTGGCTACCGCACTGTCTGTGCAGGTGGTGGGGGCGTTGCTGGTGCTGGCGTTGATGATCACGCCTGCTGCTGCGGCTATGCGGGTTACTGCTTCTCCTGTTCGGGCGACTGTTCTGTCCGTGGTTTTTGCTGAGGTTGCTGCTGTTGGCGGGATTTTGTTGTCGTTGCAGCCTGGGTTGCCGGTGTCTGCGCTGGTCACGGCTGTGAGCTTTGTTATTTATCTTGTTTGTCGTGGGGTCGGGGCGTTTCAGCGTCGGGTTGCGTAGCGTTCCCCTGTTGCGATTTGGGCTGCGGTTGCGTGCTTCCACCTGGGGGCGCTGCCCCCAGACCCCCGGCAATCTGATCGGGGGCCTCCGCGCCACCGGCGGGTTGATGGCACGCCTGTTTGTGTTGGGCGGCTGCCGGTTGCGTTGGTGGTTGCGTTGCGGTGGGGTCCCGTCACGAGTCGCACCAGGAGCGAGCCACAACGAGATGGGGGTGTCAAACGGCCGAAAAGCGTGGCCGTTTGA
>NZ_JBHYGW010000016.1:0-66666 GCF_042738015.1 Lentzea sp. NPDC059081
GTTGACACCCCTCCTCAGGTGCAGCGAGTGCTGTGCCACGGCTCGTGACGGGACCACCCCACCGGAACCTTCTGTTCAAGCCAAAAGCCAAAGCCAAAGCCAAAGCCAAAGCAGCTCGGCTTCGCCGTCGCCTGACGTGGAGATCGCTGGAGTGCGCGCCTAGATCTTCGGGACTGCGCGGTCGATGATCGCGGCGAAGTCGGTGGACTTGGGGAGCGTGCCGAACGCGACTCCCCAGTCGCCGCCCAGCCGGGAGCCCAGGAACGCGTCCGCGACCGCGGGGTGGCCGTGCTTGACCAGCAGGGCGCCCTGCAGGATCAACGCCATCTTCTCGACGACTCGGCGTGCCTGTGACTCGTCCACATCGGACAGCGCGGTGCCCAGCTCGTTCAGCGCCTTGTCGATGCGCTGGTCCACGCCGGTGACGGCGGCCAGGAACTCCTGGACCGACTCGGGCTCCTTCTTCATCGCGCGCAGGACGTCGAGCGCGGCCACGTTGCCGGAGCCCTCCCAGATCGACATCAGCGGCGACTCGCGGAAGAGCCTCGGCAGGCCGCTGTCCTCGACGTAGCCGTTGCCGCCCAGGCACTCCAGCGCCTCGGCGGCGTGCACGGGGCCGCGCTTGCAGACCCAGTACTTGGTGACGGCGAGCCCGAGCCTCGGCCGGTGCTCCGCCAGCCACATCGCGGCGGTCGTGGCCGCCTCGGACTCGATCGCGAGGTCTGCCAGCACGTTGCGCATCGCCGGTTGGTCTACGAGGTACTTGCCGAACGCCTTGCGGTGTGCGGCGTGGTGGGCCGCCTGTCGCAGGCCCGCGCGCATGCCCGCCGCCGACCCCAGCACGCAGTCGAGCCTGGTCGAGTTGACCATCTCGATGATCGTCCGCACGCCGCGGCCCTCGTCGCCGACCCTCACGGCGAACGCCTCGTCGTACTCGACTTCGGCGGAGGCGTTGGACTTGTTGCCCAGCTTGTCCTTCAGCCTCTGGAGGAAGAACCGGTTGCGCGTGCCGTCCGGCAGCACCCGCGGTACGAGGAAGCACGTGAGGCCGCCGGGTGCCTGCGCGAGCGTCAGGAACACGTCGGACATCGGGGCCGAGGTGAACCACTTGTGCCCGGTCAGGAGGTAGCCGTCGGCGACCGGCCTCGCGACCGTGGTGTTCGCCCGGACGTCCGAACCGCCCTGCTTCTCCGTCATCGACATGCCGGCGATCAGGCCCTGCTTGGACAGCGGTGCCCGCAGGCCGAAGTCGTAGGTCCGCGCGGTGAGCAGGGGCTCGTACGCCGCGGCCAGATCCGGCGAGACGCGCAATGCGGGCACGGCTGCGTAAGTCATCGAAATCGGACATCCGTGACCGGCCTCGGTCTGCGACCACACGTAGAACTTGGCTGCCCTGTTGAGATGCGCACCGTCGACATAGGCGTGCAAACCGTGCGAAACGGCGATGTTCATCAGATCGTGCCACGCAGGGTGGAACTCGACCTCGTCGATCCGGTTCCCGTACCGGTCGTGCGTGTGCAGCACCGGCGGGTGGGCGTTCGCGAGCCTGCCGCGCTCCTGCCACTCCTCGCTGCCGGCGAGCCTGCCGAGAGTGCGCAGGTCGGCGTCGTCGACCCAGGTGAGCAGCGCAGGGTCGTCCGCGACGTCGTGACCGGTCAGCGGCGGAACCTGGTTGGTCACCTCGTGCGTAGCCATGCTCCGCACGCTACTACTCGGTAGTAACTTTCGGCAGTGCGCGATGTGAGATCACTGGCCCAATCGGGCTTTTGGGCGCGACAACGGCGCTGACGAGGAATAACGTCGTCCACGTGAGTGACCATGGGCACAGCTCGGCCGTGGCTGCGTTGAGCGCGCAGTACGCCGCGATGCGCGAAGGTGCGCCGGTGCGGCTCGCGAAGAAGACGTCGAACCTCTTCCGGTTTCGAGCAGATCAGGCCGGCGGGCTCGACGTCGGCAGGTTCGACCAGGTCCTGTCCGTGGACCCGGTCGGACGCACCGCGCAGGTGCAGGGCATGACCACCTACGAGAACCTCGTCGCCGCGACACTGCCCCACGGCCTGATGCCGTTGGTCGTGCCGCAGCTCAAGACCATCACCATCGGCGGTGCCGTGGCGGGACTCGGCATCGAGTCCACGTCCTTCCGCAACGGCCTGCCGCACGAGTCCGTGCGAGAACTGGAGATCCTCACCGGTGACGGCGAGGTCGTCGTCGCGAAACCGGACGACGACCTGTTCCGTGCGTTCCCCAACTCCTACGGGACGCTGGGGTACGCGCTGCGGCTGGAGATCGAGCTGGAGCCGGTGCGGCAGTACGTCCGGCTGCGGCACGTGCCGTTCGGCTCGTACGCCGAGTGCGCCAGGGTGATCGAGGAGGTCTGCGCGGACGGCTCGGCGGACTTCGTCGACGGCACGGTGTTCTCGCGCGGCGAGATGTACCTGACGTTGGGCCATTACGCGGACATCGCGCCCTACACGTCCGACTACACCGGCAACGACATCTACTACCGGTCCATCCAGAAGCGACGGACGGACCACCTGACGATCCACGACTACCTGTGGCGCTGGGACACCGACTGGTTCTGGTGCTCCCGCGCGTTCGGGGCGCAGAACCCGGTCGTGCGCCGCCTGTGGCCCAAGCGGTACCTGCGGTCGGACGTGTACCGCAAGCTCGTGGCCAGGCACCGGCAGCTGCGGCCGCGGGTGGACGTCGAACCGGTGATCCAGGACGTCGAGATCCCCGTCGCGGGGCTGGCCGACTTCCTCGACTTCTTCGACCGCGAGATCGGCATCTCGCCGGTGTGGCTGTGCCCCGTTCGCCTGCGCGACACCACGGGCTGGCCGCTCTACCCGATGGACGCGGACACGTTGTACGTCAACGTCGGGTTCTGGTCGGAGGTCCCGGTACGACCGGGGGAGAAGATGGGTGACCGCAACCGGCTGATCGAGCGCGAGGTGGCGCGGCTGGGTGGCCACAAGTCGCTGTACTCCGACTCCTACTACGAGGAGGACGAGTTCTGGCGGCACTACAACGGTTCGCACTACCGGTCCGTGAAGGCCCGGTACGACCAGACGAACCGACTGCCTGATCTGTACGCCAAGTGTGTCAGGGGACGATGAATGCGGTTGGCCTCCATTTTCCAGCGCATCACCGGTGGCAACGACGTTCGCTTCAAGGCCTACGACGGCAGTGCCGCCGGGCCTGACTCAGCTCCGGTCGCGATCGACATCAAGACACCGGAAGCCCTGTCCTACCTGGCTTCCGCGCCAGGCGAGCTGGGCCTCGCCCGTGCTTACGTGACCGGCCACCTGGAGATCCTCGGCGACGTGCACGCCGGCCTCTCCCGGCTCTCCGAGTTCTCCCTGCGCGAGATCCCGTGGCCGCAGCGCGTGGAGCTGCTGCGGTTCCTGGGCCGCGTCCGGTTGTCCCACAAGGTGAGCCCGCCGCCGCAGGAGACCAGACTGCGCGGCCTGCGCCACTCCAAGGCCCGCGACCAGCAGGCCATCGCCCACCACTACGACGTCTCGAACCAGTTCTACGAGTGGATCCTCGGCCCGTCGATGGCCTACACCTGCGCGGTCTACCCGACGCTCGAGTCCACTTTGGAAGAGGCGCAGCACGAGAAGCACGACCTGGTGGCCCGCAAGCTGGGGCTCAAGTCCGGCATGAAGCTGCTGGACGTCGGCTGCGGCTGGGGCGGCATGGTCATGCACGCCGCCCGCGAGTACGGCGTGCGCGCGATCGGCGTGACCCTGTCGCGCAACCAGGCGGAGTACGCCCAGAAGGCGATCGTCGAGGCGGGCCTGTCGGACCTGGCCGAGGTGCGCCACCTGGACTACCGCGACGTGCGCGAGACGGGCTTCGACGCGGTGTCGTCGATCGGCCTGACCGAGCACATCGGCAAGGCGAAGCTGCCGGGCTACTTCTCGGCCCTGTACCGCAAGCTGAAGCCGGGCGGCCGGCTGCTGAACCACTGCATCACCCGGCCGGACAACAAGCAGAAGGCGCTGTCCGGCCCGTTCATCGACCGGTACGTGTTCCCGGACGGCGAGCTGGTCGGCCCCGGCCACCTCGTCTCGCTGATGCACGACACCGGCTTCGAGGTGCGGCACGAGGAGAACATCCGCGAGCACTACGCCCTCACCCTCGCCGCTTGGGGCCGCAACCTCGAGTCGCACTGGGAGGAGGCCGTGGAGGAGGTCGGGGAGGCACGGGCTCGGGTGTGGCGGCTGTACCTGGCGGCGTCGCGGCTCGGGTTCGACCGCAACAACATCCAGCTGCACCAGGTGCTCGGGGTGAAGCTGGACGGGACCGAGTCGCACATGCCGTTGAGGCCGGACTGGCTGTCCTGATGGCTGGGGGCCGCGACCTCGGTCGCGGCCCTGACCTGGGGACAACTGTTCAGGATGCCCCGAACGGGCAGCATGGTGCCATAATGGCACCATGAAGCGGGTGAACCTGAGAGATGTGCCGGACGAGGTCTACACGGCGCTTGCCGAAGGCGCCGCGGCAAGTTACCAGTCGTTGAACGCCTTCGTCGTGGAGAAGCTGACCGAAGTCGCCCAAGTGCTGAACATCGGCGACTACCTGGCGGGCTACCAGCCACCGGGAGGAACGGGCGTCACGCTGGAGGACGCGACAGCGGCTGTGCGTGAGGTGCGGGACGCCTCGTGAGCCTGGCAGTGGTCGACGCGTCCGTCTTGGCGGCGTTCTACTCCGCTGATGATCCACGACGTCAGCAGACCGTTGACCGCATGGCGGCGGGTCACGCGTTGTTCGCGCCCGCGCACGTCGACGTGGAGGTCGTCTCCGCGTTGCGGACGATGGCGCGGAAGAACCAGGGCCTGGCGGCATCGGTCCCTGCCGCGGTGCAGCACCTGGCGGGTTTTCCCGTGCGGCGGATGCCTCTGGCACCACTGTTGTCCCGCATGTGGGAGCTGCGGGACAACATCACTCCGTACGACGCCGCGTACGTCGCGTTGGCAGAACAGCTTCGCGCCACGCTGATCACGTGCGACGTGCGCTTGGCCACCGCTCCGGGAGCCAAGTGCACGTTCGACGTGATCTCCTAGTTCAGCTGACCCACGATCTGCTTCGCCGTGTTCGACGGGATCGCGAACCCGATCCCCACGCTCCCGGCCTGCCCGCTGCTCGACGCCGGCGAGTAGATCGCCGAGTTGATCCCGACCAGCTCACCCGCCGCGTTCACCAGCGCGCCGCCGGAGTTGCCGGGGTTGATCGACGCGTCGGTCTGGATCGCCTGGTACGACACGGGCTGCGAGCGGCGGGTCTCGCCGGGCACGGTCACCTTGCGGTCCAGCGCCGAGACGATGCCGGTGGTCACGGTGCCCTGCAGGCCCGACGGCGAGCCGATCGCCATCACGGCGTCGCCGACCTTCACGGAGTCCGAGTCCGCCCACTTGATCGGGGTCAGGCCCGAGACGCCGGACGCCTGCAGCATGGCGAGGTCCGAGGTGGGGTCGGTGGAGACGACGGTGGCGGGCACCTCGCGGCCGTCGTTCAGCGTCACGGTCACCTGGCCGCCGGCCGAGGCCACGACGTGGTTGTTGGTGAGGATCCTGCCGTCGGCGGTGAGGATCACGCCGGAGCCGAGGCCGTCGCCGACGTTGACCTGGACCACCGAGGGCAGCACGGAGGAGGCGACGGTGCTCCAGTCCAGAGTGGACGTGTTCGAGACCGTCTGCGCCACGACGGACGACGAGGCGGCCGGCGAGTCAGGGGAGGCGACCACCGCTCCGGTGACGCCTCCGAACAGGCCGGCGACGAGTGCCGCCGCGGTCAGCATCGGGGCCGTGCGGCGCCAGAACTTCGGCGCCGGGACAACGGCGGGTTGCGGTTCCACCAGTGACCCGCTCATCGCGGGGAAGCTCTGCTCGGTCATGACTCCACGATGGGCCGCGAAGTTGTGAGCAACCTGTGCCGAACCCCGTGCAAACCCTGATAAGAATCAGATGAGAAGAGCCGGGACCTCGGTGGCCGGCACGGGCGGGCCGAAGTGCGAGCCCTGGCCGCCGAGCACGCCCAGCGCCGCGAGCCGGGACGCCTCGGCGTCGCTGCGGACGTCCTCGGCGTACATCGGCAGCCGCAGGATCGCCGCCCACTCGAGCAGCGCGACGGCCGCGGTCTTGTCCACCCGGTTCGCGCCGGCGTCGAGGCCGTGCACGACGGTGGGGGAGAACTTCACGCCGCTCCACGGCAGCATCCGCAGCCTGCCGACGCCCGCGTTGCCGCCGGTCAGGTGGTCGAGCACCAGCTCGACGCCGTGCTCGGCGAGGATCGTCAGCTCCTCCAGCTGCACGTCGTTCAGCAGCACCGGCAGGCGTTCGTGCAGCTCGAAGCGCAGTTTCGACGCGGGCAAGCCGGTGCGGGTCAGCACGCGGACCACCTCGGCGACGAGCTCGGGCTCCTGGCACAGCCGCGTCGGCATGTCGATCGACAGCACGGGCATGCGCTCACCCAGTGCCGCGTACCACTCGCCGGCCTGTTCGCACGCCTCCGCGAGCGCCCAGCGGACGAGTCGGACGATCATGCCGTTGGCGGAGGCGTGGGTGAGGAACGTGTCGGGGCACAGCGCGCCGCGCACCGGGTGGTCCCAGGCGATCTTGGCCTCGAGCGCGAGCACCGAGCCGTCGGCCAGCGAGCGGACCGGCTGGTAGTCGATGCGGAACTGGCCCTCCTCCAGCGCGCCCGGGATGGACGCGGCGAGCGCGTACTGCTCCTTGTCGAGCTGGTCGCGTTCCTTGTCGTACAACGCCCACTGCGCCTTGCCGTCGCGCTTGGCCCAGCCGACCGTGACGTCCGCCGCTCGCAGCAGGTCCGCCGCGTCACCGCCGCGCGCCGCCCGCCACACGACGCCGACGCTCGTCGTGACGCCGATGCCGTTGCCCTCGACCCAGGTCGCCTCTTCGAGCCGGGTCGTGAAGTCGTCGACGAGCGCGATCACCGCGGGCACGTCGTGCGGGTCCATGAGCAGCACGCCGAACTCGTCCTCGCCGATGCGCGCGATCTTGCCGACCTCCTCGGGGAACACCGCCCGCAGGTGGCCGGCGACGGTCATCAGCACCCGGTCGCCGGTCTCGTAGCCGAACGCGTCGTTCACGCCGCGGAACCCGTCGACGTCGATCTGCACCAGCGCGAGGGTGTCCGGCCCGCGCAGGCCGACGGCGCTCTCGAGCCAGCCGAGGAACTGGGAGCGGTTCGGCAGCCCGGTCTGCATGTCGTTGAGGCTCTGGCGCACGAGCTGCGACTGGAGGTCGCGCATCTCGTCCATGTTCTCGACCATCGTGACGAAGTACGGAGGGGTGTCCTCCTGTTCGCGCACCAGGGAGATCGCCATGTGGGTCTGGATGGTCTCGCCGTCGCTGCGGACCATCCGCTTCTCGACCCTGAGGTTGTCGAAGGGGGAGGCGATGAGCTGTTTCGCGAGCTCTCTCAGCCCGGCTCTGTCGTCCGGGTGCACGAGGTCGCGGCCGCTCATCCCGCCCAGGTCGCCTGCCGTGTAGCCGAGCATCGTCAGCAGCGCCTCGTTGACGTCGATGATGTCGCCCTTGAGGCTGCTCACGATGATGCCGAACGCGGAGCTCTCGAACACGGCCCGGAACTTGGTCTCGCTCGCCCTGACCGCGCTCTCCGCCCTGCGCATCGCGGTGATCGCGGCGGTGCGGCTGATCTCCTGCTGGTCGAGCGTGCGCTCGCGCAGCCCGTCCGCGTAGCCGGCGGCGAGCGCGCCGAGCTGGGCGGGCGTCACGGGCAGGTGCTCACCCAGGTGCGCGAGGGTCGCCTCGAGCGTCGTGGCGGAGATGAAGTCGTGCTCGACCATCGAACGGCCGACCTGCCTGGCCGCGTCCACGCCGCCGTCGAGCAGCTGCTCGACGTATCCGCCGAGGAGCTGCTCCAGCTTCTCGCGGGTGAGGTTCGCGAGCAGCGTGTCGGAGATCGCCGCCGCCCACCTCACGGCGCGCTCTGGGCTGTCGACCATGTTCATTCAGCTCGGGTGGCCATTCGTGGGGACCGTGGTGATCCGCTGGGTCGTCGGACTCCGAACAAGAAGTTCGCGGGTCCAGAACGCCAAGCTTACTGATCAGTCACCACCTGTCCAACCGAACGCCGATTCCCGTCCGGAAATCGGCGGCTCGGCCGTGAATTCACTCGTTTGAACTAATGAATCACCTTGCTGAAGGCCAGCGGACCAATTGTGAGCGGGTCGGTACCCACGTCGAACAACGGTGTGTAACCGGTGGCCAGGTACAGCTCTTTCGCCTCCGGCTGGCGCGGACCGGTCGTCAGATAAATCCGGTTGTACCCAAACGCCCGCGCCTCGTTTTCCAGTTCCACGAGCACGCGGCGCGCCAGTCCGCGCCGGCGGTGCTGCGAATGGGTCCAAATTCGTTTCAACTCGGCCGTTTCGGAGTCGTGGCGCATGAACGCCCCTCCCGCGACCGCCACACCGGACTCCAGCAAAAGCAGGAACTGGCCGTGCGGTGGTTCGAACACGTCGGCCGGCCGCCGCATCTCCTCTGCGCCCATCGGCCCATAACGGGACGTGTACTCGTACGTCAGCTCCTCCACCAACGGCGCCGCATCCGGATCGGACTGCCGGACGCGGCGCACCTCGAGAGTCGTCATGCGGCCTTGGCCCGGTCCCGCTTCGCGACTTCCTCGCGCACGATGGGGATCACGTACCGGCCGAAGTCGATCGCGTCGCCGAGCAGGTCGTAGCCGCGGGCCGAGAGGATGTCCACGCCGAGGTCGTAGTAGTCCAGCAACGCCTGCGCGACCGTCTCCGGCGTGCCGACCAGCGCGTTGGAGTTGCCCGCACCGCCCGTCGCCTTGGCCGTCGGCGTCCACAGCGCGCGGTCGAACCGCTCACCGCGGTCGGCGACCGCCAGGAGCCGCTGGGAGCCGGTGTTCTCCGGGTTCGTCAGCGAGTGCCGGCGGCTCAGCGGGCCGTTCGCCTTGCGCGCCTCGATCCGGTCGACCGTGCGGTGCGCCTTCTCCCAGGCCAGCTCCTCGGTCGGCGCGATGATCGGCCGGAACGCCACCTGGATGCGCGGCACGTCGGTGCGGCCGGCGTCCTTCGCCGCCTGCTTGACCGACTCGATCTGCTGCGCGGTCTCCGCGAGCGGCTCGCCCCACAGGCAGAAGATGTCCGCCTCGGCGCCTCCCGCGGCGTAGGCGGCGGGCGAGGACCCGCCGAACGACACGTTCGGCCGCGGCTGCTGGACGGGGAACGTGTCGCTCACGAAGTCCGCGAAGTGGTAGTGCTCTCCGTCGTGGTCGAACGCCTCGCGGCTCAGCCACGCCTTCTTGACGATCTGGATGTACTCGCGGGTGCGGCTGTAGCGCTGGTCCTTGGTGAGGTAGTCGCCCTCGCGCTGCTGCTCGTGGTCGGTGCCGCCGGTGATGAAGTGCACCGTCAGCCGGCCGTCGCTGATCTGGTCGAGCGTCGCGAACGTCTTCGCGGCGAACGTCGGGTAGGACACGTTCGGCCGGTGCGCGAGCAGGATCTGCAGCTTGTCGAGCTTGCTGGCCAGGTACGCGGCCGCCGCCGACGGTTCCGGCGCACCCGACCCGTAGGCGAACAGCACGCGGTCCCACCCGTGGTCCTCGTGCGCGCGGGCGAGCCTGAGCGTGTAGTCCTTGTCGAACGCGCCGGCGGACGACCGAGGGGTCGTCTCCGACCCGTCGTTCGTGGCGGCGATCCCGAGAAACTCAACTGGCATGACCGATTCCCCAGAGCTGGTGGCAGGAGTGGGTGCGTTGAGGGAGACGCCCACCGAGTGCACACCTCGGGACCATCCGGTGCAACGACGTCCACAGAGCGGGATTTGCTTGCACGCGCGGGGTACCGTGGTGGTGTTCGCGTTGAGGGGCGCGGCTCGTTTCTCGTTGCCCTCCAACGGAAAGACGCGCATGCGCACACTCGTCGTCATCGGCGGCGGCCCTCGCACCGCGGGCCTGCTGGAACGCATCGCCGCCCAGGCGCCCACCCTCTCCTTCGCCGTGCACGTCGTCGACCCGTTCCCGCCCGGCGCGGGCAGGGTGTGGCGGCACGAGCAGTCCCCGTTGCTGCGCATGAACTCCATGGCCGAGGACGTGACGGTCTTCACCGACGAGTCCTTCGACGGCGAGGGCCCGATCAGGCCCGGCCCGTCGCTCGCGGAGTGGACCGACGTCGACCCGGTGTCGTTCCCCTCCCGTCAGGTGCAGAGCAGGTACCTCGCGTGGTTCTTCGACCACGCGACGAAATCTCTGCCTCCGAACATCTCGGTGACCGTGCATCAGGCGAAGGCGGTGAAGGTCGTCGGCAACCGGGTGTGGCTCGACAACGGCGAGTCGCTCGACGCCGACGTGCTCGTGCTGGCGCTCGGCCATCTCGACGCCGACCTCGAACCCGAGCACCGCAAGCTCGCCGAGCACGCCTCGGAGCACGGGCTCGTCTACGTGCCGCCGCTGTACTCGGCCGACGCGGACCTGTCCGCGGTCACCGGGGACGTGGTGCTGAGGGGGTTCGGGCTGGCGTTCATCGACCTGATGGTGCTGCTGACCGAAGGCCGTGGCGGCCGGTACGAGCGTTCCGACGGCCGGCTCACGTACGTTCCTTCCGGCGCGGAACCGACGCTGTACGTGGGGTCGCGGCGTGGCGTCCCGTACCACTCGAAGACCGGCTACCGGTTGCAGGGAACGCGTCCGGCGCTGCCGCGTTTCTTCGTCGCGGAGGAGCTGAAGGGGCAGGAGCTGGACTTCCGGCGCGACGTGTGGCCGTTGATGGCCAAGGAGATCGCGTGGGGCCACTACCACGAGCTCTTCACC
This sequence comes from Lentzea sp. NPDC059081, assembly GCF_042738015.1. Classification (NCBI taxonomy): domain Bacteria; kingdom Bacillati; phylum Actinomycetota; class Actinomycetes; order Pseudonocardiales; family Pseudonocardiaceae; genus Lentzea; species Lentzea sp. NPDC059081. The sequence goes on from NZ_JBHYGW010000016.1 coordinate 10,831, forward strand.
GGTCACCCCGGCCTGGTGCGGATGCCGTTCACCGAGTTCGCCGTGTCGTTCGCCGCTTTGCCCTGGTACAGCGAGGAGATGCGCGAGCTGGAGCTCCTCGCGGTGCCCGATCCGGCCGACCGCGTCGACTTCGAACGCCTCGACCGGCCGCTGACCGGCGTCACGTTCGCGACCGCGGAGGAGTTCCAGGAGTACCTGCGCTCCTACGTCGAGGCGGACGTGGCCCGGCGCTCGGATCCCCGCCACAGCGCCGACCTGGGGGCCTTCCTGGCCCTGCTGTCGGTCTACGGCCAGCTGGCGGGGCTCATGCCGTTCGACGGCTGGTGGCACGGCTACTTCAGCTACCTGGCGTCGGGCCCGCCACCGGACCGGCTGGAGGAGCTGCTCGCGTTGTCCCGCGCGGGGATCGTGCGGTTCCTGGGCGCCGACATGTGGGTCGAGGCGGTCGAGGACGCGTTCCTGGCTGGCAGTGCGACGACACCGGAGGTGTTGCGCGCCAACGGGTTGGTGGAGGCCCGCCTGCCCACGCACTCCCTGTCGCGCACGGCGGACCCGGTGCTGCGGTCGTTGCGCGCGGTCGGTGACATCACCGAGGACGCCGCGGGCCTCGTCCGGGTCGACCCGCTGGGACGCCTGGTCAACGAGCGCGGGGAGGTCGACCCGGTCCGGTTCGCGGTCGGGCCCTACGTGACGGGCAAGGCCTACGCGGCGTTCGCGCGGCCGCGGACGAACGCTCCCGCGTTCCGGCAGAACGACCTGCTGGCGCGGGAGGTCCTCCGCCTCCTAGGCGACTGAGGTGTAGCGCCCCTGGTGCCGCACCAGGGGCGCGGGGATGTCGGCGTGCGTGATGTCGAGCGGCTCGCCGACCAGCGCGATGTGGTCGCCCACGGCGATCCGCCGGGAAGTCCTGCACCGCAACCGGACCGGCGCGTCCAGCAGCCGCGGCACGCCGTCGTCGTCCTGCTGCCAGCGCGTGTCCGGTCCGAACCGGTCGACGCCCTTGGTCGCGAAGAGGTCGGCGAGGCCGGTCTGCGCGGCGTTCAGCAGGTGCACGGCGAACAGCGGTGCCGTCCGCAGGACCGGCCACACCGAGGCGCCCTCGCCGATCCACACGACGACCAGCGGCGGTTCGAACGAGACCGAGGTGAACGACGACACCGTGGTGCCGACGGGACCTTCCGGCCCGGTGGCCGTGACGATCGTGACGGCCTGGGCGTGGTGTCTCAACGCGTCGCGCAGCTGGTCCCTCACCGGACCAACGCCTTCAGCACGTCCGCGTCGAGCGCGAAGTCGGTGACATGAGCAGGAAGCGAGGCCTCGTTGAGGAACAACGCCTGCGGTACCAACGCACCCAGCTCCGTCAGCACCGGCCGCAGGTGCACCTCGACCGCGAGCGCGTGCCGGTCCGACGCGGCGATCTGCAGCGGCACCACGACCTTGCCCTTCAGCCAGCCGGACGGTGCCTGGTCCAGCACGGCCTTGAGCAGTCCGGTGTACGCGGCCTTGTAGGTGGGGCTGGCCACGACCAGCACCTCGGCCCGCCCCAGCGCGTCGAGCGCGGCCTTGACCGCGTCCGGTTCCGTGAAGACCTGCGGTGCCAGCGTCGCCGCGTCCACCACGGGACCGTCGACGGGCACGCCCAGCGTGGCGGCGAGCGCCTCGCGCAGGGCCAGGGCCGCCTGCAGAGTGCGCGAGGCGGGCCGCGGGTTGCCGACCAGAACACCGATCTGCGTCATGCGTCCAGCACACCGGCAAGGCCCGGGAGAAGCAACCACGTCCAACCCGCGAGAACCGCGGCCGTCCTGAGGGTGCCGCCGACCGCCACTGCCGGTGAGGGGGGTTACCGGTGTGCCGGTCGACGGCGGGTTGACCGCGGCGCGAGCACGCGGCGCCTGCGGAAGGGCTCTGCCGACCTGGGGGTGTCGGATCGCCCTGGCACGCAGCTCGAGCGCCTGCGGCCAACCACGTAGTTGAACGTACAACCGCACCGTCGTGTTCCGGTCGGGTCCGGGTGTGACCAGGCTCAACTCCTTCAGGTCTGCTTCAGGAGCCTCTACCCGAGGTCGCGCTAGGTGAGGTCGGTGAGCTTGCGCTCCGCGGCTTTGCGCGCCTTCTCCGCCGCCGACGCGACCCGCTTGGCGTCCTCCAGCCGTTCGGCTGCCCGGTCGAACGCCCGCTGCGCCGCCAGCTGGTCGGCCTGGGCCTCCCCGAGGGCCTGCTCGGCCTCGTCCAGCGCCTGCTGGGCCTCCGCGCGCTTGCGCTCCTGCCGCTCCCGCCGCTTGCGGGCCAGGGCGTCCTCGCCGCTGTCGCCCGCCGGTTCCGGCGCCGGCAGGGCGAACCCGAACCCCGAGTACTCGAGCGCCTTGGTGAGGTGGCCCCGCCGCACCTGCGCGGCCGAGTCCGGGTCGGCCATCGCGGCGGTCAGGGTGCCGCGGACCTGCGTGACGGCGTCGTCGGCGAGCGGCCCGGTCAGCTCCAGCGTGCGGTAGACCAGGGTCTCCATCAGCTCCTTGCGCCGGCGGCCGAGCTCGCGCATGGTCAGCTCCGCCGTGGACAGCCCCAGCGCCTCCGCCAGCCCCTCCGGCGCGTCCCTGACCAGCCTGTTGACCGCCCAGGCGCCCACGGTCGGCCTGCGCAGGTCGGCGATGGCCTTGGCGAGGTCCTTGTCGCCCGCCTGCTTGGCGGCGGCGTTGCGGGCGGCGGTGAACTCCTTCGGGGGCAGCCCGTAGAGCTCGTCGGCGACCGACTCGAGGTCCATGGGCGCAAGGTAGCGCCTGATCAGCCTCCAGTCCTGCGGAACGCTCAACGAGCCCGGCCGCGCCCGCGTTGAGGAGTAGAACGCCCGATTCGGGTGAACAGGAGGGAGTCATGCACACCAGGTGGAGATGGGTCCTGTTCGGCCTCGGCGCCGCCGTGGCCGCCTGCGGGCCTCTCGCGATGGCGGGCGGCCCCTGGTACGGCTACGTCTTCGGCGGCCTGTGGTTCCTGATGGGCGGCACCGTGGCGTGGCGCTGCCTGGGCATGGGCACGAAGCTCACCGCGCAGGGCATCACGTCGAACAGCCTCGACCGGCAGACCGTGGTCGAGTGGTGCGACGTCCGCGAGGTCGTGCTGAGCAGAAGGCGCAACCTGGTCCTCTTCCACACCATCGCGCCGGTGGTCCGGCACGACCACGGCAAGGTGGCGCTCACCGAGCTGAGCCTGCTGTCGATCAAAAAGGACGTCGTTCCCGAACGGGTCCAAAAGAATGTGACGGAACTCCGGCAGGCGTTGCAGAAGCACCGCGCCGGCTGTCCCGTGTGCGGAACGCAGCCCAAAGCGGTCGCGGCCGGCCGGAGTCTCGGTGCGAGGGTGCGGTCACGATTGCGTTCGCTATTGCGCGGAAATGGTGATCGGTCCATCGTCAGGTGACGGGATCCTGTTACACGCCAACGTCGTTCACCGTTGACGCAGCCTTGACATTCCCCTCCATCAGCTCTTGACTGGAAGGCGTCTGCACGTTCTAACGTCAAAAAGAAACGTGCAGCACTAAATTCCTGCCCGGACAAGACTCTGAACAGTCCAATGTGGATCCGAGGAATGCTCCGGGAAGACGATTGCCCCTCGTGAGGCGAAGAGATGTGCTTCGGAGCACTCTTTACCCCACGAAGGGCACATGCGCCGTGAAGAACTGGAGACGCCGCACCGGAACGGTCTTGCTGACCGCGGTGTTGGGCACTGCCGGGTTCGGCTTCGCCGCCACCCCTGCCATCGCGCAGAACGCTCCTCAGGAGCAGCCGGCCGCTGACAAGCAGCTGGACAAGAAGGACCGCGAGCTCGTCGACCAGGCCGCCCGCGAGGGCAAGCCGACCGTCGACCTGCTGGTCGCCGCCGAGGACGGCAAGACCGACGCCGCCGTCAACGACCTCAAGGCCCTGGGTGCCACGGTCCAGAAGACCGAGAAGGACGTCGACTACGTCAAGGTGACCATCCCGCGCGAGAACGCGGAGAAGGCCGCCAAGCTGGCCTCGGTCAGCACCGTGGACGTCGACGGGCTGATCGCGCTCGACGACCCGCGTCCGCAGGGCATGGAGCAGCCGGCCCCGCAGAAGGCGCCGGACGCGAAGACCCCGCGCACCAACCCGTACATGCCGACCCAGGACACGCAGGCGGCCCAGTTCGCCACGGCGCACCCGAAGTGGGACGGCCGCGGCACGACGATCGCCGTGATCGACTCCGGCATCGACCTCGACACCCCGGCCCTGCAGACGACCAGCACCGGTGAGCGCAAGATCATCGACTGGTACAACGCGAACGCCACGAACTCCGGCGACGGCACCTGGGTCACCATGACCAAGACCGGCAAGGTCGGCAAGTTCACCGACGGCGGTCGCGAGTGGACCGCTCCGGCGACCGGTGGCCCGTACTCGTTCGGCCGCTTCGCCGAGACCGCGGGCGACCTCGGCACGGCCGCGTCGGAGACCGGCGGTGACATCAACCGCGACGGTGACCGCCTCGACACGTTCGGCGTCCTCCAGGACATCACGACGAAGGAAGTCTTCGTCGACACCGACGGTGACGGCAACTTCACCAACAACAAGCGCATGCTCGACTACAAGGTCAAGCAGGACGTCGGCTACTTCGGCACCGACAACCCCGCCACCCCGGTGATCGACCGGATGGCGTTCGTCGTGCAGACCGACCGCTCGATCTACGACAACGCGGGCACGCCGTACGTGAACATCGGCATCGCGGGTGCCGCGCACGGCACGCACGTCGCCGGCATCACCTCGGCCTACAAGCTGTTCGACGGCAAGATGGCCGGTGCCGCCCCCGGCGCGAAGCTGATGGCGATCAAGGCCTGCCTCTCCACGCCGTCCTGCACCAGCTCCGGCCTCATCGACGGTGTCCTCTACGCCGCGCGCAACGGCGCCGACGTCGTGAACATCTCCATCGGTGGCCTCCCGGCGCTCAACGACGGCAACAACGCCCGCGCGGAGCTCTACAACCGCACGATCAACGAGTACAACGTCCAGCTGTTCATCTCGGCGGGCAACTCGGGTGCGGGCTCCAACACCGTCGGTGACCCGTCGGTCGCCACGGACGCGGTGAGCGTCGGCTCGTACATCACCAAGGAGACCTGGCTCTCCAACTACGGCTCGAAGACCGCGCAGAAGCAGAGCTTGCACGGCTTCTCGTCGCGCGGCCCCGCCGAGGACGGCGGCTTCAAGCCGAACATCGTCGCGCCCGGTTCGGCGATCTCCACCACGCCGCGCTGGCAGCCCGGTGGCCCGGTGGCGGGCACCTACGCCCTCCCCGCCGGTTACTCGCAGTTCAACGGCACGTCGATGGCCGCCCCGCAGGCGACCGGTGCCGCCGCTCTGCTCGTGAGCGCGTTCAAGGCCACGCACAACGGCCAGCGCCCGACCAGTGCCGAGCTGCGCTACGCGATCCAGCGCAGCGCGAACTTCGTCGACACCCTCGGTGCCTACGAGCAGGGTGCCGGTCTGTTCAACACGAACGCCGCGTGGACGCTGCTGGACAAGCACTCCGTGCCGGACAAGGTCACGACGGCCGTCCAGGTCAACACCGTCCTCAGCGGACTGCTGGCCACCCCGAACGTCGGCGTCGGCATCCACGACCGCGAGGGCGTGACCGCGGGCCAGGAGTACACCCGCACCTACACCCTGACCCGCACCACGGGCCACGACGACGAGACGTACAACGTGTCGTGGAAGGGCAACGACGGCACGTTCACGGCGGCGAAGAAGGTCCGCCTGCCGCTGAACACGCCGGTCCTGTTCCCGGTCAAGGTCAAGGCCAAGACGGCGGGCGCGCACAGCGCCGTGCTGCAGCTCGACAACCCGGAGACCCCCGGCGTCGACGCGCAGACCCTGAACGCGGTGTTCGCGGCGGAGAACTTCAACGCCGCCAACAAGTTCTCGGTCACCAAGTCCGGCACGATCGCGCGCAACCAGTCGACCAGCCTCTTCGTGAACGTGCCCAAGGGCACCACCGCGCTGAAGGTCGACATGGCCGCCGGTGGCGCCGAGGCCGGCAAGGGCCAGGTCCGCTTCCTGCGCTACACCCCGCAGGGCGTCGGCTACGACTCGAACACGTCGACCAACTGCTACAACCCCGACGCGGGTGCCGGATGTGCCGGTGGCACGCCGACCAGCCGCACGGTCACCAGCCCGATGGCCGGTGTCTGGGAGATCGTGATCGAGGCGCGCCGCACCTCCGACGCCGCCGAGGCGCCGTACTCGGTGACCGCGTCCGTCCTCGGCACGACCATCAGCCCGAACCCGGACGTCATCGCGTCCGCGGCGCTGGGCACCCCGGTCGAGCGGACCTACTCCGTCACCAACGCGCAGGCCAGCTTCACCGGCCGGCTCGCGGCGGGTTCCGTCGGCAGCGCGAAGTCGGACCGCCCGACCATCGCGAACCTGGAGAGCAAGATCTTCGACATCCAGGTCCCGGCCGGCGCGTCGCGGCTCACCGCCACGATCGGCAACACCGCCGACCAGGGCGCCGACCTCGACCTGTTCATCCTGAACTGCACCACCGGCACGTGCGTGGTGGCGGGGCAGTCGGCGGACGCGGACTCCGAGGAGTCGGCGACCGTGAACAACCCGGCAGCGGGTCTGTGGCGCGTCCAGATCGACGGCTACTCGGTGCCGCAGGGCACCACGGCGTACGACTACTTCGACGTCTACACCTCGGCGGCCCTCGGCACGCTGACGGTGAACGACACGAACGCCGTCCGCGCCGCCGGTGCGACGTGGAACGCCACGGGCGTCATCACGCCGCTCGGCCAGCCCGGTGCCGGCCGCGTGCTGCGCGGTGAGCTCGAGGTGCGCACGGCGGACGAGAACGTCGTCGGCCGCGGCGCCGTGATCGTCCAGGCAGTCAGCTAGTCCCGAAGTGCGCAGAAAGCCCCAGGGTCCACGTGATCCTGGGGCTTTCTACGGTTCGGGCAGCTTGTTCCCGAGCGGCTCGTCCAGGTCCACCCTGGACACGCCGATGATCAGATACGCGTCTTCCACCTTGTCGACCGGCATCTCGGCGCGCAGGTAGCCGATTCTGGGATCCCGCGACTCGACGGTCGCGCCCAGCCTCTTCAGTGCCTGCCCGACCTCCTCGTCGCGTCCCGGCTGCACGGAGATCATCAGTGGCACTGTGAGGTGGCCGTCGCGCTTCGCCTGCTCGATCCGGTTCTTGTCCGGCTTGGCTGATGACACGACGGGGACCTCCGCGGGCGGCACGGTTGCGGTCCCGTTCGTACCACAGCTCCCGAGAGCCAGCGCGCAAAACGCGACGGCGAGCGGTCTTCTCATGATCAGAGGACGGAACGGCTCGGGCAGACGGTTGCACCAAGTTCCCGACCGATTACTGCTTCGGTCCCGCAAACGCTTGCTCCCGCAGTGCGCCGTCCACGCTCTCGCCGAACACACGGGCGTCCGTGTGCTGGTCAGACGTGGGTTGCGCCTTCTTGACACCGGTGACCGCGCGCGTCCGGATCTGCGGCAACGCGCCACTGTGCTGACGGTGCACCCAGTCCACAAGATGCTCGCGCGTGAGACAACGCAGGTCCCACAACTTGCCGGCGTCCGCGGCACTCACGAGCGCACGCACCCGCACGAACCCCTGCGTCGCTTGCGTCACCTGCAACACGGACACCCGCCCGTCCCACAGGTCGCTGCCCTCCAGCATGGACCGCATCTCCTGCCGCATCGCCTCGACCGGCACCGTCCAGTCGAGATCGAGCTCGACGGTCCCGAGCAACGCCGACTGCGTGCGCGTCCAGTTCTCGAACGGCGTCTTCAGGAAGTGCGACGTCGGCAGCACCAGCCGCCGGTCGTCCCACAGGTGCAGCACCACGTACGTCAGCGTGATGTCCTCGACCCGCCCCCACTCGCCCTCGACCACCACGACGTCGTCGAGCCGCACCGCGTCGCTGAACGCGATCTGCAACCCCGAGATGAGGTTGCCCAGCAACGACTGCGCGCTGAACGCCGCCACCGCGCCGATGACGGCCGCACTGGCCAGCACGGTGGACCCGACCGCCCGAGCGCCGGGGAACGTCATCAGGATCGCGCCCACCGCCAGCACACCGATGACCACCAACGTGAGCCTGCGCACGAGCGTGATCTGGGTGTGCACCCGCCGCGCGTGCCTGTTGTCCGTGACATCCGTGCGGATCCGCGAGAGAGAAACGTCCACAAGGGTGCTGATGAGCGCTGCGAGCAACCACGCCCCGGCCAGGATCAACGCGATGCCCACGGCGTGCTGCACGACCGGCAGGTCGACCGGGTAGGCGCTGAGGCTTATCTGCACCGCCAGCAGGGCGCCGAAGAGCTGGCCTGGGCGGTACATCTTGCCGCTGTGGGCGAAGCGGCGCACGAGCCGGTGGACCACCTCCACCACGAGCAGTGCGAAGGCCACGGAGCAGCCCATGACGACGAACAGCACGTTTCCTCCTCCTGGGGTTGGGGTCGGGTACCCGCCGTCTTGGGGGAGGAACACCATGAGGCCGCTCACGAATACCCTGCGTCCTCGTGACGACGCGGCGAGGTGACGTGTTCTTCGTTCCCGTGGTGGACGGTCTGGTCGCCGTCGGCAGGGTGGTGGAGAGCGTGGCCGGGAGCGTCCTCGTCGCGGTCCACCCGGACCTGGTCGAGCCGGTGCCGGAGTTCGACGTGGGCACGCTGTCCGCGGTGGAGCCGGTCTTCCTCCTCGAGACCCTCGACGACGAACTCCGGCGAGGGGCGTGGCGGACCGTCGGGAACTGGCGGCCGCCGGACGAGATCCCCGTGCCCGTGCACAAGGTGCGCGTGTGGCCGGACGGCGGCTTCTTCGAGGAGTGGATCGGAGGCGTGGTCGGCAGGCGCCTCACCTCGGAAGAGGCCGACCGGCTCACGCCACATCGGTCGTACACGCCCAACGTCGTCGCCATGGCGGTGCGGGCGTTGCACGGGCTGGGGCCGTGGCTGCCGGTGTTCGACGAGCTCCGCCGCTGAGGCGGAGAGCGGTTTGAGTCACATTGATGAAAAGGGCCTTGCGACCCTAGTTTGAGTTACATAGACTCAAACCATGTTCACGACGACGGAGGCCCTGGACCTGGTGGAACGGGCCAAGACAGCCGAGCAGCTGTTCGGCCCGCGCACCACCGACCAGGCCAAGCGCAAGCAGGCGCGGCGCCGCTACCACGCGCTGGCCTCCGTCCTGCACCCCGACGTCGTGGGTCCGGGCAACACGAGGGCCCACCGGGCGTCGGCCGACCTGACCCGCCTGCACCACGAGTGGGCCAACGGCACGACCGTCGAGCTGAGGACCAAGACGGCCGTCTACCGGATCGGCGAGCCGTTCGCGAAGGGCAGCGTCGCCAACCTCTACGAGGCGGACGGGCCGCACGTGGTCAAGGTGGTCCGCAACCCGGCGCTCAACCCGTTGCTGCACGGCGAATGGCAGGCGCTGCGGGAGCTCGAACGCTTCACCGACACCAACCAGTGGCTGCGCCCGTTCTACCCGCGCCTGCTCGACACGTCCGGCGACGTCGCCAAGGGCTCGCGCGCCTTCACGGTGCTCGACCCGCTCACCACCGGGTTCGTGACGCTCGCCCAGGTCAGAAGCGCGTACCCGAACGGGCTCGACGGCCGCGACTACGCGTGGATGCACCGCAGGCTGCTCAAAGCGCTGGCGGGCGCGCACCAGATCGGGCTGGTGCACGGCGCGGTCACCGCGGACAACGTCCTGGTGCACCCCGAGCAGCACGGGATCGTGCTGGCCGGCTGGTCGTTCGCTGTGGAGGACGGGCAGAAGCTGCTCGCCACCAGTCGCACGATCACCTATCCGCCGGAGATCGACCGGGACCAACCGGCCACGGCGGCGACGGACGTCCACATGGCACACACGCTGATGCTGGACATGGTGCGGCAGAACGAGAAGCGGCAGCGGGCGTTCGCGCAGGGCTGCCGCCAGGACCAGCCACGACGCAGGCCGGACGCCGTCGACCTGGTCGGGGAGTACGACGACCTGCTCGAAGACCTCTACGGGCCACGGGTCTTCCGCCCGTTCGCCCTTCCGAAGACGGGAGAATGACGATGGGACACGGCAAGTGGGATGACAACGCCTACGCGGCGGCGAAGACCTTCCGCGCGGCCAAGGGGATCGCGGACTTCGGCTACACCGCCTCGATGAAGTCGACGCCCGCGGCGAGCTGGAAGGCCGCCCCGTCGCTCGACCCGCTGAACGTGCGGTACCGCGAGTGCCGCGACTCGCCCGACCACGCGGACTCGACACCGATCGCCGTGCTGTTCGACGTGACCGGGTCGATGGGCGCGGTGCCGCGGATCATGCAGGGCAAGCTCGGCAAGCTGCACGGGTTGTTGCAGCGCAAGGGGTATCTCGCCGACCCGCAGCTGATGTTCGGCGGCATCGGGGACGCCGACAGCGACCGGGTGCCGTTGCAGGTCGGGCAGTTCGAGTCGGACAACCGCATGGACGAGCAGCTGCGCGACATCTTCCTCGAGGGCAACGGCGGCGGGCAGAAGAGCGAGTCGTACGAGCTGGCCGCGTACTTCGTCGCCCGGCACGTCGTCACCGACGCCTGGCAGAAGCGCGGCCGCAAGGGCTACCTGTTCATCATCGGCGACGAGCTGAACAAGCCGCGGCTGGAGGCCAGGCACATCCGCCGCGTCATCGGTGACGAGGTGAGCCAGGACATCGACCCCGTGTCGGTGTACCGGGAGCTCGCCAAGAAGTGGAACGTCTACTTCATCCTGCCCAACCAGTCGTCGTACTTCAACGACGACAGCATCGGTGAGCACTGGCGGACGATCCTGGGGCAGAACTTCCTCAAGCTCGACGACCCCGGCGCGGTGTGCGAGCTGATCGCCGCCACGATCGGGCTGGAGGAGAGCGTCGTGGACCTCGACCAGGCCCTGGTGGACCTCGCCGAGATCGGGTCGGTCGCCGAGAGCAAGTCGGTCGGCAAGGCGCTCGCCACGGTCGGCGGCACGAGCCGGGCCGTGGTGGCCGCACCGCTGGGCATCGACGGTCCCGACGACGTGAGGCTGAGCTGAGATGGACCACGTGATCGTCGTCGGGCTCGGGTTCGGCGACGAGGGCAAGGGAGCCGTCGTCGACGCGTTGTGCGCGAACGGGCCGGTGTCGGCCGTCGTGCGGTTCAACGGGGGAGCGCAGGCCGCGCACAACGTGGTCGTCGACGGCCGGCACCACACGTTCAGCCAGTTCGGGTCCGGCACGCTCGCGGGTGTGCCGACCTGGCTGTCCCGGTTCGTGCTCGTCGAACCGATCGCGCTGGCGACCGAGTCGCGTGAGCTGGAGGCCATCGGAGTCGCGGACCCGCTGTCGCTGATGTCGGTCGACGCGGGGGCGCTGCTCACCACGCCGTTCCACGTGGCCGCGAACCGGGCCCGCGAGACCGCCAGGGGGCAGGACAGGCACGGGTCGTGCGGCAAGGGGATCGGCGAGACCGTCTGGTACGGGCTGCTCGGCGACCGGAAGGCGGCGCGGGGAGACGTCGTCGAGGACCAGCGGGTGCTCGGCGATCCGTGCCCCGCCCCGACCGTCGGCGACTGCCTGGACCCGCGCGGGCTCCGGCGGAAGCTGGACGCGCTGGCCCGGTTCTACGAGCCGCTGATCGGCGCCGGGCCGGTCGTGGACGAGCTGGTCGAGCTCTACCGGGCGTTCGCCGACGCCGTGCGCGTCACGACCGGCGACGAGGCGGGCAGGCTCGCGGACGCGGGCAGGCTCGTCTTCGAGGGGGCCCAGGGAGTGCTGCTGGACGAGACCCACGGGTTCCACCCACACACGACCTGGTCGACGGTCACGCCGCGCAACGCGCGCACGCTGCTCGGGGGACGCGGCGCCCGCGTGCTCGGCGTGACCAGGACCTACCAGACCCGGCACGGCGCCGGCCCGTTGCCCACCGAGGACCCGGCCGTGCTCGCGAGGTTCCCGGAGGTGCACAACGGCACTGGCGAGTTCCAGGGCGCGTGGCGGGCCGGGCACCTCGACGCCGACCTGCTCCGCTACTCCGTCGATTGCTGTGGGGGTGTCGACGGCCTGGCGGTCACGCACCTGGACGCCGACGGCGTGAAGATCGCCTCGGGGCAGGTGGTCGAGGACATGCCCGATCCCGTGTCCTACCTGCGAGAACTGGTCGGGGTCGACGTGCTCGTCACCGGGGCGGGCCCGTCCAGGGCGGACTACGAGGTGCGGGAGAATCCACGCCATGATCGAGTCGACGCTGGTGTCGGTGGACGTGATCGCGCTGCGGTTTGACCCGGACGCCCGCGCGGTGCTCCTCGGGGTGGCACCGCGCGCACTGGAGCCGTTCGCGGGCGAGCTGGCCCTGCCCGGCGTTCTGCTGGGCAAGGGCGAGCGGCTGCGCGAGGCGACCACCAGGGCCGTCACCGGCAAGCTCGGCCTCGCCGAGGAGTCGGTGACGGCGACGGGGCAGCTCGCCATGTTCGACGAGCCGTCCCGCGACCCGCGCGGCCCGACGCTCTCGATCGCGCTGTGGGCGACCGTGAGCCGTCCGACCGGCGACCTGGCTGTGTGGAACGAGATCGGCGGCCTGCCCGCGCTGGCCTTCGACCACGACCGGATCGTCGCCGACTGCCTGCCGCTGCTGGCGGACAAGCTGTGGCGCGACGTGCCGTTCACCGCGGGGTTGCTCGGGCCGGAGTTCACCACGGCGCAGGCGCTCGACGTGACGGAGTCGCTGACCGGCGACCGCCCCTACCCGGCCAACCTGGGCCGCACGATGGACCGCGTGCCGGGCCTGGAGCGCACGGCCGAGCACGCCGCGGCGCTGCCCAAGGGGGGACGGCCGCCGTTGGTCTGGAAGTGGGTCAGCGAGGCAGCTCGGGCTCGAACAGCCAGCGGGTGAGCAGGTCGCGGTGCCCGGCCAGCGCCAGGAAGTCGTCGGTCGTCACGACACCGTGCCGGTGGCGCCGGCACCACTCCCGCAGCAGCGCGAAGAACGAGTCGTCGCCCATCTCCTTGCGCAGCGCGTGCAACGTCAGGGCTCCGCGCTTGTAGACCCGGTCGTCGAACCAGTCGGCGCGCTCCGGCCGGCCGATCACGATGTCCTGGGGCAGGCGCCGCAGCAGGTCCCGCGCCCCGGCCGCGCACGCGTCCGCCGAACGACCGCCGGACGCCTCGGACCACAGCCACTCCGAGTAGCAGGCGAAGCCCTCGTTGAGCCAGATGTGCTCCCACGCGGCCAGCCCGACGGAGTTGCCGAACCACTGGTGTGCCAGCTCGTGCGCCACCAGCCGCTCCGCCCCGCGGCGCCCGTCCACGTGGTTGGACCCGAACGTCGACAGGCCTTGCGCCTCAACGGGAACGTCCAGCGCGTCGTCGGTCACCACGACGGAGTAGTTCGCGAACGGGTACGGGCCGAACAGCGACGAGAACAGCGAGATCATCTGGTTCTGCCGGGCGAAGTCGTGCGCCACCAGTCGTCTCAACCTCGACGGCGCCCACACGCCCGGCAACGCCTCGACGTACTGTCCGATCTGGACGGTCGCGAGATAGGTGGCCATCGGCGACGCCATCGAGTACGTCCAGCGCGTGGTGCTGCCGGACACCTTGCCGTCGACCAGAACCCCGTTGCACACCACCGTGTACGGCGAGGGCGCCGTCACCTCCAGGTGGTAGGAGGCCTTGGACGACGGCTCGTCGAGGCACGGGAACCACGACGGCGCGCCGATCGGCTGCGAGGCCACGATCGACCCGTCCGTCAGCTCGTCCCAGCCGAGGTCGCCCCACTCGGGCGTCGAGATCGGCTTGGGCGTGCCCGAGTAGCGGACCTCGACCGAGAACTGGCCGCGCACGGCGGCGCGGACGTTCAGCACCCCGCCGGCGTGCCCGTAGCGGGCGGGTCTGCCGTTCACCAGCACCTTCGAGACCCGCAGGGAGCCGAAGGACAGCGAGAACGACGTCAGGGGAGAAGTGCAGGAAGCCTGCAGCACCGCGCGCCCGGAAAGGCGCGCGGAGTGCGGCTTGTAGTCCAGCTCTAGTGCGTAATGGTGTACGGAGAAGCTCATGTCCACGCGGAGATCGGGTTGCCCAGCCAACGGGTTCCCGACGGTACATCCTCTCCGCGCATGACGAGCGAGGCGGGTCCGATCGTGGTGTGAGCGCCGACGGACGCGCCGGGCAGCACGATGCCGTGCGTGCCCAAAGTGGATCCGGCGGCCAGCGCCACCCGGTCCATGCGCAGGATGCGGTCGTGGAACAGGTGCGTCTGCACGACGCAGCCGCGGTTGACCGTCGCACCGGCGCCCAGCGACACCAGGTCGGCCTCCGGCAGCCAGTACGACTCGCACCACACGCCGCGGCCGACGGACGCGCCCAGCGAGCGCAGCCACAGGTTCATGATCGGCGTGCCGCCGGAGAACCCGATCAGCCACGGCACCGCGAGCACCTCGACGAACGTGTCCGCCAGCTCGTTGCGCCACACGAACGCCGACCACAGCGGGTACTCCCGGGTCTTGAAGCGGCCCACGAGCACCCACTTGGCGACCACCGCGACCAGGCACGCGGCCACGCCGGCGCCCAACAGCACGACGCCCGACCACCAGAGCCCGAACTCCTTCAGCGCGAAGAGCACGCCGACGACCAGGGCCACGTTCAGCATCACCGGCACGAACCGGCACAGCTCGACCAGCGCCCGCGCCCACATCAGGTGCTTGGGCGGGTCGAACGTGCGCGACTGGTCCGAGACCTCGGCCGCCCGCGGCAGCCTCATCGGCGGCATCCCCAGGTACGACGACCCGGCCTTGGCGCGCTTCGGAGCGGCCGACAGCACACCGACGAGCCCGCCCTTCGGGACCGTGCGGCCGGGCGCGGTCATGCCCGAGTTGCCCAGGAACGCCCGCTTGCCCACGCGGGCGGTGGCGATGCGCAGCCAGCCGCCGCCGAGCTCGTAGGACGCGACCATCGTGTCGTCGGCCAGGAACGCGCCGTCGCCCACGCGGGTCATCTTCGGCAGCGCGACCACCGTGGACGCCTCGACGCCACGGCCGACCTTCATGCCCAGCAGACGGAGCCACACCGGCGTGAACAGCGACGCGTACAGGGGAAACAGCGCCGAGCGCGCGTTGTTCATCAACCGCTCGGTCGTCCACGCCTGCCACGCCACGCGGCTGTGCACGGGGTAGTGGCCCTCGCGCATGCCGACGCCGAGCAGTCGCACGGCGGCCAGCACCAGCAGCGCGTACGAGCCGAACCAGATCACCGAGGCGACCGGCACGTCCCACAGCGCACTCGCGAGCGTCACCGGCCGGCGCAGCACGTACAGCACGGCCGGAGCGGCCGCGAGCAGCGGCAGCGCGGCCAGCAGACCGGACGAGACGCCGTACATGAGGTTCCAGAACCGCGACCGCTCCGGGCGCCGCGACGGGAACGAGCGCGCCGCCTTGCCCTCGCGGATCGCCGGGACACCCGCCCAGCGCTGCCCGGTCGGCACCGAGCCGACGACACCCGAACCGGGCGCGACCTCGGACCGCTTGCCGATCTTCGCACCGGGGAACAGCGTGCTGCGCGCCCCGACCGTCGCGCCCGCGCCGATCCGGATGCGGCCGATGCGGAGCCGGTCACCGTCGAGCCACCAGCCGGACAGGTCGACCTCGGGTTCGACGGCGGCACCGCGGCCGACCTTCAACATGCCCGTGACCGGCGGCAACGAGTGCAGGTCGACGCCGGGGCCGATCTTCGCGCCCAACGCCCGCGCGTAGTGCGTGACCCAGGAGCCCGACAGCTCGGTGGCGCGGGACAGCTGCGCCAGCATCTCGGCCGTCCAGAGTCGCAAGTGGACGGAGCCGCCGCGCGGGTACTCGCCGGGCTTCACGCCGCGCAGCAACAACCGCGCGCCGCCGGCGGAGATCGCGAGCCGTCCGGCGGGGCTGAGGAACACCACGGCACCGGCGGCGACCCACCACCACGAGACGGAGGTCCAGCCCAGCACGTTCGACAGCGCCGTCAGCGCGACGACCCAGCGCGCGCCGGCGACGGTCAGCAGCGGGATCATCAGCAGCGTCTGGACCAGGCCGGTCCAGCGCGGCGTCGGCGCGACCTCGTGCACCTCGGCCGTCTGCCCGTACGACTCCAGGCGCCGGGCGAGCTTGTGGAGCGTCGTGTTCTGGTAGACGTCCGACACCGACGTGCTGGGGTAGCGAGTGCGGATCATCGAGACGAGCTGCGCCGCGGACAGCGAGCTGCCGCCGGACGCGAAGAAGTCCGCGTCCTCGGAAGCAGGTCCGGAGCCCAGCACCGCGGCCCACTGCTCGGCCAGCCAGCCCTCCAGGCCCGAGAACACCACACCCGCGGTGTCCATGGACTCCAGCGGCCACGGCAGCGCGGCGCGGTCGACCTTGCCGGACGTGCGCGTCGGCAGCGTGTCGACGACGGCGATCAACGGCACGAGCGCGGCGGGGAGCTCGCCCCGCAGCTGCTCGACGGCCGCGGCCTGGTCGAACCCGTCCTCGGCCACGACGTAGCCGACGAGGATCTGGTTGCCGCCCCGCGTCGTGCGCACGGCGGCCGCGGCACCGGCGACACCGGGCAGCGCCGCCAGTGCGGCGTCGACCTCGCCCAGCTCGATGCGCCGGCCGCCGAGCTTGATCTGCTCGTCCGCGCGGCCGAGGAAGACGAGGCCCTCCGGCTCGGCGCGGACCATGTCGCCGCTGCGGTAGGCGCGGTGCCAGCCCATCGACGGCAGCGGTGCGTACTTCTCGGCGTCCTTGGCCTCGTCGAGGTAGCGGGCCAGGCCGACGCCGCCGATGACCAGCTCGCCGGACTCGCCCATGGGCACGACCTCGCCCTGCGCGTCCACGACGACCAGGTCCCAGCCGTCGAGCGGCAGGCCGATGCGGACGGGACCCTCACCGGTCATCCGCGCGGCGCAGGCGACGACGGTCGCCTCCGTCGGCCCGTAGGTGTTCCAGACCTCACGGCCGGGCACCGCGAGGCGCTCGGCCAGCTCGGGCGGGCACGCCTCGCCGCCGAAGATCAGCAGCCGCACGTCGTCGAGCGCCTCGACCGGCCACAGCGCGGCCAGCGTCGGCACCGTGGAGACGACGGTGATCTCCTGCTCGACCAGCCACGGGCCGAGGTCCATCCCGGTGCGCACCAACGACCTCGGCGCGGGCACCAGGCAGGCGCCGTGCCGCCACGCGAGCCACATCTCCTCGCAGGAGGCGTCGAACGCGACGGAAAGCCCCGCGAGGACGCGGTCTTCCGGGCCGATGGGCTCGTCGCGCAGGAACAGCCGCGCCTCGGCGTCCACGAACGCGGCCGCGCTGCGGTGCGTCACGGCGACACCCTTGGGCTTGCCGGTCGAGCCGGACGTGAAGATGATCCACGCGTCGTTGTCGAGACCGGGTTCGCCGGGCACGCCGAGCGTGGTGCCGTGCAGCGCGAGGGACCGGCCCTCGCCGAGCACGGCGCTCACCTGCGCCTCGCCGAAGACGAGCTCGGCCCGTTCGTCGGGGTCCTCGAAGTCGACGGGCACGTAGGCCGCGCCGGCCGCCAGTGCCGCGAGGATCGAGACGTAGAGGTCGGCGGTCCCGGACGGCACGCGGATGCCGACCCGGTCGCCGACCCCGACACCTTCGGCGGCGAGCTTGTCCTTGAGTTCCAGTACTTCCGTGAGCAACGCGCGGTAACTCAGCGCGGTGGTGCCGTCGTCGACGGCCAGCGCTTCCGGGTGCTGTTCGGCACTCGTGCGCAGGATGTCCAGGAGGGTGCGCGGGGTGGGCGCCTCGCCTGCCGTGAACATCGATCGAAGGACAACGGGTTCAGCCGCAATGGTCACTTGAGCGTCACTTCTCACCCTCTCGGCAAACTTGCAGACCTGCCACTTTACCTGTGCTTAACGAACTACCGCTCACCCGAGTAGGTCGGCTCACAGGTGACCTCAGTCACCGCAACACTTTCGAGTGATTTGCGGGCGTTGTACCGCGCCAGGTTGAAGTCGCGCCAGTCCTCTTCGACGCGACGATTCTTCAAGTACTGCAAAGCACACGACCGTTGCGGCTCGGGCAACCTGACGAGCGCCGGCACCACGTCCTCCGACAACCGCGACAGGTACTCCGCGTCGATCTTCTGCGTGGCCTCGAACCGCGACACGTTGTAGTCGGCGACCACCCGTTCGGGGTTCAGCACCACCACGGCGAGGAAGAACGCGGCACCGGTCGCGACGATCGCCTTGGGCAACCAGTTGGCGCGCAACGTGATTCCGCCCGCGATCACCATCACGTACACGACGGCCAGCCACACCTCGCACGACGCGACGAGCAACCGCAGCACCGTCCACCCGTACGCCTGCTGGTAGAACCACATGCGGCTCAAGGCACTCGCCACGATGACCAGTGTGAGAACAGCCAGCGAACCGAGAAGAACCCGCAGCCACAACTGTTCCCGCGCGGTCTCCTTGACCGCGAACCGCGCGACGGCCGCGATGACGCCGAGCGTCAGGATCGTCACCCACAGCAGCTGCCAGAAGCCGGACCGCGCGTACTCCGCGAACGTGACACCGGCCGTCTTCATCACATAAGCCTCACCACCGAACAAAACCGCGAGCTGCGTCCCCACGAACCCGGTGAACAGCAACACGAGCACGCCGACCGGCAGCCCGTAGTCCTTGAGCCGCAACGACCCCGGCTTAGCCGAGGCGTCCTCGTTGATCGCCGGCGGCGCCGCCACGAGGTAGCACGCGCCCAACGCCCCGAGCGCCGCGACGACCCCGAAGAACCCCATCCGCACGTAGACGCCGACCTCGAGGTCCGGCACCAGTCCTTCGAGGAAGTCGTTGAACCCCTTGTCCGCCCCCGCGAGCAACGACCCGAAGACCAGCAGCAGCACCCCCGCCACCCCGGCGGACACGAACGGCCGGATCCCGACCGGCCCGCGCCGGCTGAGCCCCTTGGCCACCCACGGGATCGACCGCAGACTCGCGAGCCCGACCCCGATCGACCCGAACACGAGGCCCTTGACCGTCCTGCCGCCCGCCATCGCGATCGAGCCGCAGAGCATGGACGCCAGCACGCTGAGCGGGAAGATCCACTCAGCCGCCCGCAGGAACCCCATGGCGAGGAACGCGAGCGCCCCCGCGAGCCACAGCGCCCGCTCGACCGTGGGCCTGCCCGCGTAGAACAGCACGGCCCCGACCCCGCACAGTCCGGCGAGGAACCAGCCGATGCCGTTGTTGACCGGCGCGAGGAGGGCTCCGGCGAGGCCCGCGACCAGGCCGACGAGCAGGACCCTGGTGGGAGCGCCGGTCGTGGGTGGCTTCCACCAGGGCATGAAAGGGACGCCGGGGGTGGACATGACGACCTGCGGGTTGGGGTAACGGGGCGGGCCCTGCCACGGTGACGGTGGGGGGAGGGTGGCGGTGGCGACCTGGGCGGGCTGGGGGACCGGGGCGGGTTCCGCGGCGGGCTTCGGGTCCGCGACCGGCTTGGGCGCGGGCTTCTCGGCCGCGGCGGGCTTCGCCTCGGGCTCGGGTGCTTCGGCGGCCGGCTCGGCGCCGGCCCCCGGCTTCGCGTCGGCGGGCTTGGACTCAGCGGAGGACCCGGCAGTCGCGGTGGGCTTCGAAGCCGCGGCCGCCGGCTTGCGCGCTGGAGGATCTTGTCGGACCTCCTGAGTAGGTTGAGTCGCAGGGGTTCCCGGTTCGGGGGTACCCCTGCGCGAGCCTGCCTGGTCGTCGGCGAGATGGCGTGGCGCCTCGTCTGCTGCGGCGGGCTCCTCGCCCGCGCCCGGCTTGGCCTCAGCGCCCGCCTTGCTCGCGGTGGCAGGGGCGGGCCCGGCAGCCGGCTTCTCGTCCGCCGGGCCAGGCTTCTCGGCGTTCTCGGCGTTCTCGGCGTTCTCGGCGGGCTCACCTGAGCCCTCCGCCACCGGCCGGTACCCCACCTTCCGGAACTGCCGGTACCGCCGCGCCGCGGCCTTCCCCCGCGGGGCGTCCGGCGTCGAGCCGGAGGTCGCGTCAGAGGCGTCAGAGTCAGTCATGTCATCTCCCAAGCCCGAAAACGGGCGCGCTTCACCGTCGCACCGGCTCAGCCGGCGCGAACAGAACCAGAAGTCAGTTGAAAGTCAGCGAACGAAAGCGAGCCGGAACCAGCGGGCGGAGGTCAGCGGGGCAGGGTCACCCGGATGCACGACCCGGGATCGACCACCGCGATCGTCCCGCCGTGCAGGTCCACCACCCACCGGGCGATGGCGAGACCGAGCCCCGTCCCGCCACCGCCCGCCCTCTCCCCTCGGGTGAACCGCTCGAAGATCCGCGACCGGTCGGCCAGGGCGATCCCCGGCCCCTGGTCGCGCACCTCCAGCACCACGGACGAACCGGACGAACACCCGGTCACGGACACCAACCCCCCGGTGGGTCCGTGCCGGGCAGCGTTGTCCACCAGGTTCACCAGTACCTGGTGCAGTCGTTCCCCGTCGGCGAACACGACGAGATCTCCGGGAACGTCGATCGAGAAGGAAGCCGACGGCGCCGCCACCGCCGCCTCGGCCACCACGTCGGCGACCAGGGACGACACCGACAGCGTCTCGCGGTTCAACGACAGGACCCCGGCGTCGATCTTCGACAGGTCCAGCAGTTCCGTCACGAGCCGTCCGAGCCGCTCCGTCTGGGCCAGCGCGGTCTTCATGGTCGCGGCGTCAGCGACAGCCACGCCGTCCACCACGTTCTCCAGCACGGCCTGCAGCGCCGAGATCGGCGTGCGCAGCTCGTGCGACACGTTGGCGATCAGCTCACGGCGTTGCTGGTCGGCGGCGGCGAGGTCGGAGGCCATCACCGTGAACGCCTCGGCGAGCTGGCCCACCTCGTCCGACGACGTGGCGCGCACCGAGCGCGAGTAGTCGCCAGAGGCCATCGACCGGGCCGCGGCGGTCATCTGGCGCAGCGGCGAGGTCATGCCGTGCGCCAGCAGCTGGGACGTCAACAGCCCCAGGACCAGGGCCATCAGCGTCGTCCGCGGCGGCAGCCACCCCGTCGAGTAGCGGAAGTACGCGAACGACACGCACCCCGACACCACGATCACGATGCCCAGCTTGAGCTTGATCGACCGCACCGAGTCCAGCGGGCGCGGCAGCAGGTCGATCAGCTCCAGCACGCGCTTCACCACCGGGGCACCTCTCATCACCGAGGCACCTCCAGCGCGTACCCCACGCCGTGCACGGTCCTGATCAGGTCGGCCCCGAGCTTGCGCCGCAGCGCCTTCACGTGGCTGTCGACCGTCCGCGACGACGCTCCCTCGTGCCACCCGCACGCCTCCGCCAGCAGGCGCTCCCGTGCCTGCACGGCGGAGGGGCGTTCCGCGAGGAACACCAGCAGGTCGTACTCCGTGGGCGTCAGGTGCGCCTCGACGCCGGCCCTGCGCACGCGGCGCGCGGCCAGGTCGATCACCAGGTCGCCCAGCTCCAGCGACTGCGACGACACCGCCCGCGACACCCGGCGCAGCAGCACGTGCACCCGTGCCGCCAGCTCGCGCATCGAGAACGGCTTCGTCAGGTAGTCGTCGGCCCCCACGGCGAGCCCGACCAGCAGGTCGGTCTCGTCGCCCCGCGCGGTCAGCATCAGCACCGGCACCGACCTCGACGCCTGGATCCGCCGGCACACCTCGAGCCCGTCGAACCCCGGCAGCATCACGTCGAGGACCACCAGGTCGGGCAGGAACGCCGCAGCCTGAGCCACCCCCGACGGGCCGTCGTGGGCGACCGCCACCACGAACCCCTCCGCCCGCAGCCGGGCGGCCACGGACTCGGCGATCGTGATGTCGTCCTCCACGACGAGCACCCGGCGCTGACCTGTCATGCCGGCGACTTTATGGGTAGGTCGTGGAGGACGCCGGGACAAGTTGTGAAGATCGTGTGCAGAAGCTCGATGTAGGTTCTGGGCATGAACGTCCTCGACGCGGTCCTGGAGAGGATCACCTACGCCAACGAGGACAACGGCTACACCGTCGCCAAGGTCGACACGGGCAGAGGTGACCTGGTCACGGTGGTCGGCGCGCTGCTCGGCGCCCAGCCCGGCGAGTCGATCAGGATGCGCGGCCACTGGGGCTCGCACCCGCAGTACGGCAAGCAGTTCCACGTCGACGACTACACGACGATCCTGCCCGCGACGATCCAGGGCATCCGCCGCTACCTCGGCTCCGGTCTCATCAAGGGCATCGGGCCGGTGCTCGCGGACAAGATCGTCACGCACTTCGGCGTCGCCGCGCTGGACGTCATCGAGCACACGCCCGAGCGCCTGATCGAGGTCCCGAAGCTCGGCCCCAAGCGCACCAAGCTCATCGCGGACGCCTGGGAGGAGCAGAAGGCCATCAAGGAGGTCATGGTCTTCCTCCAGGGCGTCGGCGTCTCGACCAGCCTCGCCGTCCGGATCTACAAGCAGTACACGGACAAGGCCATCGACGTCGTGAAGGAGGAGCCGTACCGGCTGGCGAGCGACGTCTGGGGCATCGGCTTCAAGACCGCCGACGTCATCGCGAAGGCCGTCGGCATCCCGCACGACAGCCCGCAACGTGTGAAGGCCGGCCTGCAGTTCACGCTCTCCGAGGCCACCAGCGGCGGCGACTGCTACCTGCCGGAGCAGTCCCTCATCGCGGAGGCCATCAAGATCCTCCAGGTCGACGCGGGCCTCGTCATCGAGTGCCTCGCCGAGCTGGTCGACGAGGAGGGCGTCGTCCGCGAGGAGTTCCCGGACGACGAGATCGCCATCTACCTGGTCCCGTTCCACCGCGCGGAGATCTCGATGGCCGCGCAGCTCAAGCGCCTCCTGCACGCCGACACCGACCGGATGCCGAGCTTCGCCGACGTCGACTGGGACAAGGCCTTCGCCTGGCTCGGCACCGACCTGGAGCAGCACCAGGCCGACGCCGTGAAGCTCGCGCTCACGAAGAAGGTCGCGGTGCTGACCGGCGGACCGGGCTGTGGCAAGAGCTTCACGGTCCGCTCGATCGTCCGGCTGGCCCAGGCCAAGCGCGCCAAGATCGTGCTCGCCGCGCCCACCGGCCGTGCCGCCAAGCGCCTCACCGAGCTGACCGGTCACGAGGCCCGCACCGTGCACCGGCTCCTCGAGCTGAGGCCCGGCGGCGACGCGGCGTACGACCGCGACCACCCGCTGGACGCCGACCTGGTGGTAGTCGACGAGGCGTCGATGCTGGACCTGCTGCTGGCCAACAAGCTCGTGAAGGCTGTCCCGCCCGGTGCCCACCTGCTGCTCGTCGGCGACGTCGACCAGCTGCCGAGCGTCGGCGCGGGCGAGGTGCTGCGGGACGTGCTGGCGCAGGGGAGCCCGGTCCCGAACGTCCGGCTCACGCACATCTTCCGGCAGGCCCAGGAGTCCGGTGTCGTGACGAACGCCCACCGCATCAACAGCGGCGACTACCCGATCGTCCAGGGCATGCCCGACTTCTTCCTCTTCGCCACGGACGAGGCGGAGGAGGCGGCGACCACGACGGTGGACGTCGTCGCGAACCGCATCCCGCGCAAGTTCCGGCTCGACCCGCGCAAGGACATCCAGGTCCTCGCCCCGATGCACCGCGGCCCGGCCGGCGCGGGCGCGCTCAACACCGTGCTGCAGGAGGCGCTGACGCCGTCGCGCGACAACCTGCCGGAGAAGCGCTTCGGCGGCCGGGTGTTCAAGCTCGGCGACAAGGTCACCCAGATCCGCAACAACTACGACAAGGGCAAGAACGGCGTCTTCAACGGCACCCTCGGCGTCGTCATCGCGCTCGACACCGTCGAGCAGAAGCTGACGATCCGCACCGACGAGGACGAAGAGGTCGACTACGAGTTCTCCGAGCTCGACGAGCTCAGCCACGCGTACGCGATGACCATCCACCGCTCGCAGGGCAGCGAGTACCCGTGCGTGGTCATCCCGATCACGACCAGCGCGTGGATGATGTTGCAGCGCAACCTGCTCTACACCGCCGTCACGCGCGCGAAGAAGCTCGTCGTGCTGGTGGGCAGCAAACGGGCCATCGGCCAGGCCGTCCGCACGGTCGGCGCGGGCCGCCGCCACACGGCGCTGGCCCACCGCCTCCGGACTACACCGATGCCAGGAAGTCCGTGACCAGCCGTGCCCACGGCGCCGCGGACTCCAGCGCGATGGCGTGCCCGCACGCGATGTCGGCGTACTCGGCGCCGTGGACGAGGTCCGCGACCTGCTTGCCGAGGTCGTGGGACAGCAGCCGGTCGCCGGACGCGCCGATCACCAGCGTCGGCACGGTGACCCGCGGCAGCACGTCGGTCAGGTCGATCCTGGTGAGCAGGTCGAGGTGCGCACGGGCACCCGGCGGCACGCTCGCGCCGATCAGCTCGACGAGGCCGTCGGCCTGCGCTGGGGACAGCCGGGACAGGTACTGCTCGCCGCACATCACCGACAGCACGTACCGCGCCAGCGGCTCGCGCGGCCCGGCGAGCAACGACTCCCAGCGGTCGACCCTGGCCCTCGTCGCCGCGTCGATCCTGGCGAACGGGGCGCTCAGGACCAGCCCGCGCACCCGTTCCGGATGCCGGACGGCCGCCGTCACGGCGACCGCGCAGCCCATCGAGTAGCCGGCGACGAAGAACGACTCGTGCCCGGCCCCGGTCGCGACGGCCACCAGGTCGTCGGCGAGCGCCTCCAGCTCCAGCGGCCCCGCGGCGTTCGGCGAGGCACCGGACCCCGGCAGGTCCGGTGCCACGACGGTGAAGCGCTGGGTCAGCGGTGCGAGGACCGGCCCGTAGTTGGCCTGGACACTGCCTCCCGCTCCGTGCACGAGCAGCAGCGCGGGGCCTGTGCCCCTGATGAGGGTGGACAGGCCGGTCATGCGTGGGACCCCCGGGTTTTCGTCAGTCCATGCTGCGGACGATGGTCGGCTCCAGCCCCTCGTCGTCGTCCGCGAGAGAACCGCGCCAGGGGAACGAAATCTCAGCGACACCGTCGTTGTAGAGATGATCCATGGCCTGATCTCCCGCTTCTTCCGCGACTGGGGTGTGTGCGAACCTCGCTGTCCGTCGAGTCGGTTTCGGCTTCACTGCACAATAACCGCTGCGGTGCTGGGTCAAATGGTATTGATTTTCGTCACAGCGCGCCAAGTGAGCTGTTCCCGCGTCCCAAGGACCGGACGGTAATCATCCGGTCGGTCGAACGGACTGGCGACGATCAGCCGAACGGCCCATGATCGTGGATCATGCGGTCCGCCCTCGCCCTGTTCTCCTGCCTGGCCCTGCTCCTGAGTCCCTCGCCGGCACCGGCCGACGGTCCACAAGCGACATACGTGCTGCGCGTACCGGCACCGAAGGGCGAGTCCGCGCAACGGTTGCTGGGCCTCGGCTACGACGTGCTGGAACAGCGCGACGGCGACGACCTGTTCGTCGTGGGCGACCAGCACACCACCGACGAGCTGCGCGCCGACGGCTTCCGCTCCTCGGTCGAGACGGTGCGGCCTCCGGCGCAGTGGGCTCCGCGCTCTCTCGCGGACGCGACGTACTACGGCGGTTATAGGACTATCACCGCACATCTCGCCCATCTCGACGAGACCGCCAAGGCGCATCCCGACCTCGCCACGGTCGTCGACTACGGCGATTCCTGGCGCAAAACCCAGGGCACCGGCGGATACGACCTGAAGGCCATCTGCATCACCCGGAAACGTGCCGGTGACTGCGCGTTGACGCCCACCGCGCCGAAACCGCGCCTGTTCGTGATGGGCCAGCTGCACGCTCGTGAGATCACCACCGGCGACATGGCGTGGCGGTTCGTCGACGACCTGGTCGGCTCGGACCTCACCACGATGCTCGACGACCTGGAGGTGTGGGTGGTGCCGATCGCCAACCCCGACGGCGTCGAGGTCGTCGAGTCCGGCGGCGACACCCCGGTCCTGCACCGCAAGAACGTCAACGGCACCTGCTCCAGCGGACCGCGCGGCGTCGACCTCAACCGCAACGCCGGCTCGCACTGGGGCGAGGTCGGCTCGTCCACGAACCGGTGCAGCGAGACCTACCAGGGCACCCGCGCCGACTCCGAGGTGGAGGTGCGGGCGCTGGAGTCGCTGTGGCGCAAGCTCTACCGCGACACCCGCGCGCCCGGCGACACCGCGGCCGCCGCTACGGACACCACCGGTGCCGTGGTCTCCATGCACAGCTACGGCGACTACGTGCTCTTCCCGTGGGGCTGGAGCACGCAGAAGACCGGCAACGACGCCGCCCTGCGCAGGCTGGCCCAGGGCATGGCGGCGCTGAGCGGGTTCCAGGCCGGCCAGCCCGGTGAGCTGCTCTACAACTCCTCCGGTGCCACGGACGACTGGGTGTACGACGACCTGGGCGTGCCGAGCTTCGTCTGGGAGATCGGCGCCTCGTCCGGCAGGTGCGGCGGGTTCGTGCCGCCGTTCTCGTGCCAGCAGGACGTGCACTGGCCGAAGGTGCGGCCGATGCTCGTCTCGGCCATGAAGGCGGCGAAGCACCCGTACTGAGCGCGAACGGAGCAGGGGACGTCCCCGACGGGTCGCCAGGGCCGCGTCCCCGGGACAAACCCCGGGGCGCGGTGCTACCGGAGGAGGATGCGGGCTCACGCCGTGGCTGGCCAGGGTGAGAGCCATGGGGATTCGACTGGTAGCAACGGTGACCGCGACGAGCCTGCTGGCACTCACCACCGCCGGCGTCGCGACGGCCGACGCGGCGGGTGTCGGCCGCGATGCCGTGCAGCAGGCTCTGGACCAGGTCACGCGCAGCGGGGGAGCGCTCGGCGTGCAGGCCCGCGTGACGGACGGCCGGCAGCGGTTCGCGGCCCGGTCGGGCAAGGCGGACCTCGACAGCGGCAGGCCCGTGCCGCTCGACGGCCGGTTCCGCGTCGGCAGCATCACCAAGACGTTCGTCGCGACCGTGCTGCTGCAACTCAGCGGCGAGGGCAGGCTCGACCTGGACGCGCCCGTCGTCCGGTACCTGCCGGGCCTGGTGGACGGCCGCATCACCGTCCGCCAGGTCATGCAGCACACGAGCGGGCTCTACAACTACACGAGGGACCTGCCGGGCTCTCCCGACGAGTTCGACGAGATCCGCTACCGGACGTGGACGCCGCAGGAGCTGCTCGCGATGTCCACGAGCAAGCCGCTCGACTTCGACCCCGGCACGAAGTGGAGCTACTCCAACACCAACTACGTCGTGGCCGGTCTGCTGGTCGAGAAGCTGACCGGCGGGCCCTACGCCAGGGCCGTCGAGCAGCGGATCCTGAAGCCGTTGCGGCTCAGGGGCACCGAGGTTCCCGGCACGAAGCCGGACATCACGGGCCCGCACGCGCGTGCCTACTGGACCGTGAGCGGGCAGCCGTCCGAGATCACCAGGCTGAACCCGTCGATCGCCTACGCGGCCGGCGAGATGATCTCCACGACGGAGGACCTCGACACGTTCGTCACGGCGCTGGCGAGCGGGAAGCTGCTCAAGCCCGCACAACAGGCCGAACTGACCAGGACCACGGCCGTGAGTCCCGGCTACGGCCTGGGGCTGCAGGTCGAGACGCTTCCGTGCGGCACGAAGGTGTGGGGCCACGGCGGCGGCATCCCCGGCTACTCGTCGCAGCTGCTGACGACGCCGGACACGAAGAAGCGGCTGGAGCTCAACGCCACCAGCGCACCGGTCGAGGGCGATCCCGGTGACGCGTTCGACAAGCTGCTGACGGCGGTCTTCTGCTGATTCCGGGCACACGAAAGGGGAGCTGGGCTGACCAGCTCCCCTCCCGGCGTGTCGAAGTACTGCCCGGGGGACTAGCCCAGGGCGTTCTTCATCGCGGTGATCAGTTCTCCGTTCGCGGTGTCACCCGTGAGCTCCCAGAAGAAGGCTCCACCGAGGCCCTGGCTGCGGCCCCACTGGATCTTGCTGGTGATCGTCTGCGGGGTGTCGTAGCTCCACCACTGGCCGTTGCAGAACGCGTAGGCCGTGCCGGCGATGGTGCCGGTGGCGGGACACTTCGTCTTGAGGACCTTGTAGTCCTCGATGCCCTGCTCGAACGTGCCGGGAGCCGGGCCGGTCGCGGTGCCGCCGGGCGCTGCCTGCGTCACGCCCTGCCAGCCGCGGCCGTAGAAGCCGATGCCGAGCAGGAGCTTGCTGGCGGGAACGCCCTTGCCGCGCAGCTTCGAGATCGCGGCCTCGGAGTTGAAGCCGGCGGTCGGGATGCCGCTGTACGACGTGAGCGGGGAGTGCGGAGCCGTCGGGCCCTGCGCCGCCCACGCGCCGAAGTAGTCGTACGTCATGACGTTGTACCAGTCGATGTACTGCGCGGCGCCGCCGTAGTCGGCCGCGTCGATCTTGCCGCCGTTGGAGCCGTCAGCGGTGATCGCCGAGGTGACGAGGTAGTTCTGGCCGAAGCGGGCGCGCAGCGCCTGCATCAGGTTCTTGTAGGCGGCCGCACCGCTCGTGTCGCAGGAGAGACCACAGGCGTTCGGGTACTCCCAGTCGATGTCGATGCCGTCGAACAGGTTCGCCCAGCGCGGGTCCTCGAGCAGCTTGTAGCAGGAGTCGGCGAACGCCGCCGGGTTCTGCGCGGCCTGGCCGAAGCCACCGGACCAGGTCCAGCCGCCGAAGGAGTACAGGACCTTGAGGTTCGGGTACTTCTTCTTCAGCTTCAGCAGCTGGTTGAAGTTGCCTCGCACCGGCTGGTCCCACGTGTCGGCCACGCCGTCGACGCTCTCGGCGGCCGTCATGGCCTTCTCGAGCGCCGGGTACGACTCACCGATGGTGCACTGACCGTTGGACACGTTGCCGAACGCGTAGTTGATGTGCGTCAGCTTGCTCGCGGAACCCGAGGTGTCGATGTTCTTCACCTGGTAGTTGCGAGCCGGGTAGACGCCCCACTCGGCGAAGTAGCCCAGGTTGATCTTCCCACCGGGCGGCGGGTTGCCGGTCGTGGTGGTCGTCGTGGTGGTCGTGGTCGTCGTCGTGCTGGTGGTGGTCGACGTCGTGGTCGTGGTGGTCGGGTTGGTCCCGCCCGCCTCGCACGACGCGCCGTTCAGCTTGCAGTTGGTCGGAGCACCGAACGTGCCGGTGTACGCGCCGTTGAAGCCGAAGCTCGCCGACCCGCCGACACCGATGCTGCCGTTCCAGGTGTTCTTGACCGTGACGGTCTGGCCGCTCGTCGTGTAGGAGCCGTCCCACAACGACGTGACGCGGTGGTTGGCCGGCAACGTGAACTCGACGGTCCACGACGTCAGGGCCGACGCGCTGTTGTTCGTGATCGTGTACTTGCCCTCGAACCCCGTTCCCCAGTCCGAACCCTTGGTGAACGTGGCGGACACGCCGCCGGCACCGCTCGCAGCGGGCACGACGACGATGCCGAGGACCATCGCGGCGACCGCCGCGAAGAGTGCAGCTAGATGCCATCGGATCTTGGACATCGGACTCCTATACGCAGGGGGTTAACGGAACCTTGTGGTTTAGACCACTTGAAGGTCAAGGTCTAGACCTGTGCCGTCACTCGAATGGAGTAGTCCGAAACCGGTATCGGAATCCGCGAATGTCGTTCCGTGTCAAAGAGGTCCGTGCAAATTGCACTCAGCCGATTGCCCGTTCGGCACCCCACGCCGCGACGTCCTCGCGGCTCCGCAACCCCAGCTTCTCCCGCAGTCGCTGCAACCGTGCCGCGACGGTCCGCACGGAAACGTTCAAGCGGTTCGCGATCTGCTGGTTCGTCAGCCCTGACGCGATGAGCGCGATCACCCGCCGCTCGTGGTCGTCCAGCGCCTCACCGGCCGTGCGGTCCAGCCAGACCTCGTCCTGGATGAACGCCTCGGTCTCCTCGGCAGTCAGTGGCGTAGAAGCGGCCTCAGCGCGCGCAAGGGGCACCATCAGCCGTGCGGTGCGCATGGCACCGGCGACCTTCTCCGCCCAGAACGGATCCGGCACCACGCCCACGGAACGCCTGAGCGCACGTCCGGTCGCTTCAAGTCGTAGCGCGCGCTCGGCCTGCCCCCGCGTCAACGCCACGACAGCCAGACCCTCCAAGGCGTCCGGTGCGGTCAGCGGGTTGATCCCGTCCATCCGCAACGCCTCCTGGAAGGCGTGCTCGGCCTCGTCGAGGTCGCTCTGCACCAACGCCACGACGCCACGCGTGTTCAAGGCCGACGCGATCCGCGCGGGCATGCCCGACGCGCGCGAGATCGGCAATGCCTTCATGACGTCCTTCTCGGCGCGTTCGTGCTTGCCGAGCGATAACGACGTGCGTGCCAGGTCGACAAGGCACTTCGCCCGGGCCAGCGGTTCGCCCAGCAGTTCGGCGACCCGCAGGCACTCGGTGTTGCTCCTCGCCGACGCCTCCCACTCGCCCGACGACCGCTGCACCGCCGCCAGCGTGCTGCGCGAGCTCATCACCAACGCCGGTTGCCCCAATGCCCTGACCAGCCGGGACGCCTCCGCGGAGAGTTCGGCGGCCTCGGCGTTGTCGCCCTGCTCGGCGGCGAAGCGCGCGGCGTGGTTCAGCGCGACGCAGCGGTAGTCGTCCCGAGTGGACGGACGCCGCAACGCGTCGCGCAGCATCACCCGCGCCTGCCCGAGCCGGCCGCTGCGGGCCGCGCAGTCCGCGAGTGCCGTGGTGAGCAGCAGCAGTCGTTCGTCGGACCGCTCGGCCGCCCACTCGACGGTCCCGAGCAGGCTGTCGACGTGGTTGTCGAGCTTGTGCTGGACGTCCGCCGGCACCGACAGCGGCGCGGTGAGCAGCACGTCCGACAGGTCGGTGAACCAGCGGGCCAGCGCCTCGTAGGCGATGTCCAGCTCCCCGGCCGCGAGCAGCTTCTCCCTGGCGTGCAACCGGATCGACTCCAGCTGCCGGAACCTCGTCGCCCCGCTGATCGCCGTGAGCAACGACTTCGCCTGCAACCGCGAGAGGACGTCGAGAACGGGTTCCGCCGACCGTTCCGAAGAGCAGACCTCGGTGGCCGCGGCGAGGTCGAAGCCGCCGTCGAACACCGACAGCCTGCGCAGCGCGAACTGCTCGTCCGGCGCGAGCAGCTGGTAGCTCCAGTCGATCGCCTCGCGCAGCGAACGCTGGCGGGACGGCGACTTCCGGCAGCCCAGCGTCAGCAGCTCGAGCGGCTCGTCCATGCGGTCGCAGATGTCCGCGACCGGCAGCAGCTGCACCCAGCGCGCCGCCAGCTCGATCGCGAGCGGCATGCCCTCCAGCCGTGCGCACAGCAACGCGACCGCGGCGGTGTTCTCGGCGGTCAGCCGGAAGTCGGGCTTGCGCTCGCGGGCCCGTTCCACGAACAGCTTCACGGCCTCCGACCGCGGGGCCGCCGTCGTGACGAGGTCGCGGTCCGTCGAGGGAACGGGCAACCCCTCGACGTGGAAGCTCACCTCACCGGTGATCCACAGGGCCTCGCGGGAGGTCGCCAGCACCCGCACCCCGGGGCAGCGGTCGAGCAGCGTGCCGGTGAGCTCGGCGCACGTGTCGAGGAGGTGCTCGCAGTTGTCGAGGACCACGACCACCTTCATGTTGACGAGCGTCTCGACGACGGTGTCGCGCAACGGTTCGTCGGGCCGGGCGAGCACGCCGAGGGCCCTGGCCAGCACCGGGAGCACGTGGCGGGGGTTGACGACCTCGCCGAGCTCGACGAGCAGGACCCGGTCCGTGCGCCCGCGCCGCAACCGTCCCGCCATCTCCAGCGCGAGCCGGGTCTTGCCCGCGCCCGCACCGCCGACCAGCGTGACGAGCCGGTGCCGGCGCAGCAGCTGGTCCAGCTTCGACAGCTCCTGCTGGCGGCCGACGAACGTGTCGCGCGCGGCCGGCAGGTTCGACAGCACGCGCAGGTTCTGTCTGCTCACGGGCGCGGCAACGGTGGCACGGCGGCGGTAGGCGCGCTGCCGGCAGGCGTTGGAGCAGTAGGACCGGCGCTGCTCGGAGGGAGGCAGCTCGCCGGCGCACAGCGCGCAACGTCCGGTGCTGGTCATGAGTCCTTCTCCTCCAGCCGTAACGGCAGGGCGTAGACGTCTCGTTGCGGCAACGGCGCAGGTCGTGGGCGGTGTGCTGCACGATGCGACCCGTTACGCCCCCGCATGCGCGAGACGGTTCGCGACCTGGTCGTTATGCCTGCCTTCCGCTCGTCCTCGTTCGGGAACAAACTGGTGACTGGTCCGGTCTGACAGGGAGCACGCATGACGTTGACACCGAGCACCTCGTGGGCGACTGGGGGTCTGCAGCTGGTGGACAAGCCGCGCACGATCACCGTCGGCATCGCCGACGACGAGGTCCTGGTCCGCACGGGAGTCCGCGGCGTGCTGGAGCGGTCCGGCGGGGTCGCGGTCGTCGGCGAGGCGGGCGACGGCACCGGCGCCCTCGAGCTCGCCCGCCGCCAGCGCCCCCAGGTGCTGCTGATGGACGCGGCCATGCCCGGCATGGAAGGCCTCGCGGCGGTGCGCATGGTCCGCAGGCACGTGCCGGGAACGCAGGTGATCATGCTCTGCACCCCGCACACCGAGGAGATGCTCTTCCCCGCGCTGCGTGCCGGCGCGGCGGGATTCCTGTTCAAGAACGGCGAACCCGACTCGCTGGTCGGCGCGGTCCGCGCCGTCGCCGCGGGCGAGGCGATCCTGTCGCCGTCCGCCACACGTGCGTTGATCGACCACTTCACCGGCGCCGACTCGGAACGCCGCGACGCCGCCCGCAGCCGCATCAGCCTGCTCACCCGGCGAGAGCAGGAAGTGCTGGTGTACCTGGCACAGGGCATGGCGAACGCGCGCATCGCTCGGCTCATGTACCTCTCGGAGGGGGCCATCAAGGCCCATGTCAGCCGACTGCTGACGAAGCTGCGGTGCGACAACCGCGTCCAGGCCGCTCTCATCGCACGCGACGCCGCCCTTCCCTGCTGAAACCTGTTCTCGTTGCAACGGCGCAGGAGCCAGACTAGCCACGGATTTTCGCGCCGCGAAGCAGGTCACCCGGTTGGCCCCGTCCAATGTGATGTCTCTTTTCCGCCAGCGTCCCGCTCGGAATCAGGGCATGCTCGGGTGTCGTGCAGTGGAAAACGTTCTCCAAAAGGTTGTCCTTTCAAGCACCTTTGTGCCTCGACAACCTGTTCGGCCACCTCATCGCCACCGCCGTGCCCGGCGTGGAGGAGTGGCGGAACGGCGTCTACCGCCGCACCTTGCGATTGCCTCGCGGATACGGGATCGCCTCGCTGAAACCGTTTCCGGACCACATCGCGTGCACAGTGGAGTTGAGCGATCCTCGCGATTTGGCCACTGCTCTGGACCTTTGCCGGTTCTTGCTGGACCTCGACGTGGATCCCGTGGCAGTGGACACCGCACTCTCGACCGACCCGCTGCTCGCACCACTCGTCGCCGCCGCCCCCGGCCGCCGAGTGCCGCGCACGGTGGACGGCGCGGAGTTCGCCATCCGCGCCGTGCTGGGCCAACAGGTCTCGACGAAGGCCGCCCGCACCCACGCCGCCCGCCTGGTGGCCGCCTGCGGCACGGCGGTGCAGGACCTGTTCCTGTTCCCGCTGGACTTCGACCCCGCCGTGCTGGCCGTGCCCGCGTCCCGCCGCCGGACGATGGCGGCACTACTGGCGGCTTTGCGGTCCGGTGTGGACCTTTCACCCTCCGCCGACCGCGCGGAGGCCCGCGCTTCGCTGTCGTCGCTGCCCGGTTTTGGCCCTTGGACGGTGGAAACGATTCTGATGCGCGCCCTGGGGGACGAGGACGCGTTCTTGCCCACCGACCTGGGGATCCGCCTGGCCGCGGAGGCGCTGGGGCTGCCTTCGACGCCGGCGGCGCTGGTCAGGCGGGCGGAGGGGTGGCGGCCCTGGCGGGCTTACGCGGTGCAGCACCTGTGGGCCACCGGGGATCACGAGGTGAACCGGATACCGGCTTGAGGGGTGCGGCGGGGTGGGTCGGATCTCGGCGCGGGAGGTGAGGCGGGGCCTGCCGTTGGCGGTGAGGCGGGTTCCGGCATGCGGGGCGACGTGTTTCGGCGTGTCGGGCGAAGCGAGTTCCAGCGCGACGGGCGGGCTGGATCCCGGCGCGGTGGGTGAAGCGGGGCCTGATTGGCGTGGCGCGCCGGCGTTCGGCGCGGGGTTCAGCCGGTTGCCGTTGTGGGGGTTGAACGCGATTCCGGCGTGAGCGGCGAACCGGGCTCCGACGCGCGTGCCGAACCCGCTCCCGCCACGAAATCCGCCCCCGCCCCCGGCGCGAAAGCCGACCCCGCCGCCGGCGCGAAAGCCGACCCTGCCGCCGGCGCGAAAGCCGCACCGGATCCCGGCGCGAAGGCCGCCGCCGACCCCGACGCGAAGGCCGCACCAGCCCCCGGAGCCAACTGCACACTCGCGTACATCGCCCCAGCCGACCCCGCCCGCACGAACCCGGGCAACGGCGGCAAATCCTGCGCGAACCCCTGCAAATCCCCGAAAACCTCGACCGCCGTGGCCGGCCGCCCACCCGGATCCTTGGCCAGCAACCGTTGCACGACGGGGTCGAGCGGCCCCGCCACCCGCGGCGGCGCCTCCTTGACGTGCTTGTCGAACACCGCGTACGCCGTCGGCCCGGTGAAGAGCTGCTCGCCCGTCAGCATCTCGTGCAGCACGCACCCCAGCGCGTACAGGTCGCTGCGCGGCTCGGCGACCCCGCGCTGGATCTGCTCGGGCGCCATGTACGACGGCGTGCCGAGGATCTGGCCGGCCCGGCTGAACGGCGCGACGTCGCTCTCCCGCAACAGCGCCAGGCCGAAGTCCAGCACCTTCACCGCGCCGTCGGGGCACAGCATCAGGTTGGTGGGCTTGAGGTCGCGGTGGCAGATGCTTCGCTCGTGCGCCGCGGCCAGCACGGCGGCGGTCTGCGCGGCG
Organism: Lentzea sp. NPDC059081; assembly: GCF_042738015.1. Classification (NCBI taxonomy): domain Bacteria; kingdom Bacillati; phylum Actinomycetota; class Actinomycetes; order Pseudonocardiales; family Pseudonocardiaceae; genus Lentzea; species Lentzea sp. NPDC059081. Next base: position 45,660 of record NZ_JBHYGW010000016.1, read on the forward strand.
ATCGACGCCGCCCACGCCTGGGGCAGCGGGCCGAACTCGCCCACCAGGTCGGCGACGGTCACGCCGTCCACGAACTGCATGACCTGGAACAGGCGCTGCTCGTACGTCCCGAAGTCGTACAGGACCGGCACGCCGGGGTGTTCCAGCCTGGCGACGATCCTCGCCTCGCGCGCGAACCGCTGCCGCACCTCCTCGTCGCTGCCGGGCAGGCGCAGGAGCTTCACCGCCACCCGCCGGTCCAGGCGCAGGTCCCGGCCCTTGTGCACGGCTCCCATGCCGCCCCGTCCCAGCGGCAGGTCGTCGATCTCGTAGCGGTCGGCGATCAGCACCCGCGCAGCCTAACCGCCGTGTCCCGGTCGCCGGCCCCGCGCATTTCCTCGTTAGCGAGGGAATCGTAACGGCGTTTCAGGACATCACGATCGGGTGAAACCAGTCCGATCATGCCGGCCGGATCTGTCCGCTCAGAAGACCAGAGTAGCCCAGACGGACCAGTTCCGCCGCATCGTCCAAGCCTGCTTCCAGTGCTTTGAGCTGCGCGAACGCCGCACCGTACCGCTTCTGCTCCGCCAACGGGAGCGAGGGGACCTGGGTGCGCCGGACGTCGAGACGCGTCGAGCCGGTCGGGGTGCGGGCGAACGCCGCGCGCAGCACTCCCTCCAGGAAGTCCGGGTCCAGGCGCCTCGGGTTGATCTCGTACGTGGCGCCGGTCGGGGACGTGACGACGTGCGTGCCCGGTGCGGCGCGGACCAGTTCGCCGATCGTGGTCATGCCCGGTGCGGGTTGTGCCTGCAGTTCGGGGAGGTTCGGCACGGCGAACGTCGGCTGCGCCGTGAGGTAGGCGGACACGTCGGTGCCGCTGCGCCGGGCCGGGCTCAGGTCGACGTCGTCGTCCAGCAGGTCGATGACGCGCGTGTTCGGCTCGACCGGGCCGGGGCCGGGGAGCAGGGCGATGTGTTCGGGCGCGCGACCGATCGGGTTGCGCAGCAGCCACAGGTCGCGGCCCGGTTGCACGGTCATGACGCCGCGCACGGCACCGGCGCGCAGCAGGTTGCCGCGGATTCGCTTGCCCGGTCTGCGTGACGCGGCCGCTGACGGCAGCAGCACCGCGACCAGTCCGCCGGGCTTGGCCAGCGACAGGCAGTGTTGCAGCCAGGCCAGTTCCGGTTCGCCGCGCGGAGGGAGGCCGTAGGTCCAGCGGGCGTCGCCGATGAGCTCCTCGTGGCCCCACGCCCGGTCGTGCCACGGCGGATCGCACACGACGGCGTCGGCGAGGTGCGCGATCCCGTTCTCGCGCAACGAGTCGCCGGTGATGATCTGCGCCTTCGGCATCCGGCGCCGGGCGATGACCGCGGACACCGGGTCGAGTTCCTGGCCGATCTTCTCGCGGCCCGTCGACGCCATCAGCAACGAGCCGGTGCCGCACGCGGGATCGATCACCGTGGCGCCATCCGTCGTGGCCAGCACGGCCTCGATGACCTCGGGCGGAGTCGGGTTGAGCAGCCGTGAGTGCGCTTCCACGTACCGTGCATGAAGAAACTCGAACGTCGCCACGTCGGCGTCCACGGCGGCCAGCGCCTCGCCGAGCTTCAGGTCGTCGATGGTGCGCAACCGCGTCCACAGGCGTTCGGCCGGGGAGACCTTGAACGGCTTCCCGTTTCGCCGAAGCCATGACTCCACGTCGCGCAGCAGGTACAACGGACTGGAGGCCGTCCCGCCGACCGGCGACGGGAAGTCCTCGAACCGCCGCCGCCAGTTCGACACCGCCGCCCGCCCCACCTCGGCGAGGCGCGCGATGTCGCCGGCGTTGACCGTCTCATCCATGTTCACAACCGTATTGCTTGTGAACTCACTTCACAACTGATCTACTGGAGAGATGACACACGAGCTGCGCATCGCCGTGGCGACCGACCCCGGGCTCGTCCGCGAGCACAACGAGGACTCGGTCTACGTCCGCCCCGACCTGCAGGCGGTGGCGGACGGCATGGGCGGCCACGAGCACGGCGAGCTCGCGAGCGCCCTGGCGGTGAACGTCCTCGCCGGGTGGCAGGACGACCTCGGCCCCGCGGTGGCCGAGATCGCGCGCAGGCTCGACGCCGAAGTGCCGCAGGGTGCAGGCACCACGCTCACCGCGATGCGCTGGGAGGGCCTGGAGTTCGAGCTGGCGCACATCGGCGACTCCCGCGCCTACGTGGTCAGGGACGGCAACCTCCGCCAGCTCTCGCACGACCACACCATGGTCCAGGCGCTGGTCGACGCCGGCCGCATGACGCCGCAGGAGGCGTTGGTCCACCCGCGCCGCGCCTACGTGCTGAGAGCCCTGCAGTCCGGCAACTCGCACGAGCCGGACCTGACGTGGCACCAGGCCGAGCTCGGCGACCGCTACCTGCTGTGCAGCGACGGCCTGACCGACTACACCGACCTCGACGACGTGCACGAGATCCTGCTGTCCACACAGGACGGAACCGAGGCGGCGTGGCAGCTGGTCGCGCTCGCGAACGGCAACGGCGGCCCGGACAACATCACGTGCGTGATCACCGACGTCGTCAAGAAGAAGTGGTGGCAGCGCTAGGAAGACGCCAGGTGGAGACGGCGCTCCCCGCGAGGCGGAACCGGTGCCCAGCACGAAGTGGAAACGGCCCCCGCCACGAACGTGGCAGGGGCCGCAGCTTTCACCGGAGGTGTTACAGGTTGGCCGGCATGCCCGACTCGTCGGCCGCCGCCGTCGCGGACCCGCTCAGCAGGTCCTTGACGATCTTGTTGGCCTGCTTGACCGCCGGCGTGATCATCTTGATCTTCACCTTGCCGTTGGTCATCTTGCCGCCGACCTCGAACGTCGTGTCCTCGCCCGGCAACGGGAGACCCTGGCAGCCGGTGTACTGCTTGCGCGGGGTCGCACCGGTCTGGAAGTAGAACGTGATCGGGTCGTCGACGCAGTCCGTGTTGTACGGGAACAGGCCGTGCGAGCCCTCGTTGTCGACGCTGATCATCTTCGCGTTCGGCAGCGCCTTGGACGTGGCCAGGCCACCCTCGTAGGCGGTGGCGGCGTCGAGCTCGGACTGCGCGATCAGCAGACGCGGGAACGTCTTCTTGTCCGGCTTCGGCATCGAGTTCGTCGTCGGCCAGTACGCGCACAGCGGCGTGTCCATGAACGGCGCGATGAACGGCGCGTTCACGGTCAGGTCGGCCAGCCAGTACTTCCAGTAGTGCAGGTTCTGGTTCCACTGGCCGTCCTGGCAGCGGATCGCCTCGAACGTCGCGTCCCAGGTCTCGACCTCGGCGGCGTCGGTCGTGGCCTTGACCGCCACGCGCTCCTTCTTGGCGACCGCGGCGAGCGCGTTCTGCTTGCCCTTGGCGATGAACGCCTTGTTCTCCTCGGTGAGACCGGGGTAGGTCAGCATCTTCGCGACGACCTGCTCGACCTTCTCCGCGTCGGAGCCCGCCGGGTTGGTCGCGTCGATCACCGAGGCCACCGCGGACGCGGCCGCGTGGTACTGCGAGGTGTCGTACATCGCCGGCAGGACGAACCACGCGACGAAGAGCTGGCCGACGAACTCGCGCGTGCCGCCGCCCTTCTCCCACTTGCGGCGGATCTCCATCGGGTCGGTGCCCTGGCCGTACTTGTCGTCGTGGCGCGCCATGAACGGCAGCAGCGCCTCCTGGAACTGGCGGTCGCGGGTGCGCGGCTGCAGGTCCCAGGTGTTCTCGAGCGTCGACTGCGAGGCGTCGACGGACGAGTCGAGCAGCATGCGGTGGACCTTCGACGGGAACGTCGCGGCGTACCAGGTGCCGAGCCACGTGCCGTAGGAGTAGCCGATGTAGCTGGTCTTCTTCTCGCCGAGCAGGACGCGGATGAAGTCCATGTCGTACGCGGTCTGCTCGGTGGTGATGAACTTGGTCAGCGGGTTCTCGAGGCAGCCGTCGACCTTCGCCTTGTTCAGCACGTCGACGTCGGTGCTGTTCGGGACGGTGTAGCTGCAGGTGAGCGGCGTGGACAGGCCGACACCGCGCGGGTCGAAGCCGATGAAGTCGTACTGACTCGCGAGCACCGGCGCGCGCAGGGCCATCGCCGGGCCCCACGGCAGGCCGGAGCCGCCGGGGCCACCGGGGTTGACCAGCGCGATGCCCTGGCGAGCGGTGCCCTTGAACGCGGTCTGGGTCTTCGAGACCCGGATGCCGATCGTGGTGCCGTCGGCCGGGTTGTGCCAGTCGCGCGGGACCTGGACGGTCGCGCAGGCGAGGCCCTTGACGGTCTTGAACTGCTTGACGGTCTCCTCGGCGACGCCGGGGAACGCGCACTCCTCCCAGGTGATCTTCTGGGTGGCCAGCGCGCCCGCGAGTGCCTGCGTGTCCGGGTCGGCCTTGGCGGCGGCGCTCGCCGTCGGCGTGAGCACGACGCTGGTGGCGACCAACACCCCTGCCACCGCGGCCATGCCGCCTCTGAAGTACTTCCTCACTGGTGGATCCCTCCTGCCCCCGCACGGCCGACGAGGCCGCGCTTGCACCAGAGGAGAAAGGGGAAACCGCCCGATTAACACTCCTGGGTAGTGGCAGAAAGTCGCCATGTCTGAAAACCGTCACGAAAGAGGCACGCGGAGTGATGAACGTTTGTGCGCTCGTGACTTTGGGTGACTAAAGCCACCCGCGCCGTGACGCCTGCACGCCGAGCTGGAACCGGGTCTGCGCGCCCAGCAACTGCTGCAGCCGGCTCACCCGGCGGTGCACCGTCCGCTCGCTCACGCCGAGCTCCCGCGCGATCGACTCATCGGTCAGACCGGCGCTGAGCAGCGCCATCACCCTCCTGGTCGCCGTCGTCGGCTCCTCCTGGGTGCCCTCGTGGCTGCCGGGGGTGATCGACACCGACATCCGCCAGAACGCCTCGAACAGCTCGATCAACGCGCTGAGCAGCACGGACGGGTGAATGAGCAGCGCCACGACGTTCCCGCCGGTGACCGTCGGCACCGCGATCAACGCCCGGTCCGAGTCCGCGATCACGAGCTTCAACGGCACACCGGGGAACGTCCGCGCCTGCTCGCCCGCCGCGATGCTCTCCTGCACCGACGCGAACCCGAGCTCGGTCTGCAGCAGCTCGGAGTCGTAGACGACCCGGTACCCGACCCCGCGGGCCAGCGCCGGGGGCTGGGCGGAACTGGCCTCCGGCTGCGGGCTGAGGTACGAGCCGGGGTCGAGCGCCCTGATCTCCGCCCGCGCCCGGCCCTGCATCTCCTCGAAGGTGCTGATCACCTCGCCGGCGTCCTGGAGCACCTCGACGAAGTCGACCTCGTTCGCCCCGTGTGCGGCGTAGGCGGCGGCCAGCACCTCGGCGGTCTCGCGGGCCCGCACCGCGGCGGCCTCGTGGCCGGAGGCGATCGCCGCCAGCACCGACCGCGGCGGCCGCACCGAGGACTCGCGCACCAGCCCGAGCCGTTCGAGCTCGTCGTGCGCCGCGCCGAGCTCCGCCTGGCCCCCGCGTACCATCGCGAGGTACAGCTTCTCCGCTTCCGGCGACAGCCCCTCGTGCACACGACTCCCCTCGGTGGTTCTGAACCGAAGGTACCTGCTCAGACCTTCTGCTCCCGTGGCCGGCCGAAGAGGCGCAGGGCACCGAGGAACATCGCGTCGAACGCCCGGTCCGGCAGCACCCTGCGGGTGAACAGGATCGGCTTCGCCCCGAACCCCGCCGCGTACCGGGTGCGCGGCCTCCTCGCCCCGGCGGCCTTGACGATGACGTCCGCGATGACCTTCGGCTCGCTGCCGCGCTCGGTCTGCGCGAACAACGCGGCCAGCTGCCGCACCTGCTCGGCGTAGGCGCCGCCGCCCGAGGTCTTCTCCAGGTTCTCGACCGCGATGCCGCCCCACTCGGTCCTGATCCCGCCGGGCTGGATCACCACGACGTCGATCCCGAACGGCCGGAGCTCCAGCCGCAGCGAGTCGCTCAGCCCCTCCACCGCGAACTTCGTGGAGTGATACCAGGCCCCGAGCGGTTCGTAGATCCGCCCGCCGATCGACGAGACGTTGATGATCTTCCCGCTCCCCGCCCGCCGCATGTGCGGCGAGACCAGCTGGACCAGCCGCGCCAGTCCGAACACGTTGACCTCGAACTGGTACCGCGCCTCGTCGAGCGGCACGTCCTCGACGGCGCCGTACGACCCGTAACCGGCGTTGTTGACGAGCACGTCGATCCGCCCGGCCTCGCCGATGATCTTCTCGACGCCCTCGGCCATCGACTCGTCGCTGGTGACGTCCATCGCCAGCGTGCGGATGCCCTGCGCCCGGAGGCCCTCCATCCGCTGCACCCGCCGGGCTGCCGCGTAGACGGTGTAGCCGGCCTTGTGCAGCTCCACCGCGGTGGACTCGCCGATGCCGGACGACGCTCCCGTGACCAGTGCGACCTTCATGACCTCTGCTCCTGACCGCTCGTACTAACTAAACGTTTGGTTGCTAAGTCCAGACAACCAGAAGCCGCGAGCGCTGTCAACCAACTGGTTAGTTGATTCGACCAACCGGTTGGTTAGAATGTGAGGTGTGGTGAGGGACAAGGAAGCGACCAAGGCCAAGCTGCTCGAAGCCGCGGCGGACGAGTTCGCCGAGTACGGCATCGCCGGGGCGCGGGTCGACCGCATCGCGGCCAAGGCCGGCTGCAACAAGGCGATGATCTACGCCTACTTCGGCAGCAAGGAGGGGTTGTTCGACGAGCTGCTGAAGATCCACATCGACCGCATGATCGCGTCCACACCCATCACGCCGGAGGACCTGCCCGGCTACGCGGGCCGGCTGTTCGACGCCTACGTCGAGGAGCCGCGGCTGCTGCGGCTCGCGGCCTACCACCGTCTCGAGAACGGGTTCGACGACGTTCCCCAGGCGGAGGCCGAGGCCTACCGGCACAAGGTCGAGGCCCTCGCACAGGCTCAGGCGGAGGGCAAGGTCTCGGCCGACTTCGACGCGTCCGACCTGCTCGACCTGGTCGTGCACATGTCGATCCTCGCCTTCAGCACGCCGAACGCCACCCGTGAGCTCGTGGAACGGTCAGTGCGACGGCTGATCGCCGAGTAGGCGGTCAAGGGCGGCGCAGCAGGTAGGTGTCCATGATCCAGCCCTTGCGCTCCCGAGCCTCGGTCCGCACCGAACGGATCTCCGCCGCCACGTCGCCGACGCGTCCGGACACCAGGATCTCGTCCGGCATCCCGAGGTACGCGCCCCAGTAGATCCAGGTGTCCGGGTCGACGCCCTCGAACGAGTACTGGGCGTCCAGCATCACGGCCACGTCGTCCACATCGGACGGCCAGCCCTCGGCGAGGCGGCGGCCGGTGGTGATCTGCACGGGCTTGCCGACCTGGTTCAACGACACCCGGTGCCCGGCCGTCAGCGCCGCCACGGACGTGACGCCGGGGATCACCTCCACGGCGAACTCCGCGCCGCGCCCCAGCAGGTCGTCGAGGATCGCCAGGGTCGAGTCGTACAGCGACGGGTCGCCCCACACCAGGAACGCGCCGACCTCGTCCTCGCCCAGCTCCGCCAGCAACTCCTCGACCACGTCGGCGCGGTCACGGCGCCAGGCCGCGATCGTGGCGGCGTAGTCGGCGGGGGTGCGGTCGCGGTCCGGGTCCCGGCCCTCGACCCAGCGGTACGGCCGCGTGACGTGCTCGGCGAGGATCGACGCGCGCAGGTCCACGAGCTCCTGCTTCACGGAACCCTTGTCGAGCACGAAGAACACGTCGACCGTCTGCAACGCCTTCACGGCCTGCACCGTCAGGTGGTCGGGGTTGCCCGCGCCGATACCGATGACCAGGATCTTCCGCACCGCGACACCCTAACAACGCGGTCGCGGACGGCTGTCAGGCCGCGAGGACGTGCAGGATCACCACGGGCTTCTTCGGCGCGCCGTCGAGCAGCCCGTCCGGGTCGGGCACGATGCCCGCCTTCACGATCCGGTCGAGCGTGTCCATGCCGTGGGTCACGTGGCCCATCACGGTGTACTTGGGACTGATGTTGGCGAACGAGTGGACGATGAAGAACTCGCTGCCGTTCGTGCCGGGACCCTGGTTGCCGTAGGCGATCGTGCCGCGCGGGTAGGTCTCCTGGCCGGTGACCTCGTCGGCGAACCGGTAGCCGGGGCCGCCTTCCTCCGCCCGGTAGATGTCACCGCACTGCAGCACGCCCAGGCGCGTGGTGTCCGTCAGCCGCCAGCACTGGGACATCGTGTAGAACCAGCTCCGCGCCAGGTGCGCGAAGTTCTCCACCCCGCACGGCGCGTTGGCGCGGTCGAGGTTCGCGACCACCACGCCGTAGTTCGTCACGATGGTGACCTTGACGGTGCCGCGGGCCGGGACGACCGGCCTGGGCGGCTGGACCGGGCGGGCGGCCGGGTTCTCCGGCGTGGGGATGAACTCGCACCGCGCGGTCGGGGTGACCGGGGAGGCGGACGCGACCGGGGCGAGGACGACCATCATCAGAACTGCGAGCAGTAGCCTCATGCGTGCCGACCGTAGTCGCTCCGGCGTCAGGCGGGAACGGCCTCGCGCTGCTCCACCGCGGCACGGCGCCGCGCCGGCCTGCGTTCCAGCCACCACTGCGAGATCAGCAACGACACCGTCCACCCGGTCCACGTCGAGATCCCCGCGATCGTCTGCGGCAGCCGGTCCTCCGGCACGCTGCCGGCCAGCAGCAGGAACGCCACCACGCCCCAGATCCGGTTCGTGATGATCGAGACGGTCAGCGCGAAGCTGCGGATCATCCACTTGCGGTGGTCGCGGAACTGCCGTTGCCTGGCCGCGCGCCACGCCAGCCACGTGAACGTCAGCCACAGCACGGCCAGCATCACGTTGCTCACCGCGGCCACCGGGCCGAACGGCGTCATCCAGCCGATCACCAGACCGGCCAGGCCGGACGGCAGCACGCCCGCCCACACGTACACGCGTCCGATGCGGCGGTGCAGGGCGGGGTAGCGCGTGCGGAACCACGGCCAGATCTGCACCACGCACGTGAGGATCGCGACCGACGCGCACACGACGTGCAGCACGAGCAGGGGGTAGTGCGGTCCCCAGTCCGACTGCACGCGGGCTTGCAGACGGTCACCGGTCAGGTAGGGCGGCAGCGAGAACGCCACGAACGCCACCACCACGAAGGCCAACGGGCCCACCCAGGGCTTGCGCATCCACGTCATGCGCCGACGATCGCGAAACCCGCTTACCGTTCGCGCACCGCTCGCTGACGTCCGGCGCAAAACCGGCGAAACCGGCGTTGTGCTGCGGTTCTGACACGGCGCTGACACCTGACCCACCACACCTGTCAGGTCGATGTGAGCGCTGCTCAGCAGTGTCGGCGCCATGAAGTCGACAGCCCCGATCGCCTGCTGAGGGGGCTGCGCCGTGACCGGCTACATCACCGACTGACCCGCACCCGCACGGAAACACAGCAAGGGGAGAAGGATGTTCACCAGGATCGCCGGCACCGTCGGCACCGCCGCGCTCGTCATGGGCGCGCTGCTCGGCATCGCGTCACCGGCGAACGCCGAGACCAACCCGGCCTGTTCGTCGGGCGTGACGCAGATCGGCACCACCGCGTACATCAAGTCGGGCGGCACGACCATCGCGTCGGTGAAGCAGTTCAAGGGCTGCAACAAGAACTGGTCCTACACCTACGTGTGGGAGGGCTTCCGCAGCTCGCACAGCGGCACGTGGTGGGCCTGCTCCGGCGTCTCCACCAGCTCCGGGCTGGAGGACTACAAGTGCGGCGGCAACCACCAGAAGGAGGTCTGGTCCTCCGGCGCGAACACGCTGACCGTGTGCACCAAGGCCTACGGCCAGCTCGAGTGGTCGAGCGGCGAGGGCTCCGCCGCCACGAGCCAGCGGTGCTGACCCACCGCGCGATCGCGACAACCGATTTCCGGGATCCTCCGACAGAAGGGCTCACGGTGTTACGAAGACTGGTATTCGCGGCGTTGGCAGGTGCGCTGCTCAGCGTGGTGTTCGGCACGGCACCGGCCTCCGCGGCGACAGCGCGCAACGGGGTCTGCGAGTCGGGCGAGTTCTGCCTCTACTTCAACAGCGACCAGGCGGGTTCGGTGTCCGACTTCGACACGTCGATCTCGGACTACGGCGACAGCCAGCCGACCTGCTACGACTTCAAGAGCTCCGGCAACGGCCAGGGCGTGTGCGTCAAGAACAACGCCGCGTCCGTCTGGAACCGCAAGGGCAGCTCGGTCACGGTGTTCTTCAACAGCGGGTACGGCGGCACCAGCCAGACGTTCGGCTCCGGTGCCAAGGGGAACCTCAAGGCGGGGCTGAAGAACGAGAACGCCTCGCACCGCGTCGGCTCGCCGGCCGAGGCCCGTGACGGCGTCTGCAACGACGACGAGTTCTGCCTGTACTACAACAGCGACCAGGCCGGATCGGTGTCCGACTTCGACACCTCCGTCGCCAACTACGGCGACAGCCAGCCGAGCTGCTACGAGTTCAAGGGTTCCGGCAACGGTCAGGGCGTGTGCGTGAAGAACAACGCCGCGTCGGTGTGGAACCGCACGAGCAAGCCCGTCACCGTCTACTTCAACAGCGGGTACGGCGGCACGAACCAGACGTTCGCCGCGGGTGCGAAGGGCAACCTCAAGGCGGGCCTCAAGAACGAGAACGCCTCGCACCGCATCGGCGACAGCGGTGGCGGCGACCCCGACCCGGACCCCGGCGACCCCGGTCCCTACGGCACGCCGCCGGAGAACACGAACCCGTCCGAGGCCGTCCGGGCGCCGAACGCCTCCGCCCGCACGAAGTTCGTGCGCACGCAGATCGCCGAGCTGACCGGCGAGACGCAGTGCTACGTGGGTGACTACCGGCCGGGTGAACCGTCGACGAGCAACCACAACACCGGCAACGCGCTCGACTGCACCATCTCGAACGCGATCGGCCAGTACCCGAGCTCCGCGCAGGAGGCCCAGGGCTGGAAGCTCGCCAACTGGCTCCGGCAGCACGCCGTCCGGCTCGACGTCCGCTACGTCATCTGGGACGGCAAGATCTGGAGCGTCGCCCGCTCGTCCGAGGGCTGGCGCACCTACACCGCGGGCAGCGGTGTGACGGGTGGGCACTACGACCACGTCCACGTGTCGATGCAGAACCCCTACGGCGACTGATCTACCCGATCAGCCCGTCCAGCAGGTTGTCCCGCCGCAGACCGGGTGTGCCGAGCAGTTCGGCCGCCCGGTCCGCGTGCGTTCCCGGTCCGGTCCTGGCCAGCACGAGGTGTGCGACGCCCTCGCCGTAGCGGTCGCCGCGAGCGCTCGTGATCTCCAGGCAGCGCCGGGCGTCCTCGGTGGCCTCCGCCACCTTTCCGGACGCCAGCAGCACTTCCGCGCGGCACAGCAGGGCCTGCCACTCGTCGTTGTGCTCGCCGGTGAGCCGACACAGCTCGATGCACTCGTCCAGTGCCGCGAGAGCCTCGTCGAACCGGCCCAGCTTGAACAGCGCCTGTCCCTGCGACGCCAGCGCGTACGCCCTTCCCGCCGGGTCGTGGGCGGCGTGGCGGAGGCTCTCGGTCGCGGCCTCCAGGGCCTGGTCGTACCGGCCGGCGACCTGGTGCACCTGGGCCAGCGCGGACAACGGAACCCGTTGCGCGCCATCAGGTCCGTGCTCGGTCATCAGCTCGACCGCGGTGACCAGCGCCGACTCGGCCCGGTCCAGCTCACCCCGCTCGCGGTGGATCGTGCCGATGCCGGCGAGCGCGCGTCCTCGTCCGAACGGGTCGCCGGCGCGCGCCTCCAGCACCTCCCCGAGCTGGGCGAGCGCCACCTCGAAGCGGCCGATCCGGCGGTTCGCGGCCGACTGCACGAGCAACGCCGTCTGCACCGCCGCGGACGTGCCGACGGTGCGCGCCGCCTGCCCGGCGACCTGTCCCAGCTCGACCAGGTCGGACACTCTGTCCTGTTTGAACAGGTGCGGGTACAGCATGTGGGCGATGGCCAGGGAATGCTCCGCGAGCCCCGGCTCGTCCACCGCGGACCTGGCCGCCGCCAGCAGGTTCTCGGCCTCGTCGGTCAGCCACCGCAACGGTTCGTCGAGTTCTTGTGGCGCAACGGAGTCCGTGAGAGCGCCATAGGCGTGCGGGCGCAGTTTCCGCAGTGCCGCGGTGAGCGTCTCGCGGTAGTGGAGCAGCGCACGGCCCACCGCCTCGTGCCGCTCGTCGTTCGCCTGCTCGGCGCCGAACAACCGCAGCAGGTCGTGCACCCGGTACCGCTGCGGTCCGCACGGTTCGACGAGCTTGGCGTCCACCAACGGGTCCAGCGCGCGGTCCACGTCGTCCTGGCCCAGCAGCGCCTGCGCGGTCCGCGAGCTCACCGTCGGCACGGTGAGGCAGCACAGGAGGGTGAACGCCCTCGTGGACCGCTCGGACAGGCCCTCGAAGCCCAGCTGGAAGCTCGACCGCACCCCGAGGTCGTCGAAGCGCAGCTCGTCGAGCCGGTGCCGCCGGTCCTCGAGCCGGCGGGCCAGCGTTCCGGTCGTCCAGTCCGGCCGCGCCCGCAGCCGCGCGGCCGCGATCGTCAACGCCAGCGGCAGGTGGTCGCAGGCCCGGGCGACCTGCCTGGCCGCCGGGCCGTCGTCGCCCAGCAACCGCAGTGCGTCCTGCTCGGGCAACGGGTCGAGCCGCACGTGCCGGGCCCCGAGCGTCGCGAGCATCCGCCTGCTGGTGACCAGCACGGCCGAGCCGGTCTCACCCGGCAGCAACGGCGCGACCTGGGCGGCGTCCACGGCGTTGTCCAGCAGCACCAGCACCTTGCGGCGCGCGAGCCTCGACCGGTAGAGCGCCGCCGCCTCCGCGGGGTCGGTGGGCACCGCGAGCGGAGGCGTTCCCAGCGCGCGCAGGAACCGCCTGACCACCTCGGCCGGGGAGAGCGGCGAACGGCCGGGCGTCGCGCCGTGCAGGTCCACGTACAGCTGGCCGTCGGGGAAGCGGTCCGCCATCGCGTGCGCCGCGGTGACGGCGAGCGCGCTCTTGCCCTGCCCGCCCGCCCCGTGCACCGCGATCACGCGATCGGGGGAACCGGTGATCACCTTAATCTCGGCGTGCCGTCCGACGAACGGCTCCGGTGCCTTCGGCAGCTCGCGGGGAACGGCGGGGAGGTCACCGCGCAGGATCGCGGCGTGCAGGTCCCGCAGCTCCCGGCCGGGATCGATCCCGAGCTCCTCGGCGAGCAGCCGCCTGCCCTCGTCGTAGGTCCTGAGCGCGTCCGCCTGCCGCCCGCCGCGGTGCAGCGCGACCATGAGCGCGCCCCGCAGCCGTTCCCTGGTCGGGTGATCCGCGACGTACCCGGTCAGCTCGCCGACGACCTCGTGGTGACGGCCCTCCCCGAGCGCCTTGCCCGCCCGGCGCTCGATCGCGGCGAGCCGCTCCTCCTCCAGCTGGTGCGCGAGCCGGGTGTTCGCGGTCAGCTCGGCCAGCGCGGGCCCGCGCCAGTGCGACAGCGCCTCGTCGGGGTCCTCGGCCGCCCGGAAGAGCTGCAGGTCGAGCGACCCGTCCGGCACGTCGAGCCGGTAGCCCTGCGGCGACCAGCCGATCGACACCCCCGGCAGGTCCCTCAACGCCCGTCTCAGCTGGGACACGTGCACCTGCACGGCCTTGCGCGCGCTGGCGGGCGGATCGCCCTCCCACAGGACCGACATCAGGTGGTCGACGCCGACGGTCCGGCCGGCGTGCAGGAGCAGCAGCACGAGGACCTGGCGCGGCTGGCCGGCGGGAACGCGCACCGCCCGCTGCCCGTGGGTGACGAGCAGCGGTCCGAGCACCCCGAACCGAACGCCGTCCACGATCTTCACGATAGTCCGTCGACCAGGCGCGCAACCTTCCACAGAGCCGGGTGTGAACGTTCGGATTCACACCGAGTGGCGGGAATGCGCGTCGAGCAGCGAAAAGTCGTGCCAAAATCGTTCGGGGGACCACCGCGGGCCACGCGCACCCGGTTGCCACTGCGGCACTCGGATTTCTTTCGCGTGGAAAACAGAACAGCGGTTTGCGGTAGCGTCCGTATTAGGGGGTCACCTCATTGGAGTAACGGCGGTGCCGCGAACATCCCAAGTCGGGCATCATCACCTGGCTCGACCAAGTCGTAGAACGAGGGGTCTCGTGTGACCATCTTCCGTGCCGGCCGCACCGGAGCGTGGTGGATGTACCTGGTGGCGGGTCACCTGCTGCTGGGCGTCTACTACCTGATTCCGGTCAGCCCTGCCGGGACAGCGGGTCAAACGGTACGAGTGGTGCTCTACTGCACGATCAGCGCCTCGGCCGCGATCGCGACTTTCGCGGGAGTCAAGCGGAACCGGCCGCAATGGCGGCGGCCGTGGGTGTTCCTCGCACTCAGCCAGGTGGTTTACGCGATCGCGGACTTGACGTTCTACGCATCGCACTACATCTTCGCGCACACGGATTACCCGTCCTATGCGGACATCTTCTACCTGGGGCATTACCCGTTGATGGTGGCGGGTGTGATCATGCTGATCCGCCGCCGCACGCCGGGCCTCGACCTGCCCAGCCTGCTCGACGCCGCGGTGCTCGCGGTCGTCGCGGGGATGGCCTCCTGGCTCTACGTGATCGGTCCGCAGGCGCGCCTCACGTCACCGGTACTGGTGAAGATCGCGTCGCTCGGCTTCCCGATGATGGACCTCGCGCTCTTCGTCGTGGCCCTGCGGCTGATCTTCGGAGCCGGCCCTCGCCCGCGCGCCTTCGTCCTGCTCACGTGCAACCTGCTGGGCATCCTGACCGCGGACACCCTCTACGTGCTGCAGCAGCTCGACGGCAGCTACCACGCGGGCAACTTCCTCGACGCCATCTGGCTGTCGGCCAACCTGTGCATGGGCGCGGCCGCGCTGCACCCGACGATGGCGCGGCTCGTCGACCGGGCGCACGTCAAGGACGTCGGCCTGAGCCGCGGCCGGATCATCGCGCTGTCGTCGGCCGCCCTCGCGGCGCCGATCCTCATGCTGGTGCACGACGTCGGCCAGTCGTCGCAGGACGTGCTGGTGATCGCGGCGGGCAGCGCCCTGCTGTCGCTGCTGATCATCGCCCGGCTCGCGGGGCTCGTCGCGGACCAGCGCAAGCTCGCGATCACCGACAGTCTCACCGGGCTGCACACACGGCGGTTCTTCGAGGCGCAGCTGCCGCTGGAGATCGCCCGTGCGCGGCGCAGCGAGGGCAACGTCGCGGTGTTCATCATCGACGTCGACCGGTTCAAGTCCATCAACGACAACTACGGCCACCCCGCGGGCGACGACGTGCTGATGGAGGTCGCGGCTCGGTTGCGCGCGGCCTCCCGTGCCGGCGAGGTGCTCGCGCGCTACGGCGGCGAGGAGTTCGCGCTGCTCGTCCCGGAGGCCGGGCCAGGGCGGCTGTCCGTCATCGCCAACCGGTTGCGTGAACGCGTGGCGGAGAAGCCCATCCCGGTCAACGCCGGCAACGACGACATCCCGTTGTCCGTCACCGTGTCCGTGGGATCGGCGAGCTTCCCGACCCATGGCGACGGTCCCGACGACATCGTCGTGATCGCGGACCGCGCGCTGTACGCGGCGAAGGCGGCCGGTCGCAACAGGATCGCCGTTGGCCCCGAGCCGCTGCCCGCGGTCGACCCGGACACCGACGGCGCGATGGCGGAGTTCCTCTGCCAGGTCGCGGACCGGGTGGACGGCTGGCTGCACCGCTACGACCACAGCCGCTCGGTGTCGCGCTGGGCCGGGGTGGCCGCGGGGGAGTTCGGGCTGGACGCGCCGACGACCAGGGTCGCGCAGCTCGCCGGCCGCCTGCACGACATCGGCAAGATCATCATCCCCGAGGTGGTGCTCACCAAGCCCGGCGCACTGTCCGAAGAGGAGTGGCGGCTGCTGCGCCAGCACCCGGACTTCGGCTACCGGCTCGCCAGGATGGTGCCGGGGTTCGCGGGCGTGGCGTACGTGATCCGGCAGCAGCACGAGCGCTACGACGGCACCGGGTACCCGGACGGGTTGCGCGGGGCGGACATCCGCGCGGAGGCGCGCATCCTCTCGGTCTGCGTGGCGTGGGCCGCGATGCGCTCGAACCGTCCACATCAGACCGCCCTGGACGAGAACCGCGCCCGCCGCGAACTGTGGGCAGGCCGGGGCGAACAGTTCGATCCGGACGTAGTGGACATGTTCCTCGACCTGCACACGCAAGGCCGCATCGGAATGTTGCGTCCGTCCGGATTGTCCGTCCAGGAAGCGGGATTTCCGGCGGACTTCAGGCCTTGATCACCTCGTGCTGGCATGCTCTGCGCCATGAGCACGGAGTACGCCGTCCCCGCCGAGGTGCCGAGTCCTGAACGACCGTCCCCTCCCGGTGGACCGGTGGGGAGGTGGCTGCTCGCCGACCGCGTCGCGCCGTCGGGCCCGGAGAGCCAGGAGTCGCACGCCAAGCCGCACGCGTGGTGGAAGGTCATGACGCTGACCGGCGTCGACTACTTCTCCACGCTGTCGTACCTCCCCGGCATCGCCGCGCTGGCCGCCGGTTCCCTCTCGCCGCTCGCGACGCTGCTGATCGTCGCGTTGACGCTGCTCGGCATGCTGCCGATGTACCGGCGGGTGGCGCGGGAGAGCCCGAACGGCCAGGGCTCGGTCGCGATGCTGGAGGACCTGCTGCCGTTCTGGCGGGGCAAGATCTTCGTGCTGGTGCTGCTCGGGTTCGTGGCGACGTCGTGGATCATCACGATCACGCTGTCCGCGGCCGACGCGTCGGTGCACGCGCTGGAGAACCCGTACGTGCCCGAGGCGCTGCACGGCGCCGAGCTCTGGGTGACGATCGTGCTGCTGCTGATCCTCGGCGGCGTGTTCCTGATGGGCTTCAGCGAGGCCGTGGGCGTCGCGATCCCGCTGGTGGCGGTGTTCCTCGCGCTGAACGCCGTCGTGGCCGTGGTGGGCCTCGTGGACGTCTTCGCGACGCCGGACGCCCTCGACCGCTGGATCGCCGCGCTGGGTGCGCACGGCGGCGGCCTCTTCGGGGTGATCGGACCGGCGGTCCTCGCGTTCCCGCTGCTCGTGCTCGGCCTGTCCGGCTTCGAGACCGGCGTCAGCATGATGCCGCTGGTCGCCGCGGACGGGAAGACGGCGGAGGAGCGGCTCGAGAACCGGGTGCGCAACACCCGCAAGCTCCTCACGACGGCCGCACTGATCATGTCCGTGTACCTGATCGCCACGTCGTTCATCACGACCGTGCTGGTGCCGCAGGAGAAGTTCGCCGAGGGCGGCCCGGCGAACGGCCGCGCGCTCGCCTACCTCGCGCACGAGCTGCTCGGCGAGGCGTTCGGCACGGTCTACGACATCAGCAGCATCCTGATCCTGTGGTTCGCCGGTGCGTCCGCGATGGCCGGGCTGATCAACATCGTGCCGCGCTACCTGCCGTCCTACGGCATGGCGCCGGAGTGGGGCCGCGCGGTCCGTCCCGTGGTGATCGTCTACACCCTCATCTGCATCATCATCACGATCATCTTCAACGCCGACGTGAACGCGCAGGCCGGCGCCTACGCCACCGGCATCCTGGCGATGATGGTGTCCGGCTCGTTCGCGGTGACGGTCTCGGCGTTCCGCAAGAAGCAGCGCGGCGCGACGATCGGCTTCGCGGTGCTGACGCTGGTCCTGGTGTACGCGCTGGTGGAGAACGTCATCGAGAAGCCCGACGGCATCACGATCTCGTTCGGCTTCATCCTCGGCATCGTCGTGATCTCGCTGGTGTCGCGCATCTCCCGCACGACGGAGCTGCGCGTCGACAAGATCAAGTTCGACGACGAGGCCCGGCGGTTCATCACCGACACCATCGCCAACGACGGCCGCATCACGCTGATCGCGAACCGCCGCCAGGCCGGTGACAAGGCGGAGTACGACGAGAAGGAGACCGAGCAGCGCGGCATGAACCCGGTGCCCGGCTCGGCGGACGTGATCTTCCTGGAGATCGACATCGTCGACCCGTCGACGTTCAGCGACGTGCTGTGCGTGCGCGGCGTCGAGGTGGACGGGCACCGCGTCCTGCGCGCGTCCGCCCCCGCCGCGCCGAACGCCATCGCGGCGATCCTGCTGGCGTTGCGCGACTCCACCGGGGTCATCCCGCACGCGCACTTCGAGTGGTCGGAGGGGAACCCGCTGGGGCACCTGTTCCGCTACCTCATCCTCGGCCGTGGCGATACGCCTCCGGTCGTACGCGAGATCATCCGCTCGGCTGAGGAGGATCCCTCCCGGAGGCCACGCGTGCACGTCGGGTAGCTGGAAGACTTTCCCCCTGTACGTCCGTTTGCAGGGGGAAAGGACGCTGTACATGTTTCGTCGCTTATCGATTTTGTTGGCAGCATTGGGAATCATCGCGGCGGGGGTCACGCCCGCGGTTGCCTCTCCTGGGTCGCGGCCGGTGCGTTCGTGTGCCGATCTGGTGCGGTCGTTCGACGTTCCGGACGCACGGACCCAGGTCGCCTCGGCTGTCGTCGTCGCCGGTTCGCCGGAGTTCTGCGACGTGCGCGGGACGATCGAGCCGAACATCGGCTTCCAGCTGAAGCTGCCGACCCGCGGATACCAGGGCCGGTACGTGCAGTACGGGTGCGGCGGGTTCTGCGGGATCATCGACGAGCCGGACTTCCCGACGACGTGCGGGCCCGCGTTCGGGGATGCCGCCGTGGCCGCGACCGACGACGGTCACGGGGTCACGCCGCCGGGAAACGGGTTCGACACCACCTGGGCCATCAACGACCAGAAGGCGCGTGACGACTACTTCTTCCGCGCGCCGCACGTGTTGTCGAAGGTGTCGAAGCACATCATCTCGGTGTTCTACGGCAAGGCGCCCGTGCACTCGTACTTCAGCGGGTGCTCCAACGGTGGGCGCGAGGGTCTGCTGCTGGCGCAACGGTATCCGCACGACTTCGACGGGATCGTCGCGGCGGCACCGGGCAACTACTACTCCGCGCTGATCGGGTACCAGGCGTGGATCGCGCGCAACACCATCCCGAACGAGAAGATCTTCCTGCTGCACAACGCGGTGATGGCCGCCTGCGACGGTCTCGACGGACTGGTGGACGGGCAGATCGACGACCCGCGGCTGTGCTCGTTCGACCCCGGGACGCTCGCCCCGCAGCTGACGCTCGACGAGATCGCCCGCGTCCGCCGGTTGTACGACGGGCCGTCCGACGGCGGTGTGCGCCTCTACCCCGGCGGGCAGGCCTACGGGTCGGAGATCTCGTGGACGTTCTGGCTCAACCCGTCGCCCGAGATCGGCCAGGCGATCTCGGCGGGGCTGGCCGACAACGGGTTGAAGAACCTCGTCTACCCGATCGGGCAGCCGGGCTCGTCGCTGGAGACCTTCGAGTTCACGGTGCGGGAGCTGCGGCGGGTCGCTGTCGAGACGGTGAAGGCCAACGCGCTGTCGCTGGACTTCCGCGAGTTCCGGCGGGCCGGCGGGAAGCTGGTGATCTGGCACGGCGCCGGCGACCAGGGGCTGCCGTTCGAGGGGACGCTGGACTACTGGCAGCGGCTGACCGGCGGCCGGACCCCGGACTGGGCCCGGCTCTTCGTCGTGCCGTCGATGTGGCACTGCGAGGGCGGGGACACGTTGACGAACTTCGATCCGTTGCCCGCGTTGGTGTCTTGGGTTGAGGGCGGGCGAACGCCGGACCGGGTGGTCGCTGTGGGGCGGGACCAGGACGGTGCCGTGGTGCGGACCCGGCCGGTGTTCCCGTACCCGCTGCGGGCTCGGTACGTCGGGTCCGGGTCCGTGGACGACGCGGCGAACTTCGTTGCCGCGCCGGGGTTCCGGTTCGAGGACCGGATCCGGTGGGCCGGTGAGGACCTGTACCACCGGCCCGGACCCGTTGCGCCCTAGCGGAACCTGTGGATGGCGGCGGTGATGGCCCTGTCCATGCTGTTGCCCTCCATGATGACGTGGCCGGCGTCGTTCAGGATGACCAGCTCGGCGTCCGGCCACCTCTTCGCGACCTCCCAGGCCGTGTACAGGGGGCCGCCGAAGTCGTTCCTGCCGTGGATCAGGATGCCCGGGATGCCCTTGAGCCTGTCCAGGTTGTCCATGACGTGGTTCGGTTCGAGGAAGCACTGGTTGCCCCAGTAGTGCGTGACCACTCGCGCCAGCTGGTAGCGGGTGGTCGGGTCCTCGTACCGGGTGCCCGTGAAGTCGTTGTCGCCGCCGGTGATGGTGGAGAGGTCCCACTTGCTCCAGTCCCAGGCGGCCTTGGTCCTCGTCGCCTCGTCCGGGGAGTTCAGGAGCTTGTTGTAGGCGGCGGCCAGGTCGCCGTCCCGGTCCTGTTCGGGGACACCGTTCTGGAAGGCGTCGAAGTAGTCCGGGTAGAACATGCCCAGGCCGCGGGTGATCCAGGCGAACTCCTCCGGGCGGGAGGTGGTCACCGCCGGGATGATGATCTCGCTGACCCTGGTCGGGTGCTGGATGGCGTAGGCGAGGATCAGGGTGGAGCCCCAGGAGCCGCCCAGCAGCAGCCACTTGTCGATGTTCAGGTGGTTTCTGAGCTTTTCGGCGTCGTCGATCAGGTGCTGGGTGGTGTTGTGTTCCATGCTGGTGGTCGGGTCGCTTGCTGGCGGGGTGCTTCTTCCGCATCCCCGTTGGTCCCAGAGGATCAGGTTCCAGTGTTGGGGGTCGAAGTCCTGGCGCCATCTGGGGTTCGAGCCTGAGCCTGGGCCGCCGTGGAAGACCACTGCTGGTTTTCCTGCTGGGTTGCCGCTGGCTTCCCAGTGGATTTTCTGGCCGTCGCCTACGTCGAGCATGCCTTCTGCGTACGGGGCTACCTGTTCGTACATGGTTGGGGAGGGTATTCGCGGTGGTCCTGTTTGGCTTGTCGGTTTCTGTTTCGTGCGCGGGGCTCTGCCCCGGACCCCGCCAACTGATCAAAGACCGGCCAGCGCCGTCTGCGGGTTGATGGCACGCCTGTTTGGGTTGGGCGGCTTGCTGT
Organism: Lentzea sp. NPDC059081; assembly: GCF_042738015.1. Taxonomy (NCBI): domain Bacteria; kingdom Bacillati; phylum Actinomycetota; class Actinomycetes; order Pseudonocardiales; family Pseudonocardiaceae; genus Lentzea; species Lentzea sp. NPDC059081. The sequence goes on from NZ_JBHYGW010000016.1 coordinate 66,595, forward strand.
TGCGTTGTTTGGTGCGGATTCCGTGGAGTGGGGGCCGGGCCGAGAAGGGGCGGTGGAGGGGAAAAACCCCCC
>NZ_JBHYGW010000016.1:66676-134635 GCF_042738015.1 Lentzea sp. NPDC059081
GTTTTTCCCATTCCTTTTTTTTTGGTTTGTGTTTTTTTGTGTTGTTGTGGGGTGGGTGGTTTTCTCTCCCCTCCTCCTCCCGGTCTCGCCCCCGCCTCCCCCCCCACCCCACCCGAGCGTGTGGGAAAAGCCAAGAGCAAAAGCCAAGACTGCTCGGCTTCGCCTTCGCTTCGGCTCGCCTTCGGCCTCGCGGCTGAGGTGGCTCGCCTTCGGCCTCGCGTCAGGACTTCTGCTTGGCGGCGATCTGGTCCAGGACTTCGGTCTGGCTCACGACGATCTTGCCCGCCAGGGCCTTCGAGCCGATGTGCTCGCCCTTCGCCTGGGCGTCCTTCGCCATGTTCACGCCGCTGCGGAGGTGGCGGGACAGGGTGGCCAGGAACAGTTCGTCGAACTGCTTGCCCTGGGCGGCTTTCAGGGTCTCCACGTCCTTGGCGGTCATCATGCCCGCCATCTTGTGGGTGGCGCCGGGGTCGTCGCCGGGGATCTGGATGTTCCAGCTGCGCAGGTAGGTGGACATCTGCTCGATCTCGCCCGACTCGGCCGTGGCGATCTTGTCGGCCACGTTCACGACGAAGTCGTCCTTCGACCGTTCCATCGCGACCTTGGAGATCTCGATCGTCTGGCGGTGGTGGGGGATCATCTGCAACGAGAACGTCGCGTCCGCCTCGTTGGCGGCCGGTTCGCCGTTGGTGCCTCCGCTCGCCGTCGAGCAGCCCGTCAGTGCCAAAAGGCCGCCTAGCACGATCATGAGCAGACGCGCACGCATGATGACCCTCCCGTCTCGGTTCCCTGCCGAGGGATACGGGTGGTCGTTGTGTCCGGTTCAGAGAAAGTTCCCGAACCTAAGTGGTGTGGTGGTCAGTCGAACGTGTTCAGGGTCCTGACCACGTTGAACACCACGTCCGGGTGGCCCAGCGGGAGTGGGGGCGAGATCCGGTCGTCCGGGGCCTGGTGGCTGCGGACGACCACGTGGGCGAAGGGCTCGTCCACCGGGGTCTCGGGGTCCACCAGGAGGACCGAGCGGACCAGGTCCTCGTGGCGGCGGACCAGGTCCAGGACATCGGCCGCTATCGGGCCGCTCGAGACCACGTCGAGGACAGGGTGCTCCTCGTCGCTGTGCTTGGTGAGCACGGCGTCCACTGTGGACTGCCAGCCCGGTGCGGCCGGGACGCGCAGCCACACCACGCGCAGCCGGTCGGTCAGGTCGCGCCAGGTCGCCGGGATGCCGTCGTGCAGGGCCTCGCCCGCTGGATCGATCACGAGGACCGTTGGCGCACCTGCCGGTCCGTCCGTCACCACGCTGGGGCCGGCTGCCCTGGTGGGCTCGTCGAAATCGCGCATGGCGGGGGATACCCACTCCGGTGGCGGTCGTACCAGTGGGCCGAGTGGGTTCTTCGAGTGCTCCGAACGGACGACGGATAGTACCAATGTTCGTAGTGGACCTGTTGCTGCACAATGACTTCCGCCTCCGGAAGTGGTCACTTGACCACTTTCCGGGCACAGGCTTATGGTCTAGACCAGACCGACACTGGATCGGCGAGTGGTGCTGCGGCACGCTCCCGGTTCCCGCCCCCTGCCTACGGGATCCCCCCTGTCCGGGAACGATCCGAGGAGTTCGGACGAATGAAACTCACGCGCAAAGCGGCGCTCGTCCTGGCCGCTGTCCCTGCCATCGTCTTCATCACGCCGGTCGGGTCGGCGAGTGCGCACGGTTACGTGTCCTCCCCGCCCAGCCGGTCCGCGCAGTGCGCGCTGAAGACGGTTCCCTGTGGTGCTCCCACGTACGAGCCGCAGAGCGCTGAAGGCCCGAAGGGCCTGAAGAACTGCAACGGCGCTCGCGGCGACTTCGAAGAGCTGAACGACGACAACAAGGGCTGGCAGGCCGCCAACACCGGCACCAGCCTCACCATCGGCTGGACCTACACCGCCCGCCACAAGACGAGCAACTACGAGTACTTCATCGGTGGCACGCGCGTCGGGTTCGTCGACGGCGGCAACGCCGCGCCGGTCGACGGGACGCGGCACACCATCAACCTGAGCGGGTTCTCCGGCCGGCAGAAGCTCCTCGCGGTCTGGAACATCGCCGACACGGGCAACGCGTTCTACTCCTGCATCGACGTCAACATCAACGGCGGTGGCACCACGCCTCCTCCCACGACCACGACGCCGAAGCCCCCCACGACGACCACCAACCCGCCGACCACCACCACGCAGCCGACCCAGCCGCCTGCCGGTGGCACGTGGGCGGCGAACGTGTCGTACGCGACCGGTTCCCAGGTGAGCTACGGCGGTGCCAACTACCGGTGCCGTCAGGCGCACACCTCGCTGACCGGGTGGGAGCCGCCGAACGTGCCGGCTCTCTGGGAGCGGATCTGATCGCATGAAGCGCCTTGTGATCGTGACGGCCGTCGCGGTCCTGGCGCTGGCGGGGTGCGGTGGAGAGGCCGTCGTGCCCGAGGGCCAGGGTGCCCACGGACACGGTGCGTCCTCCGCCGCACCACCCCCTGCCGCCAGCGCGAGGTTCAACGACGCGGACGTCATGTACGTCCAGATGATGGTGGACCACCTGCAGCTCGGCATCAGCCTCTCGCAGCTCGCGCTCGCGAAGGCGACGAAGCAGGAGGCCAAGGACCTCGCCGGCGCCATCGACGTGACGCAGCGCGAGGAGCTCTCGACGCTGAAGTCCTGGCTCAAGCTCTGGGACAAGCCCGAGGGCAACGGTGCGAGCATGCACTCCTCGCACGGCGGTGAGCCGTTGCTCGACGCCAAGGTCCTCGACGAGACCAAGAACAAGAGCGGCGCCGAGTTCGACGCCTCCTTCCTCAACCTGATGACAGGACACCAGGGCTCCGCCGTGGAGATGTCGCTGACGGAGAAGAAGGACGGCATGAACCCGGAGGCGACGGCCTACGCGGAACGCGTGGTGGCCAGCCGCCAGGGCCAGGTCCAGCAGATGCTCAAGATCATCAGTCAGTCGTAGGCGTTCGGTCAGCGGCCAGGCGGACCCTGTCCCGCATGGACGTACTGATCTCGGGCGCGGGGATCGCCGGCCCCGCGCTCGCCCACTGGTTGCGGCACTTCGGCTTCACGCCGGTCGTGGTCGAACGGGCGCCGTCGCTGCGCGGCGGCGGCCAGCCCGTCGACTTCCGCGGCGAGGCGCACCTGTCCGTGCTGAGGCGGATGGGCGTGCTCGACGCGATCTTCGACGCGCGCACCTCACCGCGCGACATGGTCTTCCGCGGTCTCGACGGACGCGAACGCGCCCGGCTACCCGGCTCGTTCACCGCGGGCGAGGTCGAGATCCTCCGCGGAGACCTCTCCCGCCTGCTCCACGAGCACACCGCCGCCGACACCGAGTACGTGTTCGGCGACTGGATCACCTCGCTGCACGACGACGGCGACGGCGTGGACGTGACGTTCGCCCGCGGCCCGTCGCGGCGGTTCGACTTCGTGATCGGTGCCGACGGCATGCGGTCCGGCGTGCGGCGCCTGGTGTTCCCGGAGTACCGGCCGCGGTTCCAGGGCTACTACTTCGCGATCTGGGACGCCGAGGGCGACGACCACGACCTGACGTGCGCGCCCGGTGTGGTCTCGGCTCCCGGCTGGCTGATGTACAGGTCCTCGGTGCCACCGGAGCTCATGCCGGAGTCCGTGTTCGCGCCCGGCGTCTACTTCGACTCGATCAGCCAGGTCCGCATGCCGACGGTCAGCTCCGGCCGGGTCACGCTGATCGGCGACGCCGGCTACGGCTCCACGCTGGGCGGCATGGGCACCGGGCTCGCGGTCGTCTCGGCCTACGTGCTGGCGGGGGAGATGGCGGCGGGCGGTGACGCGTTCGCCCGCTACGAGGCCCTCGTCGGCCCGTACGCGCGGGGGTGCCAGGGCAGCCCCGGCAGGTTCCTCGCGCCCGGCAGCCGGCTCGGGATGTGGGTGCGGGACCGGATGTTCGGGCTGCTGCCGAAGATGCCGATGGTCGCGCGGATGGACATGAAGGCGGCGACCGCGATCAAGCTCCCCGACTACGTTCCAGCTCGCTGAGCGCCTCGTCCACCTGCCGCAGCGCCGCCGCGTGCATCCACCCGTGGCCGAGTTCCTGCTGCGCCTCGCGCAACAGGAGCCCTGCCCGTTCCGGGTCACCCCTGCGCTGGGCGATCCTGGCCAGGCCGGTCTTGGCGAGGGCCGTGGTGGCGGCGAGACCCGCGTGCGTCGCCAGCGCCAGCGCCTGGTGGTACTCGCGTTCGGCCTGGTCGGGGTCGAGGTCGAGCAACCGGTCGGCGCGCCGGCAGCGCAGCTCGGCGAGCTCCTCCCGCGCGCCCAGCTCCGTGACGGCCCGCAACGCCTCGTCGGTGAGGGCGAGGGCCTCGTGCGGGTCCTCGGTCAGGGTGGCGATCACGTCGAGGACCTGGGCGGTGCCCCAGCGCTCGCCCAGGTCCCGGAACTGCCGCAGCGCCGCGCGGGCCTGCTCGATCGCCTGCGCGCGGTCGCCGCGCACGGTCCAGCCGGTGTAGGAGTTGCTGAAGCCGATCAGGCCCTGGATCCACGGGTCGTCGCTGTTCTCGACCTCGTCGTGCAGCGGCGTGCGCGGCGCGGACGGGTCGGGCGGGCCGGCCATCATGGCCCACGCGATGAGCACGAACGGTTGCCGGATCGGGCCGCGCAGCTCGCCGAACTTCTCCTGCACGCGTTCCGGGGCGGCCAGCGCGAGCACGACCGTGTACTCCTCCGTGGACGTCTCCTGCACCCGGTCCAGCAGTCGTTGCGCCAGGCCGCGGACCTCCGCGCGGCTGCCCTTGACGTACCAGTACCAAGCGAGGTCGAGGAACAGCCGCAGCGCCCGGTCCTGGTCGTGCTCGACGCTCCACTCGACGGCCTGCACCAGGTTCGCGTGCTCGGCGGTCATCCGGGTGAACCACGCGACCTGGTCGTCGCGGCGCAGCTCGGGATCCGCGCGCCGGGCGAGGTCGTGGAAGTACGCGGCGTGCTCGGCGTCGACGCGCTGGTGCCGCGAGCAGAACTCGCGGATGGTCTCCAGCATCCGGTAGCGGCCGTCGTTCGCCTCCACCAACGACTTGTCCACCAACGCTTCCAGCACCTCGACGTCGTGCCGGCACACCTGCTCCACGGCCTCCAGCGTCGCGCCGCCGCTGAACGTGGCGAGGGAGGCGGCGAGGTCGCGTTCGTCCTCGGACAGCAGGTCCCAGCTCCACTCCACGACGGCCCGCAGCGTCTGGTGGCGCGGTGCGGCGGCGCGGTTCCCCTTGGTGAGCAAGCGGAAGCGGTCGTTGAGCCGGTCCGCGATCTCGCTCGTCGTCAGCGTGCGCGTGCGGGCGGCGGCGAGCTCGATCGCGAGCGGCAGGCCGTCGAGCTCGCGGCAGATGTCGGCGGTGTGCCCGTCCTGCACGAAGTTCGGGTTCACCAGCCGGGCGCGGTCGGTGAACAGCGCCACGCTCTGCTCGGGTTCCAACGGCGGTACCGGGCACAGCGTCTCGCCCGTGATGCCCAGCGGTTCCCGGCTGGTGGCGAGGATCCGCAGCGACGGGCACGTGCTGAGCAGGTGCTGGGCCAGGTGCGCCGCCTGGACGACCACGTGCTCGCAGTTGTCGAGGATCAGCGTCGTGCCGCGGTCGCGCAGGGCGAGCGTGAGCCGGTCCTCCGGTTCGAGCACGGTCTCCTTGAGCCCCAACGCCTGCAGCGTCGCCGCCGCGACGTCCTTGACCGGCGCCAGGTCCACGAAGATCGCGGTCGGCGGCGCCGCCTGCAGCGCGAGCCTGGTCTTGCCCGCGCCGCCGGGACCGGTGAGCGTGACGAGCCTGGACTCCAGCGCCGCGATCCGCCGCAGCTCCTCCTGCCTGCCGACGAAACTGGTGAGCTGCGCCGGCAGCTCGCGGTGTGTCTGCCCGCGCAGGATCTGGACGTGGATGGCACGAAGCTCGGGCGACGGGTCGGTGCCGAGCTCGTCGGCGAGCACCGCGCGGGCCTCCTCGAACGCCTGCAGCGCCTCGGCCTGGCGGCCGTCCTGGTGCAACGCCTGCATGAGGTAGCCGCGCAGCCGTTCGTCCAACGGGTTCTGCCGCACCAGGTCCTGGATCTCCCGCACGTCGGCCTTGCCGAGCCGGATCCGTGCGGCCACCAGGGCGCTCGTGGCGGCCGACCGCTGCTCTTCGAGACGGGTCGCGTGGTCCGGCGCGGGGACGTCGGCGAGCGCGGGGCCGCGCCACAGCTGGAGTGCTTCGGACAACAGGGATTCCGCCGCCCGCGCGTCGCCGTGGTCCAGCGCCTGCCTGCCCTCCGCGGCGAGCGAGGCGAACCGGTGGGCGTCGACCTGGTCGGCGGCCAGGACGAGGCGGTAGCCGGCCGGGTGGAACTCGATCAGCCCGGCGCCGCCGAGAGCCCGGCGCAACCGCGAAACCTGGCCCTGCAGGGCGTTCGCGGCGTCGGCGGGCGGTTCGTCGCCGTAGAGCTCGTCGACCAGCCGGTCGAGCGGGACGATGTCGCCCGCCCGCACCGCGAGCAACGCCAGCAGCGTGCGCGGACGCGGACCGCCGATCGCGATCTTGCCGTCCGGGGAGTGGGCCTCGACGGGCCCGAGGATGCCGACGTGCACGGTGTCAGCGTACGAACCTGCCGGGGCTCGTACCCAGGACACGGCGAAAATGGCGCGTGAGGTGCGACTGGTCGTGGAACCCGGCCAGCACCGCAGCCTCGGCCGCCGACCGCCCCTCCACCAGGAACCCGCGCGCGAGGTCCACCCGGCGGCCGGTCAGGTACCGGTGCGGGGGCAGCCCGAACCGGCGGCTGAACGCCCGCACCAGGTGCGTCGGGCTGGTCTGCAGCTCCTGCGCGGCCGCGTTCAGCGTCATCCCGTCCGGCAGCGACGCGTCGAGCAGCTGCCGCAGCCGGTCGGCCAGCGTCGGATCGGCGTAACGGGCCGGTTCGGTGCCCGCGAAGTGGTGCGTCAGGCGTTCGGTGATCAACGCGAGCCGGCTCGACGCCTCGAACGGCTCGTCGAGCGCCAGGTGCAGCTGGTGCACGCGCCGGCGCAGCAGCGGGTCGACGAGCATCGGCGTGTCGACGGCCTTGCCGACCAGGTCTGACGGCAGCGCCGCGTCGTCGAGGTACAGCACGCGCTTGCGGAACCCCGTCGGGAGCGCGGACCGGCCGTCGTGCGGCACGTGCGGCGGCAGCAGCGTGACGCCGTCGACCAGCGCGCTCTGCTCGTGGCGGTCCAGCTCGTAGCGCACGGCACCGGTGTCGAGCAGCATCAACGTCCACGCGTCGTGCGTGTGCGCGGGGTAGACGTGCGTGGTGAAGGAGGCGTGGAAGACCTCCTTGATGCCTTCCACCGCCGGCTTCCAGGCCGCGACGGACATGTCAGAAACGTACAAGACGCGAAACCGGCCTGCCCGCGATCGTGGTGGCCATGTTCGACACCAAGATCGCTGTGCTGCTGCGGGACGACCTGGCCGGCTGGCAGGCGCTGAACGTCACCGCCTTCCTCGTCAGCGGCCTGCCCGAGACGCTGCGCGGCGAGCCCTACGTGGACGCCGACGACCAGCAGTACCTCGCGATGTTCGGCCAGCCCGTCGTCGTGCTGCAGGGCGACAAGGACCTGGTCAAGAAGGCCCACGAGCGCGCGCTGACCCGCAACCAGCCGATGACGATCTTCACCGCCGACCTGTTCGCCACCGGCAACGACGACGACAACCGCGCCGCCGTCCGCAAGGTGCACACGCAGGACCTCGACCTCGTCGGCATCGCCGTGCACGGCCAGAAGAACGCCGTCGACAAGATCTTCAAGGGCGCCCGCATGCATCCGTGATTCACTCGGGACATGGCGGTCGGCAGCCCTGAGGTCACCCTGTTCGAGAAGTCCAGGCCGCGGCTGGAGGCGATCGCCTACCGGCTGCTGGGGTCGGCGAGCGACGCCGAGGACGCCGTGCAGGACACCTGGCTGCGGTGGCGCTCCGCCGACCACGCGCACGTCGAGACGCCCGAGGCGTGGCTCACGAAGGTCCTCACCAACATCTGCCTGAACCTGCTCGCCTCGGCGCGGGCCCGGCGCGAGACCTACGTGGGCCAGTGGCTGCCAGAACCGGTCCTCGCGGGCGACCGGATGCTGGGCCCGTCGGAGACGGCCGAGCAGCGCGAGTCGGTTTCCGTCGCGATGCTCACCCTGATGGAACGGCTCTTGGCCAACGAACGGGTCGTCTACGTGCTGCGCGAGGCGTTCGGCCACACCCACGCGGAGATCGCCGGGGTCCTCGGCCTCACCGAGGCGAACTGCCAGCAGATCTACCGGCGCGCCAAGCAGCACCTCGGCAGCGACAGGGTCCGGGTGGAGGTCGACGCCTCGGGCGCGCGCAAGATCGTCGAGGAGTTCCTCGCCGCGGCGCACAGCGGCAACACCGACTCGCTCGTGAAGCTGCTCTCCGACGACGTGATCACCGCGGGCGACGCCGGCGGTGTGTTCGCGAGCCTGCCGCGGCCGATCACCGGCGCGCTCCGGGTGGCGCGCTTCCTGCGCTCCCTGCTCACGCCCGACGACGCCAAGCGGGAGATGGTCGGCGGCCGTCCGTCGCTGTTCGCCGAGGTCGTCAACGGCATGCCCGCGCTCGTGCTGGTGGTCGACGGGCGTGTGGTCGTCGTCATGTCGTTCGAGGTGACGACCGAGGGCGTCGCGGCCGTCCACATCCAGGCCAACCCCGCCAAGCTCGCCCGCGCGACCCGTCGGTGGGCCACCGCGGAGCACGGGGAGCTGCTCGCCGAGGCCTGGTGACCCAGTTCACAGGCGGCTCCTGTCAGGTTTCGCCCCGCTGTCCGGTTCAGGGAGCGACCACCACCGGACAGGAGCCGAACCATGAAGCACCGCATCGTCGTCCTCGGAGCCGGGTACGCCGGAGCGACCGCCGCCGGGCGCCTCGCCAAGCGGCTGCACCGCGCCGACACCGAGATCGTCCTCGTCAACGCCGACGCCGAGTTCGTCGAACGCGTGCGCCTGCACCAGCTCGCGACCGGCCAGGACCTGAAAGTCAGGAAGCTCGCCGACGTCTTCGCTGGCACCGGCGTCGACTTCCGGCTGGCGCGGGTGCAGGGCGTCGACGCCGAACGCAAGACCGTCGCCACGGACGCGGGCGAGATTTCCTACGACACGCTCGTCTACGCCCTCGGCAGCGCGGCCGCCCGCGGCGTTCCCGGTACCGAGCACGTCCACGACCTCGCCGGGAAGCAGTCGGCGCAACGCCTGCGCGCCCGGCTCGCGGGTCTCGGCGCGGGCGGGACCGTGCTCGTCGTCGGGGGCGGACTGACCGGCATCGAGGCGGCCACCGAGATCGCGGACACCCGTCCCGACCTGGGCGTGGCGCTCGCGGCCCGCGGTGAGCTCGGGTCGTGGCTGGGGGAGAAGGCCCGGCGCCACCTGCGCGCGGCGTTCGACCGGCTCGGCATCACCGTGCACGAGAACACCGACATCGCCGCTGTCCGCGAGACCGGCGCGGTCACCGCCGCGGGCACCGAGATCGCGGCCGACGTGACGGTGTGGACGGCCGGGTTCGCCGTCCACCCCATTGCCTCCGCCACGACGCTGGAGGTGTCGGGCTCCGGGCAGATCGTCGTCGACGACTCGATGCGCTCGGTCTCGCACCCTGACATCTACGTCGTGGGAGATGCCGCCCTCGCGCGGGGTGCGAGCGGGGACCCGTTGCGGATGTCCTGCGCCTCGGGCGTCCAGACGGCCTTCCTGGCCGCCGACGCGATCGCCGCCCGCCTGACCGGGCGCGAGGTCCCGCCGAACAAGATCGGGTACCTCGGCCAGTGCATCAGCCTCGGCCGCCACGACGCCGTGATGCAGTGGGTGACGCCCGACGACCGGCCCAAGCCGTCCGCGGTGACCGGCAGGGCGGCGGTGCGGCTCAAAGAGCTCATCTGCAAGTCGGCGGCCTGGGGGATCGAGCACCCGACGATGTTGGTGCCGTCCCGCCGCCGGCGCGTCACCACGGACAGCGCCGCGCGGAAAAGCGCGTTCTAATGCGCTGGTGACCAAGCTGCTCCGGATGGCCGTGTTCCTGCTGGTTCTCTCGGCGGAGGTGTACCTGGTGGTGGTGCTGGGGGACAGGTTCCAGCCGGTCGACCACCTCGGGTACTTCACCGTGCTGTCGAACGTCATCGCCGCCGTGGTGGCGTTGCTGGGCGTGTTCCGCCCGGTGTCGGCGCAGATCAGGGGCGCGGCCGTGCTCTACATCGCCACGACGGGCCTGGTCTATCCGCTGTTGTTGCGGGGCATCGACGTGCAGACGCCGCCCTATGCGAACTGGGTGCTGCACACGATCGTTCCTGTGCTCATGGTCGTCGACTGGCTGCTCGCGCCGGCACGGACCACACGGCCGTGGACCTGGCTCGCGTTCCCGCTGGCCTACATCGCGTACACGCTGGTCAGGGGACCGATCGTGGGCTGGTACCCGTACCCGTTCGTCGACCCGCGGCAGCAGGGCTACGGCGGGGTGCTGGTGAACTGCCTGGTCGTGGCGGTGATCATCGTCGTGCTCGCGTACGCGGTGTCGTGGGTCGGCACCAAATTGGCCCAACGAAACAGCCCTGTGGTGTCCCAAGGTTAGGGCCAATCATCGCCCTACGGTCGGAGTCATGACCAGGCGACTCGCGTACGCGCAGCTCACGAACTCGATCGGCGACGGCGGCTTCCTCGTCGTCTCGGCGTTGTACTTCACCCAGGTCGTCGGGCTGAGCGCCACGCGGGTCGGCCTCGCGCTGACCCTCGCGTGGGGAGTCGGAGCCGTCGCGGGGGTCGCGTTGGGACACCTCGCCGACCGGTGGGGGCCGCGCACCACCGCGGTCGTGCTGGCGTTCGCCACCGCCGCGAGCATCGCGATCCTGCTCCTGACCAGGAACTTCACCGCGTTCGTGCTGGTCATGTGCCTGTACGCGAGCTTCCAGAGCGGGCTGCAGGCGTCCAGGCAGGCCCTGCTGGCGGGACTCACCACACCCGAGGAACGCACACGGGCCCGTGCACGCATCCAGTCGACGGCCAACGCGGGCATCGCGATCGGTGCGGCGGCCGGTGGGTTCGCGCTGCACCTCGGCACCGAGATCGCGTACACCGCCGTGTTCGTGCTTGACGCCGTGTGTTTCCTTGCTGCTGCGGGGATTCTCGCGACCCTGCCGGAGACCGTGATGAGCCGCGCCAAGGGCAAGTTCGACGTGTTCAAGGACAAGCCGTACGCGCTGATCACGGTGATCAACGCCGTGATGCTGCTCTACATGCCGTTGCTGAGCCTGGTCATTCCACTGTGGATCGTGCAGCGGACCTCGGCGCCGACGTGGCTCGCGGCCGCGTTGCTGGTGCTCAACACCGGTGCCGTAGTGCTGTTCCAGGTGCGGATCGCCCGTCGTGCCACCGGTCTTGCGTCGTCCTCGCGGCTCGTGCGGCACGCCGGGCTGGTCCTGTTCGCGTCGTGCGCGGTGTTCGCCGTGACCGCGTTCGGCTTCGGCGCCTGGCCCGCGGCGGCGTTGCTGGTCGCGGCCGCCGCGCTGCAGGTGCTCGGCGAGATGATGCTCGCCTCCGGGGCGTGGGAGATCAGCTTCTCCCTCGCGCCCGCCGACCGGCAGGGCCAGTACCAGGGCTTCTTCGCGACCGGAACGGCCGTCGCCCGGATGGTCGGCCCCGCCCTGCTCACCACCGTCGTGCTCGGCTGGGGATCGGTCGGGTGGCTGCTGGTCGGCGGGCTGTTCGCCGTGGCCGGCTACGCGATGGGACCGGCGGTGCGCTGGGCCCGCGAGAAGAACTCCACCAGTTCCACGGCCATGAGCGACGGCTTGTACATGTGCGTCTGACCGGGGAGCGTCTTGTACTCCGTGTCCGGCCCCAGCACCTCCGCGACGTTCTTCATGGCGTTGCGGAGGTACTGCGGCGACTTGCCGCCGTCCATCGCGAGCGTCGGCACCTTCACGTTCCACCGGTTCGCTGGAAGCTTCGAGCCGCGGCCGTCGTCGCCGAGGATGCGCAGGTCGTTCGGCAGCGTGGGCGCGACCTGCTTGAGCTTCTTCCACGGCGGCATCAGCTTCATCATGACGATGCCGAAGCCGGGCACGCCGACCATCTTCATGAACGCGGTGACGGCGCCGCCGGGGTTGCCGTCGGCGATGAAGCGGTCCATCTGCTGCGCGATGTCGGCGGGCCGCGCCGGGTACGTGTCGTCCACGACGAACGGCGCCTCGTACAGCGCGAGCCGCGCGATGCCGGGCAGCCTGGTCGCGGCCTCCATCGCGAGGACCGCGCCGGAGGACACGCCGAACACGAACGCGCTGCCGCCGGCCTCCTTGACGATCGCGTCGATGTCCTCGACCTCGCGCTCCAGCGACCACGGCGTGACGCCGTCACCGGTCTCGCCGCGGCCGCGCCGGTCGTAGGTGTAGACGGTGAAGTTCTTGTCCAGCACGGACGCGAGCTCGGTCGACGGCCCGAACATCCGGTGGCACATCGCGCCGTCCACGAGGATCAGCGCGGGCCCGGCGCCGGTGACCGAGTAGGCGACCTCGGTGCCGTCGGCAGAGGTGGTGAAGCGCGTCATTTCTGCTCTCCCAGGGTGGTGTCGAGGAAGCTCTGCCAGTCCTGCTCGGACTCGTCGCCCTCGAAGACGTGGTGCGCGGCGATCATCGGACCGGTGAACCCGCGCATGAAGCGGTAGAGGCCCGTGCTCGTGCGCAGGCCGAGCGTGTGGGCGTTGCGGTGGTACTCGACGGCGTCGGGGAGCTTCTCGGCGATCGCCGCGTCGAGCCTCTTCCAGGCGTCGTCCCAGTCGGTGACCATCGGCCCGAAGACCGTGAGCGGCCGAGCCGTGCGCCCGGCGAAGTGCGTGAGGTACTCGGCCAGCGTGCCGCGGAAGAGCGCGCCGCCCAACGTCATCGCCTCGAACTCGTCGGCCCAGTCGTCGCCGGGCAGGAAGCCGCTCGTGACCATGCGCAGCACCGTGCTGGCGTGCTCCCGGCCCTCGACGAGGAACTCGTAGGCCATGAACCGCCCGTCCGGCGCCTTGCCGGTGTCGTAGGCGAAGTGACTCGGTCGATCGGACGCGGTGATCTCGCACGTCGGCCCGTACCCGCCGAACGCCATCCTGACCTGACCGTCCGCGACCTCGTTGCTGCCCATGAACCACGAGTCGATGCCCGGCCCGGTCGCGATGGCCGTCCAGACGTCCTCGACCGATGCCGGCACCTCGATCTCGTCGGTGCTCTCGAACGCGTGGCCCATCAGCTCTCCCCTTACGTGCTCCGTGGATGGTGCCATCCTGCTCCCGACAATTCCTGTCGTCAAGACAGCCTTGCTGTTCTTGACAAAAAAACTTGTCGGTGATGTCGTTCATGCCTGCCCGTCGTTGGTTGCCGACTCTTCGGAGGAACTCATGTCCCGGATCGCGTGCGGTGTGGTCGCCGGCCCGCTCTACGTCGTCGTCGGGTACGCGCAAGCCTTCACCCGCGAGGGCTTCGACCTGACGCGGCACCCGTTCAGCATGCTCAGCCTGGGTTCGCTCGGCTGGATCCAGATGGCGAACTTCGTGGTGTGCGGGGCGCTGTTCGTGGTGGCCGCGACCGGGATGGCCCGGTTCAGCCGCTGGGGTGCCCGCCTGATCGGCCTGATGGGCGTGGGGATGGTGCTGGGAGGCGTGTTCGTCGCCGATCCCGCCCTCGGTTTCCCTCCGGGCACACCCGACGGTCCTCTTTCGTGGCACGGCGTTCTGCACGCGGTGGCGTTCGGCGTGGCCATGATCGGCTGGATCGGCGCGTGCTTCGTGTTCGCGCGTAGGCTCGGAGGATGGCTGGCGGTGATGAGCGGCCTGACGGGCGTGCTCCTGATGGTGCCGATGGCGTTCCTGGGCAACCCCGGCGGCACGGTGCTGCTGTACGCGGTGGCGACGATCGGCTGGCTCTGGACCTCTCTCGTGTCCCTGAGGCTGAGCCGGCCTGCCTTCTCGAGCTGATCTGCCCGGAGTGCGGGCGCGTCACGACGGACTCGGGCGCGCCCGGCTGTGCTGCCTGCCGTTGAGTGCGTGCTCAGCCGGTGAGCTGGTGGGCGTGCATCTTGCTGATGTCGTAGGAGACACCGCAGAACGTGCACTGCAACCCGTACTTGCTGCTGATGGTGAACAACGGGATGAAGAACAGGGTCGGCTTCGTGTAGCGCCGGAAGAGGTTGTGCGCGGACTGGTGGTGGCAGTGCCCGCACACCAGCTGCACCATCCGCAGCTGCTGGATCGTGGTGCGCCAGCCGAAGATGACCATGTGTTCTCCCGGGGGTTGTTTCATTCTTTGACGCATGGGTCGCGGTTCTCGTTGCGCCGGGTGGGGTGACGGGGGTCGCACGGAGGCACGTGGGAGTGGCCGCTGGTTAGGGGGTTGGGGACGGGCTGGTGCGTCTCGCGCACGGCTGGCCTCTCGCGCACGGCAGGCCTCGCGCGCACGGCTGGGCTCTCGCGCACGGGCTGGTCTCGGGCACACGGTCGGCCTCGCGCGCACGACCCGGCTTCTAGCGCACGGCTGGCCTGTCGCGCACGGCCCGGCTTCTAGCGCACGGTTGCTCTCGCGCGCATGGCTGCTCTCGCGCGCACGGGCTGGCCTCTCGCGTACGGCGGCCCTCTTGCGCACGGGCTGGCCTCGCGCGCACGGTCGCCCACTCGCGCACGGGCTGGCCTCGCGCGCACGGTCGCCCACTCGTGCACGGTTAGCTTCGGGCGGATGGCTGGCTCCGCGCGCATGGCTCTCGCTTCACGCGCACAGCGGGCCTCGCGCGCACGGCTGGCCTTGGGCACACGGTCGGCCTCGCGCGCACGTTGCGTCGTGTGTCCGTTGCCGCTCACTCCACCGCCATCCCCGATGCATCCGCCATGCCCCACCTGCTCGCCTCTGCCTCCACTCCGATCCCGCGCCCGTCTGAGCCGCCCTGCCGGGCCCCAGGCCCAGTCGCCCACGCCGAGCCCACCCACGCCGGCACCCGAGCCCTCCCGCGCCGGGCACCCGAGCCCCCAGCCACTCACCTGCAACGAGCCCCGCGCCTACCCGCCCAAGCCGAGCCCACCACCCCGCCGACCCCCACCCCGTCAAGCCCCACCCAAGCTCACCCACCCCCACCCGACGTCCCCCACCCGTGAGGTTCACCCCGCCCACCGCCGGGTAACCGCGAGTGCATGAGCGACGTGCAGGACGAGCTGCTGCGGACGTTGACCAAAGTCGCCAACGCCTTGCGCAGCGCGGAGATCCCCTTCGCGCTGACGGGTGGCTGCGCCGGCTATGCACGGGGTGGCCCGACGAGCGAACACGATGTGGACCTGCTCGTGCGCGAGCAGGACGCCAGGGAGGCCGTGCGGGTGCTGGTGCAGCGCGGGTTGCGCGCCGCCGAGCCGCCGGAGGACTGGCTGCTGAAGGTCTACGACGGCGACTCGCTGGTGGACCTGCTGTTCCGGCCCAACGAGCGGCTCGTCACCGACGAGACCCTGGCCATGGCAGAGGAGATGCCCGTCGGATCGGTGATGCTGCCGGTCATGCCGGCGACGTTCGTGCTGGCCAGCAAGCTGCTGGTGCTGGACGGGCACCGCTGCGACTTCAGCGAGCTGCTGCCGTTCGCCCGTGCGCTGCGCGAACAGATCGACTGGGACGAGGTGCGCGAGGAGACCCGGCACTCCCCGTACGCCGAGGCGTTCCTGTTGCTCATCGAACGCCTGGACATCATCGGGAGGAGCGGCAATGGAATCCGAGCAGTACCTGGCGGCAAATCTGCGTAGGGCGGTGGCGGAGGACCCCAGGACCGCGGAGCTCGGCGTCCGCGTCACCGTGCGCGGGGACAACGTGATGCTCTCCGGCGACGTGGCCTGTGCGGACCGCAGGGCCGCGCTGGAGGAGGTCCTGCACGAGGCCGCTCCCGAGCTGAAGATCCTGAACGACGTGCGGGTGACACCGGCCGGTGAGCCGGAAGGTGAGGAGGACCTGCGATGATCCGGGTCGCTGCGGTCGGGGACATCCACCTCGGCGAGGACATGCGCGGGCACCTGCGTCCCGCCCTCGAGAAGGTCGGCGAGCACGCCGACATCCTGCTGCTGGCGGGCGACCTGACCCGGCACGGCACCGTCGTCGAGGCCGAGGTGGTCGCGGACGAGTTCGCCGACCTGCCGGTGCCCGTCGTCGCCGTGCTGGGCAACCACGACCACCAGGACGACAAGCCGGCCGAGGTCACGAAGACCTTGGAGGACAAGGGCATCCACGTGCTGGAGGGCACGACGTTCATCCATCGGGTCAACGGCTGCTCGATCGGCATCGGCGGGGTGAAGGGCTTCGGCGGCGGGTTCGCGGGCAAGTGCGGGAGCGCGTTCGGCGAGCGCGAGATGAAGGCGTTCATCCAGCACACCTGCGACATCGCGGAGACCCTGGAGCAGGCACTGTCCGAACTGGACACCGACGTCAAGGTCGCGCTGACGCACTACGCGCCGGTGCCCGACACGCTGCGGGGCGAGCCGCCGGAGATCTACCCGTTCCTCGGGTCCTACCTGCTCGGCGAGGCGATCGACGCCACCGGCACGCACCTCGCGGTGCACGGGCACGCGCACTTCGGCACCGAGCACGGCATGACGCCGGGCGGTGTGCGGGTCCGCAACGTCGCCCAGCCGATCATCCGGTCCGCCTACACGGTCTACGTGCTGGAGGGGAACGCGTCATGACCGTCGGCGACTTCATCGTCGGACGTCTGCGCGACTGGGGCGTCAAGCAGGTCTTCGCCTACCCCGGCGACGGCATCAACGGGATCGTGGCCGCGTTCGGCAAGGCGGACAACGACCCCAGGTTCATCCAGACGCGGCACGAGGAGATGGCCGCGTTCGCCGCCGTCGGGTTCGCCAAGTTCAGCGGCGACGTCGGCGTGTGCCTCGCGACGTCCGGTCCCGGCGCGATCCACCTGCTCAACGGCCTGTACGACGCGAAGCTCGACCACGTGCCGGTCGTCGCGATCGTCGGCCAGACCGCCCGCACCGCGCTCGGCGGCAGCTACCAGCAGGAGGTCGACCTGCACTCGTTGTTCCGCGACGTCGCCTCCTACCTGGTCGACGTCACGGTGCCGGAGCAGCTGCCGAACGCGCTGGACCGGGCGATGCGCACGGCCCAGGCCGACCGCGCGCCGGCCGTGCTGATCATCCCGAACGACGTGCAGGAGCAGGAGTACGAGGCGCCCAAGCACGAGTTCAAGTACATCCCGTCAAGCCCTCCCTCACGCCCGGACTCGACCGTTGTGCCCTCCACGGACGAGGTGCGCCGCGCCGCCGAGGTGCTGAACTCGGGCGAGAAGGTCGCGATCCTCATCGGCCAGGGTGCGAGGAACGCCGCCGCCGAGGTTCAGGAGGTCGCCGACCTGCTCGGTGCGGGCGTCGCGAAAGCGTTGCTGGGCAAGGACGTCCTGCCCGACGACCTGCCGTACGTCACCGGGTCGATCGGCATCCTCGGCACCCGGCCGTCGTACGAGATGATGCGCGACTGCGACCGGCTGCTGATCGTCGGCTCCAACTTCCCGTACTCGCAGTTCCTGCCGAAGTTCGGTGCCGCGAGGGGCGTGCAGATCGACGTCGACGGCCGCGCGATCGGCATGCGCTACCCGACCGAGGTCAACCTCGTCGGCGACTCGGCGGAGACGCTGCGGTCGCTGATCCCGTTGCTGGAGCGCAAGACCGACCGCTCGTGGCGGGAGAAGATCGAGTCGAACGTCGAGCGCTGGTGGGAGGTGATGGAACGCCAGTCGCAGGTGCCCGCCGACCCCGTCAACCCGATGCGGATCGTGTCCGAGCTGTCGAAACGCTTGCCGCACAACGCGATCGTCACCGCCGACTCCGGCTCGGCGACGAACTGGTACGCGCGCCTGCTCAAGATCCGCGGCGGCGTGCGGTCGTCGTTGTCCGGCACGCTGGCCACGATGGGCTGCGCCGTGCCGTACGCGCTGGGCGCCGCCTTCGCCCAGCCGAACCGGCCGTTGATCGCGCTCGTCGGCGACGGCGCGATGCAGATGAACGGCATGGCGGAGTTGCTGACGTTGAGGCGTTACGGCATCCGTTGCGTCGTCTGCGTCTTCCACAACAACGACCTCAACCAGGTCACGTGGGAGCTGCGCGCGATGGGCGGCGCACCGAAGTTCGAGGAGTCGCAGACGCTTCCGGACGTGTCGTACGCGTCCTGGGCGCGGTCCATCGGCCTGCAGGGCATCGAGGTCAACGACCCGAACCAGCTCGGCACGGCGTGGGAGACCGCGCTCGCGTTCGACGGCTCGACCGTGCTCGACGTGCGCTGCGACCCGAACGTGCCGCCGATCCCGCCGCACGCGACGTTCGACCAGATCAAGGACATGACCGAGGCCGTGCTCCGCGGTGATCCCGACGCCTGGGACCTGCTGCGCCGCGGTGTGAAGACCAAGATCCAGGAGTTCCTCCCGTGAAAATCGGCTACTTCCTCTCGTCTGAGGAGCACGGCCCGCGCGACCTCGTCCGGCACGCGAAGATGGCGCAGGACAACGGGTTCGAGTCGCTGTGGATCTCGGACCACTTCCACCCGTGGAACGACGAGCAGGACCAGTCGCCGTTCGTGTGGGGCACGATCGGTGCCCTCTCCGAGGCGGTGACGCTGCCGATCACCACGGCCGTCACGTGCCCGACGGTGCGCATCCACCCGGCCGTCATCGCGCAGGCAGCGGCCACCGCCGCCGTCCAGACGGAGGGCCGGTTCGTGCTCGGCGTCGGCAGTGGTGAGGCGCTGAACGAACACGTGCTCGGCGACCACTGGCCGTCCGCCGACGTGCGGCTGGAGATGCTGGAGGAGGCGATCGGCCTCATCCGCACGCTGCACCAGGGCGACGAGGTCACGCACCACGGCAAGCACTACACCGTCGAGAACGCCCGGATCTACACCGTGCCCGAACGCCCGGTGCCGATCCACGTCTCCGCGTTCGGCCCCAAGGCGGTCAAGGTGGCCGCCCGCTGCGGCGACGGCTACGTCAGCGTCGGCCCGGCCGGCGAGCTGGTGGAAAAGTACCGCTCCGAGGGTGGTCGCGGACCGGCGCAGAGCGGGCTGAAGGTCTGCTACGACAAGTCCGAGGAGGACGCCGTCAAGACCGCGCACCGCCTGTGGCCCAACGACGCCCTGCCCGGTGAGCTGGCCCAGGTGCTGCCGACGCCGAAGCACTTCGAGCAGGCGTCCGAGCTCGTCACGCCCGAGATGATCCGCGACGCCATGCCGTGCGGACCGGACCCGGAGCAGTACGCGAAGAAGATCAAGGAGTTCGCGGACGCCGGGTTCGACGAGGTCCACGTGCAGCAGATCGGCACGAACCAGCAGGAGTTCTTCGAGTTCTGGGTCAAGGAAGTCGTGCCGTTGCTCGACTCTCAGGCATAGGGACGGATCAGGCTGAAAGGCGCGGCGGGGACGTACCCCACCGCGCCTTCCGCAAGGCGGCGCAACCACCTTCTCGGGTCGTCACCGCCGCCCTAGGTGAGGACCTCGCCGACCGTGCCCGCTCCCACGGTCTTGCCGCCCTCGCGGATCGCGAACCCGAGCCCGGTGTCCATCGCCACCGCCTTGCCCAGCTCCACCACGACCTCGACGGTGTCGCCGGGCAGTGCCAGCGGCGTGCCGGACAGCTCCACCACGCCGACGACGTCGCCGGTGCGGAAGTGGAACTGCGGCCGGTAGTTCGACGCGATCCCGGTGTGCCGGCCGCCCTCCGCGTGCGACAGCAGGTACACCGTCGCGCGGAACCTGGTGTGCGGCGCGACGCTGCCCGGCAGGGCCAGGACCTGGCCACGACGGACGTCGCCGCGCTTGACCCCGCGCAGCAGGATCGCGGCGTTGTCTCCCGCCTGAGCCTGCCGCATCGGCTTGCCGAACGTCTCGATGCCGGTGGCGACCGAGGTCACCGCCGCGCCGAGACCGACCACCTCGACGGCGTCGCCGAGGCCGAGCGCACCGCGCTCCACCGCACCGGTCACGACCGTGCCGCGACCGGTGATGGTCAGGACGTTCTCGACCGGCATCAGGAACGGGCCGGTCACGTCGCGCTCGGGCACCGGCACGTGCGCGTCGACGGCGTCGAGCAGCTCCACCACCGACCGCACCCACACCGGGTCGCCCTGCAACGCGCGCAGGCCGGACACCCGCACGACCGGCGTGGCGTCACCGTCGAAGCCGTACTGGGAGAGCAGATCGCGGATCTCCAGCTCCACCAGGTCGAGCAGCTCCGGGTCGCTCACCGCGTCGGCCTTGTTCAGCGCCACCACCACGTGCGGCACGCCCACCCGGTGCGCCAGCACCACGTGCTCGCGCGTCTGCGGCATCGTGCCGTCCTCCGCGGACACCACGAGGATCGCGCCGTCCAGCTGCGCCGCACCCGTGATCATGTTCTTCACGTAGTCGGCGTGGCCGGGCATGTCGACGTGCGCGTAGTGACGCGTGGGCGTCTCGTACTCGACGTGCGCGATGTTGATCGTGATGCCGCGGGCCAGCTCCTCCGGCGCCCGGTCGATCCGGTCGAACGCCGTGAAGGTCGTGCCCGAGGGGTCCCGCTCGGACAGGACCTTGGTGATGGCCGCGGTGAGGGTGGTCTTGCCGTGGTCGACGTGACCCATGGTGCCGATGTTGAGGTGCGGCTTGGCGCGCACGAACTCTTGCTTCATCTTCCTGGTTCCTCGAAGGCGAACAGCGGGAGGCTCAGAACCGTTGGACCGCTACGACCCTCCCCCAGCGGTCCTGAAGGAGGGACTGGAGAAGGGTCAGAGTCGGGCGCCGGCCAGCTGTGCCGAGGCAGCGGCGAGCGCACCCGCGGGAACACCCGCGAGCTCGTTGCACACCACCGTCAGGAACATGCCGATGATCGTGACAGAGCCCTACGGCGCTGTCATCCGGTTTTCCGCCAGGCGAACCAGCGCCCGCGCGGCCGGGCTGTGCGGCCCCTCGCACCGCCACGCGAAGGCGAGCCTGCTCGACGGTGACGGACCGGTGATCCGCACCGCGTGCAGGTCGTCCGGCACCATCGACGACGCCAGCACCGCCGGCCCGAGCCCCCGCTGCGCCAGCGTGATCACCATCGGTGGCGCGGACGCCTCGAACGCGATCCGCGGCCGGCGGGACCCGCACGCCTCGTCCAGGGCCCCGCGCAGTCCGGTGCCTGGCGGGAGACTGATCAACCCGCGTTCCAGCAACTCGTCCACCGTGACGGACTCCCTGCTGTGCCAAGGATCCGAGGCAGCGACGGCGGCCACGAGGGGTTCGTCGACGAGCACCCGCACCGCCAGCCCGTCCGGCACGGGCCCGGCGTAGCCGATCAGCGCCAGGTCCAACTCACCGTCCACAAGGGACGAGATCAGCGCGTCGGAGTTGGCCTCCGCCAACGTGATCTCCACACCGGGGTAGGCCGTGTGGAACGACGACAGCAGCTCCGGCACGTCCATGATCCCGCACGACACCACCATCCCGACGCGCACGACACCGCGCACCAGCCCGGCCATCTCCTCGACGGTCCGCCGTGCCGACTCCACCGACCCCAGCGCGGCCCGCGCCAACGGCAGGACCGCCGCGCCCACGTCCGTCACGGTCACCGCGCGTCCCGACCGGTCGAGCAGGTCGTGCCCGAGCTCCCGCTCCAGCCGCCGGATCTGCGCGCTGACGCCGGGCTGCGCGACGTGCACCCGTTCCGCGGCCCGCGTGAACGAGCCCTCCTCCACGACGGCGACGAAGTACTCCAGCTGCCGAAGCTCCATAACCGACGATTATAGAAGCGAGCACAACTAGATCTTGGACATATAGATGCAGGCCAGCAAGGCTGAAGACATGCAGATCTTCCGTCCCGGCGACACCGGCTACGACGACGAACGCAGCGGCTTCCAGACCGGCCTCCGCCACGAACCGCAGGTGGTCTTCGCGGTGGAGAACGCCGACGACGTGCGCGAAGCCGTCGACCACGCCGTGACCCACGGCCTCGAGTACGCGATCCAGACCACCGGTCACGGCCTCACCACGGCGACCACCGGCGTCCTCATCTCGACCAGGCGCATGAACGCCGTCGAGGTCGACCCCGTCACGAGGACGGCCAGGGCCGAGGCGGGTGCGGTCTGGCAGCAGGTCCACGAGCAGGCCGCACCCCACGGCCTCGCCCCGCTCAGCGGCGACGCGAGCGACGTCGGTGTCGTCGGCTACACCCTCGGCGGCGGGTTCAGCGTGCTCGCCCGCGAGTTCGGCTTCGCGAGCGACCGCGTCCGCGCCACCGAGAAGGTCGGCGACGTAGTCACCGCGCTGGAGTTCGAGCTCCTGGAGGTCGACCGGGTGCACGCGGGGGAGATGTTCTTCGAGGCCGAGCACGCCGCCGAGGTGTTCGAGGCCTTCCACGCGTGGGACCTGCCGGACCACGTCACGCCCGCGCTGACGACCCTCGGCGACGTCGTGCGCGTGACGTTCGCGAGCACGAAGCCGTTCGACGTCGGGCACCTCCGCGTCGCACCACGGCTGAGCGAGGACTTCGGGCCGCGGCCGTTCGCGGAGGCCGCCGGCAAACCGCTCCCTCCGCACGCCTACCAGGGCGACAACGTCCTGCTCGGCGACCTGCCGCTCGAAGCGTTGCAGGAGGTGCGGCAGAAGGCCGCCCGGTCCAGCGTGCCGATCTTCGTCGGCGTCCTCCCGCTCGGTGGCGCGCTGACGACCGACGCCACCCACCTCGTCAAGCTGATCTCGCCCCGGCTGGGCGTTCGCGAGCTGCACGAAGAGGTCTTCGACCTGCTGCGGCCGTTCGTGCTCGGCCGGACGCGGAACTTCCGGTACGCCGTGGGCTGAGGCGTGCGGGACCGAGCCGGTCGCCCCCGGCTGGTGCAACCGCACCAGCCGGGTTGGTGTGGTTGCATCTGCACGTACTGGGTGCGGGCGGTGCAGGGTGATGAGGTGGCCACCAGCTCGCTCACCGAAGCGGTGTTCTCCCTGCCGGAGGCGGACCAGCGCGGCGGTGTCTCGCTCGCCCGCGACTTCGCCCGGCACATCGCGCTGAGCTGCGGCTACCAGGGCAGTCACGAGGACGTCGTGCTCGTCGTCAACGAGTTCACCACCCACGCCGTCTGCCACGGCAGCGGCCGTCCGCTGGTGCGCATCGCCGGCAACCGCGAGCAGCTCCGCGTCGAGGTCGCCGACGACGCCGAGGCCGAGCCGCGCGCGGGCAGCTGGGGCCTCCAGCTCGTCGACCAGCTCTGCCGGAGCTGGGGCGTCGCCGAACTGGACGGTCAGAAGATCGTCTGGTGCGAGCTGACGGCCTAGGCCGATCAGCCGCCCGGGGTGGGGGTGACCGTCCACCTGGTCGGGCGCGTGAGGAACACTGGACTGGTCGCAGCCATCAGGCGGTTGGGTGGGCAACAGGTTGTGATGAGGGAGCAACGGCCGTAACGTCGAACGGGTAACCGGGTTCAGCAGCGTGCTCGGAGTCCGCGTTTCACGTGCTTCGGCCACCGGGGAGTGCTGGTGAACGAAGATCAGTTCAGGGAGTCACCGCTGCTCACCGTGCGAGCGGAGGACGTCGCCGGTGTAGTGGTCGTAGCGGTGGAAGGCGAGATCGACGTGGACACGGCGGACGAGGTGCTCGACGCCTTGCGCGCCGGCTTCGCGTCCGAGGGTCCCGCGCTCGTCGCAGACCTCACGGAGGTCAGTTTCTTCGGCTCGACCGGCATCTCGACGTTGATCACGGCCCACGAGCTGGCAGACGAACACAGCAAGGACTTCCACGTCGTCGCGCCTCATCGCGCCGTGAAGAGGCCTTTGCAGGTCACGGGCGTGGCCGACGTGCTGCTGCTGCACGACTCCGTCGCCGAGGCGCTGTCCGCGCTGAGACCGGTGCCCAGCGAGTAGGACACCGGTCCCGGCCGCCTCAGAGCGCCAGTTCCACCAGCTTCGGCACGACCTCGCTCGGGTGGGGCATGGCCGCGATCTCGGCGGCGATGCGGGCGTTCGCCGTCCGCACGTCGCTGTCGGCCAGCAGGGTCGTCGCGGTCTCCCGCACGGCCTCCGAGGTGAACTGCTCTGCGACGAGCGCGCCGCCCAGCCCCGTGTTCGTGACGATCTCGCCGTTGCGGAACTGGTCGGCGCCCTGCGGCAGCACCAGCTGCGGCACGCCGTTCGCCATGGCGCTCACCGTCGTGCCCGCGCCACCGTGGTGCACGACGAGATCTGCGTGCGCGAGCAGATCCGCCTGGGGCACCCACGGGAGCACGTGAACGTTGCCCGGCACCTCGGTCAGCACGGACGGCTGGACCTGCGGGCCCGTCGCGACCAGCACCTCGGCGTCCACGCCGGCCAGCCCGGCGATCGCCGTCCGCAGCACGTCCGGGTTCGAGAACGCCGTGCCGAACGTCAGGTAGACGAGCGGCTTCGAGCGTTTCGTCACCCATTCGGGCAATTCGCCCGGCTCGGCGAACGGAACGGGACGCATCGGAATCCGATCGACGTCCGCGAGGAACTCGATGTCCTGCAAAGACGGCGGAAAGGGGTCGAGATACGGTGATCCGAGTCCGTAATGCTGCCCATTCGGCAGCGTGATGCCGAGTTCGTCGACGTACTCCAGGAGCAGATCGCTCATCGCCTCCGGAACCAGGTTCTCGTCCATCTTGCCGAATCCGTGGCAGACGGCGGGAATGCCGGCGCGCATCGCGGCGAGGCCGGCGCCCGCGTTGATGATCTCGAAGACGACGAGGTCGGGCTTGTCCCGCTCCAGCACCGGCTCCAGGTCGCGCACGAAGGCCCTGGGCAGCAACGATCCGAACGCGTCGACCGCGGTCTGGCGCAGCATGTCGCGCCGGAACCCGGACGTGCCGTGCAGCTCGTTGGCCTGACGGAACGCGTCCCAGATGCTGATGCCCGCGTCGACGACCGTGAGACCGAGCTTTTCCACGGTCGCGTGGAATCCCGAGTCGACGGCGTAGAGGACGTCATGTCCCTGTTCGCGGGCGGCGATCGCAAGCGGGAGTATCGGGTAAACGTGACCGTGTGAGCCTAAGCTCGAGAAGAGAATGCGCACTCGATCCACATTAGAGGCTTTCGCATTACGCCGGGGTCAATCTCGCGAGCTGCGACCCCATCGCGCGAAACTCTCCCACTGTTCCACGACCTCCGCCGGTGAGGGCATCCCCGCGATCTCGTCGCGCACCTCGCCCGCGGCCCGCTGCAGCTTCGAGTCCTCGATCAGCCGGGTGAGCAGCGCCGGGGTGACCTCCTCCGGCCGCGCCGCGAGCCCGGCCCCGCGCCCGGTGACCGCCGTCGCGTGCACGGTCCGGTCACCCGGCCCCGGCTCGACCAGCTGCGGCACCCCGGTCGCCAGCGCGCCGAGCAACGTCCCGGCGCCGCCGTGGTGCACGATCCCGTCGCAGAACGGCAGCGCGCGGGGGATCGGCACCCAGCCGACGGCCTTCACGTTGTCCGGCAGGCCCTCGGTCCGCTCGGGCCGGACCAGCACGAACTCGGCGTCCACGTGCTCCGCGGCCTTCGTCACGGCCGCCATCATGCGGGTGGCGCCGGGACCGGGGGCGGTGCTGCGGCTGACCAGGATGCGCGGCTTGCCGGAGGGTTCGGCGAGCCACCGCGGCAGCTCGCCGTCACCGCTGTAGGGGACGAACCGCAGCGGCCGTCCGCCCAGGAACTCGGCGAGGCTCTTGGGTGCCGTGCGCAGGATCGTCGTGGGAGAACGCACGTCGGCCTTCATCCGCGCGCCGACCGCCGCCGTCAGGTCCACCCCGTCGAACAGCGACACGTCGTGGATCACCGAGGGCACGCCCAGCGCGGACCCGGCGGCGGCCAGCGGTTCGTGCACCACGATGTCCGGCCGCCAGCTCTCGGCGAACGCGCGCAACGGCCCGTGCATCGCGTTGCCGACCGTGCCGAACAGCCGCGACACGAAGTCGAGCCGGCCGCTCCCGCGCAGCTCCCTCTTCGCCACCAGGGGGTGCCCGATCATGATGCGCAGCGCTATCGGTCCGAACCGGACGTTCGCGGGGACGACGTCCTCGACCGGCAGACCGGAGTCGCGGACCCGCAGGGCCTCGCCACCGGTGGCGACGACGACGTCGTGACCCGCCTCGCGCAGGGCGAGGGCGAGGGGCATCAACGGGAACACATGGCCCAGCAGCGGCGCAGCGACCACAAGAACGCGCATACCGCCAGGCTACGGCTCGATCAGCCGCGGCACCGCGTCCTCGGCCGTGATGTGCGCCGGACACCGGAGGGCCGCACCCCGGGAAGGGTGCGGCCCTGGTGGGCTCAGGTCACTTGGCCATGTCGAACCAGTTGAAGCCCTCGACCATCTGACGCGTCGTGTCGCTGACGTAGCGCGGCCCGGTCAGCTCCCAGCGCGTCACGGTCCGGTAGGTGCCCGGCTGCTGAGACTCGTCCTCGCGGGTGTTCTCGTCGTCCTTGACCGGCACGTACTCGTTCAGGACCTTCTTGGTCAGCGTCACGTCCAGGGACTCGTAGGCGGACTGGGTGTAGAGGTAGTCGCCCTGGCCGCTGTCGAGCGCCCGGCCGGGGTCGGCCAGCCTCAGCGAGATGGTGTTGCCGTTGAACGACCCGGTCGCGGACACCACCGTGACGATGTGGCCACCGCTGCGCTGCACCGAACCGGCCACCGGGCCCGCCTTGTAGCGGCCGTAGACGAGCTGGATCGGGCCCTCGTTGAGCTTCTTCGCGAGCTCACCGGCGAAGTCCGGGACGTTGTTGGTGCTCACCACACCCGTCGAGGTGGTCCAGCCGGCGTCACGGGCGGGCTTGGTGGCGATGTCCCACGCCTTGCGCAGGTTCGTGAGGTTCGTGCCGCCGTCGTACTTCGCGTCGACGCCGATCCGCCAGATCGAGTTGGTGATGACGCTGAAGTCGGCGGGGTCCTTCGGGTCCAGGTTGCCGACCTTCGTGGTCAGCCAGCCGACCGGGGCGTTCTTCTCGTGACCCCAGTAGTGCAGGACGTTGTAGAGGGAGGCGGGGCCGCAGTAGGCGCCGCCGTTGTTCTCCAGACCGGCGCGGTGCTGGTCCACGTCGCTGATGCCGCACTTCTTGACGCTGAAGTCGGGACCGGTCAGGTCGGCGGCACCGACGCACGGCGGCGGGGTGCCGAGGACCGGGTCGGCGATGGCGGTGGCGGGTGCGGCGATGGCGGTGAGAGCGGCGGCGGCGATGAGCGCATTGCGGATCATTTCGGTGTCCCCTGTCTCGTGTTCCCCTGTGGTGACACAAGATTCGCCGGGACGGACCCCCGAGGGCATGAGGGGAGAGCCCTCAACCCGTGGGAGGGAAAGTGGGGTGTATCAGGGCCACCCCCACGTCGCTCTGTCTCAGGCGAGAACGCGGGCGAGGTCCCTGCGACCTGCGATTCCGAGCTTCGTGTAGATGCGCCCGAGGTGGTTCTCGACGGTCTTGGGCGTCACGAACAGCTCCTGCGCGATCTCCCGGTTCGCCCGCCCGGCCGCCGCGAGGTCCGCGACCCGCCGCTCCGACGCCGTCAACGCCTCCGTGCCCAGCACGACCTGACGCCGGGGTCGGTCGCCCAGCGCTTCCAACGCCTCGACCGCTCGCGTGTGCAGGACCGCCGAGCCGCACTTCTCCGCGAGGTCCATGGCCCTGTGCAACGGCTCGCGCGCGTCGGTGCGCCGTCTGGCCACGCGCAGCGCCTCGCCCAGGTCGGCCAGCGAGCGCGCGAGCTCCAGGCGTGCGGGGGAGTTCTCCAGCACCGCCACGGACTCGGTGAGCAGGTCCACGCGGTCGGTCGAGGCGTGTGCGAGCAACCGCAGGGCCGCGCCGACCTCGGTCGCGGCGCCCCACCGGCGTGCCACGTCGAGCTGCTCGGTCGCCAGCTCCAGCGCGAGCTCGGGCCGGCCGAGCTGCAACGCCGCCTTCGCCGCCGGCCCGCGCCACGGGATCGTCGGCGGGTCGACGTGCACCTGGTGCATCGCGTCGCGCTGCCGGTAGGCCTCGGACATCGCGCGCCGCGCGTCGCCCTCCGCCAGCGCGACCAGCGCCCGCACCTCGTGCAGCCAGATCATCGGCATGGTCAGCCGGGCGTCCGCGTGCCTGGTGTCGAACGCGGTGACGAAGGCCTCGGCCGCCGCGACGTCACCCCGTTCCAGCGCCGCGTACACCGCGAAGTGCGTCGAGGTCGCCCGCAGGCTGATCACCTCGGACACCGGGTCCTCGTGCGCGACGGCGGCCAGCGCGCCCTCCGCCTCCGCCTCGACGACCTGCATGTTCCCGGTGCGCCAGTGCAGGAACAGCGACGCGTTCGCGACCATCGCGAACTCGGTCGGCGACCCGTGCCGGCGGACCTTCCGCCGTGCGCACTCGATCTCGTGCCGCGCCGTGTCGACCCCGTCGGCGGCCATCAGCGCGAGCAACGCCACCAGCCACGCGACCATCGCGTCCGTGCTGCCCGTCGCGTCGTCGAGATAGGCGCCGTTGGCCAGCGCGCGCGTCGCGATCGCGGCCACCTCGTCGTGCGGCCGGACCTCGTAGCGGCCCATCTGCGCGAGCAGGCCGAGCAACGTGCGTTCGTCCGGTGTGCTGCCCGCCAGGCCCGCATAGGCGCTGAGGTGTGCGGACGCCGTTCGGCGCTGGTCGGGGAGGAACGAGCGGAACACCGCGAGCCGGGCTTCCAGGTGCAACCGCGACTCGCCGTCCGGTCGTGCCGCGATGGCCTCGGTCAGCTCGGTGATCGCCGCGGCCGGACCTTCCAGCGCCGCCGTCGCCGAAGCCGCTGCCGCCACGAGTTCGGCGTCCGGAAGCCCTTGTGCCGCGGTCTTGAGGTGCCGGTGCGCGTTCACCGCGTCGCCGGTGCGCAGCAGTGCCCGGCCGAGCTCGGCGCGCAGGCCGGGGTCGTCGGGCCGCTCGTCCACCGCACGGGTCAGGTGGGCCGCCGCCGTACGCGCGTCACCGGCCGAGAGCAACGCGGACGCGGCTTTGCGCAGGACTTCCGCGGCGTTCGGGAGTGTCCCCTGGGGAGCGTGGACGAGGTGTGCGGCGACCCGGTCCGCCGGCGCGTGCCGGTCCCACAACGCTTTCGCGGCTTTCGCGTGCAGCGAGGCGCGGGCGATCGGACCGAGATCGGTCAGAACCGCTTCGCGCACAACGGGATGCACGTACTCGAGGTGCTCACCGGTCACGAGCACGTTGGCCGTGGTGAGTGCCTCGACCGCGGCCGGGAGGTCGTCGACGCCCGCCAGTTCCGCTGCCTGCCAGGGATCCGCGTGCGACCCGAGAACGGCGACGGCGCCCGCGAGCGCCACGGCAGGTGCGGGCAACCGTCCGAGCGTGGCGCGAAAAACGGTGCTCGGGCCCAGTGTGCCGACCTTCTCCGCCGTGGAGGCGTCGTCGAGCGGGAGGGCCAGCGCGGCCAGTTCGTCGACCAGGACGCCGGTGAGGAACGGGTTTCCGCCGCTGGCCGCGTGCAGTGCCGCGACCACCGCGGGGTGCCCGCCGACCAGGGCGGTGAGCGCCTCGGCGGTGAGCGGGCGCGGCAGCAACCGGCCGGCGGACACGCTGAGCTGCGCCAGCGGCCCCGAGTTGTCCGCCGGTGGTCTGGTCGCGACGACGAGCGCGATCGGCAGGTCGGCGATCCGGCGCGAGAGGTAGACGAGGAACTGCGACGACGAGTGGTCCGCCCAGTGCGCGTCGTCCACGGTGATCAGCAGCGGCCGGGTGGACGAGAGGTCCACCGCGACCCACCACAGCGAGTGCAACGTGCGGGCGAGCTCGGCCTCGCTCTGGTCGAGCGCGGCGTCGTCCAGGGCTCGCAGCGCCGCCCCGGACGGCCCGGCCAGGATCTTCTCGCGGATCTCGCCCGAGTACCGCGACACGGACCGCTCGACCATCTGCCGGACGACGCCCCACGCCATGGCGCTCTCCAGGCCGTCGCCGACCGCCTGCAGCCGCCCGAACCCGCGGTCCTTGGCCAGCTCGCGGCACTCGTGCACGAGCCTGGTCTTGCCGATGCCCGCACGGCCCTCGATGACGACGACACGCCCCTCACCACGGGTGGCGGCGTCGAGAGCTTCGCGGAGGTGCGCGATCTCGCCGTCTCGTTCGAGGGGTTCACGCACGAAGTGATCGTAGCGGCCATCTGGCGGGCCACATGCTGGTCATCGGCGGTGCAACCGGGGGACTTGATGCTCCATTGGGGTGAAGGTCAGTTCACGCAGCTGCCCCCGCCGGAGCTGTCCCGGCCCTGCAGCGCCTTGTCGACGAACTCCTTCGACTTGGCCGGGTCGGCCTCGTACGCGAACCCGTTCTCGCGGTAGAGGGGCTCGCCGACCGGCAGCGTCGTCACGCTGATTCCCATCGCGCCGGTGAAGCGCTGCGCGAAGTCCAGCACGTCCCAGCCTGCGTCGACCTTGATCGCTCCGCTCGCCTCGCGGGCCAGTGCGAGCGCCTTGTCCTTCGTGACCTGCGAGGCCAGCCCGACGAGGAACATCTG
Organism: Lentzea sp. NPDC059081; assembly: GCF_042738015.1. Taxonomy (NCBI): domain Bacteria; kingdom Bacillati; phylum Actinomycetota; class Actinomycetes; order Pseudonocardiales; family Pseudonocardiaceae; genus Lentzea; species Lentzea sp. NPDC059081. The sequence goes on from NZ_JBHYGW010000016.1 coordinate 97,176, forward strand.
CTGCCGCCTGACCCGGTCGAGGTCGCCGTGGGGGAGGCCCTGGCGCTGCCTGAGGAAGGCGAGCGCCCCGTCGCCGGCGAGGGTCTGCCGGCCGGCGGGGAAGCGCGTCCTGGTGGCCGGGTCGGTCGTGTCCGCCTTCAGGCAGACCTCCACACCCCCGATCACCTGCGAGATCTTGCCGAACTCCGACATCTTCACGGCGGCGTGGTGGTCGACCTTCGTGCCGGTCGCCCGCTCGACCGCGGCCGTGAGCTTCGCCGGGTCCTGGGCGAACAGGCCGTTGATCTTGCCGCCGTCCACGAGGACGTCGCTCGGCAGCGACACGACCAGCACCGAGCGCCCGTCCGCCGGGAACCGCGCGAGCATGAGCGCGTCGGTGCTGCCGGCGTCGTCCTCGCCGATGAGCAGGACGGTCTGGTCGGTCGCCGGAGCGGTCTGCGCGGCGGGGGACACGTCGGTCTTCTTGATCGCCGTCGGGACGATGACGGCGGCGGCCGCGGCGGCAGCGGTCAGCGTGGCGACGCCGACGATCATCCCCCACGGCCTGGTGCGCTTCTCGGCCTTCCGCAGCCCTGCCTGCACGGTCCGGGGATCGACGCGCTCCTCTGCCTCGGCGGCGATGGCTCGGCGGATGAGGTCGTTCACGAGTGCACCCCCAGGGTGGCGGATCGAGCGAGTTCGTGGGCGCGCAACGTCTGCAGTGCGCGAGAGAGTTGGCTGCGCACGGTCGATTCCGCGCAGCCGAGCACCTGTGCGATTTCCGCGTCACTGCAGTCCTCGTAGAACCGCAGCACCAACGCCGCACGTTGCTTGCGTGGCAGGACGGCGATCCGTGCGCGCATGGCGTCGCGTTCGGCGTGCGCGTCGGCCGGATCGGCCATCGACGGCACGTGCTTGGCGAGCTCGGCGCGTTCCACGGCGATCTCACGCGCGGCCTTGCGGTGACGCCACGACAGGTAGTCGTTGGTCACCATGCGCTTCACGTAGAGGTACGGAGCATCCATCGCTCCGATGCGCTCCCACTTGCCCTGCGCGCGTATGAGCACGTTCTGCACGATGTCCTGCGCCAGGTGTTTGTCACAGGTGATCGCGGTGGCGTACCCCAGCAGGCGGTCCAGCCGATCGGTGACGAACTGGTCGAACCCCACGCCGCCCCCTTCTTCTTCCGTGGTCGTGTGCGGTTCGGGAAACCCCCTGGATGCCGCCGTTCGCTGCAACGGGTTTTGTGGTCCGGCCCACACGCGTCTCGGTTTGGGACGAACTTCGACGTGAAGCCTTTTCATGTTCACGGCGATGGGTGAGCCTTCACCCATGCGCATCATCCCTGCACTCGCGCTGTTGTCGCTGCTGCTCGTCCCCGTCGACGCGGCCGCCGCCCCCAACGGCAACTACTACCTGCAAAGCGCCGTGACCGGCCAGAACGCCGCCGTCTCCGGCTCCTCGGTCCAGCAGCACCGCCCCAAGGGCAACGAGGACCGCCAGCAGTTCTCCTGGAACGGCAGCACGTTGTCCGAAGGCGGCCAGTGCCTCGGCCGCACCGGCGACACCGCCCAGATGATCAGCTGCTCCAGCGCTGACGCCCAGTGGACCGCCGTGCTCGACGACCAGGACAGATACCGGTTCAAGGACCCCGGCGCCGACCGCTACCTGGTCGCGTCGGGCACCGACCAGGTCCGCGTCGGCACCGGCAACGACACGTGGTTCCTCACCCCGGTGACCCCGGTCCGCGTCCAGCGCCCCGCCGACCCGCGCCTGGACGAGATGACGTTCCTGACCGCCCACAACGCCTTCGCGAACGGCGTCGACGGCGGCTTCATGTTCGCCAACATCGCCCCGAACCAGTCACGCGGCATCGTGCAGCAGCTCAACGACGGCGTCCGCGGCTTCATGCTCGACATCCACGAGACCCCCGACGGCGCGATCCTGTGCCACAACAGCTGCACCCTCGTCAGCAAGCCCGTGGCCCTGAACGTCGACCTCCAGCGCATGGTCGACTTCCTGAAGGCCCGCCCGACCGAGATCGTGACGGTCTTCCTGGAGGACTACGTCTCCGCCGACGTCCTGCGCGCCGAGCTGGCCCGCGTCCAGGGCCTGGCCGACGTCCTGTACCGGGCAGAGGGCGTCCGCGAGCACGGCTGGCCGACGCTGTCGCAGATGAGGGCCTCCGGCAAGCGCCTGCTGATCTTCACCAGCCACGGCCGCGACGGCCGCGAGAACGCCGGCGTGCTGTACCAGAGCGACTGGACCGTCGAGAACTACTGGTCGATGGGCGCGGGCCTGGGCACGTCCGACTGGTCCTGCTACTCCCGCTGGGGCGACAAACCGCTGACCGCGACGGACTCCGCCTTCCGCCCGCTCTACGTCATGAACCACTTCCGCGACGTCCCGATCGAGGGCACCGTCGCCACCGACAACTCGAAGGCGGCCGACCGCACCCGCCGCTTCTGCGAGCCGGCGGCCCGCAAGACCCCGAACTACCTGGCCGTCGACTTCTACCACCTGAACACGCCCGCCCTGCCCACCGACCGCCTCCCGTCCGGCACCGGCTCCGTCGAGCTGCCGTCGGGACTCTGCCTGGACAACGACAGCGGCAGCTCCGCGGACGGCAACCCCGTGCAGATCTGGACGTGCAACAACTCCTACGCGCAGAAGTGGCGCGTCGTCGCCGACGGCACCATCGCCATCGCCGGCAAGTGCCTCGACGTGGACAACGGCGGGGTTGTCGAAGGCACGCTCGTGCAGCTGTGGCGGTGCAACGGGACCGGTGCGCAGCAGTGGCGCGTGCGATCGGACGGGTCGGTGCAGAACCCGCAGTCCGGGCTGTGCCTGGACAACCCGAACTCGTCGACCTCGCCGGGGACGCGGCTGAACATCTGGAGCTGCAACGGTTCCGCCGCTCAGGCGTGGAGGTTCCGCTAGGACGGAAGTCAGCTGCGGGTGCCGTTCCGGCCGAGGTGCGCCGAGCCGTGCGAGTCCCTGCTGGGTCTGACGACCCCAAAGGGATAAACTCCGCGCTCATGACCTCTGTGCAGCCGCAGCTGTTCCCGCCTGCGCAGACCCACATGGTCGACCTGTTCGCGGGGCCTGGTGGCCTCGATGTCGCAGCTCACTGGCTCGGCGTGAACGTGACCGGCATCGAGTGGGACGACGACGCCTGTGCGACCAGGGCGAAGGCCGGACTGGCCACGAGGCACTCCGACGTGCGCAAGTTCGGCCCGAAGAACTTTCCGGACGCGACCGTCCTCGCCGGAGGACCGCCTTGCCAGACGTACACGGTCGCAGGCGGAGGAGCGGGCAGGCGAGCCCTGGACCAGGTGCTCGACTTCCTGCGCCGCATGGTGGCCGACGGTGAAGACGTCACCGAAGAAGTGAGCAAACTGCACGGCGACGACGACGAGCGCACGGGGCTTGTGCTCGAGCCCATGCGGTGGATCCTCGACGCCCACCGCAGCGGTAAGCCCTATGAAGCCGTGGTGCTCGAGCAGGTTCCCGCCGTGCTCCCGGTGTGGGACGCCTACGCCAAGGCGTTGCAGGAACTGGAGTACAACGTCATCTGCGGTGTTCTCCACACCGAGGAGTACGGCGTTCCGCAGACACGTCGTCGGGCGATTCTGATCGCGCGGCGCCACGGCAAGGCAGAGCTGCCCAAGCCCACCCATCGACGCTACCGCAAGGGCAAGGCGCGGTCCGAAGGGGACGCCGACCTGCGGCCCTGGGTGTCGATGGAGGACGTTCTTCCGCACCGCAAGAAGTTCGTCGTCGTGTCCAACTACGGCACCGGCGGCGATCCCAAGGACCGCGGCAGGCGCCGGTCCGACGAACCTTCCGCGACGGTCACGGGCAAGATCTCCCGGAACAGGCTTTACAGCGATCCTTTGCTCACGCGTGAGCTCGAGCGGTTCACTCCGGAGGAGAGCGGCAGGCTGCAGACCTTCCCGGCCGACTACCCGTGGTCGGGGAAGCAGGTCGCGCAGCAGGTGGGCAATGCGATCCCACCACGACTCGCGGCGCACGTTCTCGCCGCCGCGCTCGGCATGACGTTCGAGACGGACGATCTCGACCGCGCTGTCGACGAGACGTGGGACGCGAGCATGTACGAGACGCCGTTGCTGCCGACGAAGCGGGATTGACTCCGCCTGCGATCTCCCGTGACCGCTTTGCTGAGCGGCTGGATCAGCCGGGTCGCCTGCTCAGCACGATTTCATGCACGCGAGCGGCCGCGGTGGCGGCCGTCTCGTGCTCCCACACCCTCACCGCGAGCCAGCCGACGTCGGCCAGCTTCCGGTCCGTGTCCAGATCTCGCCGGCGGTTGGTCTCGATCTTCGTCCGCCAGAACTCGGCGTTGTTCTTGGGCCAGGTCGCGTGGTCAGGGCAACCGTGCCAGAAGCAGCCATCGACGAACACGGCGACCTTGGCCGAGGTGAACACGATGTCGGCCTCGCGCCGGACGCCCTTCACCGGCCTGCGGTGCACCCGGTAGCGCAGCCCGGCGGCGAACAGCGCTCTGCGCAGGTCGACCTCGATCTGCGTGTCCCGGGACTTCTGCTTGCTCATGCGGGCGCGCACGGCCGGCGCGGTCTCGAGGGACTCCACGCCGGGCATTGTCCCGGACACGGACCCTAAGCCTTGCGGCCCACCCCGACGTAGACGTCCTCCGGGCCACCTTCACCGGCCGGCCCGAGATCCGGGTGCCACTGCGGCGCCGGCACGATCCCGGGTTCGAGCACCTCCATGCCGTCGAACATCGGCTGGAACCGCTGCAGCGAGCGGAAGTACATGGGGTCGCGGCTGTTCTTCATGGCCTCGACGACGCCGCCCATCTCCTCCGGCTTGAAGTCGGCCGTCAGGTGGGACAGGGCGATCAGGCTGCCGGCCGGCATGGCGTCGCGGTAGCGGGCGACGACCTCCGCCGGGCCCTTCTCGTCCGACACGAAGTGCAGCACGGCCACCATGAGCAGGCCGACGGGCTTGGAGAAGTCGATGAGGCCCTTCACGACCGGGTTGGACAGCACGTCGTCCGGGCGGCACATGTCGGCCTGCACGACGCCCGCGTGGTCGTTGCCCTCCAGGATGAGGTGGCTGTGCGAGACCGCGACCTCGTCGTAGTCGACGTAGACCACCCGTGCGTCCGGGTTCTCCTGCTGCACGATCTCGTGGACGTTGCCGACCGTCGGGATGCCCGAGCCGAGGTCGAGGAACTGGGTGATGCCCTGCTCCATCATCAGCAGCACCGCGCGGCGCATGAACGAGCGGTTCGACGCGGCGATCGCGCGGCCGTCGCGCAGGATCTGCAGCACCTTGTCGCCGACCATGCGGTCCGACGCGAAGTTGTGGCCACCTCCCAGCAGGAAGTCGTAGACGCGCGCGGCGCTGGGCACGTCCGTGTTGATTCCTGCGGGCACCCACGAGAAAGGCTCGGCCATGCCGGAGAACCTACTCGCTCGTGTGCACGCGTGTATCGGCCCGGAATGGGTGAAAGCCCGGCCACGAGGTGCAGGACGCGACGGACCAGCGTCTATGCGTCCGTCGAATGCAACTCGTCATACGTGCCAACCTTTGTCACGGCAGCAGGTGCCGGAACGCGGCGACGAGCAGCATGCGTTGCTGGTCGACGTCGAGCCCCTCGTCGGAGAACCCGTCGCGCGTGCCGAACGGCTCGACCCGCACGGCGATGTCGACGAGACCGGTCAGCTCCACAGTGGACTGATCGGTCGGGATCGACTCGTCCTGCTGGAACAGCTCGTAGGAGAACCGCATCCCGGTCGACCCGTCGAACGTCGCCTGCTCGGTCGGCAGCCGCAGCGAGTCGAACACCACCTGGTACAGCTCGGCACCGGTCACGTGGGCCGGCGTCATGACGACGTGCGTGACGCCGAGGTCGTGGCTGCGCACGGAGACCGCGGTGGTCGGGCCGTCCGGTGCGGGAGGGACGGGCTGCGGGAACACCGGCAGCTCCGACTTGCGGTCCGCCCGCCACGTCGCGACCAGGCGGTCGGCGGCGTCGGCCAGGTCGATGTGCTTGCGGGGAGCCAGGAACGCCGGCAGCGGTTCCTCGTCGAGCCGCACGACGAACAGGAACGCGCGCCGCCGGGTGAGTTCCAGGGCGAACGCCGCGGTCCACTCCTCGGTGTCCCACTCGCGCCGCGAGGTGTTCGCCGACCACAGCAGGACGTGGTAGTCGGAGGTGGCGAGCGCCTCGTCGACGGGCGCGGCGTCGTCCGTCTCCGCCTCGCCGAGGTAGGCGTTGACGTTGCGTTCCTCCAGCTCCGCGCGCAGCCGTTCGGCGTGCGCGCGGTCCTTGCCCGAGAACGACAGGAACACCTTGGGACGGGTTTCGAGCGGCACGGGCTCTCCGTTCTTCCTGAGTCGTCTGCGCAGCGGGCCCGCCGTGGTCTGCACTCCCGCGTCGCCGTACACCGACCAGCAGGCCCACTCCGCCGGGTGCCGGTCGCCGACCTCTCCCAGCGCCTGCTGCAACGCCCGGTCGCGGGGCAGCGTGGCGAGGTTCCTGTCGAACGCCTCCAGGACCGCGCGCTTCGGCCCGTCGTCCGTCGCCCAGCGCGCCGCCACGACGGCGCCCGCTCCCGCGGTGACGACGGCGTGGGCGAAACCGGGTTCGCACGCGCCGAGCACGACCGTGCCGCACGAGCTGAAGTCCATGCCCCGCAACGCTTCCGCGGACACCCTCTCGCCGCCGAGCTGCAGCCACGACTGCTCGGGGCTCAGCCTGTTGGACGTGCTGCAGGCGTCGATGCGGACGCGGTGGACGTGGCGTTCCCCAAGTGCGTTCTTCAGTTCCGACGCCTTGCCGACGACCGCGGTCCCGTCGCCTCGCTGGGCGCGCGCACGACGTCGCAGCGGTGGCAGCGCGGACAGGCACGGCAGGACCGACAGGGCGTGGCTGATGCCCAGGAACCGGCCGAGCACGGGCAGACCGGCGAACGGCACGTCCGCCAGCAGGTCACCCGCCACCACGACGACCCTGGTCGCGTTCGGAGGCAGCACCCGCACGACTTCTTCCAGCCCCATCAACGTCGTCAGCTCGATGAGCAGCGCGCCGAGGACGGTCGGTTCGTGCTTGGGCTTCCAGGCCTTCAGCCGGCGCACGGTCTCGGTGAGGTCGCTGATGTGGACGTCGGTCGTGAGGTGGGTGACGTCGCGCCCGATGATCACGTGGTGCAGCTCGTCCGGCGTCGCGTGCATCATCCACACGACCTGGTCGCGCGGCAGGTTCCTGGTCGTCCTGGCGAGCCAGCGCCGGGCGGCCGGGAGGTCGGTGAACCGCGGGAGGTTCCTGGGCGCCGTGAGGATCTTGGCGTTCTTGGCCGCCTCGACCGCGACCACCAGGCCCGGCAACGCCTTCCGGCCCTCGCGCTCGACCCGCCGGACCGCGGCGAGCACGCGGCCGTCGCGTTCGTCCGGGGCCGCCCGCAGCATCTTCAGCTTCGGGCCGTTCTGCTGGTCGGCGGTGCCCTGCTCGACCCGGCGCGACTCGCGCCAGTACCGCGCGGCCTCGTCCTCCTCGCCGGCGTCGGCGCACGCGTCGCCGAGCTTGCGCAGCGCGAGCGCCTTGAGCTCCGCGTGGTTCGACCGCGTCGCGGCCTCGTGGAAGTGGTGCGCAGCCTCGTCGAACTGGTCCTCGGCGTGGGCGATCTCGGCGGCGGTCAGGTGCCAGAGCGCGGAGTTGCCCTCGCCCAGCATCCCCTTCGCCTTCAGCAGTTCGCCGTCCACGACCAGCCTGCGCACGTGGTCGAGCCGGCGTTCGAGGCGCAACGTCCTGGTGGCGTCGGGGAGCTTCGAGATCACCTCGGGCCCGGCCGCGGACACCAGCAGCGGGAACAGCTTGCGCGCCGATCCTGCCTGCCGCGTCAGCACGAGCAGCACCGTCAGCTCGTACAGCACGGCGAACCGCAGCGCGGGCTCGACCTGGTAGCTCGTGACGGCCCTGGTCATCAACGCCAGCGCTTCCTCGTACCGCACGTCCCGCCGCAACGCCGCCGACCGCCGCAGGAACTCGGCGGGCGTGTGCAGCGTGGGCTTCGGGAGCCTCGGGACGTGCGTGGACCTGCGCACGTCCAGCAGCAGCCGGTCCTTGCCGACGTCCTCGAGGAACTCACTGCGGCCGGCGCGGCGGAAGTGCCGTTCGGCGGCGTCGAGCTCGCTCTCCGCGGTGGGGAAGTCGTACCGGTCGGCGGCGGCGAGCGCGGCGACCCTGGCGAGCTTCGCCTGCTCCAGCTCGGTGAGCTTCCGCTTGCGCAGCTCGCGGACCTCCCGCGTCGCGCCCTCGTGGTTCGTCGTCGCACTGCGGATCTGCGCCCGCAGCACGCGCAGCGCCGTGTCGTCGAACTGCGCCAGGTACTCGTCGCACCGTTGCGCGGCCCTGCCGATCGCGCCGAGGTTGAGCAGCGTCGAGCAGTGGTCGTAGGTGACGACGGGGCTGATCTTGGCGGCTCGCACGTAGGCGAGGTCGACCCCGAGCACGTTGCCGCGCAGCGCGGCGGAACGCGCGGCCTTGACGGCGTTGGCCAACGGCGAGCCGGGTTCCATGTCCATCAGCGGCCCCGGACCGCCGGAACGGCGAACGTGTGTACAGCCTCAACCAACGCGATGAGAAGCCCTCTTTGGCGCATGGACGATCCTCCGTGCGTCGCAGATTAACGATCCAGACGGCCCACAGATCGTTTGTCAACTTTCTGTCCATGAACTGCCCAAACGATCTTGTCGGTCCTCCTCGCCACACTGGAACCACACCGATCCGAGGAGACCGCCATGTGCTGGGACTGCGACCACCCCGCCGACCGGATGGAAGACCACCTGGCCACCCTGCGCCGCTGCATCGACGCCCGCGGCTGGGCCGTCCAGGCCCTGGAACGGGACCGAGCCCACCCGCCCTGGGCCTACACCGTCGGCCTGACCCTGCTGGGCCTGCCGGAGCTCGTCGTCACGGGCCTGCCGGTCCTGGAGGGCGGCCGCCTGCTCGACGACACCGCCGACCACCTGCCTCCCCTCACCGGGCCAGCGCTTCTCGCCACCCGGCGGCCCGCTGCTGGAGGTCGTGAAGGTCGCACGGCCGTGGGCCCACCTGCTGGTGTCCGCGCGGCTGTTCGGGGAGGGGATCGCGGCGCTGCAACTCGTGCACGCGGATGCGGAGGGGAGGTGGCCGTGGGACCCGGAATACGCCGGTGTGACGGGTGGGCAGCCGGTGCTGGGGATGAGAGCGAGACCGCCGGGAGGGTGAGGCGCCTACCGCCGGGGTTTCGGCGCTGATCGCCGCCGCTCCGGAGCAGTTCGCCCTCCCACCGAGCGGCTGATCCGTTCTCCCAGCCCTCGCAGCTGTTCCACCAGCTCCGCCGGCCCGTGCACCACGAACTCGCACTCCAGCAGAGCAAGCCGGAACGCGAGGTACTCCACCGTGTCCTCGTCACTCACCCACGCGCACGAGCCGTCGTCGACAGCAGTCAGCTCACCGGCGGCGTCGCCCAGCCGGGCTCGAGCCGGCTCCACGGGCACCCGCAACGTGGCGCGAGCCCGGTAAGTCGGCGCCGACGCGTACATCGTCGACTTCACGTACGCGGCCGCATCTCCACCCGGTGGCACGCGCGCCGGAAACCGAACCCCGGTCGCCAGCGCGGAAGAGACGCGGTCCAGCCGGAAAGTCCGCCAGTCGTCCCGATCGACGTCGAAAGCGAGGAGGTACCAGCGCCGGTCCAGCGCTACCAACTGAACAGGCTCGACATGCCGACGGGACGTCACGTTCTCCTGCGCGACATAGGAGAACCGCACGCGCGAACGGGCTTCGACCGCGCCCGCGACCACGGTCAGCTGGCCGGGGTCGACGAGCGAGGCGAACGGCGCCCCGGCCGAGGCGGTGGCCGCGGTCAGGGCCGACACCCGCCGAGCCAGCCGGGACGGCAGCACCTGCTGCAGCTTCGCCAAGGCGCGCAACGACGCCTCGGCGATGCCGGCCACCGGCTGACGGGCGGCGGTGCGCAGGCCGACCGCGATGGCGACGGCTTCCTCGTCGTCCAGCAGCAGCGGGGGCATCGCCGTGCCCGCGGCGAGCCGGTACCCGCCGAGCGCGCCCAGCGTGGCCTCGACGGGGTAGCCGAGGTCGCGCAGGCGGTCGACGTCGCGGCGCACGGTGCGCGGGGTGACGTCCAGGCGGCGCGCGAGCTCGCTGCCGGGCCACTCGCGGGGCATCTGCAGCAACGACAACAAGCGCAACAACCGAGCCGCGTCACTCACGGGTCCAACCTAAGGCAGAACTAGGGCCGAAACGGTCCTATATCGGTCATACGGTCGTCTCACCACCGAAAGCAGGGGAGAAACCGATGAACGTCGTGCCCGAGGGCTATCACACCGTCACGCCGTGGCTGATCACCCAAGGCCACACGGCCGAGCTCATCGACTTCATCGTCGACGTGTTCGACGCGACCGAGCTCGGACGGGTGGGCGAGGCGCCGAACATCGGGCACGCCGAGGTCCGCGTCGGCGACTCGGTCGTGATGCTGTTCGACGTGCCGGCCTGGCCGCCCACCCCGGCGTTCCTGCGCCTCTACGTCGAGGACGACGCGGAGACGCTCCGGAAGGCGCGCGAGAACGGCGCTACCGTCGTGACCGAGCCGACCGAGATGTTCTGGGGCGACCGGGTGAGCCGGTTCGCCGACCCGTTCGGCACCCTGTGGTGGATCCACCAGCGCGTCGCCGAGCCAGGCGCAGAGGAGCTGACCGCCCGGATGCAGGACCCGGTGTTCGAGCAGGCCATGAAGTACGTGCAGAGCCTGGACTTCACTCCGCGGAGGTGACCCGCTCGCGCTCGTCGGCGGTCAGCGTGGGCTCCGGCGACACCGACCGCCGCGGTCCGCGCAACGTCGCCCACACCATCCGCGGGCTCAGCAGGTTCGCCATCGGCGCGGACAGCGTGAACGCGTCCAGGAACGCCCGTGTGACAGCGATTTCCGTCGTCGCCGTGCGCACCAGGCGGTCGACGTAGCGCTGCAACACCCGCCCCACCAACGGCAACGGCTTGCCGACCGCGCCGGGGTAGAGGATGTCCTGGTTGGTCGCCATCGCCCACGCGCCGTCGACCACCTTGCCGATGTCGCGCTGGATCCGCGCGGCACCGCTCCCGGTGGAAAGACCGGCGTCCAACGCCAGCGCGCTCTGCGCCGCGATCGACATCCCGTGCCCGTACACGGGGTTGTAGGTGGCCACCGAGTCGCCCAGCGCCAGCAAGCCGGCGGGCCACGGCTTCACGCGCTCGAAGTAGTTGCGCCGGTTCGTCGTGCTGTGCGACCCGTAGACCGGCGACAGCGGCTCGGCCGACGAGATCAGCTCGCCCACCACGGGGTTGCGCACCGACCGCGCGAACGACACGAACTCCGACTCGTCGGTCGTCGGCTCGCCGCCGCGCGTCCCGGACAGCGTGACCAGCCACCGCCCGTCCTCGATGGGCAGCAACGTCGCCGTGCAGCCCGGATGCGGGTCACGCGGGTTCGCCTGCACGTTGACGATCGGGAAGGCGGCCGCGGCCGACTCGGGAGCGCGGAAGATCCTGGTGGCGTAGGCGAGTCCGGAGTCGACGGACTCCGACGGCACCGCGGGCAGCCCGAACTCGACCAGCCACGTGGGCAGCCGCGAGCCGCGCCCGGTCGCGTCCACGACGAGGTCCGCCTCCAGCGGGGTCCGCTCGTGCGAGATCCGGTCCTCGACCACCACCCCGGTCACCGCGTGCCGGTCCCCGAGCAACGACACCGGTTCGGTGCCGGTCAGGACGGAGATCCCCTCGTCGCGCAACGCCTGGCCGCGCACCACGAAGTCGAGCAGCGCACGGCTGCACGACACGATGAACTGCATCTCGGGGAACCGCGGCACCCAGCCCTGCGCGCTCAGCGACACCAGGTCGTTCGGCACGCCGATCCGGTGCGCCCCGGCGGCGAACAGCGCGTCCAGCGTCCCCGGCAGCACCGACTCGATCGCCCGCGCGCCACCGGACATCAGCAGGTGCGCGTGCCGGGCCTGGGGCACCCCCGACCGCGGCGACGGCCCGTCCGGCAGCTTGTCGCGCTCCACCACGGTGACCTCGTCGAAGTGCCGCACGAGGACGGACGCCGCGAGCAGGCCCGCGAGCCCGCCGCCGAGCACTACGGCGTGAGTGGGTGCCATCTAGTCCATTCCCCCTGCTGCTTCGACGCGCCGGGCGTCGGCGACGGCGGCGTCGACGATCGGCGAGTGCTGGTACGCCCGGGAGATCCGCACCCACCGGTCGTGCTCGGCATTGAGGTCCGTGCCGTCGACGATCTCCGCGGCGGGACGGCGCTGCGCGGGCTTCGACCGGCCGGACGACCCCGCCGCCCGCAGCTGGGCCGCCTCCACGACCGCGGCCACCTCGTCCTTGGCCAGCGCGGCGTCGCGGGCGAGCGACGTGGCCGCCTCGCCGATGGTCAGGTCGAAGTACGGCGTGAGGGCCCAGCGCCAGTCGTTGAGCTCGATGATCTGCCGGCGCACGCGGTGGTGCGGGTTGAGGAACTTGCCCGGCGCCACGAGGACGATCGCGGGGTTCACGTGCACCAGCGCGCGGTGCAACGGCCGCAACGCGAAGTACGTCCGCCAGCGCCGCAGCCACAGCGAGGGCGACGGGCGCTGCGGTCCGAAGGCGGGCAACGCCATCGCGATCACCAGCGGGATCATGCCCAGTGAAGCCATCAACGGCGCCGCCGTGCTCAGCACGTCGAACCGGTGCTCACCGGTCCAGTTCAGCAGCAGCACCACCAGCTTGACGACCGCGAACGCCACCGGGAACAGCCCCGTGGCGCAGTACCAGAGCAGACCGCGCGCGAGCCACGGCCTGGCGGAGATCGCCTCGTCCCGCGCGCCCTGCCGGCAGTGGTAGGCCTGCCCGCCGCACCCGACCGCGGTGGCGACGAGGTAGATGAACAGGAAGACCGCGATGGTCGGCTGGGACGAGTAGTACGTGTCGAAGTCGACCTGGCGTTCCTCGCCGATCTCGGACTGGAAGAACAGCACGGCCATCGCGGTGACGACCGCCGTGTAGCCGACCAGGATCAGCCGGACCCGCCGCCACGCCTGGGCCGCCGGGTAGCGCCAGTACAGCACCAGCGCGAACGCCGCCCCGGCGAAGCAGACCACCATGCCGTAGACGAGCAGCGCGGCGAAGTTCGGCACACCGCTGGTCGAGTTGATCCACGTGATGTTCGCGGGCGCGGCGAGGAACACGGCGAACGCGCCGAAGAAGACGGTCGAGATCAGCGCCACGACCCTGGGGTTGCCCCAGATCGACCGCAGCGCGCGGATCTTGTACGCGAGGAGGAGCAGACCGACGGCACCGCACGAGAGGTAGATCAGGTTAAAGATCGCCACGACGCACCCAGCGGGATCTTCCCTCGAGCGACTCCGCCACCCGCCGCACGTGCGCGGGCTCCTCGGTCGTCGCCGTGTCGGACCACACCCGGTGCTCGGTGAGGCGCTCCAGCAGGTGGTCGGCGAGGTTCTCGGCCTCGCGCTCCTCGTCCTCGGTGAGCGTCGTCCGCCCGGCGATGATCTGCGCCATCCTGGGCAGCAGGTGCGGGGCGAGCTTGCGGATGCCCTCGCCGCGGCTCAGCGCGACGGGCTGGTGCTCCAGCAGCACGTGCGCGAACTCGTGCAGCAGCACGTGCAGCCGGTGGTACCAGGACGGCGAGTCGGCGCAGATGACGAGGTACGTGCCGTTCTCGAGCAACGCCGTGGCGCCGCTGAGGCAGATCGCGTTGCCGATGGCGCCGAAGCGGACGTCGACGGGACGTCCCAGGCGTTCGCTCATCAGCTCGCAGACCCGGCGGCTCGCGTCCCGGTGCGTGGCGTCGGGCGGCAGGTCGAGGTCGCGGGCGACCTCGTCGACCAGCTTGCGCAGTTTCCTGCGGTTCACCCGTCGCCTCCTCTCGATGTCGTCTGCAGCGGTCCAGGCAGAGATCTTCACGCCGGCGTCGTCATCGTCAAGTGTGGTCCGGGGCCGGGCGGTGGCCGTTCAACGGGAACGACCATCCTTCGCCGACCTCCAGTGCCTGTCTGAACCCTTCTACCGCAGCGGCCCTGGCCTGCGGGGACAGTTCGCCGGTACGTTCGGCCAGCCGGGTGACGAACTCGACGACGCCGAGCTCGCGCAGTGCCAGGAAGTCCGTGAGCTCCGAGTCGACCCGCGCCGCGAGGTCGTCGTCGAAGAAGTACGCCGGGTCGGCGCCGAAGTGGTCGGCCAGGCCCAGGATGTGCTTGAGGCGGGGGTTGTCGCTCGCGGAGCTGAGCAGCTCGCGGATGTAGCTCGCGGAGATGCTGCCGAACTGGCCGGACGAGCTGATCGCCGTCGCGACCTCCTCCGGCGACCACGGCCCGCGGTCCGGCGGGTGCACGGCCTCGAAGAGCGTCGTCACCGCGTTCGCCCGCCACCGCGGACGTTCGCCGGGGCGCAGCTCACCACGGCCGCCGAGGAAGACCGCCGGGTGGACGCCGAGCGCACCCGCGAGGTCGACGATCGCCTGGCACGTCGGGTTGTCCTTGACGCCGAGCCGCAGCTGGGAGATGTAGCCGTGCCCGATGTCCCCGCCTCGTGCCTTGACCGCGGCGGCGAGCGCCACGTTGGTCACCTTGCCCCTGCCGTCGGGCGGGTTGGTGCACAGCTCGTTGAGGACCTCGGCGAACGGCCTCACACCACACCTCCGCTGGAGCTTCTCCTGGCCAGCGATCATTCCACTGCTGTGGAACCAAGAGATCATATGGCATCACAGGGGTTGAATCCACCAGTGCGTAGCCCTATGATCACACTCCGCCGCTTGCACTGATGTGTCGCGTTTGATCCGAACGACGTCACTTCAGTTGAACGCGGCAGATCGGGCCGGGCCGTAGCTGAAGGGTCGGGGGGACTCATGGCGACCGCGCGGATGGACCACGGATCCCTGCGCCTGCACGACGAAAGCACGCCCACGCGCTGCAACTCGTGCGCTCAGCCGGTAGGCGCATGGGCCACCGACCGCCTCACGGGCCTGCTGGGCCGCTGGGGCTGGGACGACCAGGCGCCGTCCGCCTACCGCCGCGCCCAGCGCCGCTGGGAACAGGTCGCGCTCCTCATGGTCGACCTCGACCGCTTCAAGAAGATCAACGACGAGTACGGCCACCCCGCGGGCGACGTGGTGCTGACCGACGTGGCCGACGTCCTGGCCGCCTGCACCCGCCCGACGGACCTGGTGTGCCGCTACGGCGGCGACGAGTTCCTGGTGCTGCTGCCCGACACCACCGGCACCGACGCGGCCGTGGTCGCGGAACAGGTCCTGCGCGGCATCCGAGCGCTGCGGACCGAGGTGACCACCAACGACGGCCACCACCTCACGCTGCACGGCCAGACCGCCTCCATCGGCGTGGCGGCCCACGTCCCCGGCGCCGAGGACACGCTCATCGACCTGGTCCGCGACACCGACGCCGCCCTGCAACGGGCGAAGCGCACCGGCCGCGCCCGCGTGCAACTGCACGACCCACGAGCCGTGACGGCCGACCGCAAGACCGACACCGCCGCCCTGCACCACCTGGTCGCGTTGCAGGACCTGATGAGCAGCGACCAGTTGCCCCAGGTGATGGTCGCCCTCGCCGACGGGCCGCAGCCGATGGAGGAACTGGTCCGCGCCCTGGGCCCGCGCGTGATCCTCACCCTGGAACGCCTGCAGGACAACGGTTTCGTGATCCGCAGGGCAGCACGCTACGAACTGACCGCCGCCGCCCGCGAGTGGATCGCCGACGTGCTGCCCGCCGTGGCCGCGTGGACCCGCCGCCACGGCGTTACCCGCTAGCTCGGCTCAGGCGGTCGCGTCCACCCCCTTGATCCGCCCCTCCCGGAACGCGTCCACGAACAGCCGGTGGTCCTCCCGCGTCTGCCCCGCGTACTCCAGCGCGAACTCCACGACCGCCTCGGCGAACTCCTCCTCGCGGTCGCCGATCACCGCCGAGATCGCCTCCTCGCACTGGAAGTCGACCAGCGTCTGCGACGAGTCCTCGTCGGCCACGCAGTGCATCTTGGCCGTGGCGCGGCCCAGGTAGTCGAGCACCGGCAGCATGTCCGCGGGCTCGGTCAGGTCGGACCAGTCGAGGTCGGCCTCGTACGGCGAGAGCTCGGCGACGACGTAGCCGACGCCGTCGATCTGCGTGTTGCCCAGCCACGGGTCGGCGTGGGCCTGCAGCGCGCGCTGGGAGACGGCGGTGCGGTGGCCGTGGTCGGTGAAGTACTCGCGGATGCGTTCGTCGTGCACGATTCGGCTGGGGGCCGCGATGTTCGCCTGCTTCATGGACAGCACGACATCGTTCTCCAGCGCCTGCGTGCGGCCCTCGACCAGGATGTTGTAGGCGTGCAGACCGGCTGAGCCGATGCCGAAACCGCTGCGGCCCACCACGTCCTTGACGGCGTAGGTGCGGCTGCTGGCCCGCTTGCCGGTCGGGATGGTGTCCAGATAGGACTCGAACGCCCGCTCGACGGCGGCGCGCACCTCGTCCGTGAGTTCGTGGGTGCCTTCGCGGTCGCGGCGGAACTGGCGTTCGTAGTCCACGATGGTCGTCTTGTCGTTCAGCAGGCCGATGCGCGTCTCCAGGCGGGCTCGTTGCAGCACGCGGTGGAGGGCCCCCTCGGTGCTGTCGAGGCGGAGGGCGAAGAGTTCGTCGTTCGGGTGCTCGGCGAACGTGCGGACCTGGGTGACGTAGGCCGAGACGTAGGTGCGGATCAGGTCGGTGATCACGCTGTCCGGCAACGCCTTGCGCCAGCCCAGCAGGGCCATGGAGGCGGCGAACCGGCGGACGTCCCACGTGTACGAGCCGAGGTAGGCCTCGTCGAAGTCGTTCACGTCGAACACGAGCGTGCCCTCGGAGTCCATGTAGGTACCGAAGTTCTGCGCGTGCAGGTCGCCCTGGATCCAGATGCGACTGGTGCGCTCGTCCGTCCATTCATCGGGCAATTCGGCCATGTCGGCGTAAAAGAGGCATGCGCTGCCGCGGTAGAAGGCGAACGGCTCGGCCGCCATCTTGCGGAACTTGTGCCGGAACGCGGCGGGGTCGGCCGCCATCAGCCCGGAGAACGCGTCCTCGAGCACACTCACAATGCGGTCGCCGCGATCGGTCACGGTCCCTCCTTCTGTCACACCTGAGGACGCAGATCTCAACACGAGGAAGCGTGCGGATCCTGCTTCGCGGGCAAATTTCTCCGCCAGTTCGGACCCGGTTGGCCGCGGAACTCAACAAACCGGGCAAGTGCGGCGTTGAGGGGCGTCAAGAGACAACACATCCATGGGGGATGAAGTGTTGAACAGGTCTCTGAGACGCGCCGTGCTCAGCTGCGGAGCGCTCACCACAGCCGCGTTGCTCGCGTTCGGCGGCGTCGCCTCGGCCGTGCTGGCCCAGGAACCCGATCCGTCGGAGATTCCCACGTCGGCCTCGCCGCCGCCGGAAACCACCACCACGACCACTACTACCACCACCGAGCCACCGTCGTCGTCGGCACCACAGCCGCCGTCATCGGAACAGGCCCAGCCCCGAACGGTCGCGACTCCCGCGGCCCTGCGCACGACCGTCGAGTTCGACAAGCAGCAGTACCTGCTGCACGAGGACATGCGCATCAAGTTCACGATCACCAACATCGGCGAGCAGGCGGCCGAACGCGTCCGCTTCCCGTTCCCGATCGGCAGTCCGATGTACGACCGGTGGAACTGGTCGCCGTTGCGCCCCGGCGGCGACGGCATCCAGGTCGCTCCCGGCGAGACCCGCGTGCTCGAGTTCTCCGGCGCCGTCGCCGACAGGTACAACTGGCAGGACCGCACGGCCGGCTTCACCGACCGCTACCTCGACTTCACCGGCAGGACGGACAACCGCGAGGACCACTTCGGCGCTCTCGCCGCGGTGACGCCGACCGCGGGGGACGTGCGCGGTGTCGTCTACGGCGACAGCAACCACAACGGCCGCCAGGACGAGGGTGAGGCCCTCGCCGGCATGAACGTGCAGATCTTCGGTGCGTATGGCAACCGGGACACGCGTGCCACCGGTTCCGACGGGCGGTTCCTGTTCGAGAAGGTGGAGGGCGGCCCCTGGCTCGCCGCCTACCAGCACCCCGACGGCTGGGTGGTGCCGACGGGTGACGGGTCGGTGCAGAACCTCCGCGTCACGCCGGACGGCGTGGAGCTGCTGGTTCGTGCCGAACGCCCCTCCACCGACTCGCTCACGGCGACGCTGACCCTGGACAAGGGCACCTACCAGGCAGGGGAACAGGCCACGATCTCGGTGGCGCTGTCCAACAACGGCTCTCGACCGGTCACCGGCGTCCAGGCCGCGTGCCGCGACTTCGGCGACTACTACATCGGCACGCAGGTGAACTGGGGTGATCTGGCGCCGACGGGCGAGGGGGTGACCATCGGGGCAGGCGAGACCAGGACTTTCAGCGTCGTCGACGTGGTGCCGCAGGACGCCGTGAACCACGGTGAGGTGCTCGCGGTCTGCATCTTCGGGCCGCAGATCTTGAAGGACAGGGGTTTCGCCGAGGCCGGTGCCAGGGCCGTCGTTCCCGGCGGGTTCGGTTCGATCGAAGGCCTGATCTGGCACAGCAGGGACAACAGCGGCGGGTTCGAGGAGGGTGAAGGTGTCGCCGCGGTTCGGGTCGTCCTGCACGACAAGTACACCGACGCGGTCGTCGCCGAGGCCGTCACGGACGAGTCGGGGCGGCTGACGTTCGACCACGTGCCCGCCGGGTGGTACGTCGCACACGTCGACGGTCCGTGGACCTACCGCGTTGAGTTCGAACGCGTGGTCCACGTGACCACGTACGCCCCGGTGCAGCTGCGGATCCAGGTCGACCCGAAGGCGGAGGAGCCGTGGCCGCCGACGCCCGGCCCGACCCCTCCCGGTCCCGGCGGGTCCGCCCCGCCGCCGGTGAAGGTCGCGCTGGCCCAGACGGGCGCGTCAGTGCTCGGCCTGTGCCTGCTCGGCGGACTGCTCGTGGCGTTTGGGACGGGAGCGGTCGCAGCGAGCAGGAATCGAGAAGCCTGACGAGGGAGCCGCGCCTACCGTCGACGGCATGTGCTTCATGTTCGGTGCCAGCAGGGAACAGGTCGAACGAATGCTGACGGACGAGGCGGAGCCGGTCGTCGAAGAGGCGGCGGCCGGCGCGGCGCAAGACTGGCCGCGAGACTAGGGATCGCGTTCATGCCCGGCAGAAGACTGCCGGGCATGAACGGATCGATTTCGCGCCGGAGCGTTCTCGCCGCGGGGCTCGCGGGACCGGCGGCGCTGCTGCTCGGCACCGGTCAGGCGACCGCGGCCTCCCTCGTCGCGCACAGCGAGATCAACTCGCAGCCGACCTACTACGAGGTGAACGGCGCCGCGTCGTCGTTCGAGTACGAGCCCGGCTTCTACTCGCGCCTGGAGACCTGGCACGTCAACTGGCGCAAGTGGACGCCGTACCACTGGACCGCGCCGCACAAGATCTACTCGTACGGCGCCTACGTCGACAAGCCGGGCCTGCACGGCGAGGGCCGCGCGTTCGACCTCGCGCGCCTGCTCATCACCAACCGGGACACGGGCGCGACGTTCACCGCCTTCACCGCACGCTACGACCAGTGGCGGAACCTGACCGGCGACGCCCTGCGCACCGCGCGGATCCGGTACTGGGGAACGGTTGCCTCGCTGCACTACCACTTCCGGCACGTGCTGTCCTATCTGGACAACTCGGACCACCACAACCACGTGCACGTCGACAACGCGATCTCGGGCAGCGACAACTCGAGCTTCGCCACGTCGTCGACCACGCAGACGTACTTCGTGCAGGCCGCCTGCCAGTACATCTGGGGCTACTCCACGGGGATCGACGGCATCTGGGGCCCGCAGACCCAGCGCGACTCGTCGGCCGCGCTGGTCCGCGCCGGCTCGGACGGTGCGATCACCACCCAGAGCCGCTGGCTCGCGTTCTGCCAGGCCAGCGCGCAGCAGGCGTGGGCACTCGTGCCCTGACCCGGCTCACGCGCGGCACTCCAGCAGCGTCTCCGCCGATCCGCCGCCGTACGCGCTCGGGTCGACCGCCGTGCAGTGCGCGGAGATCCACTCCTGGCGGCCGTGGTCACCGCCGCGACCGCCAGGACCACCGCCCATCCGGTCGCCACCGCTCAACACGAACCTGAGCCTGCCCTCGGCGACCCACTGCTGCAGCTGGTCGACCGACGGCGCGTTGTCCGAGCCGGAGAACCCGCCCATGCCGATCACGACCTCGTCCGAGCCGAGGATGTACGGCGAGGCGGCCTGGGACGACCCGGCGACCGCGAGGGTGATCTCCGCGCCACCGCTGTGCTCCTCGGCATAGGAGAGGATCCGCTTCTGCTCGTCGCTCAACGACGTCCGCTCGCCGCCGAACCCGCCGGGCACCTGCCCGCGGGTGCCCCGGCCGTTCTGCTGGGGCCGTCGTTGCCCGCCGGGCGGCTGCACGCCGTTCGGCGGCTGCTGACCGTTCCGGAAGATCTGCACGCCGCCGGGCGTGTTCGGGCCGGCCGCGGGGATCGTGCCGTTGGAACTGGCCGTGGCAGCGGTCGCCGTCGACCACACGGCGGGCGTGAGCAGCACCGCGACGACGGCGGCCACCAGCCCGGCCCGGCGCAGTCCCAGCAGCAGCACGACGATCGCCACCGCCGCGACGCCGAGCACCGCCCACCGCGTCCAGCCGTGGAACGACGGGTCGCGCGAGACGACGACGAACGCCCACACCGCCGTCACCGCCACCGACAACGGCAGCAGGAACCGCACGAAGCTCCTGGCCCGCCAGAACATCACCAGCCCGGCCGCGCCGATCGCCGCGACCGCCGGAGCGAGCATCGTCGTGTAGTACGGGTGGAAGATGCCCTGCGCGAAGCTGAACACCACCGCCGTGACGAGCAGCCAGCCGCCCCACAGGAACCAGCCCGCGCGTTCGGCCGGGTCGCCGGGCACGCCGCGCCGCCACCGCAGCACTCCCGCCACGGCCACCGCGACCAGCACGATCAGGCACAACGGCAGCAGCCAGGAGATCTGCCCGCCGACGGCCGCGTCGAACATGCGCGTCGCACCGGCCTGCCCGCCGAACATCGAGCCACCGCCGGGCCCACCGCCGAACTCCACGCCGGACGGCATCTGACCGCTCGGAACCTGGCCGGGTGGAAGCTGACCGATCTGCTCCCCACCACCCCGGTTGCCGCTCCCGCCGAACACCCGGCCGAGCCCGTTGTAGCCGATGATCAGGTCCCACGCGCCGCCGTCCGTGCTGCCCCCGATGTACGGCTTCGAGCCCGGCCACCACGCGTGCAGCGCCACCCACCAGAACGACGACACGACCAGCACCCCGCCGGCCGCCAGCAGGTCGAGCACCCGCCGCTTGACCGGTGCCGACGACCCCACCAGGTACGCGAGGGCGAACCCGGGCACCACGATCCACGCCTGCAGCATCTTGGTCAGGAACCCGCAGCCGATGAAGAACGCGCACCACAGCAGCCACCTCGTCCGCGGCCGGCTCTCCGCCGACCTGACCGAGCGGGTGAACGCGTAGGCGGCCGCGACCAGCAGCAGCACCAGCAACGTGTCGGGGTTGTTGTCGCGGTTGATCGCCACCGTGATCGGCGTCAGGGCGAAGATCAGCGCCGCGAGCAGCGCGACGTTCTCGTCCGCCCACAGCCGGACCGTGCGGTGCAGCAGGAACACAGCGGCGACGCCTTCAAGGACCTGCGGCAGCAGCACGACCCAGCCGTGGAAACCGAAGATCCATACGGCGACCGCCTGGGGCCACAACGCCATCGGCGGCTTGTCGACGGTCACCACGCCGGCCGGGTCGAACGAGCCGAACAGGAAGTTGGTGAACGACGTCGACATCGACTTCGCGGCGGCCGAGTAGTACGAGTTGCCGATCTGCCCCGCGCCGATGGCCCACGCGTAGAGCGCACCGGCCAGGACGCAGATCGCGACGAGAGCCCAGACGTGCCAACGGGACTGCTGTGCTCCGGCCGGTCGGTCGACCGGAGCGGCCACTTCGGCAGTGGCGGTCATGCGGGGTCCTTTCGTTCGGCGCGGCGGAACACCCAGCTCCGCAACAGGAAGAACCGCCCCGCCGTGCCCAGGGCCGACGAGCCCAGCAGCACCACCAGTTCCAGCGCGCGGGGCGGGTTGGGGGAGGCCGCGTGCAAGACGAGCAACGCGGCCGACGTGAAGGCGTAGTAGAGGCCGAACACCACGAACCCTTGCAGGTGCGTCCTGCCGCGGGTGGTGTTGCGGGCCGTGAAGGTGAAGCGGCGGTTGGCCTCCGTGTTGAAGAGAGTGGTGATCACCAACGCCACCAGGTTGGCCGCCAGCACCGGCCACCAGAGCCGGAAGAGCCCGTACAGGGCCAGGTTCGCGAGCGTCGAGATCACGCCGATCACCGCGAACGACAGCACCTGCCACGAGAGCCCGCCCTCGCTGCGGCTCAGCACGGCGTCGGGGTGGATCGCCTTCGGTTCCGGCCGCCGCGGCAGGCCGGAGACCCGCGCGGTGCCGTTGGCCTTCGCCCTGGCCACCCGCACCAGCCCCTTGATGTCGTCGATGGCGGTGCCCACGACGTCGACCCGGCTGTCGACGTCCTCGATCCAGTCCACCGGGACCTCGTGCACGCGCAGGCCGTTGTGCTCGGCCAGCAGCAGGAGCTCGGTGTCGAAGAACCACGCCTCGTCGCGCGCCTGTCCCAGCAACGGCCGGATGACGTCGGTCCTGGCCGCCTTGAAGCCGCACTGGGCGTCGCTGAACCGGGCGCCGTGCGTGAGCCGGATCAGCGCGTTGTACGCCCGCGAGACCAGCTCCCGGCGCGGCCCGCGCACCGTGCGCGACCCCGGCGCGAGCCGGGAGCCGATCGCGAGGTCCGAGTGCCCGTTGAGCAGCGGCGCGACCAGCGGCAGCAGCCCGTCGAGCCCGGTGGAGAGGTCGACGTCCATGTAGACGACGACCGCGGCCTCGCTGGAGCCCCACGACTCCCGCAACGCCAGCCCGCGGCCCTTGCGGTCGAGGTGGTGCACGCGCACCCGTTCGTACTTCTCCGCCAGCTCCGCGGCGACGTCCAGGGTCCTGTCGGTGCTGGCGTTGTCGACGACGACGATCGACCAGTCGAACGGGAACTGCTCGCTCAGGAACTCGTGGAGCACCTCGACGCAGCCGGGCAGCGCGCGTTCCTCGTTGTAGACGGGGATCATGATGTCGACTGTGCCCGTGGCTTGCGCGGTCATCACCGCCATGGGGGTCTCCGTTCCACTGTGGACACCGAAGTGGCCGTTGTGCAACCGAGCGTGTCGACGCCGTCGTGAGAACGTCCTTGGCTGGCGCTGAGAGAATCGTGAGAGCGGCGATGCACAGCTGGCTCACAGCCTGCGGCCCTACCGTCGTCACCATGAGACTGCTCGTGGTGGACGACGACCCGGACGTGCGGGACAGTCTGCGGCGCAGTCTCGAGTTCGAGGGCTACGAGGTCACGACCGCCGCGGACGGTGCCGAGGCCCTGCTCCGGCTCGGGGGTGCCGACCTGGCCATCCTCGACCTGATGATGCCCGTGCTGGACGGCTCGGAGGCCTGCCGGCGGCTGCGCGCGGCGGGGGAGCGCCTGCCCGTGCTGATGCTGACCGCCCGCGACGCGCTGGGCGACCGGGTCACCGGTCTGGACGCCGGTGCCGACGACTACCTGGTCAAACCGTTCGCACTGGAGGAGCTGCTGGCCCGCGTGCGGGCGTTGCTCAAGCAGAACCGCAACCGGCCGATGCCGAGGCTGTTGCAGTTCGCCGACCTGCGGATGGACCCGGACGCCCGTGAGGTCGTGCGCGGCGGCGAGCGGCTCGACCTGACGCCGACCGAGTTCGACCTGCTGGCCGTGTTCCTGGGCGAGCCCGACCGGTTGCTGACGAAGAACCACCTCAAGCACGCCGTGTGGGGCAAGGACCCCGGCACGAACCTCCTCGAGGTGTACATCGGCTACCTGCGCCGCAAGACGGAGGCGGGTGGCCGTCCGCGGCTGCTGCACACCGTGCGGGGCATGGGTTTCATCCTGCGCGAGTCGCCGTGACCCGCCCGGTGCTGTTGCGCAGCAAGCTCGCGCTGATCACCGCGTTCGTGGTGGCCGTCGCGATCGCCGGCATCAGCGTCGTGACGTGGCTCGCCACCGAGCACAACCTGCGCTCGCAGCTCGACAACTCGTTGCAGGCCAGCCTTCCCCCGCCGCGGATCAAGATCCGGTGCGACGCGAGCGTCCCGGCGGAGGGCCTGCGGCAGGTCCTGCAGGGCATCCAGACCCTGGGCCTCGACGGCCACACCTGCGCGCCACCCGGCGTCGACCCGGTGGTGACCAGCGCCGACGACTTCGTGACGACGCCGGTGTTCCGCGACGGCGTGACGCAGTCCGGTGCCGACGCCCGCGTCCTGCTGCAACCTCTGGAGAGCGGCGAGGTCCTGATCCTCAGCCGCAGCACCGCCGAGATCGACACCACGCTGGCCACCCTCGCCGGAGTGCTGGTGGGCGTGTCGATCCTCGGCGCGGTGGTGGTCGCCGCGGGAGGTCTGTGGCTGACGCGCCGCGCCCTCGCCCCGATGGAACGCCTCACCGAGGCCGTCGAGCACATCGCCCGCACCGAGGACCTCACG
The DNA here is from genome assembly GCF_042738015.1 of Lentzea sp. NPDC059081. Classification (NCBI taxonomy): domain Bacteria; kingdom Bacillati; phylum Actinomycetota; class Actinomycetes; order Pseudonocardiales; family Pseudonocardiaceae; genus Lentzea; species Lentzea sp. NPDC059081. The sequence goes on from NZ_JBHYGW010000016.1 coordinate 121,854, forward strand.
ACCCCGGTCATCGTCTCCGGCAGCGACGAGGTCGGGCGGCTGGGCCGCGCGTTCACGTCCATGACCGCGGCGCTGGCCGAGTCCCGGCGGCGCCAGCGGGACCTGGTCAACGACGCCGCGCACGAGCTGCGCACGCCACTCACCTCGTTGCGCACCAACGTCGACCTGCTGGTCCGCAGCGAGCGCACGGGTCGTCCGCTGCCCCAGCGCGGCGAGGTCCTCGACCGCCTGCAGGCCCAGAGCCAGGAGTTCGGCGACCTCGTCGCGGAGCTCGTCGTGCTGGCCAGGGACGACCGGGAGCTGGCCAGGGACCCGGTCGACGTCGCCGAGGTGATCGACCGCGCCGTCAAACGGGCCCGCAGCCGTGCCCACGACCACGTCTTCGACGTCGACCGCGCCGGGTGGTCGGTGGTCGGCGACGCGGGCGCGTTGGAACGCAGCGTGCTCAACCTGCTCGACAACGCCGTGAAGTTCTCCCCGGCGAGCTCCACGATCACGGTCCGCTCGCGGCCGGGCTGGCTCGTCGTCAGCGACGAGGGGCCAGGAGTGCCGTTCGAGCACCGGCAGTCGGCGTTCGACCGGTTCTGGCGCGCGCCGGACGCCCGTGGCCTGCCCGGATCCGGTCTGGGACTGGCGATCGTGGCGGACATCGTGGCGGTGCACGGCGGCACGGTGCGGTTCGTGCCGAGGCCGCGCGGCGCTTCGGTGTTCGTCCAACTGCCCGAATTCCGTTGAGCAGCAGACGATCGACGGTGGTTGGCGAGGCCCGCTCTGCACCACGGTGGTGCCATGGACCGCAGACACCGGCGCCCTGCCCTGCTGATCACCGCGTTCCTCTCCGTCGCGATGGTCACGGCCGGCAACTCCGCCGCCGCCCCTTCCCCCGAGCAGCCGTCGAACCACTGGCAGTACGACCACTGGCCCCAGCAGCAGCCGTGGCAGCAGTCGGGGGACTCCGCCCGTGTGCTGGCGCAGAACGGGTTCCCCGGCCCGATCGACCCGCAGAACTGGGTCAACCCCGACCACATGACGTGGGAGCGGGACTACAAGAAGATCCCCGGCACCAACTGGGCCGACCCGTCGGTCAAGGGATCGGTGCGCACCTTCAAGGGCGCGCTCGTCCTGCTGGACTACCCGAACCAGCCGTTCGTCGTGACGCAGCCCGGCAACTCCACGGTGTTCGGCAACCCGAGCACCGAGGCCAGCGGCGTCCCGCGCGCCCAGGTCGGGCAGTTCTACCAGGACTTCCTCAACAAGCCGGGAACGCTGAACCGCGGCCACACCGTGCACGAGTACTGGATGGAGACCTCCGGCGGGCGCTATGGCGTCGAGCTGAAGGCGTTCGGCCCGTACACGATGCCGGGCAAGGACCACGAGTACGCCATGGAGTTCCAGGGCGGCACCGGCTGCCCGTCCGGCGACAACTGCAACCGCAACATCCGCACCGACGGCCGTGCGGCGTGGGTGGCGGACGTGGGTTCGCAGGTGCCCGCGGGCTACGACTTCATCTACTACCTGTCGGCGGGCCAGGACGAGTCCGGCACGTGGCAGGAGTTCGGGATGATGAAGTTCCGGACCAAGGAGGACGTCACCGACGACTTCGGCCCGCCGGATCCTGCCCTGCCGAACTGGTCGAGCACCCGCTACGTCGACTGGACGTCGTGGGCGGCGGGGTCGGCGATCTGGCCGAACGCGGGCGGCGGCTCGTCCACCCAGGCCGAGAGCTCCGGCCAGGGCGTGTACGCGCACGAGCTGAGCCACATCCTCGGCATCGGCGACAACTACAACAACCCGTACGGCAGCCCGCCGCGCCGTGACTACAGCGGCCCGTGGGACATGCTGTCGCGCGGTTCGTTCAACGGCCCCGGCGGTCCGCACTCGCGGTGGACGATCCCGGCCACCGGCGGTGCGTCGCTCGGCGCGCAGCAGACGTTCCGCAACCGGATCAAGCTCGGCATCGTCGACGAGCAGAACGTCCTGCGGCTCTCGCGCGAGGCGCTGGCCGGGTCGGGCACGGTCATCGCGAAGATCACCGCCCGCGAGGTCAACCCCGGCTCCACCGGTCTGACGGGCATCAACCTCGCGCTGGGCACGGGCGACAAGACGCCGTCCTGCAACGTGTCCACCAACCCGTTCTGCGACGGAGGCGGCTACAACAACTACACGCTCGAGGTCGTCGACCGCATGGGCGCCGACTCGTTCACGCCGGACTCGGGCGTGCTGCTGGCGAAGACCAAGAACGCCGACGCCGCACCGTTCACGTGGGTGATCGACGCCAACCCGCAGGACATCGGCATGACCGACTACGTCCTGCCGGACGGCACCAGGGTCCCGATCACGATCGGCGACTACCGCCAGCTGTCCGACGCCCTGTTCCACGCGGGCACCGGGTCCGGCAGCCAGTACGAGTTCGTCGACCAGGCCAACCGCCTGCACTTCTACGTGCTGGACCTGCAACGCGACTCGCGCGGCGTCCTGTCGTACACGGTCGCGGTCCGGTCGTTGGACGGCGCCGGACCGCAGCAGCGCGGCGTGCGCGTCACGGCGACGGCCGCCCGTGCCGGTTCGGACGGCGTGGCGACGTGCAAGTTCCCGGTGACCAACACCGGCCGTGCCGCCACTCCCGGCTCGCAGCACCCGGAACCCGTCGACCAGTACCTCGACGGCGACGTGTATCGCGTGACGGCGACGGCGGCCGACGGCTGGACCGTGTCGGTGCCGAACGCGTTGGCCACGGCCAAGTTCGGCGGCAAGGTCGACGTCCCCGTGCACGCCCAGCGGGGCAGCGGGCCGGTCACGTCGAAGGTGACCCTGACGGCGGTCTCGGAGAGCAACCCGGCGAAGACCGCGACCGCCACCTGCACGGTGACGGGCTAGCGGGTACGGCTCCGGGCCGGTCTCGGCCGGCTCGGAGCACTTCGTTGCGGGGCAACAGGTCCGGACGTCAGCATCGCGAAGCAGGCCGACAGCAGGATCGCCCCGCACGCGAACCACGTCAGCGTGCTGACCGCCGACACCGGTGCCGGAGCGCCGATTCCCAGCAGCAGCAACGGCATTCCCAGTGCGTAGCAGACCCCGGCCGCGAACGTGCGGCCGCTTCCGTTGAGCAGCAGGGGAAGCGCGGCGACGGCGATCAGCACCGCGAACGCGAGCCACGCGTAGGTCAGTCCTTCGTGGAGCGCGACCGTGATGTCGTGGCCCTTGCGCGACCGGATGGTGAGTTCCGTCTCCGCCGAGCTGGCGAACCCCACGGCGGCCCGCACGCCGGCCATGACGGCTGTGAGCAACAGCGACGCACCCAGGATCGTGCGACCGCGTCGTACTGGATCGACTCGCTTCCTGGTGTTCACGCACCTCAGTCTGTTGGTAGAAGCGCTCCACGCTCCACCGCACACGCCAAGGTGCACTCAGTAGTGGTACGGAATGCGCGCCATCGGTTCCACCAGCTCACGCTCCTCATAGGACAGGTGCGACAGCAGCGTGTCCGTGAGCAGGTCGACGGCCTCGGCCACCTCCGCGATCCTCTTCGGCTCCGCGACCGTGCTGACGAGCGCGGCGTCTAGCCGTTCGAGCACGTCGTGGATCACCAGGTGCTCCTCGGACAACCGGTCGAGCACCGGCCCGAGCCGCGCGTCACCGGCCCTGAGCTGTGGATAAAGGCTCCGGTCCTCCAACGTGTGGTGAATCGTGACGAGACGGCAGTAGGTCTCGCAGTACGCGCCCATCGTCCAGTTGTTCTGGCGCATGGTCATCGCGTTGATCTCGTCCCGCGCGTCACCGACCTCGAGGATGCCCTGCTCGACCTGCCGGACCACGTTCCGGATCTTGGTCAGCTCCTCGCGCAGGTGGTTGTGCACGCCGACGAGCTGCCGGCTGTGCGCCCGCCCGGCCGCGGTGTAGACGGCGTCCTTCTCCGGCCTGGGCCCACGTGGCCGCGCGGCCTCGTCCCACAAGGTCTCCGCGGAGAGGCGTTTCCCGTCGTCAGGCGTGGGCGTCACGCCCAGCGCTTTTGGGAGCGCATCCCGTTCCTCCCGCACCATCTCCCGCACGGCCGGCGCGACCTCCTCCGCGAACACCCGCAGCTCGGCATCCGTGTCGACCACGAGGATGAACCCGCTGACGCCGTGCTCGAGCGCCAGCCCAGCGAGCTGCTCGGCCGTGAAGCCGGGCGAGATGTTGTAGAGCCGCTTGATGTCCCGAGGCGACCGCCCCGCCTCGTGCGCGGCGTCGTCGATGATCGCGTTCATCGTCCCGAGCTGCTCCGGCGGCGCGTACGAGCTGGACGGCAGCCACCCGTCAGCAGCGCGCCCGGTGAGCTGCAGCATCCGCTTCTTGTAGGCACCCAGCCAGATCCCGACGTCGTGCGCCGGGAACGGCCCGGGCCGAGCGCCGCCGAGCGAGTAGTGCTCACCCTGGATCCGCGCCCCACGACCCGGCGTCCACAACGCCCGGATCACCGCGATGGCTTCCTCCAGAGCCTGCACGGACTCGCCAGGCGTCCTGCTCGGCCCACCCATGGCCGCGATGGCGTCCCAGAACGCCCCGGCCCCGAGCCCCAGCTCGACCCGCCCACCCGTGATGACGTCCAGACTCGCCACAGCGCGCGCCAGCACAGCAGGCGGCCGCAACGGCAGGTTGGCGACGTTCGGGAACACCCGGACGTTGGTCGTGCTGGCAGCGATGACCGCCAAGGACGTCCACGTGTCGAGGTGCGTCGAGTTGTACGGGTGGTCCTGGATGCTCACGTACTCCAGTCCCAGCACGTCAGCGGCCTTGGCAAGCTCCAGCGTGCTCTCGAACCGCGCCGCCTCGGGCGCCAGGAACACCCCGAACTCGACCGGGTGGCCATAATCTGTCATGCCGAAAGTATGCCATGCAGATGTTCTGTTTTACAGACGTTCTGTGGTGGCTATCATTGGCCCGGTGACCGCTCTGTCGGACGACTTCGGCTGGACCCTGGGCGTGGTCTTCCGCGCCTTCGTCAAGGCCACCAACGCCGCCGTCGGCGACCTCCCGGGCGGCCACCGCGGCTACCAGATCCTCACGGCATCGGTCCGCGACCAGCCGGAAAGCCAGTCCGCCCTGTGCCAGCAGCTGGGCATAGACCGCACCGTCATGACCTACCTGCTGGACGACCTGGAGCGCGCGGGCCTGGTTTCGCGCAAGCCCGCGCCCACCGACCGCCGCACCCGCCTGGTGGTGGCCACTTCTGTTGGTCGCACGCGGCTGGAGGAGCTGGACCTGCGGTTGTCGCACGCCGAGGCGCACGTGCTGTCGGGCCTGCCCGTGGGGGACCGGGGGACGTTCAAGGCGTTGCTCTGCCAGTTGGCCGGGCACGTCAACGAGCTGGACCCGGTGCCGAGCGCTTGCGCCGTGGTCCAGGACATCGCCGCGGGTACGCCTTAGCGGTACCCCGCCTGGCTCCGCACTCGACTCAACCACCTTCAGTGGTCAGCCGAACAGTTCATGTCCATCACACCGGGTGGAACTTCGGTCGTCGTGTTGGGCATCACGGGTGTCTTCAAGCAGATTCATGTGCAAAACGCCGTACGGTCGTCATGTTGCGCAGTGCGGATGCACAACGGGGGTGCCATGGATGTGCACAACGAAATGTCGGGCTCGTTTCGCGGTCGTGCGGTGCAAGCGGGAACCATCCACGGCGATATTCACTTCCACCCGGAATCTGCGGTTCCCGTGCCACAACAGCTTCTCCCGGCGCCGGCGCACTTCACGGATCGCGCGGCGGACCTGACCGAACTCGACACGATGCTCGTGCCGGGCGAGCGGATGCTCGCCGTGCTGGCCGGACCCGGTGGCGTCGGCAAGACCGCGCTCGCGCTCCAATGGGCGCACAGGGTGCACGATCGCTTTCCTGACGGGCAGTTCTACGTCGACCTCGGCGGTTTCAGCGGGGAGACGCCCATGCGCTCGGAAGAGGCACTGGGTCTCTTCTTGCGCAGTCTCGGTGTCGTACCGCAGAGCGTTCCGGCGGACCTTGCTGAACAGGCAGCGCTGTACCGGTCGCTGACAGCGGGCAAGTCGCTTCTCGTAGTGCTCGACAATGCGCGCGCGGCAATGCAGGTGCGCCCGCTGCTGCCGAACTCGTCCTCCAGCGCCGTCGTCGTGACGAGCCGGACTCGGCTGACCGATCTGGTCGTCGACGGAGGCCGGCTGCTGGACATCCGCCCGCTGGCGCCTTCGTCGGCGGTGACGTTGCTGGCGAAGACGTTGGGTGGCAACCGGATCGCGGAGGAGCAGGACCGCGCGGAGGCTCTGGTCGACCTGTGCGGCGGATTGCCGATCGCGGTGCGGGTGGCGGCGGCGCGCCTTGCAGCACGACCGAATTGGTCCGTGGGACGCGTCGTCTCCGAGTTGGCCGACGAGCAGTTGCGGCTGGCGATGTTGTCACCATCGCAGGAACTCTCCGTCCAGACGACGTTCGACCTGTCCTACCGCGCTTTGGACGAACGAACCGCCGTCGTGTACCGCCGCCTCGCATTGCACCCCGGTCAGACGTTCGGTCCGGCTGTCGCGGCGTCGTTGCTCGGCCGGGGATTCCCGGAGGCCAGCCGACTCATCGAGGAACTGGTCGACAGCAGCCTGCTGGAGGAGGTCGCGGAAGACCGCTACCGGTTCCACGACCTGTTGAAGCTCCACGCCCGGCAGCAGGCCGACAGGCTGGATGATCAGGAGAGCAGGGACGCCGCACTGCGGCACGTGCTCGAGTGGTATCTGGCGGGGGCCATGGTGGCCGACAGGATCGTGACGCCCCACCGCCGCCGACTTGACTACGACTTCCGCGCCGACCCAGCGGAACAACCGCGGTTCGCCGGTCGCGACGAGGCTCTCGCCTGGCTGGAGCTGGAGCGGACGAATCTCCTCACCGCGGGCCAGGTGAGCCTGAACCGGGGATGGCCCGACCTGGCCTGGCACCTTTCGGACGTGATGTGGCCATTGCTGTTGCACCGCAAGCACTACCACGATCGCGTCGACATCGATGTGCGTGGCGTCGAGGCTGCTCGCCAATGGCAGAACGCGTTCGCGGAGGCGGACATGCTGAAGCGCCTCGGCCGCGTTTGCACGACTCTCGGCAGGTACCGCGAGGCGGAGGAACATCTGCGCGCGTCGGCGGAGATCGCGGCTACCAGTGGTGACCAGCGAGGCGTCGCCGACGCGCGCGAGGCTTTGGCACTGCTCCACGTCGACACCGGTCGGATGGACGAGGCAGCTGCGGAGTTCGCGGAACTGGTGGACCTGAACCGTGCGCTGGGTGCGGATCGGAGCCTTGGACTGAGCCTGATCCACCTCGGTACGGCGCTGAGTCGCATCGGCCGCGACACCGAGGCGCTGGCGCACCTCTCCGAATCGCGGGCGGTCTTCGACTGCCTGTCGGAGCCGGATCCGTACAACACCGCGCGTGTGCTCGTGGCGCAGGCACGGGTGCACTGTCATGCGGAGGACTTCGTCCGCGCGGGTGAAGTGGCCGAAGAGGCGCTGGGCATGATGGGGTCAGTCGGTTCGAACGACGGGCTTGCGCACTCGCACGAGATAATCGCGGAAGTCGCCCAGCACCTCGGGGACACCGCGAGCGCGGTGGACCACCTGCGGAAGGCGGTCCACCTGCTCAACACCCTGGGGTCTTCCAGGGCCAGAGCCGTGTCCGATCGCCTCCGTTCACTCGTCGGTGACCCTTAGCAGTCCGCAAGGACTTCTGGTTCCAGCGGTGCGGTGCTGAGCGCACCACACCGGCAGACCGTTGCGGACGAGCAGTTTCAGGTCGAGGCCGCTGGTGAACCACGCGCACAACGAGATCGTCACCGACTCGACCAGCTCGTCCCAGGTGAGGCAGTCCCCGAGCAGGCCGTCGGAGGACAGGCCCAGCGTCCGGCCGTCCTCGGCCACCGCGGTCATCACCGGTGTACCTCCGGTGTGATCGTCACCGGTGCCGGCGCGCGGTGCTTTCCCCGCACCGGGACACCGAGGAGCCGGTACATGGCCTCCTTGATCAAGGTGGCCGAGTGGCCAGGTCGCGACGTCAGGCTCCCGGCGACCCTGTCGCGCAACAGTTCCGCTCGTTGCTGCGCCTCCTCGAACAGACTGTGCAGCGACGACTCGTCGCGGTAGATCACGGCGTTGTCGCGCAGGACTTCCTGTGGTGATCCGCTGGCGGTCACCGCCTGCAGTCCTGGATCGACCAGCAGGACCGGCGTCCCGATCGCCGCGGCGTACACGGCGACCGAACCGTGGTCGCCGATGACGAAGTCGGCAGCCACCAGGGCTGCCCGCCAGTCGGCCTGCGGATCGATCACGACGAGCCCGGCGTCCACGCAGTCGGCGAGCCAGGACCTGATCTGGCGCGGAGCGTGGCCGAACCACACGGCCGGGTGCATCAGCGCGGCGGAGCGGTAACGCGACGGCAGCTCCTCGAGCAGACGGGGGAAGAGATCCGCGAACCGCCCGAACAGGGACTGACCTCCCCACGTGGAGCTGACCACAACAAGGTTCTGCTCCGGCCGGACACCCAGGTCCGACCGGTAGCGGTCGCGATGCGGCAGGCTCGCGATCATCCGGTCGTAGCCGGGATCGCCCGCGACGATCGCGACGTCGACAGCCGGCGGGCAGTGGCGGCGCAGGACCTCCAGCTGGTGTTCGTGCGACAACACGATGGCTTCGGGAAGCACCCTGCCGTTGTGGAGCAATCGTTGCGCGTCCAGGCCGTACACCGCGGACGTCCCCGCGTACGTCTTGCCGAAGCCTGCGCCGTGCGGCACGACGAGCAATGGCGCGTGCAACTGGTTGAGCCCTCCGTAGCCCGCGGTGATCGCGAGATCGAACCGTTCGTGAACCACCTGCTCCCAAGCCAGGACGAGTCCTCCGGTACCGCGGAGGAAGTCGTCGACGCCGTTGCTGAACACGTCCGGCGCCTGGGTGAAGGCCACCTGCACCCTGGGGTCCCGCTCGACCAGTTCGATCACCTCCAGCAACCTCTGACCGCTGGTGACCGTGTGCACGACCACCAGCACGTTCAGCAGGTCGTGCCGCGTCACCCACTGCGGTGCGTCCAGCCCGACCGGCACCTGCAACCACTCAGCACGTGTCATGAATCCCCCCTTGGCCAGCACTCATCCCCGTTGGAACCAAGGATCCGGATCGCACTTGCCGGTCGACTTGCTGCGAACTTGCCCCTCCGATTGCCTGGTGCTCGTCTCACCGATTTGGAGCAACTCGGAACATTCGACCTGCTGGGAATCCGACGGAAAGGGCACACTGGATCCCTGGTGTGCGAGAAGGGCCCAGCGAGGGGTGAGACGCTGGTGGAATTCAAGATCTTCGGGAAGACTTCCTTGCTGACGGACGACGGCAGCGTCCCGCTCGGCACGGCGAAACAACGCGGCGTTTTGGCTTTGCTGCTCTATGGCTCAGGACATCCCGTGTCCATAGATCTGATCATCGATGAGCTGTGGCGCGGCGAGCCGCTGGAAGCCGTGAAGGGCCGTCTTCATCCCATCATAAGCAGGATTCGGAGGATTCTCGCCGAGTCGGGATCGGGAGGCCGGCTGCGCAAGGAAGGCGCTGCCTACCGGCTGGAACTCGACCCGATGCTGGTCGACCTGCACCGCTTCCGGCACTTGGTGACAAAAGCAAGACAAGTCTCTGGTGGCGGTGACCAGTATTTGGCCAAAACCCTCGTTCAAGAAGCGCTCGCGTTGTGGCAGGGCACGCCTTTGGACGACCTCGCAGGAACCTGGTCGGATCACTGCCGTGTTCAGATGGAGCAATTCGACCGACTTCCCGCTTACTGCCTGTTGTTCGACACCCAGCTGCTGTTGGGAGAACACAGTGAGGTGATGAGCGCCGTCGGCCGGCTGCTCGACGAACACGAGACGGAGGAGATGTTCGCGCGTCACTACATGCGGTCGCTCGACGGCATGGGCAGGTACTCGAAAGCGCTGGAGTTCTACGCCGATTTCTGTTCCCGGCTGGAATATGCGATCGGCGCCGAACCGGGTCCTGAAATGCGCGCGCTCTACCAGGCCATCGTCCAGAAGCAGGCCGGCACCGCCGTGGTCGGCAAGATCTCCCTGAACCCGCCGCAGCAGCTTGAGCGCGACATCCACAACTTCACCGGTCGCAAGGAGCTCCTGACGCGGCTGGACGCCCTCTTCGCCACGTTGCAGGGCCAGGTCGTCGCCCTGCACGGCATGCCGGCCGCGGGCAAGACGAGCCTGGTGACCCGGTGGGCGCACCAGCGGAAGTCCCGTTTCCCCGACGGCCAGCTGTTCGTCAACCTCAGCGGCCACGGCCCCACGGCCCCGATGGCACCGGACGACGCGATAGCCGTCCTGCTGGTGTCACTCGGAATCTCGGTCGGCACGTTGACCGCAGACGAGCGACGAGTGCGGTTGCGGAGGTCGTTGAGCGGGCTCAGGATTTTGTTGATCCTCGACAACGCCCGTGATGGCGGGCAGGTACGTCCCATCCTCGCGGCAGCAGCCGACTGCTGCTGCCTGGTGACCAGCCGATCGGAGCTGAAAGGCCTGACGATCCGCGACGGCGTGCGGACCATGGAGGTCCCGCCGCTGACGTCGCGCGAGTCCGTCGGCCTGCTGCTGGCCGAGCTCGAGGGGAAGGGGCGCTCGCGCGAGGACGCAGGGCTGGCGGCGTTGACCCAGCTGGCCGGTGGGCTTCCGCTCAGCCTTCGGATCATCGCCCAGCACGCCGTCGACCGCCCGTACATCTCGCTGCTGGACCTGGCCCGCGAACTGCGGCAGAACGAAGGCCTCGGCCTGCTGGACTCGGCGGACAGCGACGACGAGGACACGACGTTGTCCAACGTCTTCTCCTGGTCCTACCGAGCGTTGCCGGCAGCGGTCGCGCAGAGCTTCCGGCGCCTCGGCCTGCATCCGGGTCCCCAGTTCGACGTCTCGGCAGCACGCGCCGTTCTCGGGGAGGACGAGCCCGTGGTCGTGGAACACCTGCGGATCCTGGTGAAGGCGAACCTGGTCCAGCAGGTCTCGGCCACCAGGTACCGCCTGCACGACCTCCTGCACGGCTATGCCGTTGATCTCGTGCGCCAAGAAGAAGTTCTCAGTCAACGAGAATTGGTTCGGCGGCGACTCTTCGATTGGTATCTCGCCTCAACGTGGAATGCAGCCCAGTGCGTGAGACCTGACAGAACCAGGGTTCCCTTGTCGGATACCATGTCTTGGTACGGCGCCGCGGAGTTCAAGACACGCGGCGAAGCATTGGATTGGTTTGCTCGAGAACAGACCAATCTCACTGCGGCTGTTTCGTATTCCGCCAAACACAACTTGCATGATCACACGTGGCGGCTCGCTGCGAACATGAGTGAGGCATATGATCTATTCGGGTTGCACTCGGATCTGAGTCTCAGTCATGAGATCGCGCTTGCTTCCGCTCGTGAGCTGGGTCACAAAGAAGGCGAATGTGGCACGCTCAACAATCTTGGTCTGGCGCTGCACTGGCTCGGCCGGTACGACGAGGCGAGGCAGAGGCTGTCCGATGCCACGATGCTCGCCGACGAGCTGGGGCATCAGGAACTGAGTGCTTTGAGCAGGTACAACCTCGGGGTCGTGCACCTCAAGCTCGGTCAGCCACGCACTGCGATCGAGATGTGTGAGGCGGTTCTCGAGCCCTTCGGAAAAATGGGCGCAAGAAGTCTTGAGGCATGTGCACTGGACCTGCTCGCCGCCGCACATCATCGGATGGAGCTGGATGACATCGCACTCGATTACCACGCCAGGGCGATGGCTATTCGGAATGAAGTGCAAGATGTTCGTGGCATAGGTGCGACTTTCATTGAGATGGCCAAGATCGAGCATGAACACGGAAAAAGCGAGGAAGCGCTGAGATACAGCGAACAGGCGCTCGATGCTCATCTGTGCAGCGGCGAGAAATCGGGCATGGGCGAGGCGTTTCTGGTGATGTCCGAAGTGCTCTACGATCTCGGTTCTTTCGCGCGATCCGCCGATGCCGCCGAGAAAGCGATCGGCCTTTGCTTACGTCCTCAGGCGCTCGCTCGCGGCTGGCACATATTGGGACACGTCCGTGCGGTCGCCGATGATCTCGTGTCGGCGACCGACTGCTGGGGCCAGGCCGTTGAGCTGCTCGTCAGTGCCACCCGCCAAGGCGACGACCACCTGCTCGCGCACCTCCGGGAGCACGGAGGGGCCCGGCGGTCCATTCCGGATCCTCGCGTCGAGGATGCAGGTGTGTCGGGCCGGTGTGAATCGTCTGTGGACGACTCGCGAGGAGACTCTCATTCGTTCGAGTGACGCTCACACCGTCGTGTCCTCGTAGGCTACCGCTTAACCCCTTGTTCGATCCTTTTAGCCCCCCGTTCGGGGGTGTACACCCGTCCGTGTAGTTTCTCGGGCATGACGAGTATCCACAAAGTTGTCATGGCGCTGGCGCTTGCTCTGAGTTTGGCGCTGGTCCCGGCCGCGGTCCCGTTGTCCCCCAGCTGGGGCGGTGCGATCTACGGCCCGTACACAACTGTCTAGTAAATGCTTCACGCCTGACGCGCGATCGGCGTCGGAGCAGAAGAAAGTGGAACGCTCAGTCAGCTTTAGCTGCATCGGCGGAGAACTCGCTTTACCTCACGGAAAACGAGTTCAGTTCCTGAAAGAGAGTTCGACAGTGCTGGGGGGGGGGGGGGGGGGGGGGCACACGACCGCGTCTGCGCGCGCAAAAGCAAAACCACGCAGGGGGTTTTTTGAGCAAACCCACCCTTTCCAAACCCAAAAAAAAAAAAAGAAAAG
>NZ_JBHYGW010000016.1:134645-213232 GCF_042738015.1 Lentzea sp. NPDC059081
AGCTGCGGGGGGGGAGCCCTCTTTCCCCCCCAAAAAAAATGCTTCCTTTCCGGAAAGAAGGTTGAAGAGTTGTGGCCCCCCCCCCCTGCCCCCCCCCCAGCACTGTGCCTGAGCGCAAAGGCGCACTGACCTGGGTTGGTGCTTGAGAGCAGCATCGTCGTGGACGGGCCGCGGGACAGGCGGAGAGCGGCGCCGCCGGACTGACATCACCTACCGGGACGCCCCGTTACGAAATCCTGCGCCGAGGTCACCGCCGCCATGTGCGACTCACCACCTGATCCCACGCCGGCCCAATCGTGTGAGGACTATGCCGGGTTCTCCGCGACGGCGAGATAGTCCGTGTAGATCTGCGGCGAGCCCGAGAACGAGGCCAGCTGCTTCCACTCCTCGTACATCTGCTTGGTGTCGCGGTGCGCGGCCGCGAACTCCGCCGCCTCGCCGGTGGCGATGTCGGGCTCGGGGTAGAAGACGTCCAGCGCGTCCAGGCTCGCGATCTCCATCATCATCACGTACTGGTCGAGGCGGTTGCCCCGCTCGCCCTTGAGCACGTGGAACCGCCAGTCCGGGTAGTCGTCGATCCGGTGGTGGTTCTCGGCGATGAAGCGGTCGAACATCTCCTCGGTCACGCCGGCGCGCAACGCCAGGTTGTGGATCCCGACGACCCTGGCGACGGGCTCCTCGCCCGGACGGTCGCGGTAGCGGGGGCCGGGCGTGACGGTGCTGCGGGGGTTGTCGGCCAGCAGCCGGTAGTCGGTGAACAACGTCGGCAGCTCACCGAACGTGCCCAGCCGCCGCCATCGCGCCAGCACCGCCTCCGCCTCGGGGTGCCGCGCCCAGAACAGCCTGGCCTCCTCGGTCTGCTCACCCCTGGCCGTGACGTAGCGGTCGCGTTGTTCGGCGCTCTCGATCTCGTACAGCATCAGGTACTGCCCGGTCCGCTCGCCGCGCAACCCGCGCAGCAGCGTCCACCGCCACCCCGGGTACAAGGGCAAATGAACGCCTTCGGCACGCACGAAGGTCTCGAACTCCTCCGGCGTGACACCGGCCTCCGTGTCGATGGCGATGTACTGGAAGGTGAACACCGACGAGCGTCCCATTGCGTCCAATCCTCTGGAAGGGAAAGGAAACGCGCGTTCGAGCGGCACGATTCCACTGCGTCACATCCTGCCAGTCTCGGCGAACGGGGCTGCGAGCCCTAGCGCTTGGTGGAGGTGAGTCCGGCGGGGAACGCTCCTAGCGCTTGCCTGGCAGGATGACCAGCCGTGGTGGTGAGCAGGAGCACTGTGCGGAAGCTGGCCGACGAGAGGTCGTTCGAGCGAGGCGAGCGGTACTTCGCGGCAGGCCAGGTTCGGCGGGTCGTGGTGGACGGGACCACCGTGACCGCAACGGTCGACGGCACGCGGACTTACCGCGTGCGGCTCGACGTCACGCCGAAGGGGCTGCGTGGGCGTTGCTCCTGCCCCTATGGGGCCGATGGCGTGTTCTGCAAGCACTGCGTCGCCGCTTCGCTGGCGTGGCTGGAGCAAGGCGGTGACGTGGGGAAGCCGCATGCGAAGCCGCTGTCGGACAAGCGCCTGCGGTCGTTCCTGCTCGGTTGTGATCAGGAGTGGCTGGTCGAGCAGCTGATGACGACGGCGAAAACCGATCGCGTGTTGCGTGCCCGGCTCGCCGCCGCGGCCGGACAGAAGAACGCGTTCGACGACCGGGACATCAGAGACCGCTTGGCACGCGCGATCGAGATCCCCGATTTCGTCGACTACGGCGAGGCGTACGGCTACTTCCTGCACGTCGGTGGCGCTCTGGATGAGGTCGAACGGCTGGTCGCAGCCGGATTCGCTGACGCTGCGATCGTCCTCGCCGAACATGCGCTGGAACTGCTGGAGTCCTCGGCCGAACGCGTGGACGACTCCGACGGCGGGCTGTCCGAGGCGATCACCCGCGTGGAGGAGATCCATCTGGCGGCGTGCGAGGCGGGCTCACCGGACCCGGTGGAACTGGCCGAACGTCTGGTCACGCGCGCGGTGAGCACCGAATACGAGGTGTTCCTCGACGTGCTGCCCGCATACGAGGAGGTGCTGGGCGCCGCGGGCCTGGCACGGTACCGGGAACTCGTCGAGCAGGCATGGCGGAAGCTCCCACCGAAGAAGCCGAACGACTACAGCGCCCGCCGCTTCGTCATCACCCATCTCATGGAGAACCTGGCCGAGTCGTCGGGAGGAGCGGACGGACTGATCGAGGTGCTGGCCAGGGACGTGACGAGCTCCTACGACGTGCTCCGCATCGCGGAAAGGCTGTGTGCCGACGACCGTGACGACGAGGCGCTGACGTGGCTGGAGCGCGGCCTGGCCGACTTCGACCCCGACTTCCGTCTGCGCGATCTGGCCGCGGAGATCCACGTACGCGCTGGACGACGTGACATGGCGAGCGAGATGCTGTGGGCCAACTTCACCGACCGGCCGAGCCTGGAGACCTTCCGCGCGCTGTGCGACGTCACCGTCGGCCATCTTCCGCAGTGGCGGGAACGCGCACTGGCCTTCCTCGCCGACCTGCGGCCGGTGAAGGGATCCTGGTCACCGGGCCGCTCGACGTTGGTGGAGATCCTGCTGGCAGACGAGGAGCACGACGCCGCCTGGCAGGCTGCGGTCGACGGCGGCTGCTCGGAAGTTCTGTGGCTCCGCCTCGCGCGCGTCCGCGCCGCGAAGCATCCGGCCGACGCCGTTCCGATCCTGCTCCGCGCCGCCGACCGAGCGATCGAAGTGCGCAACCGCGACTCCTACAAGGCGGCCGTTCGTCTGCTGGCCGAGGCCAAGACGCTGTTCTCCCGCTGCGACCGCGACGACGACTTCCGCGCGCACATGACCGCCGTGCGCGACGCGCACCGCACGAAATGGGCCCTTCGCCAGGAACTCGATTGGGCTCGGCTGCCCTGATCAGCTGGGAACAGGAAACTCGTACCGAGGTTCGCGGGTCTGGGGAGCACGGCCCCGAAAAGCCCGAAGGCGACCCGGTTCGCGCTGGACGCGAACACGAATCGCCTTCGTCTTTGGTGCCCCCGGCAGGATTCGAACCTGCGCACCCGCCTCCGGAGGGCGGTGCTCTATCCCCTGAGCTACGGGGGCCGTAGCTACGTGGAAGATCCTAGCGCACCCAGCCGGCCCCCGATGACACCCACCCCCAAGAACAACGAGACGTGGTCTCCGTCACGGGATCGTTCAACCGGGAATAGCCCGGATTGCACTCATGCGCATGTCGCTATATGTTCCGAGCATGGGTCACGGCCATGGACACGGGACGGCGTCGGCGAGCGGGCAGCACGCCGGCAAGTTGTGGGTCGCGTTCGGCATCGGCGCGGTCTTCATGGTGGTGGAGTTCGTAGTCGGGTTCGCCACATCGTCGCTCGCGTTGATCTCGGACGCCGCCCACATGCTCACCGACGTGCTCGGTGTCGGCATGGCCCTCACGGCGATCATCGTGGCCAAGCGGGCCAAGGCCGGGAAGAACCGCACGTTCGGCTTCTACCGCGCCGAGGTGCTCGCCGCGCTGGCCAACGCCGTGCTGCTGTTCGGCGTGGCGGGGTACGTGATCTACGAGGCCGTCGGACGGTTCCAGGACCCGCCCAGCGTGCCGGGCTGGCCGGTGCTCATCGCCGCGAGCCTGGGGCTGGTGGCCAACCTCGTCAGCTTCAGCGTGCTGAAGGAGGGCGCCCAGGACAGCATCAACGTCCGGGGGGCCTACCTGGAGGTCCTGGCCGACCTCATCGGGTCGGTGGGCGTGCTGCTCTCCGCCCTGGTCACCATCACGACGGGGTGGAAGTACGCCGACCCCATCATGGGTGTGCTGATCGGCATCTGGGTGCTGCCGCGGACGTACGGGCTGGCCAAGAACGCCCTGCACATCCTGTTCCAGCACGCGCCGGAGCGGTTGGACGTGACCGAGATGCAGAAGGCGCTCGGGCAGATCGAGGGCGTCACGGAGGCGCACGACCTGCACGTCTGGACGTTGACCAGCGGGATGGAGGTGGCCTCGGCCCACCTCACGACCACGGAGAAGGCCGACCACGACAACGTGCTCAAGGCCGCTCAGGCGCTGCTGGCGTCCAAGTACCACATCGAGCACGCCACGCTGCAGGTCGAAGGCGGCTCGTCAGCGCAGCGGTGCCGGGAGCTTTCCTGGTGATGCGGGGAGATCCCGCAGATCGTCCTTCGTGGACGGGGTTCCTGTTCGTGACGGAACGGTCTCGGTGCGAGGCGTGGGAACCGCCACCCAGACGCGACCTCGTTCGAACGGCACCACAAGAGCCTCCCCGTCGCCGCAGCACGAACCGCCAAGATCTCATCGGAGTATGTCCGAAGGGGATAGATCCTTTCAGGTGAATGGGAAAAGCCGCGCTCCGTGACGGAACGCGGCTTTCCCGGCAAGCGTGGATCAGTTGGGCGTTACAGCCCAGTGCACTGTCCTGCCTTCGGACCCTTCACGTCGTTCGCGAAGCCGTTGTTGACCGGCGCCGGGGTGTTGCCGACGCAGGACAGCGGGCCGCCGACCGTGGAGAACGCCACGACCGACCGGGTCTTGTTCGTCGTCAGCGACACGGGGCCGCTGATCGTGCTGTTCTCGACCGCGACCTCGGTGGCGGAGCCGTTCACCGTCACCGGGCCGTTGACCTTCGCGCCGACGAGCACGACCGAGGCCGCGTCCGAGGCCGAGATCGGGCCCTTGATCTCGCCGCCGAAGACGTACAGCGTCGCGCCGCGAGCCACCGTGACCGGGCCGCTCACCGTGGCGCCGTCCACATAGGTCACGCCCTTGACCTGCAGCGGGCCGTTGACCGTGCCCGTCACCGTGGTCGTGGCGGCCGGCAGCGGCTTCGACAGCAGCTCGAGCTCCGACAGCGCCACGTCACCCGAGAACTCCAGGCGGTACTGGCTGTACCGGCCCGGCGAGGCGATCTTGAACGACCGGGTGTACTGCTGCCACTGGAAGTTCTCGCCGCTGCGCTTGTCGACGGTCGCCCACGTCTTGCCGTCGTAGGAGCCCTTCAGCTCCCACGCCGACGGGGACGTGCCGGACTTGGCACTGGTCAGGGTGTAGAACTCCGCCTTCTCCTTGGCGTCGGACGCCTTGAAGTCGATGGAGCCGACCACGGCCGAGGTGCCGGAGTTGTTGTCCACCAGCTCGGCGGTCGACACGCCGGTCGCCACGTCGCGCAACGGGGCCGGGACCGCGTCGCCCTTGGTGATCGAGTCCGGCACGTCGTCGGCGCCGGTGCCCCACTTCGACGGGTTCGGGCCCATGTCGAAGTCGATCGTGGCGCCGGCCGCGAGCACGTCGTGCGGCAGTGAGGTCTTGTTCCACGGCTTGCCGTTGACCTTCACGCCCTGCACGTAGATGTTCTTCGTGCTGTTCTTCGGCGCGTTGACGACGAGCTTCTTGCCGTTCTCGAGCTTCACGGTCGCCTTGGTGAACAGCGGCGAGCCGATCGCGTACGCCGGCTTGCCCATCTGCAACGGGTAGAAGCCGAGCGACGAGAACAGGTACCAGGCCGACATCTCGCCGTTGTCCTCGTCACCGGCGTAGCCCTGGCCCTGCTGCGAGCCCACGTACAGGCGCGACAGGATCTCGCGCACCTTCTCCTGCGTGCCGGACGGCTTGCCCGCGTAGTCGTACATGTAGGCGATGTGGTGCGACGGCTGGTTGGAGTGGCCGTACTGGCCCATCCGCACGTCCCGCGCCTCGATCATCTCGTGGATCACGCCGCCGTAGCCGCCGGGGAACTTCGCGGTCTCCGGGGTGCTGAAGAACGAGTCGAGCTTGGCGGCCAGCTTGTCCCGCCCGCCGTACAGGTTCGCGAGACCCTGCCCGTCGTGCGGCACCGAGAACGCCATGTTCCAGCCGTTGGTCTCGGTGTAGTCGTAGCGCCAGTCCTGCGGGTTGTAGGCCGCCGGGTCCTCCACCCGCCACGACCCGTCGACGTTGCGGCCCTGGAAGAACTCGATCCGCTTGTCGAACGTCAGCACGTAGTTCTGGGCGCGGTTGATGAAGTACTCGTACTCGTCGGCGTACCGCTTCTCGCCCGTCTTCTCGTGCAGCGCCTTCGCCATCGACGCGATGCCGAAGTCGTTGACGTAGCCTTCGATCGCCCACGACCACGCCTCGTCGAGCTGGTCGTTGCCGGTCCAGCCGAGGAAGACCGACCGGTCCATGCCCTTGCGGCCGACCTGCTGGTTCGGCGGCACGACGGACGCGTTCTTCACCGCGGCGTCGTAGGCGGCCTTGATGTCGAAGTTCGTGACGCCCTTGAGGTAGGCGTCGGCGAACGCGACGTCCGAGCTCGTGCCGGTCATCAGGTTGGCGTAGCCGGGGGAGGACCAGCGCGAGATCCAGCCGCCGTCCTTGTACTGCTGGACGAAGCCCTCGGCCATCTCGCCCGCCTGCGAAGGCGTGAACAACGAGTAGGCGGGCCAGGTCGTGCGGTAGGTGTCCCAGAAGCCGTTGTTGACGTAGACCTTGCCGTCCACGATCTTGGCGCCGGTCTTGGTCGGCGTGTTCTCACCGACGGCGGGAGCCACCGGAGACGCGTACTGGATCTTGTCGCCGTCCTTCTCGAAGCCCGAGTTCGGGTAGAGGTAGAGCCGGTACATGTTGGAGTACAGCGTGATCAGCTGCTCCTCCGACGCGCCCTCGACGGAGAGGATGCCGAGGATCTTGTCCCACGCGGCCTGCGCGCGGTCGCGCACCGACTCGAACGTGTCGGAGCCCGCGACCTCCTGCTCCAGGTTCGACTTGGCCTGGTCGACCGAGATCAGCGACGTGGCGATGCGCATCTCGACGGTCTTGTCGCCGAACGAGAAGTAGCCGCCCACGTTGTCGCGGCCCGCGCCGGTCAGCCGGCCGCTCGCCGTGACCGCCTTGTCGACCTTGCCGTAGACGAACAGGCGGGTCGCGCCGGTGGAGAGACCGCTCTTCACGTCCGAGTAGCCCGTGACGACACCGTTCGCCGCGTCCAGGGTGAGGCCCGCGGAGTTGTTGACGTTGTCGAACACGAGGTTCTTCTGGCCCTCGTCGGTGAACGTGAACCGGAAGACCGCCGCGTGGTCGGTCGGCGCGATCTCGGTCTTCATGCCGTTCTCGAAGGTCACGCCGTAGTAATGCGCCTTCGCGACCTCGTTGTCGTGCCGGAACGGCAGGGCGCGCAGCGCGCGGTCCTGGGTCGGCGCGATGTTCGACGGCATGACCTGGAACGTCTGGCGGTCACCCATCCACGGGCTGGGCTCGTGGGAGGTCGTGAACGCCTGCAGCGTCGGCAGGTTCTGCGCGTTGTTGCGCTGCTGGTACTCGTAGAGCCACGAGATGGAACCCGCGTTGGTCATCGGGGTCCAGAAGTTGAAGCCGTGCGGCACCGCGGTCGCCGGGAAGTTGTTGCCCCGCGAGAAGGAACCGTTCGAGTTCGTGCCGCGCGTGGTCAGCACGTAGTCCGACGGCTTCGCGTACTGCTTGGTGACGACGTCGCCGATCCGGATGTCGTCGTACCAGGCACCGAACTCCGTCGGGCCCTTCGGACCGTCGTAGGCGACCAGGATCCGCTTGATCGTCTTGCCGGCCGCGACGGCGCCGATCGTGGACGCCACCTTGTTCCACTGGTTGGTGTAGAGGAACTTGCCCGCGCCCTGGCCCTGCGGCGACAGGACGGCGCCGTGCTGGTCGACCGCCTTGAGGTCGCTCAGGTACGTGCCGTCGGAGAACGCGAGGTCCACCGCCGAGTACGTGCTCGGGTAGCTCAGGTTGTCGGTGACGAAGTCCGGGAAGATCATGTACGACAGCTCGGTCTTCGCGCCGACCTTGACGTCGACGTCGAACACCTTGTTGTAGCTGTACGCGCGACCCTCTGCGGTGTGGCGGCCCTGGGCGCGGAACGACTTCACGCCCGTCCAGCCGACCCGCGACTTGGACGCGTACCCGCCCGTGGGGCCGCTGCCGGCGACGCTGCGCATGTTCGGCGGCGGGGGCGTGGTGGTGCCGTCGGAGAGCTGCACCTCGGCGAGCTGCATGACGTTGTCGCCGCCGTTGTTCAGCGTCACGTCGAGCTTGTACCGCGAGAACGCCTGGGGAGTCGCGATGTCGTAGGTCTTGGTCTGGAAGCGCTCGGCGAACGTCTCACCGGCGCGGGTGTCGACGACGGTCCAGTCGGTGCCGTTGTTCGAGCCCTGCAGCGTCCAGTTCTTGGGGTCGCGCTCGGGAGCGTCGTTGGCGGACGAGAGCGCGTACTTCTTGATCGTCTGCTGCTCGCCGAAGCGGAACGACGCCCAGCCGGTCGACGTGAAGACCAGCCACTTGGTGTTGACGCTGCCGTCGACGAGGTTCTCCTTCACCTCGCCCGCGTCCGCGAACTCACCGTTGGCCTGGACCTCCAGGACCTTGTCGGAGACGTTGCCCGGGATGCCGGAGCCGTCCGACCCGATCACGCCCGAGGACTTCGGCTTGCCCGCCGCGTCGGTCTCTACCGTGTTGGCCCAGGACGGTTGTGGTTGACCGTCCTCGAAGGACGAGGAAAAGCCCACGCCTTGCTCCTCTGGTGCGGCGGCCGCGTAGCCGTTGGTGACGCCGCACACCAGTGTCGCAGTGATCGCGACACTCACCAGAGTTCTGGTTCGTCTCTTCCCCAGTTGCCTCATCGCAACCCTTCCGCCGCCAGACCTGCGTCTTTTGGGTGGGAGCGTTTCTGCACGTGACATCGTTGTCAAGGGACAAGACGGTAATTGTCGCGCAACCTGTCCTTTCAACAGTTGCGCGCTGACGGGGAGCTTCAAGATCTAGAATCGGGCAGGTGACGGACCGCAAGCCCCCAGAGGTGGGTACGCCCGCGGGCATGCGCGTGCTGAACCAACGCGCTGTGCTGGACCGGTTGCGCCGTCTGGGTGCCGCCACCCGCCCGCAGGTCGCCAAGGACACCGGACTGTCCAAGCCGACGGTCGGCCAGGCGCTGGCCGACCTCGAACGCCACGGCCTGGTGCGCCCCACCGGCCGCACGACCACCGGTCCCGGCCGGTCGGCGGTGGTCTACGAGCCGAACCCGGCCGCGGCGTACGTGCTGGGCGTCGACATCGGGCGGGAGCGCATCCGGGTCGCCGTGGCCGACCTGGGCGGTGCCGTGGTGGCCCGCGTGGACGAGCGCAACCGGTGCAAGTCGGCCGCCACCCTCGTGCGCACGGTGACGGGCCTGGCCGCGCGCACCGTGGCCGACGCCGGGCTCGCGCTGACCGACGTCGTCGTGAAGGTGATCGGCAGCCCCGGCGTGATCGACCAGCGGTCCCGGGTCGTGCGGCACGCGCCCAACCTGCCGGGCTGGGAGTCCGCGGGCGTGCTCGACGGGCTGGAGTCGTCGCTCGGGCCGGTGGTGGTCGTGGAGAACGACGCGAACCTGGCCGCACTGGGCGAGCACGTGTACGGCGCGGCGCGCGACGTCAGCGTGTTCGTGTGCGCGACGGTCGGCACCGGTGTGGGCATGGGCATCGTGGTGGACGGCAAGCTGTTCCGCGGTGCGCACGGGGCGGCGGGCGAGGTGGGATTCCTGCCGTTCGTCAGGTCCTCTTCGGACGTCCATCGTGGACAGTTCGAGGAAGCCGTCGCGGCGGAGTCCGTTGTGGCGCAGGCACGTGCTCGCGAGCTGCCGGCGCGGTCGGCGCGAGATGTGTTCCGGCTCGCGCGCGGAGGCGACGCCGCCGCCGCGGAGATCGTGCGGGTGGAAGCGGAACGGCTCGCGTTCCTGGTCGCCTCGGTCGCCGCGGTGATCGACCCGGAGCTGGTCGTGCTGGGCGGGGGGATCGGGTCGAACGTCGACCTGCTGCTCGAACCGCTGGAGACGGCGCTCCGCACGATGACCCCGTTGGCGCCTCAGGTCGTGGCGGGCTCGCTCGGCGACGGCGCGGTGCTCTCCGGAGCCATCGCGATGGGCCTGGAAGCGGCCCGCGAGCTGGTCTTCGAAGTCACTCTCTGAGAGTAGTCGAGTGCACCTCACCTGGTAGTTCACTCAATCGTCGTAACTGTTAACGGTGTTTTGTGGCTTAGCGTTACCGCACCTCCTCCTGGAGGGTTGTGTCCTTCCGTTGCAAGGGGAGTCGGTAGGGGGATGCGGGGGACGTAGCCCCCTACCGGCCGAGTGCACTGGGCAGGTGCCGCGCCGCACCACCATCAGCCTGCCCAGTGCAGCAACGGAACTAGCGCGGCGTCGGGCGGTGGACGTTCGCCGCCGCCGACTCCCGGTGCGCCGAGTCCGCGATCCACCGGCCGGGGATGGACGCGTCGACCACGCCCTCCTCCAGCCACGTGAAGCCGCCGTCGAGGACCTGCCTGGCCAGCGCCTGGTCGCTGTCGTCGGTGTTCGTCCAGAGCTTCTCGAACAGCTCGTCGACCCGGACGCGCGCCTGCCTGGCGAACGCGTCGGCCAGCACCTTCGAGTTCGGGTTCTCGTCCTGCGCGGCCCGCACGCACGCGGCGCTGATCGCGAACAGCTCGGCGCCGATGTCGACGATCCGGCTGAGGAACCGCTGCTTGCGCTCCATCTTCCCCTGCCACCGCGACATCGCGTAGAACGTCTGCCGTGCCAGCTTGCGCGCCGAGCGCTCGACGAACCGCAGGTGCTTCGCGAGCGGCCCGAACTCCGCGTACCCGGCCGGGCTCTGGCCCTTGCCGACGACCAGCGTCGGGAACCACTTCGCGTAGAACCCGCCCGCCTTCGCCGCGGCCCTGACCTTGGCCTGGCGGTCGGCGTCGGGGTCGATGATGTCGCCGGCGACGCTGAGGTGGGCGTCGACGGCCTCGCGGGCGATCAGCAGGTGCATGATCTCGGTGGAACCCTCGAAGATGCGGTTGATCCGCAGGTCGCGCAGCACCTGCTCGGCCGCGATGCCGCGCTCGCCGCGCGCCGCCTGGCTCTCCGCCGTCTCGTACCCGCGTCCGCCGCGGATCTGCACCAGCTCGTCGGCCACCAGCCAGGCCTTCTCGCTCGCGTAGAGCTTGGCCAGCGCGGCCTCGATGCGGATGTCGTGGCTGCCCGCGTCGGCCAACTCGGAACTGAGGTCCAGCACGGCTTCCAGCGCGTAGGCGGTAGCGGCGATGAAGGCGATTTTGCCCGCGATGGCCTCGTGCTTACCAACAGGCAGCCCCCACTGGACGCGTTCGCTGCTCCACTCGCGGGCGATCTTGAGGCACCACTTCGCGCTGCCCGCGCACAGGGCGGGCAGGCTCAGCCGGCCGGTGTTCAGCGTGGCGAGGGCGATCTTGAGGCCGGCGCCTTCCTTGCCGATGACGTTCTTCTTGGGGACTCGGACGTTGTGGAACCTCGTGACGCCGTTCTCCAGGCCCCGCAGGCCCATGAACGCGTTGCGGTTCTCCACGGTGATGCCTTCGGCGTCCGCTTCCACGACGAACGCGGTGATGCCCTTGTCCGGGACCTGGGCCATGACGACCAGGAGGTCGGCCACGACTCCGTTGGTGGTCCAGAGTTTTACGCCGTTGAGGACGTAGTCGTCGCCGTCTGGTTTGGCGATGGTGCCGAGTCTGGCTGGGTCGCTGCCCACGTCGGGTTCGGTCAGGAGGAAGGCGGTGATCTCGCCCTTGGCGCACCTGGGGAGGAACTCCTGTTTTTGTTCCTCGTTGCCGAACATCGCGATCGGCTGGGGGACGCCGATGGACTGGTGTGCGCTCAGCATTGCGCCGATGGCCGGGTTGGCGCTGCCTACGAGCATCAGGGCCTTGTTGTAGTAGACCTGGGTCAGTCCGATGCCGCCGTACTCGGGCTTGATCTTCATGCCGAACGCGCCGAGGTCTTTGAGGCCTTTGAGGACGTCGTCGGGGATCTGGGCGTCTTTTTCGATCTTGGCGTTGTCGATGTGTGTTTCGGTGAACTTGCGGAGTTTTTCGAGGAATTCCTCGCCTCTGCGGTGGTCTTGTGCCGAGCCTGTGGGGTGGGGGTGGATGAGGTCCAGGCGGAAGTGACCGAGGAAGAGCTCCTTGCCGAAGCTCGGTCGCTGCCAGCGGGTTTCCCGTGCTTGTTCGGCGACCTGCCGGGCCGCTCGCTCGTCGACGGTCATGGTTACCTCCGAGTAGGGGTGTGACCTACGTTACTCAGGGGTAGGCGGATGTCCACGGGTTGGCGTTGGACCAGGTCGTTGGATTCGGGTGCCAGTTCCAGCGTGGTTGCTCTGGGCGGTTGGGTGCCTGTTCCAGCGTGGTCGTGCACCTCGGACGAAAGACTGGGTTCATCGCCGCTCCGCGACGATTGCGATTGGGGCTTGACTTCGGGGCCCTTGCGAGGCGCTGGTTCGGCCGGAAAAGGCCGGATGCTTCGCACCCGGCCGATCCACGAGTGGTAGCACCTCGCACCCAAAGTCAAGCCCCAATCGCCTAACCACGAGTGGGTGCACCGCTACCCAGCGGCGTCAGGGAAGACGGCTCGCCTTCGGCATCGCTTGGGCGCCTCGGCTTCGCCGTTGGCGGTGCGGGGGTTGTTTGTGCTCGCCTTCGGCTTCGCTTTGGAAGCGAAAGGGCCGCCCCCGGTGGGGACGGCCCTTTCGCTGGACGGACACGGCTACGGCAGCGGGGCGGCTCCGCGCTTCGCCAGGTAGTCCTTCATCAGTTCGGTTTCTGAGGCTTGGGACTTCAGCATGTTCTCCGACAGCGTGCGCACGAACGGCTGGCTCGCGCGGGTCGAGGCGTACTCCGCCATCGGTGCGCCGCCCATGTGATGGCGGAGCATCAGTTGGAGGAAGTACACGTCGAAGTCGCGGCCGGCGGGCATCGTGCGGAGCTTGGTGAGTTCCTCGGTCACGGCCATGCCGGGCATCAGCGGCTTGCCGGACTCCGGGGTCGTGGCGCCGTGGCCGTGGACGCCCGAGTCGTTCATCCAGGACATGTAGACGCCCGAGATGTTCTGCTCGTGCTCGTTCCACATCATCAGCCAGCCCTTCATGCGGCCGACCTGTTCCAGCTGGGTGGAGGCGATGTCGAACGCGAGCTGGCGGACCTCGGTGTCGGTGGAGCGGTCGCGGGCGATGTTGGCCATCTGGATGCCCTGCAGGTGGTGCTGCGACATGTCCTGGCAGAAGCCCACGTCCACGGAGCCGGAGGCCGGCGCTGCGGACGTGGAGGTCGAGCCGGGGAGCTTCACCAGCAGGCCCACGGCCGCGCCCAGGAGCAGGACGGCCAGGACCGCGGCGCCGATCACGAGGATCCGGGCGACCCCGGAGGGGCGCCCGGTCTCGTCGGAAGGAGCGGTCATCAGCTCGACGGGGGCGTCGAGACCGAGCCCGACGCGGGCGGCGTGCTCATGTTCGGCTGCTGGCCCTGCTGGCCCTCGGTCTGCGAGTCGTCCTTGCCGCCGTCCATCGGCACGGCGTCGGCGCCCGGCTTCTCGGCCACGAACGGGGCCGGGTTCGACAGGAACGCCGTGTTCTCGCAGGACGCGCCGACCTCGGGGTAGGTGTTCGGGTTGCGCAGCAGCGAGGAGATGAACTGGTCGACGCGCTCGTCGTCGGCCTTCTCGACCTTCAGCTGGTGGCCCCAGGACTGCAGGGAGATCGGCTTGTCGAGGCCGGGGAACGGCGACAGCATCATGTACGGGATGCCCTCGACCTTGGTCTTGAGCTTCGTCAGCTGGTCGTCCTTGACCTGGTCCGGGTTGTACGCGATCCAGACGGCGCCGTGCTCCAGGCCGTGGACCATGTTCTCGGTGCGGACGGCCTTGTCGTAGACGACGCCGGTGCAGTCGGCCCACTGGGCGTCGTGCGGGCCGCCGAACGACGGGGTCTGGTCGTAGGCGACGCGCTGCGTCGGCTCGACGTGGCGGGAGCCCTTGTACTCCTTGGTCACGATGCCCGCGAGCTGCGTCGACGGGTCCTTGTTCGTGTCCGAGGGCTTCCACTTGGCCAGGGCGGCCTCTTTGACGTTGTTCGCGTGGATCTGCGAGTACGCATACCCGAAAACACCGCCCGCGAGGCCCAGCACGGCGATCACCGCGATGATCGTGCCCCACGGCTTCGGCTTGCTCGCCACCACCGAGGAACGGGCCGCGGCCACGCTGTTGCGCGTGGCCTTCGTCTTCTTGCCGCTGGTCATGTCCGCCTCAGATGTCGTCCTGGTCAACCGGCGCCAGTGTAGGGACTCCGTGTCTGGTCGCTGTCAGCGCAGGGCGATACCACGTGCGCGTTAACACTTGCCGTCTCACCCTCTAGGACCCGATAACCCGGTCGAGACCTGCGACAACGCTTCTCTAAACTCATCTGTCGTGACACCCGAAGCTCTCGCCGATCTGGTCCGGACCACGGTTGCCCGGTTGCTGGCCGACCGACGTCTGGACGCTGCCGCTCTCCCCGGGCAGGTGACGGTCGAGCGCCCCAGAAACCCCGAGCACGGCGACTACGCCACGAACGTCGCGCTCCAGCTCGCCAAGAAGGTCGGCGTCCAGCCCCGCGAGCTCGCCACCTGGCTCGCCGAGGCACTGCTGACCCAGGACGCCATCGCCAAGGCGGACGTCGCCGGACCGGGCTTCCTGAACCTCACGATCGCCACCGAGGCGCAGGGAGCGATCGTTCGTGCGGCGCTGGCGGACGGCTACGGCACGGGCACCGAGCTGAGCGGCAAGAAGATCAACCTGGAGTTCGTCTCCGCCAACCCGACCGGCCCGATCCACCTCGGCGGCGCGCGCTGGGCGGCCGTGGGCGACGCGCTCGGCAAGGTCCTGCAGGCCCGTGGCGGCGAGGTCACCCGCGAGTACTACTTCAACGACGCCGGCGCGCAGATCGACCGGTTCGTCCGGTCGCTCATCGCCGCCGCGAAGGGCGAGCCGGCCCCCGAGGACGGCTACAACGGCACGTACGTGAGCGACATCGCCGCCGAGGTGCTGCGCCGCGAGCCCGGCGCGCTGAGCGACCCCGAGACCGTGCGCGAGGTCGGCGTCGGGCTGATGTTCGACGAGATCAAGCGCGCCCTGCACGAGTTCGGCACCGACTTCGACGTCTACTTCCACGAGGACTCGCTGCACAGGAGCGGTCGCGTCGACGAGGCGATCGCGAAGCTCAAGGCCAGCGGCTCGCTCTACGAGAAGGACGGCGCCTGGTGGCTGCGGTCCACCGACTTCGGTGACGACAAGGACCGGGTCGTCATCAAGAGCGACGGCGACCCGGCGTACATCGCGGGCGACATCGCCTACCTCGTCGACAAGCGCGGCCGCGGCTTCGACCTGTGCATCTACATGCTCGGCGCGGACCACCACGGCTACGTCGCCCGGCTCAAGGCCGCGGCGGCCGCGCTGGGCGACGACCCGGACGTCGTCGAGGTGCTGATCGGCCAGCTCGTGAACCTCGTGAGCGGCGGCCAGCCGGTCCGGATGAGCAAGCGCGCGGGCACCGTCATCACGATGGAGGACCTGGTCGACGCGGTCGGCGTGGACGCGGCGCGGTTCGCCATGATCCGCTCGTCGGTCGACTCGTCCCTGGACATCGACCTCGACCTGCTGCGCAAGCACAACAACGAGAACCCGGTCTACTACGTGCAGTACGCCCACGCGCGCACGGCGTCGATCCAGCGCAACGCCGCCGACCTCGGCGTGACGCCCGGTGAGGACTACGCCCTCCTCACCCACGAGCTCGAAGGCAAGCTCATCCGCACCATCGGCGAGTTCCCGCGCGTGGTGGCATCCGCCGCCGAGCTGCGCGAACCGCACCGAGTGGCGCGCTACCTCGAAGACCTCGCGGGTGCGTACCACCGCTTCCAGACCCATGATGACTGCCGCGTGCTGCCGCGCGGCGACGAGGAGACAACTCCGTTGCACCAGGTCAGGCTTCAGCTCGTCAACGCGACCAGGCGCGTGTTCGCCGCGGGCCTCGGCCTGCTCGGCGTGACCGCCCCGGAGCGCATGTGATGCGCGCGCACCCGGCCGGACCCCGGCACGCCGACGTCATGGTCCCCGGCACCACCGCCGGCGACCGCCCCTCCACCGCCGACCAGCTCGACTACCTGCACCCGGCCGTGTGGCCACGCAACGCCAAGCGTGCCGAGACCGGTGTCGTCGAACTGGCCGGTGTGGACGTTCGCGGGCTCGCCGAGCAGTACGGCACCCCGTTGTTCGTCATGGACGAGCAGGACTTCCGCGCGCGCTGCCGCGAGCACGCCGAGGCGTTCGGCGACCCGACGCTCGTGCACTACGCGTCCAAGGCGTTCCTCAGCGTGCAGGTCGCGAAGTGGGTGGCCGAGGAAGGCCTCTCGATCGACGTCTGCAGCGGCGGCGAGCTGGCCATCGCGCTGCGGGCCGACTTCCCGGCCGAGCGGATCGCGTTGCACGGCAACAACAAGAGCGTTCCCGAGCTGATCGCGGCCGTGGAGGCGGGCGTCGGCGGGATCGTCGTCGACTCGTTCCACGAGATCGCGCGCCTCGACCAGATCGCGCGCGAACGCGGTGTGGTGCAGAAGGTGCTGATCCGCGTGACGGTCGGCGTCGAGGCCCACACGCACGAGTTCATCGCGACCGCGCACGAGGACCAGAAGTTCGGCTTCTCGCTGTCCTCCGGCGACGCGGCCGAGGCGGTGCGGCGCGTGCTGAAGGCCGCCGGGCTGGAGCTCGTCGGCCTGCACAGCCACATCGGCTCGCAGATCTTCGACGCGTCCGGCTTCGAGGTCGCGGCCCGCCGGGTGATCGGCCTGCTCGCCGACATCCGCGCCGAGCACGGCGCCGTCCCGACGTTGAACGTCGTCGACCTCGGCGGCGGCCTCGGCATCGCCTACACGCCGGACGACGACCCGCCCCCGCCCGCGGAGCTCGCGCGGCAGCTGCACAACATCGTGCAGAAGGAGTGCGAGCACAACGGCTTGGAGATGCCTCGCATCGCGGTCGAGCCCGGCCGCGCGATCGTCGGCCCCGGCACGGTCACCGTGTACGAGGTCGGCACGATCAAGGACATCGAGCTCGACGGTGGCGCGCGGCGCCGGTACGTCAGCGTCGACGGCGGCATGAGCGACAACATCCGCACTGCTCTCTACGACGCGGTCTACGACTGCAAGCTGGTCTCCCGCGCCTCCGAACCCGACTCGCGGGCCGTGCTGTGCCGCGTCGTGGGCAAGCACT
Organism: Lentzea sp. NPDC059081; assembly: GCF_042738015.1. Lineage (NCBI taxonomy): Bacteria > Bacillati > Actinomycetota > Actinomycetes > Pseudonocardiales > Pseudonocardiaceae > Lentzea > Lentzea sp. NPDC059081. The sequence continues at coordinate 151,759 of NZ_JBHYGW010000016.1, forward strand.
GCGAGTCCGGCGACATCGTCGTGCGCGACTGCTGGCTGCCCGACGACCTCGCGCCGGGCGACCTGGTGGCGATCGCTGCGACCGGGGCCTACTGCTACTCGATGGCGAGCGGGTACAACCGACTTCCGAGGCCCGCGCTCGCCGCGGTGACCGACGGGGAGGCGCGGCTCCTGCTGCGTCGCGAGACCGAGGACGATCTGTTCCGTCTGGAGGTATAGGCAGTGTCAGTCAAAGAGACGGGCTCCGTGGAGCCCATTCGCGTCGCGTTGCTCGGATGCGGCACGGTGGGCACGGAGGTAGTCCGGCTGCTGACGGACCAGGCCGAGGACCTCACCCAGCGCATCGGCGCGCCGGTTGAGCTCGCCGGGATCGCCGTGCGCAGGCCGAACAAACACCGCGAGGTGCCGGCGCACCTGCTCACCACGGACGCCGCGGCGCTCGTGAAGTCCGACGACGTCGACGTGATCGTCGAGGTCATCGGCGGCATCGACCCGACGCGCGGCCTGCTGCTCGAGGGGCTGCGCAACGGCAAGTCCGTCGTGACGGCCAACAAGGCGCTGCTCGCCGAGCACGGTTCCGACCTGTTCGAGGCGGCCGACGCGTCCGGTGCCGACCTGTACTTCGAGGCCGCCGTCGCCGGCGCGATCCCGTTGCTGCGCCCGTTGCGGGAGTCCCTCGCGGGCGACCGGATCACGCGCGTCATGGGCATCGTGAACGGCACGACGAACTTCATCCTGTCCGCGATGGACGCCACGGGCGCCGGCTACGCCGAGACGCTCGAGGAGGCCTCGCGGCTCGGATACGCCGAGGCCGACCCGACGGCGGACGTCGACGGGTTCGACGCCGCGTCCAAGGCCGCGATCCTCGCGTCGCTTGCGTTCCACACCCGCGTGACGGCGTCGGACGTGTACCGCGAGGGCATCCGTTCGGTGTCGGCGGCGGACATCGCGGCGGCCAAGGGCCTGGGGCGCACGGTGAAGCTGCTCGCCATCTGCGAGCGCGTCGTCAGCCCGTCCGGCCAGGAGTCAGTCGCCGTTCGAGTCCACCCGGCCATGATCCCCCGGACGCATCCGCTGGCGAGCGTCAACGGTGCGTTCAACGCGGTGTTCGTCGAGGCAGACGCGGCGGGGGAGATGATGTTCTACGGGCAGGGCGCCGGTGGCGCCCCGACGGCGAGCGCGGTGCTCGGCGACCTGGTCGCCGTGGCGCGCAACAAGGTCGCGAGCGGACGTGGTCCGCGCGAGTCGGCCTACGCCGCGCTTCCCGCGCAGCCCATGGGGAACACGCCCACGCGCTACCACATCGCGCTCGACGTGGCGGACAAGGCGGGTGTCCTCTCGCAGGTCGCCGCCGTGTTCGCGGAGCACGACGTCAGCATCGCCGCGGTGCGCCAGGAAGGCCGGACAGAGGACGCCAGTCTAGTGATCGTCACGCACGCGGCGACCGACGCCGCGCTGCGGTCCACTGTGGACAAGATCGGCGGCCTCCCGGTCGTGCGGGAGGTCGTGAGCGTGATGAGGGTGGAGGGCGAGGAATGACTGGCGCCGCGAGAGCCGGCTGGCCCGGCCTCATCAACGCTTACCGGGACCGCATCGAGATCCCCGCGGGCGCCGAGGTCGTGACGCTGCACGAGGGCGGCACGCCGCTGGTGCACGCGCGCCGGCTGTCCGAGACGACCGGGTGCGACGTCTACGTCAAGGTCGAGGGCGCGAACCCGACCGGGTCGTTCAAGGACCGCGGCATGACCGTGGCCATGACGTACGCGCTCGCGTCCGGCCTGAAGGCCGTCATCTGCGCCTCCACCGGCAACACGTCGGCGTCCGCGGCTGCCTACGCGGCCAAGGCGGGCCTGACGGCGGCCGTGCTGGTGCCCAGCGGCAAGATCGCGATGGGCAAGCTCGCGCAGGCCGTGATGCACGGCGCGAAGATCCTGCAGATCGACGGCAACTTCGACGACTGCCTGGAGCTCGCCTCCAAGACCGCCGCCGAGTACCCGGTCACGCTGGTGAACTCGGTCAACCCGGTGCGGCTCGTCGGCCAGCAGACCGCCGCCTGGGAGGTCTGCGACGTGCTCGGGCGGGCGCCGGACGTGCACTGCCTGCCGGTCGGCAACGCGGGCAACATCACCGCGTACTGGAAGGGCTACACGTCCTACGACCAGGGCCTGCCGAAGATGTTCGGGTTCCAGGCCGCCGGTGCCGCGCCGCTGGTCAGCGGCCAGCCGGTGCCGAACCCGGAGACCATCGCGACCGCGATCCGGATCGGGTCGCCGGCGTCGTGGACCGGAGCCGTGAACGCGCGCGACGAGTCCGGTGGCCTGATCGACGCCGTCACCGACGACCAGATCCTGGCCGCCTACCGGCTGCTGGCGTCGTCGGAGGGCATCTTCGTGGAACCCGCGTCGGCCGCGTCCATCGCCGGTCTGCTGATGACCGCCGAGGACGGCAGGCTGCCGCACGGGTCCACCGTCGTGTGCACGGTCACCGGTCACGGTCTGAAGGACCCCGACACCGCGTTGCTCGGCACCACCGAGGTCGAGCCGGTCCCGGTCGACCCCGGCGCCGTCGCGCACGCGCTGGAGCTGGCGTGAAGTTCCTCGTCTCCGTCCCCGCGTCGACCGCGAACCTCGGTTCGGGGTTCGACGCGCTGGGCATGGCGCTCGGGATGTACGACGACGTGGAGGTGGCCTCCGCTGCGGACGGTCACCTCTCGATCACCGTCGACGGTGCCGGATCGGGAGACGTCCCGCTCGACGAGACCCACCTCGTCGTGCGGGCGGTCCGCGCCACCGGCTACACCGGCGGGCTCGCGCTGAGGTGCCGCAACACCATTCCGCACGCACGCGGGCTGGGCTCGTCGGCCGCCGCGATCGTGGCGGGTGTCGCAGCGGGGTTCACCCTGACGGGTCGCGAGTTGGACACGGACGCGTTGCAAATCGCAGCGGAGTTCGAAGGTCACGCGGACAACGCCGCCGCGTCCCTGTTCGGCGGCGTGGTCGTCGCGTGGTCCGAGGGCGAGTGCTACCGCGCCGTCCGGATGGACCCCGACGCACGCGTGCGCCCGGTCGTGCTGATCCCGTCGCAGGAGTCGTCCACCAAGACGACCCGCGGCCTGCTCCCGGCCGAGGTGCCGCACGCGGACGCCGCGCACGCAGCCGGGCGCGCTGCCCTGGCCGTGCACGCGCTGACGTCCGATCCGTCCGTACTCCTTGCCGCTACTGAGGATCGCCTCCACCAGGACTACCGCGAGCCCGCGTGGCCCGACACCGTCCGCGTGATCAACGATCTTCGCAAGCTCGGGGTTCCCGCCTGCGTGTCCGGAGCGGGACCCACCGTGATCGCGTTCGGCGATCTTCCTCCCGAGGTCGACGTGCACGGCTTCGACGTGCGGAGACTCGACGTCGACAAGGCCGGCGTGCGCGTTCGTCCATTGGACTGACACGCCCGACCCCGGTTGTTGCATGGTGGAAGAGGGGCGTCTACCCTCGGGGGCGATCAGTCACCGCGCGCACGGGCGCCGGTGTCGCGCCCGGACACTCGTTCCGGGTCGCAATCCTTTTGTGTTCCGGCTCTGTGCCGTGCGGGCGGGGCGGACGCAAAAGAGGCACCCGATCGCCGTGTGACCTGAGAAAAGTCCCGTGCTTGCCGGAAGCGGTGTGTGCTTCCGTCTGCATCGGACTGACCGCCGTTCCCCAGTTGAAGCGGGAAGGCGGGTCCGCTGGGCCGCGTAGGAGGCGGGGCCTGGTCAGGAAGGACATGTGTGAGCAACACCGATTTGCTGAGCAGCGATGTCGCAGCTGCGTCTGGTTCTGGAGCCGAGGAGACCGCTCTGTCCACCCCTTCGAACGGCACGACGCCGCGCCGGCGCGCGGGTCTGTCCGGCATGGTCCTCGCTGAGCTCCGTGAGCTCGCCGGCACGCTGGGCATTTCCGGAACCGCAGGTCTGCGCAAGGGCGACCTGATCGCGGCCATCAAGGAGAAGCAGGGCGCCGGCGCCCCCGCCGCCAAGGCGGAGAAGCCCGCCAAGGCCGCGGCGAAGGCCCAGGCCCCCGCGGAGAAGCCCGCGGCTGCCCCGGTCGCCGAGAAGCCCGCCGAAAAGCCTGTTCAGCAGCAGCTCGACGTGGCGGAGAAGCCCGCCGCCGCTGCGCCCGCCGAGACCGGCACCGGTGGTGAGGAGGGCGGCCGCCGGGGCAACCGTCGCCGCCGTTCCGGCCGCGGTGGCGGTGGCGCCGAGGGCGAGGGCCAGCAGTCCGAGCAGCGCGCCGAGCGCTCTGAGCGTGCCGAGCGCCCTGAGCGCGGCGAACGCTCCGAGCGGTCCGACCGGGGCGAGCGCCCCGAGCGTTCCGAACGCCAGGACCGCGGTGAGCGTTCCGAGCGCGGCGACCGTTCCGACCGGGGCGAGCGGGGCGGCCGTGACCGCAACCGCGACCGCGGTGAGCGCGGCGACCGCGGTGGCCGGGACGACCGCCAGGGCGGCAACCAGCAGGGTGACGACGACGGCGACGGCCGCCGTGGCCGCTTCCGCGACCGCCGCCGCCGCGGTGGCCGCAACGAGGGCGGCGAGCGTCCGGACCGCGAGACCGAGGTCCGCGACGACGACGTCCTGCTCCCCGTCGCGGGCATCCTGGACGTGCTGGAGAACTACGCGTTCGTCCGCACCTCCGGCTACCTGGCCGGATCGAACGACGTCTACGTGTCGTTGTCGCTGGTCCGCAAGTACGGCCTGCGCCGAGGCGACGCCATCACCGGCGCCGTCCGCCAGCCGCGCGAGGGCGAGCAGCAGCGCCAGAAGTTCAACCCGCTGGTCCGCGTCGACAAGATCAACGGCCTGGACCCGGACGAGGCGCGCAACCGCCCGGACTTCACGAAGCTGACGCCGCTCTACCCGAACGAGCGTCTGCGCCTCGAGACCGAGCCGCACATCCTCACCACCCGCGTCATCGACCTGGTGATGCCGATCGGCAAGGGCCAGCGCGCCCTGATCGTGTCGCCGCCGAAGGCCGGCAAGACCTCGGTTCTGCAGTCGATCGCCAACGCGATCACGAAGAACAACCCCGAGTGCCACCTGATGGTCGTGCTCGTGGACGAGCGTCCTGAAGAGGTCACCGACATGCAGCGCTCGGTGAAGGGCGAGGTCATCGCCTCGACCTTCGACCGCCCGCCGTCGGACCACACCACCATCTCCGAGCTCGCGATCGAGCGGGCGAAGCGCCTGGTGGAGATGGGCCACGACGTGGTCGTGCTGCTCGACTCGATCACCCGCCTGGGCCGTGCGTACAACCTGGCGGCCCCGGCCTCCGGCCGCATCCTGTCCGGTGGTGTCGACTCGACCGCGCTGTACCCGCCGAAGCGCTTCCTGGGTGCCGCCCGCAACATCGAGGGCGGCGGCTCGCTGACCGTCATCGCGACGGCGCTGGTGGAGACCGGTTCCGCGGGTGACTCGGTGATCTTCGAGGAGTTCAAGGGCACCGGCAACGCGGAGCTCAAGCTCGACCGGAAGATCGCGGACAAGCGGACGTTCCCGGCCGTGGACGTCGACTCGTCCGGTACCCGCAAGGAGGAGCTGCTGCTCTCTCCGGACGAGATGGCTGTGACGCACAAGCTGCGTCGGGTGCTGCACGCGTTGGATGGTCAGCAGGCGATCGATCTGCTGCTGGACCGGCTGCGGAAGTCTCGTACCAACATCGAGTTCTTGATGCAGGTGGCGAAGACCACGCCTGGGGCTGAGCAGGACTGATTTTCGGTGTAAGTTTCACGTGAAATTGCCTCCGCTGCTGGTCAGCGGGGGCAATTTTGCGTTGTTCACTCTAATGCCGAGGAGTTTTGGGCCTGGTTCCAGCGTGGTTGCGGTTGCGGTCAGGTGCCTGTTCCAGCGTGGTCGCCAATGCGGTTCCGTGCCTGTTCCAGCGTGGTCATGCACCTCGGACGAAGACCTGGGTTCATCGCCGCTGCGCGACGATCCGCGATTGGGGCTTGACTTCGGGGCCCTTGCGAGGCGCTGGTTCGGCCGGAAAAGGCCGGATGCTCCGCAACCGGCCGATCCACTAGTGGTAGCACCTCGCACCCAAAGTCAAGCCCCAATCGCCTAACCACGAGTGGGTTTACCGCTGCCCAGCGGCGTCAGGGAAGACGGCTCGCCTTCGGCATCGTGGTTGGAAGTGCGGGGGTTGTCACTGCTCGCCTAATGAGTGGTGGGCCGGTCGTCTGGCAGGCTCGGTTCCGGTAGCGCTGGTGGGTGAGCACTTGTCTCGCCTGGACGGTGGAGTCCTTGCCGAAGATCGTGCCCTCACCGGTGCCGGGAGAACGGGATCGCTGCTGGGATGTCGTGCCCGTCCGCTGGGCGTGAGCACTGTTCATTAGGTCGCTGATGTGTTCTCCCGCTGCTGCTCGACGATGTCGACGGGAGGGCACGATGCTGCTGTTGGTGGGCGATGACTGGGCCGAGGATCACCACGATGTCGAGGTGATGGGCGCAGGCTCGCGAAGGCCCGGTTGCCGGAGGGTGTGACGGGGATGGCCCGGTTGCACGCGTTGATCGCCGAGCACGCCGGTGATGTGGACGCCGAGGATGTGCAGGTCCGGGTCGGGATCGAGACCGACCGTGGTCCGTGGGTCGCGGCGCTGGTCGCCGCGGGCTATGAGGTGTTCGCGGTGAACCCGTTGTCGGTGGCGCGGTTCCGGGACCGTCATCAGGTGTCGGGCGCGAAAAGCGATGCCGGGGACGCGCATGTGCTGGCGGACATGGTCCGCACCGACGCCCACCAGCTGCGGCCGGTCGCGGGGGACTCGGCCGGGGCCGAGGGCATCAAGGTCGTCGCCAGGGTGCACAAGACGCTGATCTGGGACCGCACCCGTCACACGCTGCGGCTGCGGCACTCGTTGCGGGAGTACTTTCCCGCCGCGCTCGTCGCGTTCACCGATCTCGACGCGGCGGACACACTGGAGTTGCTGGGCCGGGCGTCTGATCCGGACAGCGCGAAGAGGTTGTCGTTCAACCAGATCCGTGGCGCGTTGCAGCGGGCGCGGCGGCGTGACCTCGACGTCAAGGCCGCTGAGATCCAGGCCGCGTTGCGCACGAAGCAGTTGGGCCGGCCGCCGGTGGTGACCGCCGCCTACGCCGCGACCACCCGCGCCACCATCGCGATCCTGGCCGAGCAGATCCACGGCTTGCAGGACGAGGTCGAGGCCCATTTTGGCCGGCACCCGGACGCTGAGATCGTGCTGTCCCAGCCGGGGATGGGACGCGTTCTCGGCGCTCGGGTGCTGGCCGAGTTCGGAGACGACCCCGCCCGCTACGCCAGCGCGAAAGCCCGCAAGAACTACGCCGGCACCAGCCCGCTCACCATCGCCTCCGGCCGCAAACGCACCGTCCGCGCCCGGCACGTCCACAACGACCGGCTACTGGACGCCCTCATCGCCCAGGCCTTCGTCGCCATGCGCGTCAGCCCCGGCGCCCACGCCTACTACCAGCATCAACGCTCCCGAGGACTGGGCCACAACCCGGCGCTACGCCAGCTGGCCAACCGCCTCGTCGGCATCCTGCACGGCTGCCTCAAAACCCACACCCACTACGACGAAACCACCGCCTGGCCACAGCACCACACCACCGCCGCTTGACATCCCCAGCAACTGGGATGTCTTCGGCTTCGCCCACCCAGGGCTCTCTCGCCCCACGCGGTTCCTCGCCTGCGCTGGGTCAGCGGCAGTCTGAGGCTGGGCGCTTCTCGTCCGTCTGCATCAGCGCTTGGAGGATCAGAGCCAGCAGCACCGGCACGCCCACTGCGGCGGTGGCCAGGGCTGGGACTTCTACGCCCCCTGCCAGTACGCCTGCTGCCAGCACGGTTGCCAGGTAGGGCCACCTCAGCCAGGTTCGCTGCCAGCGGCGGGTCCAGCGGACGCCGCCGGAGACTGCTGCCGCCACTGCTACGCCGGCCCCTGTTATCGCTGGTGAGAGGGCTACTGTGGGCCAGGCGCCGGTGAGCAGCCCTGCTGACCCCATCAGGCCGAACACGGCTGCAGCGAACAAGAACGGCATCGCCAGCCATGTTGCGAGGCTGGTCGGGCGTTCAGCGGCGCAGAACACGGCACACAGTGTGGTGGACGGCCACCAACAACATGGAGTCGTATCTGGCTGAACGGCTGCACCTTGCGCCGAACGGCGTATCGCGGCGGTTGAGCGGTTGTGACTTCACCCACGCCGGACGTCGTGGGGCGGTGTCGGGAACAACCGCGTTTTTGCACGTGTTGAACGGTCTGGCAAACTAAACGGTCGAGTCCGGCTCCGGTTCACCCGTTCACCAACTGGGACCCGGCGGCCATCCTTGAAAGGGACAAGATCTTGAAGACTGGAATCCACCCGGAGTACACCGCTACCGAGGTGACGTGCAGCTGTGGCAACAGCTTCACCACCCGCAGCACCACCTCGGCGTCCGAGGTTCGCGTCGAGATGTGCTCGAACTGCCACCCGTTCTACACGGGCAAGCAGCGCATCCTGGACACCGGCGGTCGCGTGGCGCGCTTCGAGGCGCGTTACGGCAAGCGCAACAAGTAGCTGCTTTCACGGCGCCTGACCTCGGCTTCACGGCCGGGGCGGGCGCCGTCGCCGTTTCCAGGGAAGCCCAACGAAAGCAGGAGACGTGTCGCAGTCGCTGGACAGCTTGCTCGCCGAGTACGACGAGCTGGAGAAGAAGCTCGCGGACCCTTCCGTGCACGCTGACCAGGCGGGGGCGCGCAAGCTCGGCAAGCGGTACGCCCAGCTCGGGCCCATCGTGAAGACGGCGCGGGAGATCGAGCAGGCCCGCAACGACCTCGAGGCCGCCAAGGAGCTCGCGGCCGAGGACAGGACCTTCCAGGACGAGGTCGTGCAGATCGAGGAGCAGCTCCCCAAGCTGGAGGAGAAGCTCACCGAGCTGCTGCTGCCGCGCGACCCGCACGACGGGGACGACGTGCTGCTGGAGATCAAGTCCGGTGAGGGCGGCGAGGAGTCCGCGCTGTTCGCCGGCGACCTGCTGCGCATGTACACGCGGTATGCGGAGCGGCAGGGCTGGAAGGTCGAGATGCTCGACGGCACCGACTCCGACCTGGGCGGCTTCAAGGACGTCACGGTGTCCATCAAGACCAAGAGCGCCACTCCCGACGGGGTGTGGAGCCGGTTGAAGTGGGAGGGCGGTGTGCACCGGGTGCAGCGCGTGCCCGTCACCGAGTCGCAGGGGCGCATCCACACCTCCGCCGCCGGTGTCCTCGTCTTCCCGGAGACCGAGGAGACGACCGAGGTCGAGATCGACGAGAAGGACCTGCGCGTCGACGTCTACCGGTCGTCCGGCAAGGGTGGTCAGTCGGTCAACACCACCGACTCCGCCGTGCGCATCACGCACCTGCCGACGGGCATCGTCGTCTCCTGCCAGAACGAGCGCAGCCAGCTGCAGAACAAGGCGCGCGCCATGCAGGTCCTGCAGTCGCGGCTCGCGGCGCTGGCCGAGGAGCAGAAGGCGCAGGAGCAGTCCGACGCCCGGCGCACCCAGATCCGCACCGTTGACAGGAGTGAACGGGTGCGGACCTACAACTTCCCCGAATCGCGCATCTCCGATCACCGGGTTGGGTACAAAGCGCATAACCTGGACCAGGTCCTCGACGGAGACCTGGACGCGGTGGTGGACGCACTCGCCACCGCTGACCGGGCAGAACGGCTCGCAGGCGGGTAATCCGACGTGAGAGGGGCGCGTTGTGGCCGAGATCCTGGTGAAACCTCAGAGCGCGCCTCTCGACCAACCGGTCGAGGTGCAGGTCGCGGGTCTGAAGCCGGGCCAGTCGATCACAGTCCAGCTGTCCACCGGCGATCGTGCCTCCCACGCCGTCTTCGAGGCCGATGACCGCGGCCTCGTCGACCTGACGCGGCACGCGCCCGTCGAGGGCAGCTACCGCGGGGTCGACCCGATGGGGTTGTTCTGGTCGCTCGAACGCACCGGCGGCAAGGCCGGCAAGACGGTGCTCTCGGTCGAGGGCGTCGGCGACCGCGTGCTCGACCGCCGGACGCTGCCCGAGGGCGTCGAGCGGCTGGAGGTCCGGGAGAACGGGCTCGTCGGCACCCTCTTCGCCCCTGAGGACGACGGAGGCGACCTGCCGGGCGTGATCGTGCTCAGCGGGTCCGAGGGCGGGATCCACGAGGCGGACGCGGCTCTGCTGGCCGCGCACGGGTTCGTCACGTTCGCGCTGGGCTACTTCGGCATGAAGGGCCTGCCGGAGAACCTGGTCGACATCCCGCTCGAGTACTTCGGCGACGCCATCGAGTACCTGTCCGAACGCGCGAGCTCGATCGGGGTGATCGGCGGCTCGCGCGGCGGCGAGCTGGCGTTGCTGGTTGGTGCGACGTTCCCGCAGGTCAAGGCCGTCGTCAGCGTGGTGGGCAGCGGGGTGGTGACGCAGGCGATCGGGCCCGGCGGGAACCTGCTGCAGAAGCTCTCGTACGAGGCGGCGTCGTGGACCCTCAAGGGCGAGCCGCTGCCGTACCTGCCCTACTACGTGAGCGAAGAGCTGCGGTCCAAGATCGTCAACGACGAACCGGTGCCGTTGCGGCTCGCGTTCGACCTGAGCGACGGCATTCCGGAGGACACCGAGATTCCGGTCGAACGGATCGAAGGTGGTGTGTTGCTCATCTCGTCCGGACACGACGACGGGTGGCCGGGAGCCGAGCTGAGCGAGGTCGCGATGCGGCGGCTGAAGGACCACGGCCACGCTTTCCCGTCCGAGCACGTCGTGTATCCCGAGGCAGGACACCTGATCGCGGGCCCGCCGCACCGGCCGGCCACCGACGTGACCTATCCGGGGCCCGGTGTCACCTTCTCGGGTGGTGGTGTTCCGCACGCCACCGCGCACGCGCAGGCGGACGCCTGGAAACGGACGGTTGAGTTCTTGCTGGAGCAGCTCGGGACCTAGGGTGTGTGCTTATGAGCGCACACTTTGATGTCGTGGTCGTGGGTGCGGGTCCCGGCGGGTACGTCGCCGCGATCCGTGCGGCTCAGCTCGGGCTGAAGACCGCCATCGTCGAGGAGAAGTACTGGGGCGGCGTCTGCCTGAACGTCGGCTGCATCCCGTCGAAGGCGCTGCTGCGCAACGCCGAGCTGGCGCACATCTTCACGCACGAGCAGAAGACGTTCGGCATCAAGGTCGACGGCACCGTCAGCTTCGACTACGGCGCGGCGTGGCAACGCAGCCGCAAGGTCGCGGACGGGCGCGTCAAGGGCGTGCACTTCCTCATGAAGAAGAACGGCATCACCGAGTTCGACGGGTGGGCCAACTTCACCGACGAGCACACCCTCACCGTCGGGGACGAGACGATCACCTTCGGCCACGCGATCATCGCCGTGGGCGCCACGACCAGGATGCTGCCGAACACGCAGAAGTCCGACCGCGTCGTGACCTACGAAGAGCAGATCATGACCGAGGACCTGCCGGAGTCGATCATCATCGCCGGTGCGGGCGCCATCGGCGTCGAGTTCGCCTACGTCATGCACAACTACGGCGTGAAGGTCACCATCGTCGAGTTCCTCGACCGCATGGTGCCGCTCGAGGACGAGGAGGTGTCCGCCGAGCTGCTCAAGCGCTACAAGAAGCTCGGCGTCGACGTCCGCGTCGGCACCCGCGTCGAGTCGATCGACGAGTCCGGCCCCAAGGTCCGCGTCACCGTGTCGAAGAACGGTGCCGAGGAGGTCCTGGAGGCCGACAAGGTCATGCAGGCCATCGGTTTCGTGCCGCGGGTCGAGGGCTACGGCCTCGAGAACACCGGCGTGAAGCTGACCGACCGCGGCGCGATCGACATCGACGGTCGCGGCCGCACGTCCGTGCCGCACATCTTCGCGATCGGTGACGTGACGGCGAAGCTGATGCTCGCGCACACCGCCGAGTCCATGGGCATCATCGCCTCCGAGACCATCGCGGGCGCCGAGACCATGGAGCTCGACTACGTGATGATCCCGCGGGCGACGTTCTGCCAGCCGCAGATCGCCTCGTTCGGCTACACGGAGAAGCAGGCCCGCGAGAAGGGCTACGACGTCCAGGTCGCGAAGTTCCCGTTCACCGCCAACGGCAAGGCCCACGGTCTCGCCGAGCCCGGCGGCTTCGTGAAGCTGATCAGCGACGGCACGCACGGCGAGCTGCTCGGCGGCCACATCATCGGCCCCGAGGCGACCGAGCTGCTGCCCGAGCTCACGCTGGCGCAGCAGTGGGACCTCACCGTCCACGAGGTCGCGCGCAACGTCCACGCGCACCCGACACTGTCGGAGGCCGTCAAGGAAGCGGTGCACGGCCTGGCCGGGCACATGATCAACTTCTGAGGTAGTTTCGGTCCTGATGATGAACCGGCAGCCGCTCCGCCTCGCCGTCTCGGAGGCGGCCAAGATCCTCGCCGAGGCCGGCGTGGACAGTCCGCGCGTCGACGCGGAGTACCTGGCCGCGCACGTGCTCGGCGTGGAACGGGGTCGGCTGCCGCTCATCCCGCTGGTCGACCCGCCGGTGGTCGACCAGCTGCACAGGCTCGTGCGGGTGCGCGCCTCGCGGATCCCCTTGCAGCACATCCTCGGCTGGGCCCCGATGGGCGCCATCACGGTCGAGGTCGGGCCCGGCGTGTTCGTGCCGCGGCCCGAGACCGAGCTGCTGATGGAGTGGGGTCTGAAGTCGCTGGTGGGCACCACTTCGCCGGTCGTCGTCGACCTGTGCACCGGGACGGGCGCGCTGGCGTTGTCGATCGCCCAGGCGAGGCCCGACGCCGTGGTGCACGCGGTCGAGATCGACCCGCAGGCGCTGTCGTGGACGCGCCGCAACGCCGACGCGCGGGTGGCCGCCGGTGACACGCCGATCCGGTTGCACTTCGGCGACGCGACCGACCCGTCGCTGCTGTCCGATCTGGACGGTCAGGTCGACCTCGTGGTGTGCAACCCGCCTTACGTGCCGGAGGGAACCCCGGTGCAGCCCGAGGTGGGCGTGCACGACCCGCACCGCGCGGTGTTCTCCGGAGCGGACGGCCTCGACGTGATCCGGCACGTGGTGTCGGCGGCCGCGCGCTGGCTCAAGCCCGGTGGTGCGGTGGGCATCGAGCACGACGACACGCAGGGCGAGTCCGTGCCGGCGTTGCTGTCGGCGCGCCGGGTGCTCACGGACGTGGCCGACCACATCGATCTGGCCGGACGGCCGCGGTTCGCGACCGCCCGCCGGGTCTAGAAGAGCGCGTCGAAGGCCTTCGCGAGCTCCTTCATCTGCTCGCCGAGCCCCCGGTCCGCCAGCTTGTCCATGAGGTGGTCGGTGATCTCCTTGCGGGGCTGGGGTTTGCGCGCCTCGATCCGCAGGTCGTCCACCGCTTCGATGGTCGACGTCGGCGCCTTGGCGTCGTTGAGGTCCTCGCGCAGCTCGTCGAGGAGCCGCAGCACGGCGGCGACGTCCTGGATGTGTCCGATGTGGACGCCGCCGGTCCCGGCGCGCCCGCTCGTGCCCGCGGTGAAGCCGATCACCGGTCCGCGGACCTCGAATTTGCGATCAGTCATGAGCGTTCCTCAGCCGTGCGGGTGGTCATGTTGCCCGTGCTCATCCGGCCGGTCGGCGGCACCGCGAAGAGCGGCGCGATCCCGTTGGTCGCGGGCCCACCGCCGTTGCTCTCCGGCTCGTACTCCCCGGAGCAGCAGCTGCTGGAGGCGTCGAGCTCGTCCGTGCACTTGGAGCGCCCGGACAACGGCGCGATCGCGCTGGCGCTCAAGCCGAGCACGAACGGCCTGCGCCCGTGCGGCGGCGGCATCGGCCGAGCCCTCCTGCCGAACGCCGGCCGCACCCCGGTCACGAGGGTCACGGCGACCGGCGACCGCCGCGCGAGCAGCATCCTGCGCGCGCCGAAGGGGATCGCCGGCGACAGTGCGCAGCGCACCTCGCGCCGAGACTGCGCGGCTTCCTGCACCACCGCGCCGGCGTTGACTCCTGGCGACCGCGGAATCGACCGAGTGGTCTTCACGGGGCACTCGCGAATGGCCGAATCCGCGAACTCCTCGTCGCGGTGTGCGGCTCCGCAGCGGAAGCGGGTCGTGTCGCGGCGTAACCGCGGGGAATCGTTTCCCTTCGTCGCGGCGGGAGTTGACATTGTCCTGTCCACTTTCTGTCATTGAATCTAGCACCAGGTGTTTGTGCTGGTCAGGGACGAGGTGAGACAACGAACAACGCTTAATCTGGCTCTGTCGGTCGCACAATAGTCGGTCCAGATCGGAATGGGGTGGAGAAGTCCGGAACGCAAATTGTCAATGCGCCGAAAGAGGGCAGATGACGCCCTTCTCGGCCGATCCGCAGTCCGCGAGGGGCTCATCGCGCTGCGCGGCGGCGTGCGAGTGGCGAAGTCGTGCGCGCAGTTGCCAAATCCTGGTCAATAAGCCGACGCCGAATCCCATTGCGGACGAATGGACGTAGGTTCGTCGCGGGGAGGGCACGCGGTCACGTGCTCCGAGGATCCGCCGCCTCGCGCGTGACCGCGTGTACACCCTTTCGGGGGTGGTTCGGACCGTCGTCCGTCGCGATGGGACAGGCCTCGCGCCGCTTGTCGGAGGGGCTGGCTAGGCTCACCGAGGTGAGCACGGTCTACGACTGCAGCGAACCGGACAATCGCGCGGCTGGTCTCGCCGCGGCCGCCGGCGCGGTGCGCAGCGGGCGACTCGTCGTCCTGCCCACCGACACCGTCTACGGGATCGGGTGCGACGCCTTCGACGCCGAAGCCGTCCGCAGCCTCCTCGACGCCAAGGGGCGCGGGCCCGACATGCCCGTGCCGGTGCTGGTCGGGTCCTGGACGACCATCGACGGGCTGGTCCTCAGCGTGCCCCGGCAGGCGCGGGCGCTCATCGAGGCGTTCTGGCCGGGTGGGCTGAGCATCGTGCTGCCGCACGCGCCCAGCCTGGCCTGGGACCTCGGGCAGACCCGCGGCACGGTCATGCTGCGCATGCCGCTGCACCCGGTGGCGCTCGAGCTGCTGCGCGACGTCGGCCCGATGGCCGTCTCCAGCGCGAACCGGACCGGGCACGCGCCCGCGGCCAGTGCGCAGGAGGCCCTCGACCAGCTCGGCGAGGCCGTGCCCGTGTACCTGGACGGCGGGTTGAGCGGGGAGAACGTCGCGTCGACCATCGTCGACCTCACCGGACCCGACGCGCTGATCCTGCGCGAGGGCGCGGTCAGCAAGAAGGACGTCGACGAGGTGCTCGGCATCGAGGTGGACGTCGCGCGGTAGGACGCGGCTGCCAGAATTGATCATGACGCCGCGGGTACCGTGGCGAGCACCCCGAACACCCCCGATTGATTGGTAGGCCCGTGGGGCCCGCATCCTCGTTCGTCCTTCCCGTGCGCGAGTACCTGCTCGTCGCGCTGATCGCGGCCGTCGTGACGTTCCTGCTCGTCGGCCTGGTGCGCGCGATGGCGTTCCGGCTCGGGGCAGTGGCCTATCCGCGGCAACGCGACGTGCACGTGCAGCCGATGCCGCGCATGGGTGGTGTCGCCATCTACGGCGGCGTGCTGTGCGGCATGTTCGTGGCGCACCAGCTGCCGGTGCTGCGGGCGGCGTTCGACTTCTCCAACGACCCGTGGGGCGTCATCGTCGCGGGCGGCGTCATCGTGCTCGTGGGCGCGATCGACGACAGGTTCGAGCTCGACTCGCTGACGAAGCTCGCCGGCCAGGTGACGGCTGCGGGCATCCTGGTGCTCTTCGGTCTGCAGTGGATGATCGCCTGGGTGCCGTGGGACGGCGGCGCGACCATCTCGCTGGACCAGAACCAGGGCGCGCTGCTGACCGTGCTGCTCGCCGTCACGATGATCAACGCGATGAACTTCGTAGACGGCCTGGACGGCCTGGCCGCCGGCATCGGCCTGATCGCCGCCGCGGCCACCTGCGCGTTCTCGATCGGCCTGCTCGTCGAACGGCAGGGCGCCGTCGAGGCCTACCCGCCCGCCCTGATCGCCGCCGCGCTCGCGGGCGCCTGCCTGGGCTTCCTGCCGCACAACTTCAACCCGGCGCGCATCTTCATGGGCGACTCGGGCTCCATGCTCATCGGCCTGATGCTGGCCGCCGCCACGACCAGCGCGAGCGGCAAGATCAACCAGGCCACCGGCAGCGCCGCGGACCTGCTCGGTCTGCTCTCGCCGCTGATCGTCGTCGCCGCCGTGCTCTTCGTGCCGCTGCTCGACCTGCTGATGGCCATCATCCGCCGCACACGCCGCGGCGAGAGCCCGTTCTCCCCGGACAAGATGCACCTGCACCACCGGTTGCTGGAGATCGGTCACTCGCAGCGGCGCGCCGTGCTGCTCATCTACCTGTGGGCTGGCGTGCTGGCGTTCGGCGCGGTGGCGCTGACGTTGTTCGACCCGGTGATCGTGGCGACGTGCTTCGTCGTCGGGCTGATCGTGACGTTCGTGGTGTCGGTGATCCCGCGGCTGAGGGAAGCCCGCAAGTCCTGACGAAAGTCAGATCGGGTTCTCCACGCACGGGCGGCCGATCAGTTCGAACGTTCCGTCGTCCTTCTTCCGCCACCCCTCGGCGCAGTGCTTCTGGCCGCTCGCGTAGTCGCGGTTGACGTTGTGGTAGTAGAGGCTGCCCTGGCCCCACCTGCGCGTCTCCGAGGTCGCGTTGTAGTCGGGACCGAACAACCTGAAGAACCCGTCGAAGGCCAGCAGCGGTCCGACCGAGGTGACTATGGCGTACACCTGGGTCACGTGGCCGCCGCTGCCCCTGGCCGTCACCGCGATGCTGCCGCTGATGCCTGACGAGTCCGCGTGCGCGGGCGCCGCGACCGTCATCAGCGCGATGGTCGCGGCCAGAGCGATCGAGGTCTTTCGCGAAGTGTTCATCGGATCCCCAAATCGTGGTTGTGAACGGGCTCGACGCTAACCAGCTGTTGCGCCAATTCACCTACACGTGGCGTAGCAGACGGCGTAACGTCCGGTTCGTCGGCGGCCTGGGGGGAAAGCCATGAAGATCTGCGCGTTCGGTGTGCTCGGAGAGCTCTCGATCGACGGCGGAGTGGTGCTCGGAGCGGGCAGGCTGCGCTGCCTGTTGGCCGCGCTCCTGCTCGCGGCGGGAAGACCGGTGCCTCAGGCGAACCTCGTCGAGCAGGTTTGGGACGAGCCGCCGTCGCGCGCGAGTTCGACTCTTCAGGTTTACGTCGTGCGGCTGAGACGGGCGCTCGACGGTCTTGGTGTGCCGATCTCGCGCAGCAGTACGGGCTACCGCGTAGACGTGGATCCGGATCTGGTGGACCTGCACAGGTTCCGCGGCCTGGTGGCCCGTCGCGATGCCGACCTCCGCACCGAGCTCGGCCACCTCCGCGAGGCGTTGTCGCTGTGGCGAGGGCGGGCCCTCGCCGACGCGGCGTCGAACGCGCTCGGGTTCGAGGCCGACCGGCTGGAGGAGGAACGGCTCGTGGTGGTGGAGAGGAAGGTCGAGCTGGAACTCCGCCTCGGAGCGCATCGCGAGCTGGTGCCCGAACTGCGTGCGCTGACCAGGTTGCACCCGTTGCGCGAGAGGTTCGCCGAGTTCCTCATGCTGGCTTTGCACCGTGGAGGTCGTTCAGCGGATGCGCTGGAGGTGTACCGAGTTGTTCACCGGATGTTCGCCGACGAACTGGGAGTGAGGCCGGGACGGCGTCTCGCGGAGCTCAACGAGGTGATCGTGAGCGGCCGGGAAATTGGCGCCGCATCTTGTTTGGGTCCGCTTAACCGACGTTAACCATGACCTGCCTGCGAGTGGTCATCAGCGAGTTCCTACACTTCAAGACATGAGCGACGCGGACAAGGCCGTCACGCACGAGCTGACCGTCCAGCGACTCGCCGGGGAAATGTTCCGCGAGGCCGCGTGGGCCGCGCTCGGCACGTTTGTCCTCGGCGTCGTCGTGTCAACGGTGATCTGGGGGACCGCTGGTCTTGTCGGGTCATTGATCGGTGGTGCGATTGCCATCGGTTCGAGCCTCGTCACGCTGTTGTTGATGCGGAAGACGGCGGCACTCGATCCGATGTTCGTGATGGTCGCCGCTCTCGGCGGATTCATGGGCAAGCTGATCGTGCTGCTGCTCGCGGTGATCCTGCTGCGCAACCAGCCGTGGCTCGAGCCCAAGGCACTCGGAATCACCCTGGTGGCGACCGTGCTCGTGACGTCGTTCCTGGAGGCCAGAGCCTCCAAGCGCAGCCGTAGCCAGATGGTCGTCCCCGCCTCCGACGGCGCCTAGACCTGCTGATATGGTCCGCGCAGACCAGGGACACCCGATAGCAGGGGTGCCTCTGGTAGTCGCTTGCGAACCGTAAGGTACGTTAAGTCCAGATCGTGACGATTCCCCCGGCGGAGTGAACGCCGGCCGGGAGAACCGGAAGGAACACAGTGACCAAGTTGCTGGCTTCGGGGGGCGAGTTCGTCGCTCCCGGTGTGAAGGACTTCTTCCTCCCGCCGATCTTCGGCTCGGTCACGAAGCCGATGGTCCTGCTGGTGCTGTCGATCGTGATCATCGGCGCCTTCTTCATCGCGGCGACCCGCAACCTGAAGGTCGTTCCCGGCAAGTTCCAGTTCGCCGCCGAGTCGGCTTACGACTTCGGGCGCAACAGCATCGCACGGGAGCAGATCGGCGCGAAGGACTTCAAGCCCTTCGTCCCGCTCATTCTCACGATCTTCTGCTTCGTTCTGGTGAACAACCTGTTCGGGCTCATCCCGATCATCCAGTTCCCGACGATGTCGCACATCGGCTTCCCGCTCGCGGTTTCGTTGCTGGTCGTTTACCCGGTGTACCACTTCGTCGGGTTCAAGCGGCACGGCTTCGTGGGCTACTTGAAGCACCAGACGGTTCCGCCGGGCGCACCGTGGTTCGTGCTCCCGCTGCTGATCCCGATCGAGTTCTTCCAGAAGTTCATCCTGAACCCGCTCACGCTGGCGATCCGAGTTTTCGCCGCGATGTTCGCGGGACACCTCCTGCTGCTGGTGTTCACCCTGGCCGGTGAGTTCCTGCTGCTGAACGGTGGACTGACCGTCATCGTGGCGCCGGTGTCCTTCGCCTTCGCCATCGCGCTGACCTTCCTGGAGGCACTGATCATGTGCCTGCAGGCCTACATCTTCGCGCTGCTGTCTGCCAGCTACATCGGCATGGCGCTGGCAGAAGAGCACTGAGAAACACAAAACCTCCGATCCGCCAACTCCCGGCGGACCGAAGTGAAAGGGAACAGCAACAGTGAGCGCTTCCGTCGTTCTTGCCCAGGCCGGTGACATCAACCCGGGTCTCGCTGCGATCGGCTACGGCCTCGCCGCCATCGGCCCCGGCATCGGTGTGGGTCTGATCTTCTCCTCGGTCATCAGCGGCACCGCCCGTCAGCCCGAGGCCCGCGGCGTGCTGCTCGGCCTCGCGTGGACCACCTTCGCCATCGTCGAGGTCCTCGCGCTGATCGGCTTCGTCGTGTACTTCATCGCGACCGCGCAGACCGGCGCCTGACCTAACCCTTCAACGCGTTAGGAGACGTCGTGTACGACACCCTGATCCTGGCTGCGGGTGACGAGGTCAACCCCGTCATCCCGCACCCGGCAGAGATCATCCTCGGTCTCGTCGCGTTCCTGCTCCTCCTCTTCGTCATCAAGAAGTTCGTGTCGCCGCGCTTCGAGGCGCTGTACGCGGAGCGGACGGCCAAGATCGAGGGTGGCATCGAGAAGGCGGAGCAGGCCCAGGCCGAAGCTCAGCGCACTCTCGAGCAGTACAAGGAGCAGCTGGCCGAGGCTCGCGCCGAGGCCGCGCGCATCCGCGACGACGCTCGGGCCGAGGGCCTGCAGATCGTCGAGGAGATGCGTGAGCAGGCGCAGGCCGAGTCCGCGCGCATCGTCGCGCAGGGTCAGCACCAGCTGGACGCTCAGCGCGCCCAGATCGTCGCGGAGCTGCGCGCCGACCTCGGCCGCACCGCTGTCGAGCTGGCGAGCAAGGTCGTGGGCGAGTCCCTCGAGGACGAGTCCCGCCGCCGCGGCACCGTCGACCGCTTCCTCAACGAGCTGGACGCCGTCGCGGCGCCGGCGAGCAAGTAGAGGCTGCCGATGACGTTGCATGCCGCAAGTCGTGAAGCTCTGGCAGCCGCGGAACTGCGGCTGCTGGAGCTGGCCGACGCCACCACGTCGACGAACGACCTCGCGCAGCTCGGCGAGGAGCTCTTCGCCGTGCTCGGCCTGCTGATCGAGCAGCGGACGCTGCGCGGCGCCCTCGCCGACGCCTCGTCCGAGGCCGCCGGTCGCGAGCAGCTGCTCCGCGGGCTGTTCGCGGGCAAGGTGAGCGACGCGACGCTGCAGGTCCTGGCCGCCGTCGTGACGGCGCGCTGGTCCAGCCCGCGCGAGCTCGTCGACGGTGTCGAGTCGCTCGCCCGCACCGCGCTGCTGGTGCGTGCCGAGCGCGACGGCCAGCTCGACTCGACCGAGGACGAGCTCTTCCGCCTCGGCCGCATCGTGGCCGGTTCGAACGAGCTCGAGCTGCTGCTGGCGGACCCCGCCGGTGACGCCTCCGGCAAGGTCGCGCTGGTCGACTCCCTCATCGAGGGGAAGGTCAGCCCGGTCACCAAGACGCTGGTGGACCAGCTGGTGCGCAACCCGCGCGGTGTGCGCGTGGCGGACGGGCTCTCCGAGCTCGCCGACCTGGCGGCCCAGCGCCGTCAGCGTTCCGTCGCGCACGTCCGGTCCGCGGTGGAGCTGACCGCCGAGCAGATCGACCGCTTGACCGCGACGCTGACCACGATCTACTCGCGCCCGATCGCGCTGCACGTGGAGGTCGACCCCGCCCTGGGCGGCGGCCTCACGATCAAGATCGGCGACGAGATCATCGACGGAAGCATCGCCGGCCGGTTGGCGGCACTGCGCCGCAATCTCGCCAGCTAGCCCCCGAGCCCTTTCCCAAGAACGAAGAAGTGAGAGCAGGAACGACATGGCGGAGCTGACGATCTCGTCGGACGAGATCCGCAGTGCGATCGAGAAGTACGTCTCGAGCTACTCCCCGGAGGTCAGCCGGGAAGAGGTCGGTACCGTCTCCGAGACCTACGACGGCATCGCCATCGTCGAAGGCCTTCCGGGCACGATGACCAACGAGCTGCTCGAGTTCCCCGGCGGCGTCCTCGGCGTCGCCCTGAACCTCGAGGTCCGCGAGATCGGTGCGGTCATCCTCGGCGACTTCGACAAGATCGAAGAAGGCCAGGAGGTCCGCCGGACGGGCAAGGTCCTGTCCGTGCCGGTCGGCGACGGCTTCCTCGGCCGCGTCGTCAACCCGCTGGGCACGCCGATCGACGGCCTCGGCGACATCGTCGCCGACGACAACCGCGCCCTGGAGCTGCAGGCCGCCTCCGTGCTGCAGCGCCAGCCGGTGTCCGAGCCGATGCAGACCGGCATCAAGGCGATCGACGCGATGACCCCGATCGGTCGCGGCCAGCGCCAGCTGATCATCGGTGACCGCAAGACCGGCAAGACCGCGGTCTGCATCGACACGATCATCAACCAGAAGAAGGCCTGGGAGTCGGGCGACCCCAAGCAGCAGGTCCGCTGCGTGTACGTCGCCATCGGCCAGAAGGGCTCCACCATCGCGGGCGTCAAGGCCGCGCTGGAGGAGGCGGGCGCGCTCGAGTACACGACGATCGTCGCCGCCCCGGCCTCCGACTCGGCCGGCTTCAAGTGGCTGGCGCCGTACACCGGCTCCGCCATCGGCCAGCACTGGATGTACGAGGGCAAGCACGTCCTCATCATCTTCGACGACCTGACCAAGCAGGCAGAGGCCTACCGCGCCATCTCGCTGCTGCTGCGCCGCCCGCCGGGCCGCGAGGCGTACCCGGGCGACGTCTTCTACTTGCACTCGCGTCTCCTCGAGCGTTGCGCGAAGCTGTCGGACGAGCTCGGCGGCGGTTCGATGACGGGTCTCCCGATCATCGAGACCAAGGCGAACGACGTGTCGGCGTACATCCCGACCAACGTCATCTCGATCACCGACGGTCAGTGCTTCCTCGAGTCCGACCTCTTCAACGCCGGTGTCCGCCCGGCCGTCAACGTGGGTATCTCCGTCTCCCGCGTCGGTGGTGCCGCGCAGATCAAGGCCATGAAGGACGTCGCGGGCTCGCTGCGCCTCGACCTGTCGCAGTTCCGCGAGCTGGAGGCCTTCTCCGCGTTCGCGTCCGACCTCGACGCCGCCTCGCGCGCCCAGCTGGACCGCGGTGCCCGTCTGGTCGAGCTGCTCAAGCAGGGCCAGTACTCGCCGGTCGCCGTCGAGGAGCAGGTCGTCGAGATCTTCGCCGCGACCAAGGGCCACCTGGACGACGTCCCCGTCGCCGACATCCGTCGCTTCGTGGCCGACTTCAAGGACTCGCTGCGCCGCAACCACGCGGACCTGCTGGGCTCGATCGTCGAGACCAAGAAGTTCCCCGAGGACGCCCAGAAGCGCGTCGCGAGCGCCATCGCCGACTTCAAGAAGCAGTTCACCGCTTCCGACGGCAAGACGCTCGTCAACGAGGCTCCGGCCAAGGCGCTCGACGCCGACCAGGTCGGTCAGGAGTCGGTGAAGGTCGCCAAGACCGAGCCGACCAAGAAGTGATCTGAGCCATGGGCGCACAGATTCGGGAGCTCCGCCAGCGGATCCGCACGGTCAACTCGACCAAGAAGATCACGAAGGCCTACGAGCTCATCGCCACGTCTCGCCTCGCGAAGGCGCAGACCAGGGTCGCGGCTTCCCGGCCGTACGCGGAGGAGATCACCAACGTCCTCTCCGCGTTGGCCGAGGCCTCGGCGAACCTCGACCACCCGCTGCTGACCGAGCGTCCTGACGCGAAGCGCGCCGCGGTGCTCATCGTGACCAGTGACAAGGGCATGTGCGGGGGCTACAACGCCAACGTGCTCAAGGCCGCCGAGTCGCTGATCTCGCTGCTGAAGTCCGAGGGCAAGGAGCCGGTGCTCTACATCCTCGGTCGCAAGGGTGTCGGCTACTACACGTTCCGCCAGCGCGCGATCGCCGGCTCGTGGAGTGGCTTCTCCCAGGCTCCGCAGTACGTGAACGCCGTCGAGGCGGGCGACGCGGTCGTCCAGGCGTTCCTCGCGGGCGGCGACGACCAGGGCGACAACCCCGGTCCGGACGGCGTGCTCGGGGTGGACGAGGTCCACGTCGTGTACACCGAGTTCAAGTCGATGCTGAGCCAGACGCCGACCGCCAAGCGGATCGCGCCGATGGAGGTCGAGTACACCGGCGAGGTCAAGGGACCGCGCGCGGTGTACGACTTCGAGCCGAGCGCGGAGACGCTGCTCGGTGCGATGCTTCCCAAGTACATCAAGACGCGCCTGTTCTCCGCGCTGCTGGAGGCCGCCGCATCCGAGTCCGCCGCGCGCCGGACGGCCATGAAGGCCGCCACGGACAACGCGACCGAGCTCGTGCGCAACCTCAGCCGGGCGGCGAACTCGGCCCGTCAGGCCCAGATCACCCAGGAGATCAGCGAGATCGTCGGTGGCGCCTCCGCGCTTACCGGTGGCGCAGGAAGTGATGAGTGACATGAGTGCTACTGCCACCACCACCCGCACCGGCCGTGTGGTCCGGGTGATCGGTGCGGTCGTCGACGTGGAGTTCCCGCGCGACGCCGTGCCCGAGCTGTTCAACGCCTGCCACGCCGAGATCACCTTCGAGGCGGTCGCCAAGACGCTGACCCTCGAGGTCGCGCAGCACCTCGGCGACAACCTGGTGCGCACCATCTCGATGCAGCCGACCGACGGTCTGGTGCGCGGTGCGACCGTGACCGACACCGGCAAGGCCATCTCGGTGCCCGTCGGCGACGTCGTCAAGGGCCACGTCTTCAACGCCCTCGGTGACTGCCTCGACACGCCGGGCCTCGGCCGCGACGGCGAGCAGTGGGGCATCCACCGCAAGGCGCCCGCCTTCGACCAGCTTGAGGGCAAGACCGAGATCCTCGAGACCGGCATCAAGGTCATCGACCTGCTCACCCCGTACGTCAAGGGCGGCAAGATCGGCCTGTTCGGCGGCGCGGGTGTCGGCAAGACGGTGCTCATCCAGGAGATGATCACCCGTATCGCGCGTGAGTTCTCCGGTACGTCGGTGTTCGCCGGCGTCGGTGAGCGCACCCGTGAGGGCACCGACCTGCTGCTGGAGATGGAAGAGATGGGTGTTCTCGGGGACACCGCTCTCGTCTTCGGTCAGATGGACGAGCCGCCCGGCACGCGCATGCGCGTCGCGCTGTCCGCTCTCACGATGGCGGAGTACTTCCGCGACGTGCAGAACCAGGACGTGCTGCTCTTCATCGACAACATCTTCCGCTTCACCCAGGCGGGCTCCGAGGTGTCGACCCTGCTGGGCCGCATGCCTTCCGCCGTGGGTTACCAGCCGACGCTGGCGGACGAGATGGGTGAGCTCCAGGAGCGCATCACCTCGACCCGCGGTAAGTCGATCACGTCGCTGCAGGCCATCTACGTGCCCGCCGACGACTACACCGACCCCGCGCCGGCGACCACCTTCGCCCACCTGGACGCGACGACGGAGCTCTCCCGTCCGATCTCCCAGAAGGGCATCTACCCGGCCGTCGACCCGCTGTCGTCGTCGTCTCGAATCCTCGAGCCGTCGATCGTCGGCGAGGAGCACTACCGGGTGGCGCAGGAGGTCAAGCGGATCCTGCAGAAGTACAAGGAGCTGCAGGACATCATCGCGATCCTCGGCATGGACGAGCTCTCCGAGGAGGACAAGGTCCTCGTCGGTCGTGCGCGCCGGCTCGAGCGCTTCCTCGGCCAGAACTTCATCGTGGCCGAGAAGTTCACGGGTCAGCCCGGGTCGTTCGTGCCGATCAAGGACACGATCGAGGCGTTCGACCGGGTGTGCAAGGGCGAGTTCGACCACTTCCCGGAGCAGGCTTTCTTCTCCTGTGGCGGGTTGGACGACGTTGAGGCGAACGCCAAGAAGCTTGCTGGTAACTGAGCTGGCTTGGTGTAGCTGAGAGTTCCTTGGGGCCGTTCCTCCATTGTGGAGGGGCGGCCCTTTGGGTTTTGTGGGTTGTTCCAGCGTGGTCGCCTATTGCGGTCTGGTGCCTGTTCCGGCGTGGTCGTGCACCTCGGACGAAGCGAGGGTGTTCATCGCCGCTCCGCGACGATTGCGATTGGGGCTTGACTTCGGGGCCCTTGCGAGGCGCTGGTTCGGCCGGAAAAGGCCGGATGCTCCGCAACCGGCCGATCCACGAGTGGTAGCACCTCGCACCCAAAGTCAAGCCCCAATCGCCTAACCACGAGTGGGTGCACCGCTACCCATCTGTGCGAGGTCTGCACGGCTCGCCTTCGGCATCGCGGTCGCGAGTGCGTGGGGGGTTGTTATTGCTCGCCTTCGGCATCGCTTGATCGTGTTGCTGCTGTCTGAGGGCGAAATCACTCGTGCCAATCGTCTGGCGGTGGGAGGGTCGGGGGATGGCCCGACATGCTCCCTATGCCGATCCCGGGACTCCTGACGTCCGTTCTCCGTGGCGGTATCTGTGGTGGCTGGTTCTCATGCAGCGCTGGCGGGTGCTTGCCGGGGCCTGGTGGGGGTCGTTGTGGATGTGCGGGCTGGTGGTGCCGCCGTACCTCATCTCCAAGGCCGTTGAGGACGGGTTGCGGGGTGGGGATCGTGGCGCCCTGGTGTGGTGGTGCGGGTTGCTGGTTGTTGTTGTGGCTGTGTTGGCGTTGTTGGGGGTCGCGCGGCATCGGACCATGACGTTGGTGCGCACGGATGCTGCGTTGCGGACTGCTCAGGTGGTGGTTGAGCACGTCACTCGGCTTGGTGGGGTGGTTCGGCGGCGGTTGTCGGCTGGGGAGCTGACGTATCTGCAGAACGGTGATACGCAACGGATTGCGCATGCTCTTACCAGTACTGGGCCTGGGGTGGGGGCTGTTGTTGCTTATGCGGTGACGGCTGTGTTGTTGGTGCGGATCTCGCCGCTGGTGGCCGTTGTGGTGTTGCTTGGCGTGCCTGTGCTGGCCGTGGTGACTGTGCCCGTGTTGCGGCGGCTGCATGGTGTCGAGGCTCGGTATCGGCGCAGTCAGGGGGAGTTGAGCTCTCGCGCTGGGGACATCGTGGCCGGGTTGAAGGTGTTGTCGGGGATCGGGGGCAAGCCGGCGTTCGAGGAGCGGTTTCGGGACAAGTCGGATGACCTGTTGCGGGACGGGTACCGGGTGTCCGTGTGGCTCAGTTGGGTGCAGGTGTTGTGGGGGTTGCCTGCGCTGTTCCTCGGTGTTGTCACGTGGATCGTGGCTCGGATGGCGGTTGGTGGTGCCATTTCCATTGAGGAGATGGTGGCGGTTTACCTGTACGTCGGGACGTTGGTGGTGCCTGTCAGCTTCTTCGTCGAGGGGGCTGACGTGATTCCGCGGGCACTGGTGTCGGCTGGGCGGGTGGTGGACCTGTTGCGGTTGCGGCCTGAGGAGAAGGACGGCGGTGCTGAGCCCTTTGAGGTGAAGGCCGGTGTGTTGACGGTGGTGGTGTCCTCCAGTGCGGCGGTGGCGCGGGCTGCTGTGGAGCGGTTGCCCGGGGTGGTTGTGGTGGCGGACAACGACGACTACCTGTTTCCCGGGTCTGTTCGCGAGGGGGTGTCGGTGGGGGTGCACGACGACGCGTCGGTGGGGGTGCACGACGACGCGTCGGTGGAGAGGGCGGTCTGGGTGGCGGCTGCTGTGGATGTCGTCGAGGCGTTGCCGGACGGGTTGGACTCGCACCTGGAGTCGCAGGGGCGCAACGTTTCCGGCGGTCAGCGGCAGCGGTTGCGGCTTGTCCGGGCGTTGCTCGGTGATCCTGAGGTGCTGGTGCTCGTGGAACCGACTTCGGCGCTCGACGCTGTCACCGAGGCTGCTGTGGCCGGGCGGGTGAAGCAGGCGCGGTGCGGGAGGACGACCGTGGTGGTGTCCTCGTCGCCGTTGTGGGCCGGGCAGGCAGACCAGGTCGTGTGTCTGGAGGAGAACCGATGAGCCTGCTGCCGATCGCGGATCGGCGTGAGGTGCGGCGGGCGGCTGTGCGGTTGTTGCGCGGGGAGCGGCGTGCGCTTGTCGTGGTGTTGGTGCTCACGTCGTTGGCGGCGTTGAGCGGGCTGGTCGGGCCGTATCTGGTGGGCAAGATCGTCGGTGGGGTCGAGGACGGCACGCTGACCGTGTCCACTGTGGATCTGTTCGCGCTGGGGGTGCTCGGCGCGGCGGTCGTGCACCTGTTGCTGGTGCGCTACAGCGGGGTGCAGACGATCCGGCTCGGTGAACGGTTCCTCGCCTCGTTGCGCGAGGAGGCCGTGACGCGGTCGCTGGCGTTGCCCGCGCGGGTGGTGGACCGGCTGAGCACGGGTGATCTGCTCACGCGGGTCACGAGCGACATCGGCATCGTCGGGACGGCGTTGCGGGACAGCGTGCCGCAGGTGTTCACCGGCACGGTGGACCTGCTGGTCGTGCTCGCGGCGACGTTCTGGCTGGATCCCGTGCTCGGGCTGGCCGCGTTGATCGGGATGCCGTTCGTCGCCTGGGTTCTGCGCTGGTACCTCGTGCGGGCGCGGGACGCGTACCTGGCGGAGAGCCGGGCGAACGGGGACGTCGCGGAGATCACCGCGGCCGTCGGCGAGGGCAGCCGGACCATCGCGACATACGGGCTGCGGGACCGGTTGGTGGGGAAGGCTCACGCGTCGATCGGGCACCTGTACGAGACGCGCATGCGGACGTTGTGGCTGAGGAACGTGCTGTTCCCGGTCATCAACTTCGCCAGCATGGTGCCGACCGCGCTGGTGTTGCTGGCGGGTGGCCTGTACTACGCGGCCGACGACGTGCGGATCGAGGTCGTCGTCACCGGCAGCCTGTATGTGTGGCGGCTCGTCGAACCGTTGGAACGCATCATGATGTGGGTCGAGTTCCTGCAGCGGGGCGGGGCGTCGTTCGCGCGGGTCGAGGGCATCGGTGCCGACGTCGAGCCCGCGCCGGTCGTGCGGAAGCCGGACGGTGACCTCATCGAGGTGCGCGGAGTCCACTACTCCTATGTGGACGGACACGAGGTGCTGCACGGTGTCGATCTCGTTGTGACGCCGGGAGAACGGCTGGCGGTCGTCGGGGTGTCCGGTGCGGGCAAGTCGACGCTGGGCAGGCTGATCGCGGGGGTCGACCGGCCGGCGGAGGGGTCCGTGCACGTCGGCGGGGTGCCGGTGGCGGACCTCGCGGCGGCGGGTGAGCAGCGGATCGTGCTCGTCACGCAGGAACACCACGTGTTCATCGGCACCTTGCGGGAGAACCTGGCGCTGGCCGTTCCGGACGCCTCGGACGACCGTCTGGTCGAAGCGTTGCGCACCGTCGACGCGCGGTGGTTCGACGACCTGCCGGACGGGCTCGGCACGCTGCTCGGCGCGGGTGGTCTGGAGCTCGATCCCGCCCAGGCGCAGCAACTGGCGCTGGCGCGGGTCGAGGTCGCCGACCCGCACACGCTGGTGCTGGACGAGGCGACGTCGTCACTCGACCCGGCCACGGCCAGGCACGCCGAGCGCGCGATCGCGGCCGTGCGGGGGAGTCGCACGGTGATCGCGATCGCGCACCGGCTGCAGACCGCGCGGGACGCCGACCGGATCGCGGTCGTCGACGCCGGGCGCATCGTGGAGCTGGGGTCCCACGACGACCTGGTGGCCAGGAACGGCACGTACGCGACGCTCTGGCGGTCCTGGCACCAGTCCTAGGTCAGCGGTACGACGGCTGAGGCGTCCCCACGGCGCACCGTCACCTCCTTGGTGCCCACGGGGGCCAGCCAGGCGTGCACGCGCCCCTGCGGGCCGATGCGGGCGTCGAAGTCGGCGACGATCGTGCCCTGGCCGTCCGGCAGCGGCATCACGACCGGGGAACCCTTCACCGCCTTGCCGCCGAGCAGGGGGGCGCTGAACGAGCCGTCCGGGTGGTAGATCGCGCCGTAGAGGTCGCCGTACGCCTCGAACACCTCGGCGTAGCGGCCGTCGGGCAGCCACGCGCAGACGTTCCAGTCGCCGGTGGCGTCCCAGTCGACGACGTAGTCGAGCAGGCCCAGCCGCTGCAGGTCCGCCTTCGGCACCGGGGCGTTCTGGGCGCTCCACCGCACGCCGGAGACGGGGCTGTCCGACGCGCATTGCCGGCCCGACCAGCCGTTGCCGGGATGGGGCAGGAAGGCGGTGTCCGGGCGCCAGGCGAACCTGCCCTGCAGCGGGTCGGAGAAGAAGTCGCGGGGCAACGGGGTGGTGTCGCCGCGGATGAACACCGGCCGCTCGGAGAGCGTCGCCGTGATCACGGCGACGCCGCCGGGTCCCATCTCGGCCTCCTGCCAGGTGCGGCTCAGCCGGTTGTCGGGACCGCGCACGGGGTTGACCGACCAGAACACCTTGCTGCCCATGCCCAGCGCCAGGTAGGTCGACCTGTCCGGCCCGAACTGGTAGAGCCCGATCTCCTGACCGCGGTCGAGCTCGCGCTGCACCACGGCGCCCCCGGCGACGAGACCGATCAGCATCCGCGGCGCCGGCTCGCCGCCCACCTCCACCGGTTGCACGAGCAGGGCCGCCGGGCCGCTGGGCGTGTTCGCGGCCCAGAAGACGTGCGCCGGCCCGGTGAACTCGGTCACGTTCTCGTACGGCCGCAGCCCCTCGCTCCGCGAACGCCCCCAGATCGCGTGCGCCTGGCTGAGGAACGTCTGGTCCCCGGCCAGGTCGCCCGCGGTCGCCGCGGTCAGCCTGGCGTCGGTCAACGGCGGCGGTGGCGGGTCCGGGCGGCTCAGCACCACCCCCGCCGAGACGCCCGCGAGCAGTGCCACCGCCGCGGTCACCGCCACGAGCCTGCGCGTGTGTCGTCGTCGTGCCCCGGTCATCACGTCCCCCACGAATCCCGGCCGCACGTCGAGGTCTGCCGTCGCGGCCTCCATCGCCTGCTTCAGTTCCACGTCAGCACCTGCTCACCCATCAGCTCCCGCATGCGCGCGAGCCCGCGCGAGGTCTGGCTCTTCACCGTGCCGACGCCGCAGCCGAGTGCCCGCGCGGTGTCGGCCTCGCTGAGGTCGTCGAAGAACCGCAGCACGAGGACGGCGCGCATCTTCTCCGGCAACTGCGCCAACGCGCGCACGACGCTGTCCGCGTCCACGACCTGCTGTTCGTGCCCTTTGGTGGCCTGCGTCTCCGCGTGGTCCATCGGCGCCTCCGGCTTGCGGGAGCGCCGCCGCCAGCGGTTCTTGGCCGAGTTGGCCAGCGCGGCGCGGGCGTACGCCTCCGGTGACGTCCTGATCCGGCGCCACTTGCCGTACATGCTCATGAGAACGTCCTGCAGAATGTCCTCAGCGGCACCTCTGTCGCCGCCGCAGAGCAGGTAGGCGGTGCGCAACAGGCTCTGCGAACGCAACGCCACGAACTCTTCGAAGTCCTGCATGTCCCCCCTTCGGCGGTTGTCCGACGTGGTGACACCGGGCGGGGCGGCAAGGTTGTCAGGCGACCGTTTAGACTCAGTTCGACTCCAGACGACGAGGGAGATACGCGTGGCCGAGATGACCGTTGAACTGGTCGCCGTTGAACGCCGCCTGTGGTCCGGCAAGGCCACCTCTGTTTCGGCGCAGACGACCGAGGGCGAGATCGGCATCCTGCCCGGTCACGAGCCCGTTCTCGGCCAGCTGGTCGAGGGTGGCGTGGTGCGCATCCGCACGACCGACGGTGGCCTGGTCACCGCCGCCGTGCACGGTGGCTTCCTGTCCGTGACCGGTACCGGCGTCTCGATCCTCGCGGAGGACGCCGACCTCGCGGACGAGATCGACGTGAACGCGGCGCGATCGGCGCTGCAGGACGCGGACGACGCCGAGCGCGCACGTGCGGCAGCGCGCGTGCGGGCCGTGGAACAGTCGGCCTGAGACCGGGCGCGAGGGCCCAGTCGTGGGGATCACCGAGATTGCCGGACTGGTCCTTGTCCTGGCCGTGGTCGTCATCGCCTACTTCGCGTGGCGCCGCATCCGGCTGCTGCGCGAGGGCGGGGTGCACGTAGCCCTGCGCAGCCAGTTCGACGACCGCGGTCGCGGCTGGCACCTCGGGGTGGGGCACTACCGGGGCGACTCGTTCGCCTGGTTCCGGGTGTTGTCGCTCGGGTCCGGTCCCGACCAGCTGATCTCCCGGGACGGGTTGGAGATCGACGCTCGGCGGGAGCCCACTGGGCCTGAGGCTTATGCCATGCCGGTCGGGGCCACCGTGCTGCGGTGCCGGTCGGGGGATGGTGAGGTCGAGATCGCGATGGGGCCGGATGCTTTGACCGGGTTCTTGTCCTGGTTGGAGGCTTCGCCGCCTGGGCGGTCTATTCCTTGGGCTTCTTGAGGTTGATTGATTGGGCGCGTTCCCCTGGTGGGGGCGCGCCCTTTTGGTTTTGGCGTTGAGCTGAGCGAGTTCCGGCGTGGTCGCCTTGGGACCGGGCGAGTTCCAGCGTGGTCGCCATTGCGGTTGGGTGCCTGTTCCAGCGTGGGCGTGCACCTCGGACGAAGACCTGGGTTCATCGCCGCTCCGCGACGATTGCGATTGGGGCTTGACTTCGGGGCCCTTGCGAGGCGCTGGTTCGGCCGGAAAAGGCCGGATGCTTCGCACCCGGCCGATCCACAAGTGGTAGCACCTCGCACCCAAAGTCAAGCCCCAATCGCCTAACCACGAGTGGGTGCACCGCTACCCATCTGGGCAAGGTCTGACTGCTCGCCTTCGGCATCGCTTGGGGCCTCGGCTTCGCCGTTGGCGGGCGGGGGTCTGTCCTGCTCGCCTTCGGTGTTGCGTAAGGGGGTGGCCGCCCTTTCGCATCGTGCCGAGTGTCAGACCCCATCTGTACGTTGGGTCGCGGGGGAGCCTCAACTCGAGGGGACGCCTGCGTCAGCGTGCCTTGTCAGGCGTTCTCGCCTGGCTGCCACAGCACGTCGCCGTCCGGGTTCGCCACCCGCGCCAGGATGAACAGCAGGTCCGACAGCCGGTTCAGGTACTTGGCCGTCAGGACGTTCGTGCGCTCGGCGTCGGCTTCGATGAGCGTCCACGCTCGGCGTTCTGCTCGGCGGGCGATCGTGCGGGCCTGGTGCAGCAGGGCTGCTCCTGGGGTGCCTCCGTTCAGGATGAACGAGTCCAGTTTGCCCAGGCGTTCGTTGAACTCGTCGCAGTAGCCCTCCAGGCGGTCCACGTAGGCCTGGGTCACGCGCAGGGGTGGGTACTCCGGGTCCGGGACGATCGGGGTGCAGAGGTCTGCTCCTACGTCGAACAGGTCGTTCTGCACTTTGCGCACGACGTCGAACACGTCGGGTGCGAGTTGGCCCAGGGCCAGCGCCACGCCCAGGGAGGCGTTGGTTTCGTCCACGTCCGCGTACGCCTCGATGCGCGGGTCGGTCTTCTGGACGCGGGAGAAGTCGCCCAGGCCCGTCGTGCCGTCGTCGCCGACTCGCGTGTAGATCTTCGTGAGATGCACCGCCATGACCGGCACTCTATGGCCGTACGTAGGATTGCCGCGTGAGCGAGCATTTCCGGGTACATGGTGGCGCACGTCTGGTCGGCGAAGTTGATGTCGTCGGCGCCAAGAACAGCGTCCTGAAGTTGATGGCGGCCGCCCTGCTCGCCGAGGGCACCACGACCATCACCAACTGCCCGGACATCCTCGACGTGCCGCTGATGGCCGACGCGCTGCGCAGCCTCGGGTGCCAGGTCGAGCTCGAAGGGGACGTGGCGAGGATCACCACGCCCGCCGAGCTCAGCTACCACGCCGACTCCGAGGCCATGGGCAAGCTGCGGGCCAGCATCTGCGTGCTCGGGCCGTTGGTCGGGCGGTGCAAGCGGGCCGTCGTGGCGTTGCCCGGTGGGGACGCGATCGGGTCGCGGCCG
Organism: Lentzea sp. NPDC059081; assembly: GCF_042738015.1. NCBI lineage: Bacteria > Bacillati > Actinomycetota > Actinomycetes > Pseudonocardiales > Pseudonocardiaceae > Lentzea > Lentzea sp. NPDC059081. The sequence continues at coordinate 184,602 of NZ_JBHYGW010000016.1, forward strand.
TTGGACATGCACCAGAGCGGGCTCGAGAAGCTCGGTGCCAAGACGTGGATCGAGCACGGCTGCATCGTCGCCGAGGCCGAGGGGCTGCACGGCGCGCAGATCTGGCTCGACTTCCCCAGCATGGGGGCCACCGAGAACATCCTGATGGCGGCCGTGCTGGCCAACGGCACGACGGTCATCGACAACGCCGCGCGCGAGCCCGAGATCGTCGACCTCTGCCTGATGCTGACCCAGATGGGCGCGAAGGTCGAGGGCGCGGGCACGTCCACGCTGACCGTGCACGGCGTCACCGAGCTCAAGCCGACCGAGCACCGCGTCATCGGCGACCGGATCGTCGGCGCGACGTGGGGCTTCGCCGCCGCCATGACGCGCGGTGACGTGCGGGTGCGTGGCGTGAACCCGCACCACCTCGACCTGGTGCTGGAGAAGCTGCGGATGGCGGGCGCCGAGGTGACCGTCTACGAGGGTGAGGACGAGGGCTTCCGCGTCGTCATGGAGGGCCGGCCCAAGGCCGTCGACTTCGTGACGCTGCCGTACCCCGGCTTCGCCACCGACAACCAGCCGTTCGCCATCGCGTTGTCGGCGGTGTCCGAGGGCACCTCGATGATCACCGAGAACCTGTTCGAGGCGCGGTTCCGGTTCATCGACGAGATGATCCGTCTCGGGGCCGACGCGCGCACGGACGGCCACCACGCCGTGATCCGCGGTGTGGAGACGCTGTCGAGTGCGCCCGTGTGGGCGTCGGACATCCGTGCGGGTGCGGGACTCGTTCTTGCCGGCCTGTGCGCGGACGGGGCCACCGAGGTCTACGAGATCTTCCACATCGAACGCGGCTACCCGGGCTTCGTGGAGAACCTCCGCAAGCTGGGTGCCGACGTCGAACGAGTGAGCGGTTAGCTCTTCAGCACGAGCCGCGCGTTCGCCACGTCCTGCGGGAACACCATGATCCGGTAGGGCGCGTGCCGCGAACGCGTGGCGCGCACCCCGTTCGCCTTGAGCTTCTGCACGAGCACGATCGCGGCTTCTTCCGTGGGCACGAGCGCGACCTCGTTCAGCAACCCGAAGTCGGTGCCGTCGAGGTCGGGAACCGCGCGTCTGTCGTTGCCGGCGAAGTACCGCAACACCAGTGCCAGCAAGCCGAGCGCGCCGAAGACGACCGCGGTCTGGTAGAAGCCCGTCACCTCCCCATCATGCTCTTTGTGGTCTCGATTCAGTGAGCAAGCGCACGCGCAGCGGGAGTTACCGGCCAGTACGCTCCGGACAACGACGTTGTGGGAGGTTGCTGTGCCGTACCCGGCTGACCGTGAACGCGACCGCCCCTGGGTGATGCGCACGTACGCGGGCCACTCCTCGGCCGCGGCGTCGAACGCTCTCTACCGCCGCAACCTCGCCAAGGGCCAGACCGGCCTGTCCGTCGCGTTCGACCTGCCCACGCAGACCGGCTACGACCCCGACGACGAGCTCGCGAAGGGCGAGGTCGGCAAGGTCGGCGTGCCGGTCAGCCACCTCGGCGACATGCGGCAGCTCTTCGACCAGATCCCGCTCGGCGGCGCCAACACGTCGATGACGATCAACGCGACGGCCATGTGGCTGCTCGCCCTCTACGTCACCGTGGCCGAGGAGCAGGGCGCGGACCCGGCGGCGCTGGCCGGCACGACGCAGAACGACATCATCAAGGAGTACCTGTCCCGCGGCACGTACGTGTTCCCGCCGGGACCGTCGCTGCGGCTGATCACCGACATGGTCGCGTGGACCGTCTCCAACGTGCCGAAGTGGAACCCGATCAACATCTGCAGCTACCACCTCCAGGAGGTCGGCGCGACGCCGGCGCAGGAGGTCGCGTACGCGATGTGCACGGCGATCGCGGTCCTCGACTCGGTGCGCGACTCCGGCCAGGTGCCGCAGGAGAAGTTCGGGGACGTCGTCGCCCGCATCTCCTTCTTCGTGAACGCCGGTGTGCGGTTCATCGAGGAGATGTGCAAGATGCGCGCGTTCGCCCAGCTCTGGGACGAGATCACGCGTGAGCGCTACGGCGTCGAGAACCCGAAGCACCGCCGGTTCCGCTACGGCGTGCAGGTCAACTCGCTCGGGCTGACCGAGGCGCAGCCGGAGAACAACGTCCAGCGCATCGTGCTGGAGATGCTCGCGGTGTCGTTGTCCCGCAACGCCCGCGCGCGTGCGATCCAGCTGCCGGCGTGGAACGAGGCGCTGGGCCTGCCGCGGCCGTGGGACCAGCAGTGGGCGTTGCGCATGCAGCAGGTGCTCGCGTTCGAGACGGACCTGCTGGAGTACGACGACATCTTCGACGGCTCGCCCGTCATCGAGGCGAAGGTGGACGAGATCCTCGCCGGCGCGCGGGAGGAGATCGACCGCGTGCAGGCGATGGGCGGCGCCGTCGCGGCCGTCGAGTCCGGCTACATGAAGTCGCAGCTGGTGTCGTCACTGGCCGACCGGCGTCGTCGCGTCGAGTCCGGCGAAGAGGTCGTCGTCGGCGTCAACAAGTTCGACACGACCGAGCCGTCGCCGTTGCAGGCCGAGGGCGCCAACGCGATCGAGACCATCGACCCGATCGTCGAGATGCACGCCGTCGAGGCGATCCAACAGTGGCGCGCGAACCGCGACAACGCCGCGGTCGAGGCTTCGCTGGACGCGTTGCGCGAGGCCGCGAAGACCGACAAGAACCTCGTCGAGGTGACGCTGGCGTGTGCGCGCGCCGGGGTGACGACGGGCGAGTGGTCGCAGGCGTTGCGGGAGACGTTCGGCGAATACCGCGCACCGACCGGTGTCTCCGGCGCATCGGCGTCGGGCGAGGCGGGGTCGGAGATCGCACGGGTGCGCGACCGGGTGCGCGCGACCGGTGAGGAGATCGGCGAACGGCTGCGCATGCTGGTCGGCAAGCCCGGTCTCGACGGGCACTCCAACGGCGCCGAGCAGGTGGCCGTACGAGCCCGCGACGTCGGCTTCGAGGTCGTCTACCAGGGCATTCGCCTCACGCCGTCGCAGATCGTGGCCGCCGCCGTGCAGGAGGACGTGCACGTCGTCGGCCTCTCGATCCTGTCCGGGTCGCACCTCGAGGTCGTGCCCGCGGTGGTCGAGGGACTGCGCGAGGCCGGTGCCGGGGACATCCCCGTGATCGTCGGCGGCATCATCCCGCCGGACGACGCCGCGAAGCTGCGCGAGCGCGGGGTGGCGCGGGTGTTCACGCCCAAGGACTACGAGCTGACCGAGATCATGGACGAGATCGTCACCGTGATCCGGGAGGTGCGTTCCCCCGCGTAGGGCCTTACTGTCGCGGAATGGTGGACGTTTCGCGGGACGGGTCGGTCGTCCGGATCACGATGAACCGCGCGGCCAAGCGCAACGCGCTGTCCGCGGAACACCTCACGGAGCTGCTCGACGCGTTCCGCGAGGTCCGCGCGTCGGACGCCGCGGGCATCGTCCTGGCCGCCGAGGGACCGGTGTTCTCCGCCGGGCACGACTTCGCGGACGTGCACGCACGCGACGAGGAGGGCGTGCGGCTGCTGCTGGAGCTGTGCACCGTACTGATGAAGACCATCCAGTCCTCGCCCCAGGTCGTGATCGCCCGCGTGCAGGGGCTGGCGACGGCGGCCGGGTGTCAGCTGGTGGCGTCGTGCGACCTCGCGGTGGCGGCGGACACGGCCGGGTTCTCGTTGCCGGGCGGCAAAGCCGGGTGGTTCTGCCACACGCCCGCGGTGCCGGTGGCGAGGTCGATCGGGCGCAAGCGGTTGATGGAACTGGTGCTCACCGGCGACGTGATCGACGCGGCCACGGCGGTCGAGTGGGGACTGATCAACCGCGCGGTGCCCGCCGCCGAGCTGGACGCTGAGGTCGACGACCTGCTCGCACGGGCCACGCGCGGCAGCCGGGCGTCGAAGGCCGTCGGCAAGCGGACGATCTACGCGCAGCTCGACCGGCCGGAGGCGGACGCCTACGAGGTCGCGCTGAACGTCATGGCCGAGACGTCGCAGTCCCCGTCAGCCAAAGAGGGACGGGCGTCGTTCCTGGAGAAGCGGCCTCCCGTGTGGCCCGACTAGTCGCGAGGAGCTTCAGCGCGTCGGCGTTCGGGCCCGGCTCCGCCTGGTAGACCACCAGGAACTGGCCGGGCGCCTCGCGCACGTCGAACGAGTGGTAGGTCAGCTTGAGCGGACCGACCGCCGGGTGCACGAACTCCTTGGCGTCCTGGGTCTTCCCGCGCACCTCGTGGTGGTCCCACAGCTCCTCGAACACCGGGTTGCGGCTGAGCTCCGCCACCATCCGCCGCAGGCGCGCGGAGCTCGGGTCGGCCGTCAGCCGCAGGTTCCCGACAGTGCTCTGCGCGACCCAGTTCCAGCGCGGGTAGAAGCTCGGGGCTGCCGGGTCCAGGAAGGTCATCCTGGCCAGGTTGTCGGCCGGGGCGAACGGTTCGTAGAGGGCGTCGGCCAGCGCGTTGCTGGCGAGCAGGTCGAGGTAGGAGCTCATCACGAACGCCGGCATGTCGTGCATGCCGCTGATGAGCTGCCGCAGTTCGGGACTGACCTTGTCGGTCGTGTGGCCCTCGTCCGCGACGACGCCCGCAAGGCGGTGCAGGTGCGCGCGAGCGTCCGTGTCGAGCTGGAGCGCGCGGCTGAGGGCGTCGAGGACCTGCGCGGACGGGTTGGTCTCACGGCCCTGTTCGAGACGGGCGTAGTAGTCCGCGCTCACCCCCGCGAGCACCGCGACCTCTTCGCGCCGCAGGCCTTTGACCTTGCGCAGGGTGTGACTCGGCAGGCCCGCGGCCTCGGGGTTGACGCGGGCGCGGTGTGCTTTCAGGAACTCGCCGAGCATGGATCCGAGCGTAGGTGCTGCCGTCGTCGACTGCCTGGGTGTGCCACACCTAGGCAGAAGGTGTCCTGGTAGGCGCCCTGTTCCACGCCGAGGGTGGTGGCCATGAGCAAAGTCGTTCTGATCAGTGGAGCTTCCAGCGGCATCGGCGAGGCCACGGCCAGGATCCTGGCCGAGGCGGGGCACGAGGTGTTCCTCGGTGCTCGACGCGAGGACCGGCTGAAGGCGCTGGCGTCCGAGATCGGCGCCGGGTACGCGCCGTTGGACGTGACCTCGCGCGAGTCCTTCCAGTCCTTCGTGGACGCGGCGGTCGCCGAGTACGGCCGTGTCGACGTCCTGGTCAACAACGCGGGCGTGATGCCGTTGTCCCTCATGGACTCGTTGAAGGTCGACGAGTGGGACCGCATGGTGGACGTGAACATCAAGGGCGTGCTGAACGGTCTCGCCGCAGTGCTGCCCCTGTTCACCGGCGGAGGGCACGTCGTGAACGTGGCCTCGATCGGCGCGCACCTGGTCACGCCGACGGCCGCGGTGTACTGCGCGACCAAGTACGCGGTCTGGGCGCTGTCCGAGGGACTGCGCCAGGAACGGGACGACCTGCGGGTCACCGTGATCTCGCCCGGTGTCACGCAGTCCGAGCTGGCGGACACGATCACCGAGGAGCACGCGGCGTCGTTCATGGCGGAGTACCGCAAGAACGCGCTGCCCGCGTCGGCGATCGGGGACGCCATCGCGTACGCGATCTCGCAGCCGGAGACCGTCGACGTGAACGAGATCGTGGTGCGGCCGGTGGCCGACCGCTAGGCCCCGGTCGTCGAACCGGGCCGGAGGATCATCAGCACGGTCACGGTCGCCCACAGCAGGTTGAAGATCCCCGTGTACATGGCGAGGTTCTTGACGTCGTTCGTCTTGAGCGCCTTCTCCTGGCCGGGGATGACCTTGAGCGCCAGCACGACCGCCGCGGCGGTGGTGAGCGCGATCGACACGATCACCCACGGGTGGCCGGTCACGCCCATCACGCCGGCCGTCAGGAACCCGAGCACCGGCACCGAGATGCCGATCACCGCGTAGACGCGGCAGATCCGGTGCAGGAGCGCGGGATTGCCGTCGGCGTCGCGCACGGCCCTGGGGAACATGCTCGCCGCGACCGTGACCGGGCCGATGGCGATGATCGCCGCCAGCACGTGCAGCGACAGGAACAGCTTGGTCACGCGGCCCTCCACACCGTGCCGCGGCGCTCGTGCGCGAACACTTCCTCGACGTCCAGGGCCTGCTGGACGCCGACCTCGCGTTCGAGGAGGTAGAGGCCGAGGTCGACGCCGGAGCTGACACCGGCGGCCGTGACGAGGTCGCCGTCGTCGACGATGCGGACGCGGTGGGCGTTGACCCCCATGGAGCTCAGCGCGTGCAGGCCGAGGTGGTTGGTGGTGGCGTTGCGGCCCTCGATCAGACCGGCCATCGCCAGCAGCAGCGAGCCGCCGCACACGGTCCCGAGGATCGCGGTCCTGTCCTTCAGCGCCGGGCCGATGCTCCCCGCCGCCTTGCCGAGGATGGCGAAGATCTCCTCCTCCTGCAGGGCGGCCGCGCCGGGGAGGACGACCAGGTCGGTGCCGGGGTCGAGCCGCGCGGTGGCCTGCAACGTCATCAGGTCCAGACCGGCGGGCACCCCGCGCGGTCCCTCCGCCGACGCCAGCTCGACCTGGACACCGCCCGCCATCAACGTCTCGTACGGGCCGATCGCGTCCAACGGGTCGAAGCCGTCGAACAGCACAACTTGAGCCTTCACTTCGTTCATCCCCTCACTTCGGTGATCAAGACGCTAGGGGCGTCCCGAGGTGAGGAGAACTGGCAGGAATGCCATGTTCCAACGGATTCTCGCCAGCTATCGTGGCGGACGTGCACACGGTGGCAGTGGTGGTGATGGACAGCGTCGTCCCGTTTGACTTCGCCGTTCCGATAGAGGCGTTCAGCAGGACCGGGCTCTACCGGACCGAGCTCTGCGGTCCTAAGAGGACGGTCAAGTCCGAGCTGTTCGACCTGAAGGTGCCGCACGGCCTGGAGTTGTTGTCGGACGCGGACACCGTCGTCCTGCCCGGCCACGCGGCGGACCTCGTCGTGCCCGCGCCGGTGGTCGAGGCGGTGCGGGCCGCCGCCGCGAGAGGCGCGCGGATCGCGTCGATCTGCTCGGGCACGTTCGTGTTCGCGGCGACCGGGCTGCTGGACGGGTTGCGGGCGACCACGCACTGGCTCGCGGCGCCGGAGCTGGCCGAGCGGTATCCGGAGATCGACGTCGACCCGAACGTGCTCTACGTCGACAACGGCCAGTTCCTGACGTCCGCCGGTGCCGCGGCGGGCCTCGACCTGTGCCTGCACATGATCCGGCGCGACCACGGGTCCGCGGTGGCGGCCGACGCGGCGAGGCTGGCCGTGATGCCGCTGGAACGCGAGGGCGGGCAGGCGCAGTTCATCGTGACGCCACCCGCGACGCCGCAGGGTGCCGAGCTGGAACCGTTGCTGCGGTGGATGGAGGAGCACGCCGAGCGCGACCTGACGCTGGAGGACCTCGCCCGGCAGGCAGGCATGAGCACACGGACGCTGAACCGGCGCTTCCGCGAGCAGACCGGGACGACGCCGGTGCAGTGGCTGCACCGGGCGAGGGTCCGCCGGGCGCAGCACCTGCTGGAGACGACGAAGGACTCGGTGGAGCTGATCGCGAGCAGGGTCGGGTTCGGCTCGGCCACGGCGTTCCGCGACAGGTTCAAGCGGATCGCCGGGACCTCACCGCAGAGCTACCGGGCGGCTTTTCAGGGCTGAGGACTAGGGCTGGGAGTGCTCGTGCAGCAGCAGGAGCGTGTAGGCGGCGATCGACTGCGCGTCGGTGATCTCGCCCTTGGCGATCATCGACTCGAAGTCGGCGCGCGGGAACCACGCCGAGCGCATGTCCTGCTCCTCGAGCTCCCGCTCGTGGAAGCCCTCGGTGAGCTGCGTGGCGAGGAACACCCGGCCGCGCTGCGACGTCATGCCGGGCGCGACGTCGAGGAGACCGAGCTCGATCATCTTCCCGGCCCGCAGCCCCGTCTCCTCGCGCAGCTCGCGGCCGGCGAGCTCGAGCGGGTCGGAGTCGGCGCGGTCCGGCGCGGTGCCCTGGGGGAACTCCCAGCGGCGCAGGCCGAGCGGGTAGCGGTACTGCTCGACGAGGCGAAGGCGCTCGCCGTCGAGCGGGATGACCAGCGCGTAGTCGGGCTTGTCGACGACGCCGTAGATGCCCTCCGTGCCGTCCGCGCGGCGGATCGGGTCTTCCCTGACGGTCATCCACTGGTTTGCGTACACCTGACGGGTGCCGAGGCTTTCCACGGCACGGACCGTACCTAACGTCCGGATTCTGGACACACCCCGTAGCCTGTCGCGGTGCGTCTCGTCATCGCTCGCTGCAAGGTCGACTACGTAGGCCGACTCACCGCCCACCTGCCCATGGCCCAGCGACTGCTGCTGATCAAGGCAGACGGCTCGGTGTCGATCCACTCGGACGACCGCGCCTACAAGCCGCTGAACTGGATGAGCCCGCCCTGCTGGCTGATCGAGGACCCGGACATCTGGACGGTGCAGAACAAGGCGGGGGAGAAGCTGATCATCACCCTCGACGAGGTGCTGCACGACTCCAAGCACGAGCTGGGCCCCGAGCCGGGCCTGCAGAAGGACGGCGTAGAAGCCGACCTGCAGAAGCTCCTCGCCGAGCACGTCACGACCCTGGGCGACGGCTGGACGTTGGTGCGCCGCGAGTTCCCGACCCCGATCGGCCCGGTCGACCTGATGTGCCGCGACTCCGCCGGCGGTTCCGTGGCCGTGGAGATCAAGCGGCGCGGCGAGATCGACGGCGTCGAGCAGCTGACCCGGTACCTCGAGCTGCTGAACCGCGACCCGTTGCTCGCGCCGGTGCAGGGGGTGTTCGCGGCGCAGCAGATCAAGCCGCAGGCGCGGGTGCTGGCCGAGGACCGCGGGATCCGGTGCGTGGTGCTGGACTACGACGCGTTGCGCGGGATCGAGCCGGACGAGTTCCGGCTGTTCTGAGCTCCTTCTCCGCCACGAACCCCGCACCCGGTGGTGCGGGGTTCGTGGCGTTCTGTCCGGATTCGTTCGGCCATCCGGCTTCCGGCGAGCGTTGTGGATCACCTCGTGGTTTGGTGTGCCTGCACGCGGGGTAAGACGTCGCGCACCTGGAGTACTGTCCTCTCCTGGTCGTTGATGTTCGACTTTGTTGAAGTTTGGGAGGTGGGCGGTGTCGGTTTCGGTGTTGGCCGAAGCGGACCTGCGGCTCGACGCGGGGCCGATCGACTACGTGCTGCTGGTCATCTACTTCGTCGTGGTGCTCGGCATCGGGTTGATGGCACGACGATCCGTCTCCTCCAGCCTCGACTTCCTGCTGTCCGGGCGGTCGCTGCCGGCGTGGGTCACCGGTCTCGCGTTCATCTCCGCGAACCTCGGTGCGCTCGAGCTCATGGGCATGACGGCCAACGGCGCGCAGTACGGCATGGCGACCGTGCACTACTACTGGATCGGCGCCATCCCCGCGATGGTGTTCCTCGGTCTGGTGATGATGCCGTTCTACTACGGCTCGAAAGTGCGCAGTGTTCCCGAGTTCATGCGCCGCCGGTTCGGCAAGCCGGCCCACCTCGTCAACGCCATCAGCTTCGCCGTCGCCCAGGTCCTGATCGCGGGCATCAACCTGTTTGCGCTCGCGGTGATCGTCGAGGCGCTGCTCGGGTGGCCGCTGCCGGTGTCGATCTGCGTCGCGGCGCTCGTGGTGCTCGCGTACACGACGCTGGGCGGCCTGAGTGCCGCCATCTACAACGAGGTGCTGCAGTTCTTCGTCATCGTGGCCGCGCTGGCGCCGTTGACGATCGTCGGCCTGATCAAGGTCGGCGGCTGGCAGGGCATCGTCGAGAAGGTCACCGACCAGGAACAGCTGTCGGCGTTCCCCGCGACGGAGCTCACCGGCATCAACAGCCCCGTGTGGAGTGTCATCGGACTGGTGTTCGGTCTTGGGTTCGTGCTGTCGTTCGGCTACTGGACGACGAACTTCGCCGAGGTGCAGCGCGCGATGAGCGCCAAGTCGATGTCGGCGGCCAAGCGCACGCCGATCATCGGCGCCTACCCGAAGGCGCTGATCCCGGCGATCATCATCATCCCCGGCATCATCGCCGCGTTGATCGTGCCGGAGATGGGCCAGCTCAAGGCCGGTGACGAGAGCAGCGGGGTGGCCTTCAACGACGTGCTGCCGCTGCTCATGCGCGACCTGCTGCCCAACGGCATCCTCGGCATCGCGATCACGGGTCTGCTGGCCAGCTTCATGGCCGGTGTGGCGGCGAACGTCAGCTCGTTCAACACCGTCTTCACGTACGACCTGTGGCAGGACTACGTGAAGAAGGACCGGCCGGACGAGTACTACCTGCGCGTCGGGCGTCTGGCGACGGTCGGCGCGTGCGTCGTCGCGATCGGCACGGCGTTCATCGCGGCGTCGCTCGGCGGGTCCAACATCATGGACTACATCCAGGCGCTGTTCTCGTTCTTCAACGCGCCGCTGTTCGCGACGTTCATCCTGGGCATGTTCTGGAAGCGGATGACGCCGACCGCCGGCTGGGTCGGTCTGCTCGCCGGCACGGTCACCGCGATCTTCATCTACGCCGTCTCGGAGCCGTCGTTCGGCATCGAGCTGCTGAAGCTGCCAGGGCAGGGCGCGAGCTTCCTCGGCGCCGGTCTCGCGTTCGTCGTCGACATCGTGGTGAGCGTCGCGGTCACGATGGTCACGCGGCCGAAGCCGGACAGCGAGCTCGTCGGGCTGGTCTACAGCCTCACGCCCAAGGAGGACAGGGCGCACGGCACCACCGGTGAGGACGCCGGCTGGTACCGCTCGCCCGCCCTGCTCGGCGGCGGCGTGCTCGCGCTGACGACCGTTCTCTACTTCATCTTCGGCTGAGGGAGGCCGCCATGAGGCTCTTCGACCTGCGACTGATCATCGCTTTCCTCTTCGGCCTGTACGGCGTCGTGCTGGTCGTCATCGGTCTCGGTTTCACGACCGACGACGACCTCAAGAAGGCCGAAGGGGTCAACATCAACCTGTGGGCCGGCGTCGCCATGGTCGTGCTGGCGGCGGCGTTCGCCGCCTGGGCGACGCTGCGGCCTCAGTTCGCGGACACGGACAAGCAGCCGCTCAAGGAGCTATGAGCGCGGACGAGCTGGGTAAACAGGGTTGAAGGCCTCGATCGTCCACGCGTCGAACCAGGTGACTGCGCGGCGAATTCGGTTTCGCACGTCTCTCCTTCATCTCGGGGTCTTCACCCTGTACAGCGCGTCGATCTTCTGAATCGTTCCTGTAGCTCTGGGTGAGCTATGCCACGGGACAACTCGGGGTACCGGCCACGAACGCCGCGAAAGGTCGCTACCGTGCACGTCGTGCCTCGTTTTCGCGCCACCGCCGTGGTCGCCGCCGCCGCGTTGCTGATGGCCGGCTGCACCACCGGGCCCGGTCTTGCCAAGACCCACTCGCCCCGCCGCACCGTGCAGGCGGGCGCCGAGGCGAACCCGACCGACCCGTCGACGTCGACCAAGCAGTCCGCGCAGGCGGGCAAACCGGTCGACCCCGCGTTCGCGTCGGAACGCCTGCGGCTGGTCAACCCGTGCGCGTTGATCGACAAGGACCTGCTGGAGACGGTCGGCACGCCGTCGCGGTACACGAGCAGCAACTACACGCGCTGCTCCAACTACATGAAGGACAAGGCGGGCAAGTCGCTCGGCATCACGTTGGACATCGGCTACTCGCTGACGTCCACGGACATCAAGAACGCGACCAAGACCCTCGCCGGGCTCAAGAGCGGTGAGCAGAAGCTGAGCTCGTCGTGCTTCATCACCGTCGTCACGCAGGAGAGCCCGGCGCAGGCCGTGCGGATCCAGGTCACGACGGGGACGGGCGGCGACTCCACCGAGGCGTGCGAGCCCGGCCGCAAGGTGCTCGAGGGCGCGATCCGCAAGCTCAAGGGCAACCCGCAGAAGTACACCCCGACCAAGGGGTCGCCGGTCGAGGTCGACCCGTGCGCGGTCGTGGACAAGGCGACGCTCGCGCCCGTGCTCGGTGCGTCGCCGCGGTCCCTGCCGTTCGGCCTGCACCAGTGCTCGTGGTCGGCCCAGAGCGCCCAGATGCAGATCGACATCAAGACGGCGCGCGTTCCCAAGGACGGCAAGTTCGACCCGAAGTCCGTCGAGGTCGACCTCGGTGGTGGAGTGAAGGGCTACCAGGCGCTCAAGGAGACCTCGTACCCGAGCTGCGAGCTGGTCGTCGTGCGCACCAAGGACTCCGGTGACGCCGGCGAGGTCGTGGAGTTCATCGTGTCGGGCTCGAAGGAGAAGGAGTTCGACCGCTGTCAGGCGACGCAGGCCTTCGCCAAGGCGGTCCTGCCGAGCCTGCCCGCCACGTGAGTGTGACCCGCGGCGAGCCGGGCGGGGGCTGAAAGTTGGTCCGGTAGGCGTTAGGGTCGGAGTTACTCGCGAGTATCTGGAGGGCTCCAATGACGCAGACCGCTTCGGACAGCGCGCTGTCGGCCGATGGCGAGCAGCGGCGGTTCGCCTCACTGGACCCGCGCACGGGCGAGGTCGTCGCGCACCACCCGGTCCACACCGCGGCCGAGGTCGAGGACGCCGTGGCGTCGGCGCGCGAAGCCGCCGCGTGGTGGGCGGGGCTCGGCTTCGAGGGCCGCAAGACCAAGCTGGACGCGTGGCGCAAGATCCTGTCGCAGCGCGCCGACGAGTTCGTGTCGCTGATCAGCGCGGAGACCGGCAAACCCGCCGACGACTCCCGCGTCGAGATCGCGCTGGTGATGGACCACCTGCACTGGGCCTCGCGGCACGCGGGCCGTGTGCTGGGCAAGCGCCGTGTGTCCTCCGGCATGCTCATGTTCAACCACGGCGCGTCGCTCGAATACGCGCCGTTGGGCGTCATCGGCGTCATCGGGCCGTGGAACTACCCCGCGCACACGCCGATGGGGTCGATCTCGTACGCGCTGGCCGCGGGCAACGCCGTGGTGTTCAAGCCGTCGGAGTTCACGCCGGGCGTGGGCACGTTCCTCGCGTCGACGTTCACCGAGGCCGTGCCCGAGCACTCGGTGTTCCAGGTCGTCACGGGCTTCGGCGAGACCGGTGCGGCGCTGTGCGCGGCCGGTGTCGACAAGGTGGCGTTCACGGGGTCCACGCGGACCGGCAAGAAGGTCATGGCCGCCTGCGCGTCGACGCTGACGCCGGTGCTGGTCGAGTGCGGCGGCAAGGACGCGCTGATCGTCGACTCGGACGCCGACCTGACCGCCGCCGCCGAGGCCGCGATCTGGGGCGCGGTGTCGAACGCCGGCCAGACGTGCGCGGGCGTCGAGCGGATCTACGTGGCCGAGGAGGTCGCGGACGCGTTCCTCGAGATCGTCGTGAAGCGAGCCCGCAAGCTCAAGCCCGGTGGCGAGCCGAACGCGAACCTCGGGCCGATCACGATGCCGTCGCAGGTGGAGATCATCCGCGAGCACGTGCAGGACGCGCTGGACCGCGGTGGCAAGGCGCTCGTCGGCGGCGCGGACTCGATCAGGCCGCCGTACGTCGAGCCGGTGGTCCTCGCGGACGTGCCGGAGGACTCGCTCGCGATCACCGAGGAGACCTTCGGGCCGACTGTGGTGATCAACCGGGTGCCGAACGCGATGGAGGGCGTGCGGCTCGCGAACCGGTCCAAGTACGGGCTGGGCGCGGCCGTGTTCTCGAAGTCGCGCGGGGAGGAGCTGGCTCGCGAACTCCGGGTCGGCATGGTGTCGATCAACTCCGTGCTGACCTACGCGGCGATCCCCGGGCTGCCGTTCGGTGGCGTGGGCGACTCCGGGTTCGGGCGGATCCACGGCGAGGACGGGCTGCGCGAGTTCGCCTACGCCAAGGCCGTGACGAAGCTGAAGTTCAAGTCGCTGATCGACATGGCGACGTTCGACCGGTCGTCCATGGCCGGCAAGCAGATGCTGCGGCTCGCGCGGATGCTCTTCGGGAGGTAAGAGCACCCGCGCGCTCTTAAGCTCCGAGCTGCTTCTGCAGGTCGTCGAGGACCACGTTCGCGGCGAGCACGCCGAGGCCGAGGAAGTACGTCTCGTCGGCGACCGGCTTGGCCTTGCCGCCCTTGACGGCGTTCAGCTTGCTCCACAACGGGCCGCCGAGCACCGAGCCCTGCGCGGTCTTCGCGGGGTCGCCGTAGGAGGAGTAGACGACGAAGTCGGCGTCGGCCTTGCCGATCTCCTCGGCGCTGACCTCCGCGGCGAGGTCGTCCACCTGGGACGGCGTCGGCTGCGGGATCTTGGCGTCGACCAGGATCGTGCCGATGAAGGACTTCTTGGCGTACAGGCGGATGCGGCCGGGCATGAAGCGCAGCGCCGTGACGGTCGGGCGCACGCCGAGCTTCGTCTCGATCGCCGTGCCGACCGCGGTGGCCTTGTTCGTGTAGTCCTCGAGCAGCTTCGCGGCGTCGGCCTGGCGGTCGAGCGCGGCGGCGTTGAGGAGGAAGTTCTCCTTCCACACGTAGCCGGGGCGCACGCTGAACACCGTCGGCGCGATCGCCGCGAGCTTCGGGTAGAGGGCCTCCGCGCGCAGCTGCGAGCCCAGGATGAGGTCCGGGTCCAGCTTCGTGATGGCCTCGAGGTTGAGGTTGTTGATCGTGCCGACGTTCTCCGGCGTGCCGCCCTTGTCGCCGATGTAGGTCGGCATCGTGGGGGAGCCGTCGGTGTAGGCGATGCCGACCGGCTTGATGCCCAGCGCCACGACGTTGTCGAGCTCGCCCGTGTCGAGCACGATCACCCGTTCGGGTTTCTTCTCGAGCTTGGTCTCACCCATCGCGTGCTTGATGGTGCGGGGGAACTCACCCGGTTTCGCCTGGGTGCCGAAGCCGTTGCTCAGCTCGGTGGCCTTGCCGAAATCCGCTCCGCCCTGGGCCACGCCGGGCTTGTCGGGCGTGCTCTGGGTGCAAGCGGTGAGGGTCAGTGCGACTGCCACGAGCAGCGCTGCTCTCTTCGGCACGACGTGGTTCCTCCGTTACTCGCAGTGATGTTGACCAGCGTTTCTTAGGGCGCCCTAACGGTACCGGGGTCCTTTGCCTGTTCCGAGTGTCAGACCCCCGGAGTAAGAAGGAACACGGTCACCGCCGATCGAAGGGGCTGTTCGATGAAGAAGATCATCAATGATCCGGAAACCGTGGTGCAGGACGCGCTGCGCGGAATGCAGGCAGCCCATTCCGATCTGCTGACGGTGCATCACGACCCGGCGGTCGTGGTGCGCGCGGACGCCCCGGTGCGCGGCAAGGTCGCGATCATCTCGGGCGGCGGCGCGGGCCACGAACCGCTGCACGGCGGGTTCGTCGGGCGCGGCATGCTCGACGCGGCCTGTCCCGGCGCGGTGTTCACGTCGCCGACGTCGGACCAGGTGCTCGACGCGGTGGTGAAGACGGACGGCGGCGCGGGTGCGTTGCTGATCGTGAAGAACTACACGGGCGACGTGCTGAACTTCGAGATGGCCGGTGAGCTGGCGGAGTCCGAGGTGCGCAGCGTCGTGATCGACGACGACGTGGCGGTGAAGGACTCGCTGTACACGGCGGGCCGTCGCGGTGTGGGCGGCACCGTGCTGCTGGAGAAGATCGTGGGTGCGGCGGCGGAGCGCGGCGACGACCTGGCGGCGTGCGAGGCGCTAGCCTTACGGGTGATCGCGTCGGTGCGGTCGATGGGCCTGGCGCTGACCTCGTGCACCGTGCCGCACGTGGGCGAGCCGTCGTTCTCGCTGGCCGACGACGAGATGGAGATCGGCATCGGCATCCACGGCGAGCCGGGCCGCCACCGCGTGCCCGTGTCGTCGGCGTCGGAGATGGTGTCGGCGCTGCTCGACCCGATCCTGGAGGACCTGCCCTTCTCGTCGGGCGACCGGGTGCTGCTGTTCACGAACTCGATGGGCGGGACCCCGTTGATCGAGCTGTACCTGGCGCACGGCATCGCGGAACAACTGCTGGCCGATCGGGGGATCACGGTGGAACGCAGGCTGGTCGGCCCGTACATCACGAGTCTGGAGATGCAGGGCATGAGCCTCACGTTGCTGAAGGTGGACGACGAGCTGCTCTCGCTCTGGGACGCGCCGGTGCACACGCCCGCACTGCGGTGGGGGGTCTGAGGTGGGGTGCACGACCTCGGACGTGGTGGCGGCGCTGCGTGCCGCCGCGCTCGTCGTGCAGGAGCACCGCGACGAGCTGGTGCGCCTGGACCAGGCGATCGGCGACGCCGACCACGGCGAGAACATGCGGCGCGGCTTCACGGCCGTGCTGGCCAAGCTGGACGCCGACGAACCCGAGACGCCCGCCAAGGCGTTGAAGCTGGTCGCCACCACGCTGATCTCGACGGTGGGCGGCGCGGCGGGTCCGTTGTACGGCACGGCTTTCCTGCGTGCCTCGGCCGCGCTGGGTGACGCGGCGGAGCTCGACTGCGACGCCGTGGTCCGAGCCCTGCAGGCCGCGCTCGACGGAGTGGTGGCCCGCGGCAAGGCCGTGGTGGGCGACAAGACGATGGTCGACGCCCTGACCCCGGCGGTGGCCGCCGCGGCCTCGGTGAACGGCTCGGTGGCCACCCTGCTGTCCGCGGCCGCAGACGCCGCGGCCGAGGGCGCCGAGTCGACCGTGCCGATGGTGGCGCGCAAGGGCAGGGCCTCGTACCTGGGCGAGCGCAGCGCCGGCCACCTCGACCCCGGCGCCCGCTCGACGGCGTTGCTGCTGCGGGCCTTCGCGGACGCGGCGGCCAAGGCATGACCGCCGCATCCTCGCCGGGCCGGGTGGGCCTGGTCGTCGTCTCCCACAGCGACCTGCTGGCCAACGGCGTGGCCGAACTGGCCGCGCAGATGGCCCCCGACGTCGCCGTCCTCCCGGTGGGCGGCACGGAGGAGGGCGGCCTGGGCACCGACTACGGCGCCGTCGTCGAGGCCTTGGCCGACGCCGACTCGGGCGCGGGCGTCGTGGTGCTCTACGACCTGGGCAGCGCCAAGATGACGGCGGACATGGCCGTGGAGTCGGCGGACGACCCGTCCCGCTACACCGTGGTGGACGCACCACTGGTGGAGGGCGCGGTAGCCGCAGCCGTTGCCGCACAAGGAGGTGCCGCCTTACCGGACGTGGCCTCAGCCGCCGAGGGCGCCTCCGGCGAGGCCCCGGTGACCGCACCGAGCGGCCCGGCCCTGCACCTGGTCCCGGACGCCGTGACGGCAGAAGTCCTGCTCACCAACGAAGTGGGCCTGCACGCCCGCCCAGCAGCCCTGTTGGCCCGCACCGTGGCCGAGCTCGACGCCGACGTGCTCATCCGCTACGGCACCGAGGAAGCCAACGCGGCCAGCGTCCTGGCCCTGATGGGCCTGAGCGCGCCGGGCGGCAAGACCATCACGGTGGTCGCCACGGGCAAGGACGCGTCAGAGGCGGTGCGCCGAATCGAGGAACTGGCGGAAAGGGGCTTCGACGACTGACCCACACCCGTCCCGCCCCACACCGAGCCTGGGCAGCATGCGGCGCTGGGAACCACGCGGTGACGTGTGGCGAGAGGCGCGGGAGCCGCGCGACGACGTGTGGCGAGCGGTGCAGGAAAGTCGTGTGGCGTGCATTGCGGGGGAAGCCGCTCCGACCCAGTTCACGCTCCTCCTTCCGTCTTCCCCTCGCCCCGTCCCGACCCCGCCCCCAACTCCGGGCCCCGCGCGCCCCACACGCTCGCCCTCGAACCCGCCCCAGATGGCCCAACCCACCACTGCCCCACACGGGTTGATCAGCCCAAACACCCCGCCACCCCCACCCGCTGGACCGATCACTGTTTCGATCCCGATGGCGAAGCTCACGGCCTCCACCAGCGCGAGAAGTGGCATAGTCGCCCGCAAGTTACTCCTTGGTAGCCCCCGCTTCACCCCACAGGGAGGTCCGCAGTGGCGCGCGAGATCAGCACCGTCGGAGTCGTCGGCTTCGGAACCATGGGCGCGGGCATCGTGGAGGTACTCGCGCGCACCGGGCTCGAGGTGAAGGTGGTGGACGTCGACGCCGCGGGCGTCGAGCGCGGCCTCGGGCACCTCGAGCACTCCACCGAGCGGGCGCTGAAGCGCGAGAAGATCACCGCGGACGAGAAGGCCGCCATCCACGGGCGGATCTCCACGAGTCTCGACATCGCGAGCCTCGCCGGCTGTGACCTGGTGGTCGAGGCGGTGCCGGAGAACGTCGAGCTCAAGGCCAAGATCTTCCAAGAGCTGGACGCGGTCCTCGCGCCGGAGGCGATCATCGCGTCGAACACGTCGTCGCTCTCGATCACCGAGATCGGTGTGCACACGCGCAGGCCCGGCAAGGTCGTCGGCCTGCACTTCTTCAACCCCACGCAGGTGTTGAAGCTGGTCGAGGTCGTGCGGACGGTCGTCACCGAGCCGGACGTGATCACGGACGTCGTGGCGTTCGCCGAGCGGCTGGGCAAGTCGCCCGTCGTGATCGGCGACCGGGCTGGGTTCATCGCCAACGCGTTGCTGTTCCCGTACCTCAACCACGCGGTCAAGATGCTGGAGTCGCGCTACGCGACGCGGGAGGACCTCGACGCGGCCATGCGGTACGGCTGCGGGTATCCGATGGGGCCGTTGGCGTTGCTGGACCTCATCGGTCTCGACACCGCCTACGAGATCCTCGACACGATGTACCACCAGTCGCGCAACCGTTTGCACGCTCCGGCGCCGCTGCTCAAGCAGATGATCACGGCGGGGCTGCTCGGCAGGAAGACCGGGCGCGGCTTCTACACCTACGACGGGCCCGACTCGCCGGTCGTCGTCGACGACGCGCAGACTCCGTCCGAAGTGGACAGCTCCGTGCAGACCCGCGAGGTGCAGCGGGTGGGTGTCATCGGCACGGGCACGATGGCCACCGGGATCGCCGAGGTGTTCGCCAAGCGCGGGTACGACGTGGTGTTGCGCGCCCGCAGCCTGGAGAAGGCCGAGGCGGCGATCGGGCTGGTGCGCAAGTCGCTCGACCGCGCGGTGGGCAAGGGCAAGCTCTCCGAGCAGGACCGCGACGCGGCGCTGGCGCGGGTGAGTCCGGCCGTGGAGTTCGTCGACCTCGCGGACTGCGACCTGGTCGTCGAGGCCGTGGCCGAGGAGATCGGGATCAAGAAGGAGGTCTTCGCGGCCCTCGACGAGGTGTGCAAGCCCGGCGCTGTGCTCGCGACGACCACGTCGTCGTTGCCCGTCATCGAGGTCGCGGCGGCCACGAGCAGGCCCGGTGACGTCGTGGGTCTGCACTTCTTCAACCCCGCGCAGGTCATGAAGCTGGTGGAGGTCGTCGAGACGATCGCCACGGACGCCGACGTGGTCGCGACGGCGCGCAAGATCTGCCTCGACCTCGGCAAGCACCCGGTGCACTGCGGCGACGTGGCGGGCTTCATCGTCAACGCGCTGCTGTTCCCGTACCTCAACGACGCGGTCAGGATGCTGGAGGCCCACTACGCCGAGGCCGACGACATCGACAACGCGATGAAGGTCGGCTGCGGACTGCCGATGGGGCCGTTCGCACTGCTCGACGTCGTGGGGCTGGACGTGTCGCTCGCGATCCAGCGCACGCTCTACAACGAGTTCCGCGAGCCCGGCTTCGCGCCGGCGCCGCTGCTGGAACACCTGGTCACGGCCGGTCGTCTCGGCCGCAAGACGGGCAAGGGATTCCGCGACTACTCGTGAGCCGCTCACAGCCCCACCATGTCTCGTCTGGCATGGTGGGGGCCATGCGTCGACTGGTGCTCCTGTTGGCTGTCCTCCTGCTCGCGTCCGGCTGTGCCCGGACGACCGTGGGGGGCACCGCGGTCGCGCAGCCGCCGCTCGACTCCTCGTCGCCGTTCGACGAGGAGAAGGACAGCTCGACCGACCCGTCCGCCTCGGAAGACCCGGAGACCGCGCCGATCGACGGTGAGGTGCAGGGCGTCTGCGCGAAGCTGAAGTGGACCGATCTGCCCTATCCCGGCGCGAAGGCCGAGACGCCGCCCAGCCAGATCAACTACGACTCGACGTTCGACCAGTCGTGCCGGTGGACGACCAAGGTCGACGGCGTCGAGGTGGGCGTCTCGCTGCGCTACCGCGAGGGCAAGCAGATCACGATCGAACGCACCACCGGCGACTGGGACGTGAAGGGCCACAAGGTCACGTACCTCGACCGGGCCGACGACCCCGACCCGGAGGTCGACCCGTCGTGCGTGCTCGTCGTGCCCTACGAGGGCGGCGGGCTCGGAATCATCATCATCGACTCGTCCGGCAAGTTCGGCACCGTGTGCGACCAGGGCCGCAAGGTCGCCGAGGTGCTGATCGACCGCGAGACGTCCTGACCGCGGGCACCGGGACCTAGCTGCAGCAGCCTCCGCCGCAGCAGCCGCCGCCCCCACCGGCGGCCTGCTTCTGCGTGCCGCCGATCCCAGCCATGGACAGCAGTTTCACCGTGTCGGCGTGGCCGTCGGGACAGCTCGCCGGTGAGGACGACTCGCTCATCGGACGCTGCAGCTCGAAGGTGTCGTCGCAGGTTCGGCATCGGAACTCGTAGGTCGGCACGGCCCGATTCTACGAGCGGTTACCGTGTGGCCGTGCCACGTCGTAACAGCCCCAAGCCGGAAGACCCACGACCCCTCGGCGGGGGCGTCGGCTGGGCGCGCACCGAGTCGGGACCCGATGGCGACTGGCTGGTCCGCGCCATCTCGGGCGCGCAGGCGCAGAAGACCTACCGCTGCCCCGGCTGCGACCACGAGATCCGCCCCGGCACGCCGCACGTCGTCGCGTGGCCGGCCGAGGAGACGGGCTCGGTCGAGGAACGCCGTCACTGGCACCAGGGCTGCTGGGACTCGCGCGGCCGGCGTGGGCCGACCGCGCGCCGCTGGTGACGTCCTAGAGCCCGACCTGCCCGCGCCACCGCTCCAGCCGGGCGCGGAACTCCTCCGGCCGCTCGACGGGCGGCAGGTGCCCGCAGTCCTCGATGCGCTCGCTCGTCGAACGCCGCAGCGTCACCGCGAGCTTCGCCGCCACGTCCGGTGGCGTGAGCTTGTCGTGCTCGCCCACCAGCACGAGCGACGGGACGTCCATCGACTCCAGCACTTCCGTCGAGTCGGGTCGCCTCGCCATGGCGCGTTGCCACCACGCCACGTCCTCGGCGCGCTGCTCCAGGATCATCGTGCGCACCGACGCCCGTGCCGCGTCCGAGGCGTCGGGGGCGAGCAGGTTCGGCACCATCGCCTCGACGAGCCACTCGCCGACGCCGTCGCGCTCGACCCGGTCGGCCATCGCGTGCCGGTTGGCGACGGCCTCCGGCGTGTCCGCGGTGTGCTTGGTGTCGACGAAAACCAGGCCCCGCACGCGTTCCGGAGCCTGACGCAGCAACGCCATCGCGACGTAGCCGCCCATCGAACACCCGCCCAGCAGCACCTTGTCGAGGCCGCGCTCGTCGAGCAGCGCGAGCACCTGGGACGCGAGCACGCCGAGGTCCGGCTCACCCTCACCGCGCAACGACGGCGTGAGCGCGCCCGGCACGTCCCACATGCGCGCGTCGAGCGGAAAGGCGTGCAGCAGCACCAGGTCGTCCATCAGCTCTCCCACTCCGGCGCCAGCACCGACCACACCTCGACGTCCTGCCGGACGCCGCGGTGCACCGAGTACGAGCGCAGCACCCCGTCCTTGGTCATGCCGAGCCGCCGCGCGACCGCGATGCTGGGCGCGTTCTCCGACGACACCAACCACTCAACCCGATGCACGCCGCGCTCGCGAATCACGTGGTCGACCAACAACCGCGCCGCCCGCGTGACGAGCCCCTTGCCCACCGCGGCGGGCTCGAGCCAGCACCCGATCTCCGCCCGCCCCTGCGGAACGTCCATCGTGCGCACCAGCACGCCGCCGACGAGCAGGCCGTCGAGCCAGATCCCGAAGATCGCGCCGGTGTCGGCGGCGACCTTGTCCGCGTAGCTCTGCAGGAGGGTCCGGGCGCTCTCCAGGTCTTTCGCGGCGTCGGCGAACCGGATGTGCTGCCCGATGAAGTCCCGTCCGCGCTCCATGTGCGCGAAGAACTCCTCGGCCCGCCACGGCTCCAACGGCCTGAGCTCGGCACCGTCCGTGCCCAGCGCTCTCACGAACATCCTGTTCCCCCAAGATGAGTTCTGTGTCGACGCGAATCGTATTGGTGCGCCATGCACAGTCCGTCTGGCCACGCCTCGATGAGCCCGACGGCCGACCGCCAGGAGGCCTGGTGGCCGCGGAGGAACAGAACAGGGGTCACCAGGCTGGGGACCCCTGCGTGAGCGTGTGGCGTCAGGATTCCGCGCCGCCTGGACTGCCCTGGGACGTCAGGACTTCTTGGCTGGCTGCGGGCGTGCGAACTTGGCCGTCGGGCCGTCGACCTGCGATGCCTGCGCCGGAGTGGCCGGTGCGGGAGCAGCGGGCGTGGGCTTGACCGGCGCCTCCTGGGACGCGGGTTCGGCCTGCTGCGCGGGCGCGGCCGGCTTCGCCTGAGCAGCCGGTGCCGGAGCAGGCTGCGCAGGAGCGGCTTGAGCGGGCTTCGGCGCACTCGGGGCAGGCTGAGCAGCAGCGGGTTGCGCCGGAGCGGAACCGTCGGGACCGGCCGGAGTCGAGTCCTCCTCCACCGGGTCCAGCAGCGGCACCACGTCCTGCAGAGCCGTCCGCACGTTGTGGAGCTGGTGCGAGAGGCGGTTGCGCAGGGTGCGGAGCTGTTCGACGCGCTGGGTGGCGGCGGCCGTGCGGCGGTTGGCTTCCTCGGTGGCCTCGCGGACGCGGCGGTGCGCCTCGTCGGTCGCCTCCTGGATGCGGGCGGTGGCCTCGGTGACCGAGTCGTGGCGGCGGCGGTTGGCCTCTTCGGTGGCCTCGCGCAGGCGGCGTTCGGCTTCGGCCTTCGACGTGGTCTGCTCGGACGCGATGGCGGCGCGGACCCTGGCGGCCTCCTCGGCCGCCTCGCGGACGCGGCGGTCGGCCTCGCCCTTGGAGGTGGCCTCCTGGGTGGCGAGGGTGGCCATCGCCTCGGAGCGGCGGGCGGCCATCGCGATCTCGAAGTCCTCCTCGACGGTCACGCGGCGCTGCTCGGACTCGTCGGAGATCTTGCGGGCGGCGCCCTCGGCCTCGGAGACGATCTTCTCGGCCTCGGACCGCGCGGTCTCGAGGACGCCCTTGTGCTCGGCCTCCATGGCGGCACGGCGCTCGTCGAGCTCGGCGATCAGCTTCTCGTAGCGCTGGCGCAGCACACCCGCGTCGGCTTCCGCCTTGGCGCGGATGTGCCCGCCTTCTGCTTCGGCACGGGCCTTGATCTCGTTGGCCTCGTCCTGGGCCAGCCGCAGCATCCGCTGGAGGCGTTCGGAGAGCCCCTCCAGCGTCGTCGGCGGCAGCGACAGGCGCTCCACCTGGTTGCGCAGCTCGGACATCTCCGAGCGCGCGGCTTCCAGCTGGCGCGCCAGGTCGGACGTCTGGGACACGGCGGCATCGCGGTCCGCGGCCAGCAGCCGCAGGTCCGAGTCGAGGCGTTCGAGATGATCCTCGACCTGGGCGCGGTCGTAACCGCGCTTGACGATGTCGAAGCCGGATCCCAGTGGGACGAGGTCACGGTCGTCGGCGAGGCCCATGCCCCTCACGCTACCCGTTCGGGTAACCCCGGAAGGTCACACACCCCGGAATCGATTGATACCTGTGAGGTGCTGGGCACGCAGTTCGTGATCGAGCACACCCAGACCCTCTTCCGGGGCAAGGCAGAGCACGCCGACCTTGCCCTGGTGCGCGTTGCGGTGGACGTCGTGCGCGGCCTGGCCCGTTTCGTCCATTGAGTACACCTTGGACACCGTCGGGTGGATCTTTCCCTTTGCGATCAACCGGTTCGCCTCCCACGCTTCGCGGTAGTTCGCGAAGTGTGAAGAGAGGATGTGCTTGAGGTTCATCCAGAGGTACCGGTTGTCGTACTGGTGCATGTACCCGGAGGTCGACGCGCACGTGACGATCTTGCCGCCCTTGCGCGCCACGAACACCGACGCGCCGAACGTCTCCCGGCCGGGGTGCTCGAACACGATGTCCGGGTCCTCGCCGCCGGTCAGCTCGCGGATCTTCGCGCCGAACCGCTTCCACTCCCGCGGGTCCTGCTCGTGCTCGTTCTTCCAGAACTTGTAGCCCTCCGCCGAACGATCGATGATCAGTTCGGCGCCCATCGAACGGACGATCTCCGCCTTCTCCGGCGAGGAGACGACGCAGATCGGCGTCGCGCCGCCGTTCAGGGCGAACTGCGTCGCGTACGAACCGAGACCGCCGGACGCGCCCCAGATCAGGACCGTGTCGCCCTGCTTCATGTTGGCGCCGTTGGTCGACACCAGCTGGCGGTACGCGGTGGAGTTGACCAGGCCCGGCGACGCCGCCTCCTCCCACGAGAGGTGCTTCGGCATCGGCATCAGCTGGTTCGACTTCACGAGCGCGAGGTCGGCGAGGCCGCCGAAGTTCGTCTCGAAGCCCCAGATCCGCTGCTGCGGGTCGAGCATCGTGTCGTTGTGGCCGTCCGGGGCCTCCAGCGGCACGTCCAGGCAGTGCGCCACGACGCGGTCGCCGGGCTTCCACGCGGTGACGCCCGGCCCGACCCGCACGACGACGCCGGCCAGGTCCGATCCCACGACGTGGTACGGCAGGTCGTGGCGGCCGCCCAGGCGCTTGAGGAACCCGAACGTCGACACCGGCTCGAAGATCGAGGTCCAGACGGTGTTGTAGTTGATCGCGGAGGCCATCACGGCCACCAGCGCCTCGCCCGGACCGAGCTCCGGCGTGGCGACCTCGTCGACGTGCAGCGACTTGCGCGGGTCCTTGTCCCGCGTCTCGAGGCCCGCGAACATGTCGGCCTCGTCCGCGTGCACCGTCACGCCCCGATAGCTCTCCGGAACGTCCAAGGAACCGATCGCGTCCAGCTCGTCGGCCAGGATCGCGTCAAGGATCTTCTGCACGGCGGCATTCCTTCCCTAGTGAGGGATAGTCGCAGGTTGCCGGAGGTTACTCATCAGTAACCGATTCAGAATCCTGCTTGTGAGGGATGCCACCCCGGAATCACCGGACCGGGTCAGGGGGCGTCGCGGCTAGTGCTCCGACCCGTCCCGCGCGGGCTCCACCAGCTCGATCAGCACGCCACCCGCGTCCTTGGGGTGCACGAAGTTCACCCGGCTGTTCGAGGTGCCGCGCTTGGCCGCGTCGTAGAGCAGGCGCAGGCCCTTCGCGCGCAACGCGTCCGCCGCGGCGTCCACATCGGACACCCGGTAGGCGAGCTGCTGCAGGCCGGGGCCGGAGCGGCCGATGAACTTGGCGATGGTCGAGCTCTCGTCGAGCGGCGCCAGCAGCTGGATCGCGGTGCCGTCGTGAACGCCGGGCGCGTGCAGCATGGCCTCGCGCACGCCCTGCTCCTCGTTCACCTCCTCGTGCGCGACCTCCATGCCGAAGTTGTCGCGGTAGAACGCGATGGCGACGTCGAGGTCGGGCACGGCGATGCCCACGTGGTCGATCGCGGTCACGAATCGAGTGATGTCTGCGTTCATGGTTGGCGAGGGTATCCACGGGATCGGTGCAGGTGCTCCTGTGCGGGGTCTCACACGATTACCAGCGGGTAGCCGCCGGTATGGTGCCTAGTTAACGACCGTTCGCTCTTCCATGGAGGCAGCTGTGTCCGGTTCCGTCATCGTCGCCGGGGCTCGCACCCCGATGGGCCGACTGCTGGGATCGCTCAAGGACTTCTCCGGCGCCCAGCTCGGCGGCGTCGCGATCAAGGCGGCACTGGAACGCGCGGGCGTCGCTCCCGAGCAGGTGCAGTACGTGATCATGGGCCAGGTGCTCACCGCCGGCGCCGGCCAGATCCCGGCGCGCCAGGCCGCCGTGGCCGCGGGCATCCCGATGACCGTGCCCGCGCTGACCATCAACAAGGTGTGCCTGTCGGGCATCGACGCGATCGCGCTGGCCGACCAGCTGATCCGCGCCGGTGAGTTCGACGTCGTCGTGGCCGGTGGCCAGGAGTCGATGACCCAGGCGCCGCACCTGCTGCCGAAGTCGCGCGGCGGGTTCAAGTACGGCGACGTGACGATGCAGGACCACATGGCGCACGACGGCCTGTTCTGCGCGTTCGACCAGGTCGCGATGGGCGTCTCGACGGAGAAGCACAACGGCCGCTACAACATCACCCGCGAGGAGCAGGACGCGTTCTCCGCGCGGTCGCACCAGCTCGCCGCGAAGGCCGCCGGCAACGGCGTGTTCGACGCCGAGATCGCGCCCGTCTCCATCCCGCAGCGCAAGGGTGACCCGGTCCTGTTCAGCACGGACGAGGGCGTCCGCGGCGACACGACGGCCGAGGGCCTCGCGAAGCTGCGCCCGGCGTTCGCCTCCGACGGCACCATCACCGCGGGGTCGGCGTCGCAGATCTCCGACGGCGCGGCCGCCGTCGTCGTGATGAGCAAGGCGAAGGCCGAGGAGCTGGGCCTGGAGTGGATCGCGGAGATCGGCGCCCACGGCGTCGTCGCGGGCCCGGACGCCTCGCTGCACGAGCAGCCGTCCAACGCCATCAAGGCCGCGTGCGCCAAGGAGGGCATCACGCCCGCCGACCTCGACCTGGTCGAGATCAACGAGGCGTTCGCCGCGGTCGGCATCGTCTCGACCCGTGAGCTCGGCATCTCCGAGGACAAGGTCAACGTCAACGGCGGCGCCATCGCGCTCGGCCACCCGATCGGCATGTCCGGCGCCCGCATCGCCCTGCACCTCGCCCTGGAGCTCCAGCGGCGCGGCGGCGGCGTGGGTGCGGCTGCCCTGTGCGGCGGCGGTGGCCAGGGCGACGCGCTGATCATCCGCGTGCCCGCGAAGGCCTAGTGTCCTCGGTGTGGCTGCTGTTGACGTAGCAGGACTGGTCGACCGCGCGCGTGACGGCGAACCGCGCGCGGTCGCCAGGCTGATCTCCCTGGTGGAACAGGGCAGCGCCCAGCTCCCCGAGGTCGCCGCCGCACTGGCACCCTTCACCGGCAACGCCCAGGTCATCGGCATCACCGGCGCACCGGGCGTGGGCAAGTCGACCTCCACCAACGCCCTGGTGCGCGCCTACCGCGCCGAGGGCAAGCGGGTGGCGGTCATCGCGGTGGACCCGTCGAGCCCGTTCTCCGGCGGCGCACTGCTCGGCGACCGCGTCCGCATGGGCGACCACGCCACCGACCCCGGCGTCTTCATCCGCTCGATGGCCACCCGCGGCCACCTCGGCGGCCTGTCCTGGGCGACCCCACAGGCCCTGCGCGTCTTGGACGCCGCCGGCTTCGACGTGGTCCTGGTGGAAACAGTCGGCGTCGGCCAGTCCGAGGTGGAGATCGTCGCCCTGGCCGACTCCACGATCGTCCTGCTCGCACCGGGCATGGGCGACGGCATCCAGGCGGCCAAGGCCGGCATCCTGGAGATCGCCGACGTCTTCGTCGTCAACAAGGCCGACCGAGACGGCGCCGACCAAACCGCCCGAGACCTGAAGTACATGATCTCCCTGGGCCGCCGCGACCGCGAGGGCCCGTCCTGGCGCGCACCGGTCGTCAAAACAGTCGCCGCCCGCCTTGAAGGCCTGGACCGAGTGGTGCAGGCAATCGCCGAACACCGCGCCTGGATGACCGAACACGGCGAACTGACCGGACGCCGCCTGCGCCGAGCAGGCGCCGAGATCGAGGCCATCGCCGTGGAACGCGTCCGCACCCGCTTCGGCCCAGTCGACCGACTCGCCGAACGCGTGGTCGAGGGTGAGCTGGACCCGTTCGCCGCGGCGGAGCAGTTGATCAGCGGTAGCCTGCGGGAATGACCGCTTGGGGAGCGCCTCCGCCTGTCATCATCGACCTCGGCAAGAGCGACACCCGCAAAGTCCTGATCGGCGGCTCGGTGGCCGGCGTCCTGGGCATCCTGGCCCTGGTGGGCTCCGTGACGGCCTTCATCGACGGCGAACCGGTCGGCGGCAGCATCGCAGGGGTCATCGGCCTCGCCTTCACCTTCATCGGCGTGATGGCCGTGGTGAAGTGGAAGACCATCTCCCGCCCCCGCAAACTGATCATCGAACAGCAGGGCATCCGCCTGGACGACCCGCAGGGCATGCCGTGGGCGGTCGCCTGGCAGGACCTGGGCGCCATCTCGATCTCCCGAACCCGCGAACAGGCCGTACAACTGGCCGACGCCCTGGTCCGCCGCACCCTCGTCCGCGTGGACCTGCACCCGCGCGACCCCCACCAGTTCCGCCCGGCCCACCCAACGATGGAACCGATGTGGGAGTTCCACCGCGTGCAGAACGGCTACCGCCTCCCGCTGGGCGACTCGGCGGGCTTCATCGGCCCGATCGACCAGGGCCTGCGCACCTTCGCTCCTTCGATCTACCGCGGCGTGCTGGACGAGGGGTTCAGCGTCGGCCTGCACTAGGGGACCGGCGGTGCGGGCAGGCTGACGCAGGCGTCCCCTCGAGCTCAGGGTCCCCCGCGACCCAACGTACTCAGAGGGTCTGACACTCCGGCCAAGCCAAGCCAAGCCAAGCCAAGCCACGACACGACACGACACATCAAGCGATGCCGAAGGCGAGCAGTAACAACCCCGCGCACTCTCGACCGCGATGCCGAAGGCGAGCCGGAAAGACCTTGCCTCGATGGGTAGCGGTGCACCCACTCGTGGTTTTGCGATTGGGGCTTGACTTTGGGTGCGAGGTGCTACCCCTTGATGGGATCGGCCGGGTGCGAAGC
>NZ_JBHYGW010000017.1:0-11797 GCF_042738015.1 Lentzea sp. NPDC059081
GGGGTGTCAAACGGCCGAAAAGCGTGGCCGTTTGACACCCCCATCTCGTTGCAGCGAGTGCTGTGGTGCGACTCGTGACGGGACCCCACCGCGGGTGCTCTTGGCTCAAAGCAAAAGCGGCTCGCCTTCGGCTTTGCCACTGCTCGGCTTCGCCATCGCGTGCTTGCGTCAGGCCGAGCGGCTTGTTATCGGCTTGGTGATGTCCACGTCGTCCTGCCTGGGGATGGGCATGGGCATCGGCATCAGGCGCGGTGGGATGTCCAGGCCTGCTACTCGTACCTGGTTGCGGCCGTTTTCCTTGGCCTTGTACAGGGCCGCGTCTGCCGAGTGTTGTGCCGTTGCCATGTCCGGGCCGTTGTCCGGGATCACCGCCACGCCGATCGAGGCGCTGATGGCTTGCAGGTCGGCGCCGTCGGGTTCCGGGGGCTGGATCTGCCGGCCGTAGAGGGTCACCACGTTGCGGTGCTTGTCGGTGGTCGGGACTGCCAGGGAGCCGATCGCCTCGCGGATGCGTTCTGCGATCGTCACGCCTTGGGCCACCGGGGTGTCCTTCAGGGCTACTACGAACTCCTCGCCGCCGTCTCGGCCCGCTACGTCGCCCGGGCGGAGTTTTTCTCGCAGGATTCGGCCTACTTCTGCGAGTACCGCGTTGCCTGCGGGGTGGCCCCAGGTGTCGTTGATGCGCTTGAAGTGGTCCAGGTCGATGACCAGGACGGTCATCGGTTCGCCGTCCAGGCGGCAGCGTTCTGCCAGGCGGCCGGCGTACTCGGCCAGGCCGTTGGTGTTCAGCAGGCCCGTTCGGTAGTCGGTGTGGGCGTCTGCTGCCAGGCGTTGGTGGAGCTGCTCCTGTTCTCGCAGGAGGCGTTCCAGGTGGGCTCGGCGTTCGCCTGCCCTGGAGAGCAGGGCGTTGACCAGGGTGACCGGGACGACGAGGAGCAGCGGGCCCACCCAGTGGCTGGTCATGAGCATGCCGAGCATGGCGCCGGCGCCGAGGGTGCTCATCTCGAGCATGTTGTCGACTTTGGAGCCCAGGAAGTCGAGGACCTTGGAGTTCGGGGTGACGATCTTGAAGGCCACCGCGACCGTCATGACCTGGACGAACCAGTAGAGCAGGGCGGTGATGACCAGGACGAGGACCAGGCTCAAGTCGGTCGGGACGTTGCCCGTGGCGGCCAGGGAGATGCCGGAGAAGTGGACCAGGGCCCAGGAGAGCAGGGTCGAGGCCAGCATCGAGGCCGTGCCGAAGACGAAGCGGTAGGGCTGGCGGCGGGCGATCGGCTGGATCAGGATGCGCATCCAGATCGTGGCGATCACGGCCAGGCCGCCTGGTAGGGCCACCGCTGCCGCGAAGGTCCAGACCGAGGTCAGGTCGATGTGGGGGCCGGAGGCCTCGTTGCGGCGGGCCTCTTCCGCTCTGCGGACGATGGTCAGGTGGATCGTGATCGCGGCGATCAGCGCGCCGAAGCGCAGCCAGTCGGCGGTCGAGACGGAAGTGAGCTTCGTCAGCAGCCAGATGGAGGCGCCGGCGACTGCTGCTTCGAGCACGAAGAAGTAAGCGATCGCACTGGGCGCAACGGTCCAGAGGTCCCAGTTGCGAATCGGAGTCAAGCCGAGTCCCCGCGATCGCCTGCGATCAGTCAAACTGTTCTTCACCACGACCCCCTACGCTCATGGCACTTCATGAGCAAGCCGCCGCTGTCCAGGTCGTAGACCTACCTGCGCTGCTGCTCGTCGCAACGAGGAGGTGTCCTTCCATGTGCAACCGTGACTTCTGAACGCCGCCTCTCGCCGACCTGACTTCAATCATGCTGGTGCCTCTGCAACGGATATCGCTAATGGTGACCGTTCTGTTTCAGATTGCCACCGCCTTCGTGTCACTGCGACCTCGAGCACGTCTCCAGGCGAACGTGGCCTGGGTCGCCAGCAGCAGTCCGATACCGCCCGCTCCCGCGATCGTGGCCGTCACGGATCCGATCGAATGGGCGACGACGCCGGCCAGCGCCATTCCGCCGCCCTGGCTCGAGCGCAGCGCGGCTCTGCCGATGCCATAGGCCCTTCCGCGGTACTGGTCCGGCAAAAGCCTCATCCACGCCGAACGAGCGGGTGTGTGATAAGCCCCGCCTATACCGGCGAACACCAGCAGAACGATCGTCCAGGTCAGGTTCGGGTCGAACGCGAACAGGATCAGGGGCGCCAGGGACAGCACCGCCAGCGGTCCGATCAGCCGCTCGCGCTTCGCCGGGTCGCGGACCAGGCGGAAGAGCAGCGCCACGCCCAGCACGTTCGCCGCGGGCTCGATGGCGAGGATCAGACCGACCGCCCACACGGCGTTCAGGCTCGCCGCCAGTGGCACCGCGAGTCCTTCCGGGACCATCGCGAGGCCCGCGAGCAGGCGGACGCCCAGCAACGTCCTCAGCCTCGGCTCGGACACCATCAGGGTCAGCACGCCGCGCGGTTCGTCGTCCTTCTTCTTGCGGCCCAGCGGATCCGCGGCCGGGCGGTGCTTCACGGACGTCTGCACCAGGATCGCCATCGCGGCGAACGTGGCGGCGTTGATCGCGAGCGCCACGGCCGGGCTCGTCTGGGCGACGAGGAAGCCGGCGGCGGCCAGGCCCGCCATCTGGGCGATGTCGACGGACGTGCCGAACAGCGCCACGCCGTCGTCGTAGCGCTTCGGCGGCAGGACGTGGGGCAGGCTCGCCTCCTGCGCCGCGAGGTACGGCGAGGAGATCGCCAGCACCACCACGAGCAGCACGATCATGGCCCACAGCGGCATGCCAGGAATGGCCATCGCGGCCATCAGCACGGCCTGCAGCCACGCCGTCGTCACCATTACCGTGCGTCGTGGGAACCGGTCCGCGACCCAGCCGAGCAACGGACCCGAAATCAGCGGCGGGAACAGCGTCAACGACCACGTGAGCGCGGTCCAGGCAGCGGATTGTGTCCGCTCGAATACGAGCAGTGACAATGCGACCGCGGCGAGTTGGTCTCCGGCGGTCGAAGCGGTCGAGCCGATCCACATGGCGCGGAACTCGCGCAAACCCAGGAGCTCGCGGAGGGCGCCGCGGGACGTCATGCGCGCCCTCGGCGAGCCGCGCCCCGCGCGCGGCGAATCAGCTCGTCCTGATTCGCTCTACGCCGAGTCACGTCGCCCCCGCCGGTGGTAATCAATTTCTATCGACAATCACGGTAGAAGCTGCCTCACCGTTCAACGTCTGTCCTACCACAGTGTGTACCTAAACGGAGCAGGCCAGTTACCTAAAGTAGTTACAATAGCGAAACGTAGACCTGATCTTCTTCACAGTTGACCTCGGCACCGCCTGATTGGACCCCAAATGGTCACGCGGCGTGTCATCAGGTTCCGAACGGGTGTCATCTGCTCCGCCAAGCGGTGCAACCCGCTCCGACTCCTGCAGGTCGGGGCGTGCAAATTGCCATCAGCACGAACGTACCCGCGGCCGGGAGTGGCGCGAAACAATCCTCGGCGTTTGTCGCCGGAGTCTCCCGCGAGCCTCTGGCAAGAGGCGGAAGTAGTGTTTCCCCGCCTGCGGAACGAAACCGGTTCAGCAGGCGGGGAAAACGATCACTAACGTCGGCGAAAGTGCTCGCTTAGCGTCGCGAACTAGCCGATAACGTCAGAACCGATCAGCCCTTGGCGTCGATCCTGCGCCGGCGGGCCACCTCGGCGAGCACGACACCGGCCGCGACGGACGCGTTGAGCGACTCGACGCCCGTGGCCATGGGGATCGACACGGTCTGGTCGCAGGTCTCCTTGACCAGACGACCCAGGCCGCGGCCCTCGGAGCCCACGACGACGACCAGTGGGCCGGTCGCGAGGTCGAGGCCGTCGACGTCCACGTCACCGTCGGCGTCCAGGCCCACGATCATCAGGCCCGCCTCGGCCCAGTCGCGCAGCGTGCGGGTGAGGTTGGTGGCCATCGCGATCGGCAGCCTCGCGGCCGTGCCGGCACTGGTCCGCCACGCCACCGCCGTCATCGACGCGCTGCGCCGCTGCGGCAGCACCACGCCGTGCGCGCCGAACGCCGCGGCGGACCGCACGACGGCACCCAGGTTGCGCGGGTCCGTCACGCCGTCGAGAGCCACCAGCAACGGCGGCTGACCGGCGCGCTGGGCGATCTCGAGGAGCTCGTTCGGGGTCGCGTACTCGTACGGCGGCACCTGCAGGCCGAGGCCCTGGTGCATCGCACCGCCGGTGATCCGGTCGAGCTCACCGCGGGCGACCTCCAGCACGGAGATGCCCCGGTCGGCGGCGAGGCGCACGGCCTCCTGCACGCGGTCGTCCGCGTCGATGCCCAGCGCCACGTACAGCGCCGTCGCCGGGGTGCCCGCGCGCAGGCACTCGACGACGGGGTTGCGGCCCGCGACGGTCTCGGCCTGGGCCTTCTCCGTCTTCTGGCGCCGCTGGGTCTTCACGGCCTCGGTCTTCGCGACCACCTTGGCCCGCTTGTAGGCGGGGTGGTTCGGGCGGTCAGACGCCTTCGGGGTCGGGCCCTTGCCCTGCAGCCCCTTGGACTTCTGCCCGCCTGAGCCGACGACCGCGCCCTTCTTCGAGCCCGGGTTGCGCATCGCGCCCTTGCGCTTGGAGTTGCCAGCCACTGGAAGTCAGTCGTCCTTCAAAGTCCACTGCGGACCGTCGGGGGTGTCCTCGACGGCGATGCCCGCCTCCAGCAACTGGTCGCGCAACGCGTCAGAGCGTGCGAAGTCCCTGCTCTTGCGGGCTTCCTGGCGTTCGACGAGCAGTCG
Source organism: Lentzea sp. NPDC059081 (assembly GCF_042738015.1). Taxonomy (NCBI): domain Bacteria; kingdom Bacillati; phylum Actinomycetota; class Actinomycetes; order Pseudonocardiales; family Pseudonocardiaceae; genus Lentzea; species Lentzea sp. NPDC059081. The sequence continues at coordinate 4,765 of NZ_JBHYGW010000017.1, forward strand.
ATCCACCAGCGTGGTCAACGCCTGCCGCATGCCGGTCTCGGCAGACGACTGGTCGTTCCACTTCGGCGACAACGGGTCGACGCCGAGGATGTCGGCCATCCGGCGCACGCACTCGGCGGCCGAGCGGGCCGTCTCGTGGTCGCCGTCGGCGAGTGCGGTGTTGCCCTGGCGCACCTTGTTGTGCAGTGCGGCCACGGCCTGGGGCGTGTTCAGGTCGTTGTCCATCGCGGCCACGAAGTCCGGGCACATGTCGCCGCGCAGCTCGATCGGCCCGAGGCGCTCGGTGACGCGGCGCAGGAACGACTCGATGCGCCCGTAGGACGTCACCGCCTCCGCCAGCGCGCCCTCGGAGTACTCGATGTGCGAGCGGTAGTGCGGCGCGACCAGGTAGTACCGCAGCTCCTGCGCGCGTACCTTCTCCAGCATCGCGGGGATGGACACGGTGTTGCCGAGCGACTTGGCCATCTTCTCGCCGGACAGCGTCACCCAGTAGTTGTGCATCCAGTAGTTCGCGAAGCCGTCGCCGGCCGCCCGCGACTGCGCCTGCTCGTTCTCGTGGTGCGGGAAGATCAGGTCGAGGCCGCCGCCGTGGATGTCGAACGAGCTGCCCAGGTACGTCGTGGCCATCGCCGAGCACTCCAGGTGCCAGCCGGGCCTGCCGTGACCCCACGGCGTCGGCCAGGACGGCTCACCGGGCTTGGCGGCCTTCCACAGCGTGAAGTCGCGCGGGTCGCGCTTGCCGCGCACCGCCGTCTCGCCCTGTTCCACCGCGTCGAGCTTCTGCCCGGACAACGCGCCGTACTCGGGGAACGAGCGCACGTCGAAGTAGACGTCGCCGTCGACGTCGTAGGCGTGGCCCTTCTCGATCAGGCGGTCCATCAGCTCGACCATCTGCGTGACGTGGCCGGTGGCGCGCGGGGCGTACGACGGCGGCAGGCAGCCCAGCGCGTCGTAGGCGTCCTCGAAGGCGCGCTCGTGCGTGTACGCCCACTCCCACCACGGCCGGTCGTGCTCCGCGGCCTTGGTGAGGATCTTGTCGTCGATGTCGGTGACGTTGCGGACCAGCGTGACGTCGGCGCCGTCGCGGGCGAGCCACCGGCGCAGGACGTCGAAGTTCAGGCCGCTGCGGACGTGCCCGATGTGCGGCACGCCCTGCACGGTCGCCCCACACACGTAGATCGACGCCGTTCCGTTGACCTGCGGGTGGAACTCCCGCATGGACCGGCTCGCGGTGTCGTAGATGTGGAGGCTCACACGGGAATGGTACGGGCCACAGCCAGTAGCGCGTCCGGCCGGTCACTCGTCGGAACCGGATTGACAAGCCGGAAGGAGCAGCCGATCGCCACCGCTGCGCCGTCCGCCTCCTCGCTGTCGCCGACCATCACGGCATCGCGGGGATCGACGCCGAGCCGTTCGCACGCGGTGGTGAAGATCTTCGGGTCCGGCTTGATGACGCCTTCCTCGTACGACAGCACGAACTCGTCCACGAGGTGCGTCAGGTCGTACTTCTCGAACACGGCGCGGATGTCCCAGGCGATGTTGCTGACGATCGCGACGGGCACGTCCCGCAGGTGTTCCAGCGCCGCCCTGGTGTCCGGGTAGGGCTGCCACGAGTCGGGGTGCACGAGCTGGTCGTAGAACGCCTCGGCGTCCGGCACCAGCGCGTCGTTCAGCAGCTTCACGTGCACCCAGCGGTGCACGTCGGGGTCGAGGTCGCGCCGGAGCCACCCGTCGGCCAGCTCGGGGTCCATCCCGTCGGCCAGGCCGACGGGCGCGGTCATCGCACGCATCAGGTCGCCGTTGGCCCCGAGACCGGGGTGCTCGAGGCGGAACAGCGTGCCGGAGAAGTCGAAGAGAGCAGCGCGGGTCGTCACGCCCCCGACTCTACGGGTCGGGACGTCAGGTGGTCTGGACCTTTTTGAGCTCGGCCTCGACCGCCGACAGGTCGTAGGAGATGGTCAGCTCCAGGTCACCGGCGTTGCGTTCGGTGGCGGCGGCGAGCTGCGCCAGGAACTCCTCGATCTGCTTGAGGGGCTGGTCGGCCAGCTGCGCGGTGGCCGCGTAGAGAGCGGCGTAGCGGGCGGGGGTCGACGTGCCGCGCAGATCGGCGGTCCAGTCGAGGAGGCTCTCGTAGGACTTGGTGAACTGGGTGGCGAGGTGCTTGATCCGGTCGCGGTCGCCGGCACGGCCGGCCGGGCCGAACGCCCACTGCTGCTTGCCGGCCGAGAGCAGGTCCGCGAGACCGTTGACGATCTTGTCGAACACGCCGGTGCGCATCAGGTAGTAGTCGTGCGCCTCGGTGTCGGTGGTCAGCGTGCGCACGTCGGGGGCGAACCCCATCTCGTGGCTGAGCTGCTTGTCCTTCAGCTTGCGCAGGTGCATCGCCGCGGTGTCGGAGAACAGCTGGTACTCCCAGCCCGCCGGGTCCGCCTCGACCGGGGTGCCGACCTTCGCGGCGATCATGGCGGCCAGCTCGCGCGGGGTGCGGTTGCGCAGGTCGATGTAGCCGGTGCCGGTGCGCAACGCAGGGACCTCGGTGTCGTCGAACCTGGCAGGCAACACGTACTCGGTGTCGGAGACCATCGCCCGGTCGAACGCCGCCCGCCGCTCGTGCCGGGTCCACATCTTCCGCACGTAGGCCTCGGACACGAACATCACGCAGAAGCGGGAGTCCTTGCGGTAGATCTCGTCGAGGTGCTCGACCAGGTTCTTGCCCCAGAGGTCGGCCTGTTCGTCGGTGTCGTAGAACCGGGAGACACCCAGTTCGGTGAGGTGGCGGGCCACCTCCTCGACGTAGTCGCGGTCTTCGCCGGCGAAGGAGAGGCAAACGTCGTACTTGGGCACACAGGGGATGTTAGTGGCGGGAACCACACCGGCGGCGCCGGAGTTGTCCAGGTATGAGCCCGGGGTTCCTCTTCGCGATCTCGTTGCCCGCGTTGGTGGTGGCGTTGTTCGTGCTCGCCGTGGTGGAGCGGTTCGTGCGGAGGAAGAGGAAGGACACGCCGATGTCCACGGCCGGCATCGGTGAGCTGGGCGCGACCTTCGAGGCGGGCAAGCGCGACGAGCTGGAGTTCCGCAAGGAGGAGCGGCAGCTGCGCGACGAGGAGGGCGACGCCGCCCCGCCACACAGCCGGGTGGACCTCGACGGCGGGACCGCCGTGCTGAAGGTGCCCGCGCAGCGGACTAGGTCGTGTTTCAGATGTGGCGTAGCCAGATGTTGATGGCGGCGACGTGGACGGTGGCCTGGTAGCGGACGGCGAGTTTGTCGTAGCGGGTGGCCACGGCCCGGTGCTGCTTGAGCAGACTGATGCCGCACTCGACGGCGTGACGCTGCTTGTAGATCTCGCGGTCGATCGTCGGTGGCCGCCCGCCTGCGGAGCCTTTGGCCTTGCGGTGGGCGGCCTGGTCGCGGGGCTGGTCGATGGTCGCCTTGATCTTTCGCTGCCGCAGATAGGCACGGTTGGCTTTGGAGCTGTAGGCCTTGTCCGCCAGAACCCGATCCGGACGGGTCCTGGCGCGACCGGGGCCCAGGCGCGGTACCGAGATCTGCTCGATCACCGGCGTGAACTGCGGGCTGTCACCTCGCTGTCCGGCGGTGATCAACAGCGACAACGGCCTGCGGCCCTGCTCGCAGGCCAGGTGCAGTTTGCTGGTCCAGCCGCCGCGCGAGCGGCCCAGTCCGTGGTCGCCGGGCTCGGTCCCGCCGGCCGGAGTGCCGGGCGGTTCGACCTGCAGATCCCCCTTTTCCGTGCACCGGCGGCGTGCTGGTGCGCCCGCATGATCGTGGAATCGACCGACACGTCCCACACGATCAGCCCGGCGGCATCGGCACGGGCCTGCAAACCGGTCAGGATCGCCTGCCAGACTCCGGCCCGCTGCCAGCGGCGGAACAACCCGTACACGGTCTGCCAGGGACCGTACTCAGGCGGTATGTCGCGCCACGGGGCGCCGACGCGTACCCGCCACCGGATGCCGTCGATCAACTGCCTTTTGCTCCACTTCGGCGGGCGTCCCGGCTTGGCGCCGACGGGCAGCAGTGGCTGCAACACAGCCCATTGCGCGTCGGTCAGGTCGGCTCGCCCCGCTGCCGCTACGCTGGCCACGAGGTCTCCGGTACTGCAGGTTTGCTTGGTCGCTAACCCACTTACCGGAGACCTCGCCACGTTCCGGCACCGACACGCCGCCGATCACCTCACCTTTGAAACACGGCCTAGGCGTTCGCGCTGACCAGGAGGGCCGTGGCGATCGCGGCGATGCCCTCGCCGCGGCCGGTCAGACCGAGCCCGTCGGTCGTCGTGCCCGCGACCGACACGGGGCCGCCGACGGCCTCGGAAAGCGTCTTCTGGGCCTCGTCGCGGCGCTTGCCGATGCGCGGTTCGTTGCCGATGACCTGCACTGTGGCGTTTCCCACACGGTAACCGGCCTCCTCGACGAGGCGGCGGACCTCCGTGAGGAGGACCACTCCGTGCGCGCCCGACCAGCGCGGGTCGGAGGTGCCGAACACCGCGCCGAGGTCACCCAGGCCCGCGGCGGACAGCAGGGCGTCGCACAGCGCGTGGGAGGCCACGTCGCCGTCGGAGTGACCAGCGCACCCGTCGACGCCCTCCCACAGCAGGCCGGCGACCCAGCACTCCCTGCCTGCCTCGATCGGGTGGACGTCGACGCCCTGGCCGATCCTCACTCCTGGCCTCCGCTGAACAGTGCTGCCGCGACCGCGAGGTCGAACGGGGTGGTGATCTTCATGGCGTGCGCGTGGCCGGGAACCGTGTGGACCTCGACACCGTTCTTCTCGACGAGACCGGCGTCGTCAGTCGCGGCGATACCGGCGCGATAGGCGGCTTTGAGAGTCTCAGCTCGGAAACCCTGCGGGGTCTGGACGACCCGCAGACCGGCCCGGTCAGGTGTGGCGACGACCACTCCGACCTCGTTCACCTGCTTGATCGTGTCGACCACGGGAAGTACCGGGATGACGGCGTCGTGCCCGTCGCGCACGGCGGCCACGACGGCGGCGATCACCTCGGGAGGTGTGAAGGCACGGGCGGCGTCGTGCACCAGCACGATCGCGGTGTCCGGGACCACGCGGAGCGCGTGGTCGAGGGCGAGGCGGACCGAGTCGGTGCGCTCGGAACCCCCTGAAAGCACGTGCACCGCCCCGCCGGCCGGGGCCAGCGAGGCGGTAGCGGTGTGCACAGAATCCACATCGGACGGTGGAGCGGCGATGACGACGTGATCGACGTGGCCTGACTCGAACAGACCCCGCACGGCACGGGTCAGCAGCGGAACTCCGTTGACCGGCACGAGCGCCTTGGGCATCCCGTAGCCCAGACGCTCACCCCGCCCTGCCGCAGGTACGAGCGCGACAACACTCATCTGCGGCGTTATCCGATGCTCTGAATGTGTTTTGTTGAAGAACTACGACGCGGTGGCGAGAACTTCGTCGAGGAGAACCTCGGCCTTGTCCTCGTCGGTACCCTCGGCCAGCGCCAGCTCGCTGACCAGTATCTGCCGCGCCTTCGCCAGCATCCGCTTCTCGCCGGCGGACAACCCGCGATCCTTCTCGCGCCGCCAGAGGTCGCGCACCACTTCCGCAACCTTGTTCACGTCGCCGGAGGCGAGCTTCTCAAGGTTGGCCTTGTACCGCCGAGACCAGTTGGTCGGCTCCTCGGTGTGGGGAGCGCGCAAGACCTCGAAGACCCGGTCGAGCCCTTCCTGGCCGACAACGTCACGCACGCCTACGATCTCGGCGTTGTCAGCGGGAACCCGAACGGTGAGGTCGCCCTGCGCCACCTTGAGAACGAGGTACTTCTTCTCCTCGCCCTTGATAACGCGGGTCTCGATTGCTTCGATGAGAGCGGCACCGTGGTGCGGGTAGACGACGGTCTCTCCGACCTTGAAAACCATGTGTCCTCTGCCCCTTTCGCTTCCTCCATCCTAACACGTCCAGCAACCCTTCGAACGCCGCTCGAAGATCCGTTAGTGCTGGTCAGGGCCACGCGGGGGGTTGACAAACCACCTGTTCGCGTGCAACGTACGGGGTTGTCAAGATCGATTGGCACCACGTCGCGTCCCCGATCCGGGCCCCGGTTAGGCTCTTTGCCTGGTGGTTGTTCCCTAGGAAGGACGCTGGAGCCGTGAACTCAGGAGTGTCTCGCCGGTTGATCGCGACGGCGGCGCTGGCCGCAGGCCTCGGTCTGGCCGCGGTCGGCTGCAGCGCCGGTCAGATCACCCAGACCGACACCCAGGTCGCCGCCGTCGACGGTGCCAGCGGAAACGCGGGCCCGATCGCGGTGCGCAACGTCATGCTGGCCTTCCCGCCGGACGGCAACCGCTACGCCGACGGTGCCGACGCGCCGCTCACGTTCGTCATCGCGAACACGGGCTCGACCCCGGACAAGCTGCTGTCGATCAAGTCGGACGCCGCCGAGGGCGAGGCCGAGGTCGCGGGCTCGAAGGAGATCCCGGCCCAGTACGCGCTGCGTGCCGAGTACGACGCCTCGAAGGCGCCGACGAAGACCTCCGCGCCTTCGTCCTCCGCCGCGTCCTCCTCGGTCGTGTCGACTTCCTCGGGCGTGCCGTCCTCGTCCGGTGTGCCTTCTTCGTCGAACGCGCCCGCGTCGTCTTCGGGTGTGCCTTCTTCGTCGGTCTCCGTGACCTCGGGCGCGCCGTCGTCCTCGGTCGGTTCGTCGTCCTCGGGCCGTCCGTCGGCCTCGTCGTCGGCGCCGGTGGACCCGGACCTCGAGGTGCTGGAGATCCGCTGCACGCTGAAGAAGCTGAACCGCGAGGTCGTGGCCGCGCAGACGGTGAAGATCACGTTCCTGTTCGAGAAGGCCGGTTCGGTGACGATCGAGGTGCCGGTGGCGCCGTCCGAGCACAAGCGCGTCAGCGAAGGACATGAGTCCGGCGGTCACTGAGTTTCTTGCCGCTGTGCTTGTTGGCCGCTGCTCCGCAGGCGGCGGCTCGTTCGCCTCTTGTCGGTCGTCCGGTCGCCGCTTCGGGCCGAATCGCCTGCGGCGGTTGACCCGAAGAGGCGACC
>NZ_JBHYGW010000017.1:11807-131047 GCF_042738015.1 Lentzea sp. NPDC059081
TACACGGGGTGGCGTTTTTTTTTCTTTTTTTTTTCTTCCTTTTCTCTCTTTGGTTCGGGCTTCCTGGGGTGGTTCACCCGGAAGAGGACCCGGGGCAACCGACGCGAACTCGCAAGAACGCCTGGCTTGGCTCCTGACATGTGAAAGCGCCGCTCCCTCTTCGTGAGGGGCGGCGCTTTCGTGTGCGGGGCCGGGGGCTACGAGGCCTGCAGCATCGGGCGGAACTTGTCGCGGTACGCCCATGCCAGGCCGATCTCGGCGGCGACCACCAGCAGTGCCATGGCGATGCCCGCCGGCTCCAGGAAGACGTGGAACAGGAAGATGTTCACGACCACCGGCGCCAGCAGGGCGAGCGCCAGCGGGACGTAGCGGCCGACGACCAGCAGCAGGCCGGCGACCAGTTCGGCGCCGGACAGCAGCTGCACCATGTAGCCGGTGGCGTAGAGGGCCGTGTTGAACGCGACGCCGTCCGGCGCCATCGTGCTGGGGTCGGGGGCGGGCATGAACATCAGGAAGCCGTTGAGACCGGTCGTGGCGAACAGCAGGCCGGTCAGCACGCGGGTGACGACGGTGGCGTAGCGGCCGAGGGCGAACTTGCGGGTCTGGGTCGCGGTTGCGGTGGTCACTGTGTCCTCCAGGCTGTCGTGTCCTTCCACTGATGCGTCGAACGGCCACGACGGCGGATCGACAACGGGCCCGAAAAATCTCGAAGAAGTTCACCGCGCACGGCCTGACCTGGGTTTGCGAGCTTCGTGAGGCTCCGGCCTTGACTTGCGAGCTTCCTGAGGCTCCGGCGGACCTGGGTTTGCGAGTTCGTGTCGGTCGTCCGGCCGCCCCTTCGGGTCAACCGCCGAAGGCGATTCGGCCCGAAGCGGCGACCGGACGACCGACTGAGAACGAACTCGCCGCCGCTGCGGAGCAGCGGCCAACAAATACTGTCGGTGGCGTCCTCTAACGTCTTGTTCGTGGCGAAGACAGCGCGGCCGATCTTCCGTTGTGCCGAGTGCGGGCACGAGGTGGCGAAGTGGTTCGGCCGCTGCCCCGAGTGCCAGGCCTGGGGCAGCATCGAGGAACGCGGCACCGCGTCGGTGACCCGTGTGGTGGCCGGCGCGCCCACGTCGGCGGCTCGGCCGATCGGTGAGGTCGACATCGAGTCGGCTCGGGCGTTGTCGACCGGGGTGAGCGAGTTCGACCGGGTGCTGGGTGGCGGGCTCGTGCCCGGTGCCGTGGTGTTGCTGGCGGGGGAGCCCGGGGTCGGCAAGTCGACGTTGTTGCTGGAGACGGCACATCGGTGGGCCGAGTCGCACGGGCGTTGTCTCTACGTCACGGGTGAGGAGTCGGCCGGGCAGGTGCGGCTGCGGGCCGAGCGCACCGGCAACCTGCACGGCGAGATGTACCTGGCGGCCGAGAGCGAGCTCAGCGCGTTGCTCGGGCAGGTCGACCAGGTGAAGCCGTCGATGCTGATCGTCGACTCCGTGCAGACCATGTCGACCGTCAGCGTCGAGGGCGTGCCGGGCGGGGTCACGCAGGTGCGGACGGTGGCGTCCGGGCTGATCGCCATGGCCAAGGAGCGCGGGCTGCCGGTCGTGCTCGTCGGTCACGTCACCAAGGACGGATCCGTTGCGGGGCCTCGGGTTCTGGAGCACCTCGTCGACGTCGTGCTGCAGTTCGAGGGTGATCGCCACTCCAGTCTGCGCCTGCTGCGCGGCATCAAGAACCGCTACGGCGCCGCGGACGAGGTCGGCTGCTTCGAGCTGCGCGACGACGGGATCGTGGGCGTGCCGGACCCGTCCGGGCTGTTCCTGACGCGCCGCGAGAAGGCCGTCGAGGGCACCTGCGTCACGGTGATCGTCGAGGGCAAGCGGCCGATGCTCGGCGAGGTGCAGGCGTTGGTGGCCAAGACGAACCTGCCCGCGCCCCGGCGTGCGGTCAGCGGGCTGGACTCCGCGCGGATCTCGATGGCGCTGGCGGTGCTGGAGAAGCGCGGCAAGGTCAACCTGTTCCAGAAGGACGTCTTCACCGCGACCGTCGGCGGCATGCGGCTGGTCGAGCCCGCCGCCGATCTCGCGGTGGTGCTGGCGGTGGCCTCCGCCGAGCGGGAGATCGCCCTGCCCGCCGACCTGGTGGTGCTGGGCGAGGTGGGGCTCGCCGGGGAGATCAGGCGGGTGAACGGGGTCGGGAAGCGGCTGCAGGAGGCCGCGCGGCTCGGGTTCAAGAAGGCGCTGGTGCCGCCGGACCACGGACCGCTGCCGGACGGGGTGCGGGCGCTGGTGGCGAACGACCTCGTGTCGGCGCTGGACGTGCTGGGGCTGAACCGGCGGCGCACCAGCGGCAAGGGCGAGAGCAAGGGCGGGGGCGACGAGGACTGAGCTCGGGACGGCGTGGCCGAGTGCTGCCCCGCGGTGGGAGTCCGGGACCGGGCGGGGCGTGTCCGGTTCCACCGGCGTGATCTCATACGCGGGTGTTGGGGAGACACGACCGCGAGATCGGCGAGCTGTTGCGGTTCGCCGTGGACCTGGTGCCGCCCGAGGTGCGCACCGAGGACCTGCGCGACTACGTGGACCACGAGGAGTGGGAGCTGGTCCTCGACCTGCTCGGCGAGTTCGGCGGCAACACGTGGCAGACGCCGCGCTACTGGGCCCTGCTCGCCGAGGCCGCCACGCAGATGGAGGCCGACGACGCCTGGTTCCAGTGGCGTTGCGTGGAGTCGATCCAAGGGCTCTGGCGCGTGGAACTGACGTTGGCTGCCGACGCGGAACCGGTGCAGGCGCGGGGCGAGCGGCCCACCTGGGACGTCACGGGCAACCAGCAGCGGGTCGCCGCCTTGTGGATCGAGTCCAAGCCCGTGCTCAAGGCCGGGGAGACCGCCACGGCGCGGCTGAGGCCGTTCGTGCCGCCGGCCTGGGCTCATCTCGTGCGGAGTGACCGGATCACGTTGCTCGGGAGCTCGCCGGGGATCGCGACGATCATCGAGAAGGTGCCTCCACGGCCCTGAGAGGACCGCGGAGGCACGAACTCACTGCGAGAGCAGCTGGGCGCAGCGGATCAGGCCCAGGTGCGAGTACGCCTGCGGGTGGTTGCCCAGCGAGCGCTCGGCGACCGGGTCGTACTCCTCGGGCAGCAGACCCGTGGGGCCCGCCGCCGCGACGATCTGGCCGAAGAGCTCCTCGGCCTCGGTGCGGCGGCCGGTGAGCAGGTAGGACTCGATCATCCACGCCGCGCACAGGTGGAAGCCGCCCTCGTCGCCCGGCAGGCCGTCGTCGCGGTGGTAGCGGTAGACCGTGGAGCCGGACCGCAGCTCCGCCTCGATGGCCGTCACCGTCGACTGGAAGCGCTCGTCGGTGGGATCGATCAGGCCGGACAGGCCGACGAACAGCGAGGCCGCGTCCAGGTCGTCGCCGTCGTAGGCCGTGGTGAACGACTGGACCTCGTCGTTCCAGCCGTTCTTCAGCACGTCCGTGGAGATCGTGTCGCGCAGCGGCACCCACGAGGGGTCCAGTGCGCGGCCGAACTGCTCGCCGAGCTTGATCGCACGGTCGATGGTCAGCCAGCACATGACCTTCGAGTACACGTGGTGGCGCGGCGCGTGCCGCTCCTCCCAGATGCCGTGGTCGGGCTCGTGCCAGCGGCGGGAGACGGCCTCGGCCATCGCCTGGACCATGGCCCAGTCGGTGTCCGACAGCGCGCCGCGGGCGGTGGCCAGCTGGACGACCAGGTCGACGACCGGGCCGAACACGTCGAGCTGCACCTGCTGGTTCGCGAGGTTGCCCACGCGCACCGGGCGGGAGCCCGCGTAGCCGGGCAGCGTGTCGATCACGGCCTCGGCGCCCAGCTGGGTGCCGTGCAGCGTGTACAGCGGGTGCAGCCGCTCCGGGCCCGGGATGGTCTCCAGGACACGGTGCAGCCACGCCAGGAAGCCGTCGGCCTCCGCGTACGAGCCCACCGACACCAGGGCGGCGGCGGTCATCGCGCCGTCGCGCAGCCAGCAGTAGCGGTAGTCCCAGTTGCGGACGCCGCCGAGCTCCTCCGGCAGCGACGTGGTGGCCGCCGCCATGATCGAGCCGGAGTCCTTGTGGACCAGGCCGCGCAGCGTCAGCGCCGAGCGCAGCACCAGGTCCGTCTGCACCTTCGGGAGGTGCAGGCCCGCCGCCCAGTCCGACCAGTAGCTGGCGGCCAGGTCGCGGCGCACCGACTCGTTCAGCGGGTGCTCGGAGATGTCGTCGGTGCCGCAGCGCAGCTCCAGCAGCACCGGCGCGCCCTCACGCGGGCGGACGACGGCGCGGGCGGTCTCCTGCATGCCGTCCGAGGTGATCTCCCAGTCGACGCCGGGAGACCGCAGCACCATCGGGTCCGACGTGCCGACGACGCGCAGGCCGTCGCGCTCGCGGATGAACCGGACCGGCACCTGGCCGAACTCTGGCCGCGGCGCGAACGTGATCACCGCGTTCGTCGAGCCCGAGATCCGCCGGACGAGGTCCGTGCGGTGCGAGGAGAGGTTGTGCTCCAGGTAGTCCGACACCAGCAGGCGTGACCAGCGGGTCTCCACGATCATCGTGCCCGGCAGGTAGCGCTGGCCCAGCGGCAGCGACCCGTGCTCCGGCTTGATCGAGAAGTGGCCCGCGGCCGGTCCGCCGAGCAGGTCGGCGAAGATCGCCGCCGAGTCGGGCTCCGGGTGGCACAGCCAGTTCACCTTCGCGTCCGGCGTCACCAACGCCACCGAACGCTCGTTCGCGAGCATGGTCAGGCGCTCGATCGGCACGGCCTGGTCGCCGTGCAGCCACGCCCTGCGCTCCTCCAGCAGGAACGCGAGCACGGTCGCCACGTCGGACGGGTCGGCGATGTAGTGCTCGGCCAGCGACTCGCCGGCACCCACGCGGATGCCGACGTCCGGGCCGGACAGGCGCGCGAACGCCTTCTCGTCCGTCACGTCGTCGCCCAGGAAGATCGCCGCGGTGGCACCGACCTGGTGGCGCAGGATGTCCAGCGCCTGGCCCTTGTTGGTCTCCACGACGGCGAGCTCGATCACGGCCTTGCCCTCGGTGACCTGCACACCGTCCCAGGTGCAAGGGCCGGAGCGGACGGCCGAGAGGACGGCCTCACCGATGGCCTCGGTGGCGGCACGGCGCACGTGCACGGCGACCGAGGCCGGCTTGACCTCGAGCTGGACGCCCTCCTGGCCTTCTGCGATCTGCTCCAGCTCGGCCTCGAGACGGCGGAGCAGGGCCTTGGCGTCGGCGTCCAGCGCGTGGACGAAGCCGACGTCGAACTCGGACCCGTGCGACCCGACGAGGTGGACCTCGCCGGGCAGCCGGGACAGCGTGGCCAGGTCGCGCAGCGCACGACCGGAGATCACGGCTGATGTGGTCTCGTGCAGCGACGCCAGCGAACGCAGCGCGTTCACCGACTCCGGGAGCGGGCGGGCCTGCTCCGGGTCGGCGACGATCGGCGCGAGTGTTCCGTCGTAGTCGCTTGCGACTAGCAGTCGAGGTGTACGGGCCAGCTGCACGATCGCTCTGCGCAGTTCGGCGGGGAGGGCCTCGGCGGTCAACGCCCCTCCAGGAGCACTTGATGGGTCATTGGCAGGTCTGAAAGGATTCAGACCGAGGTCTGCGTGCCCAACGCCTCCAGGAACGACCTCGCCCACCGGTCAACGTCGTGGGTGAGGACTTGTCGGCGCAGCGCGCGCATCCTACGGCGGCCTTCAGCGGGATCGATGTCGAGGGCGGCCTGCAGAGCGTTCTTGACACCGTCCAGGTCATGGGGGTTCACCAGGAACGCACTGGTCAGCTCTGCGGCAGCGCCGGCGAACTCGCTGAGCACCAGAGCCCCACCAAGATCATAACGGCAGGCCACGTACTCCTTGCACACGAGGTTCATTCCGTCCCGAACGGGCGTGACGACCATGACGTCCGCCGCGCTCATGAACGCGACGAGCTCCTCGCGGTTCACCGACTGGTGCAGGTAGTGCACGACGGGCTTGCCGACCCGCCCGAACTCGCCGTTGATCCGGCCGACGGACTGCTCGATGTCCTTGCGCATCGTCACGTAGTGGTCGACGCGCTCCCGGCTGGGCGTGGCGAGCTGGACCATCGCGACGTCCTCGGGGTCCACTCGTCCGTCCGCGATCAGCTCGTAAAGAGCGCGGATCCGGACGTCGATGCCCTTCGTGTAGTCGAGGCGGTCCACGCCGAGCAGGATGCGCTTCGGGTTGCCGAGGTCCGCTCGAATCTGCTTCGCGCGGGCCTGCGTCTCCTTGCGCCTGGCCACCGCGTCGAGGCCCGCGCTGTCGATCGAGATCGGGAACGCGCCGACCCGCACCGTGCGGTCGCCGACCTGCACGACACCGGGCCTGGTCCGCACGCCGACGGTGCCGCGGCTCGGCTCCAGGCCGACGAGGCGGCGGGCCAGCCAGAGGAAGTTCTGCGCGCCGCCGGGCCGGTGGAAGCCCACCAGGTCGGCGCCGAGCAGGCCGCGGATGATCTCCGTGCGCCACGGCAGCTGCATGAACAGCTCGACCGGCGGGAACGGGATGTGCAGGAAGAAGCCGATCTTGAGGTCGGGCCGCTGGTCGCGCAGCATCGCCGGGACGAGCTGCAGCTGGTAGTCCTGGATCCACACCGTCGCGCCCTGCGCGGCCACCTTCGCGGTCGCGTCGGCGAACCGCTGGTTGACCTTCACGTAGGCGTTCCACCAGTGCCGGTGGAACGCGGGCTGCGCGACGACGTCGTGGTAGAGCGGCCAGAGCGTGCCGTTCGAGAACCCCTCGTAGTAGTCCTCGACCTCCTTGGCCGAGAGCTCGACGGGGTGCAGCAGCAGGCCGTCGTCCTCGAACGGCGCCACGTCGGCGTCGGCCACGCCCGGCCAGCCGACCCACGCGCCGCTGTGTGAGCGGAGGAACGGCTCGAGCGCGCTCACCAGCCCTCCTGGGCTGTGCTTCCAGCGCTCCGTCCCGTCGGGCAGACGCTCCAGGTCAACCGGCAGCCGGTTGGCCACGACTACGAACTCCGCCCCGTTCTCGCCAATGTCCATGCTCACAAATGCCCAGGTTAGTGGCGATGCGAACGTGTCGCGTGTCGTGTAACGGCCGTCACAAGCAGGTTCACTCCAACCGACGCTTCGTGGGCCTGAGCGGCCCGGACAGTCGCGGCCCCGCGAACTTCCGCTCCAAACGACCCAGACCCGTGCGGACCGGCTGGGCCAGGTACTCGCCGAGCACGACGCCACCGGCCAGCGCGAGGGCGATGCCGCTCGCGAACACGAGCGTGCTCAGGCCGGCCGGGTCGCCTTCCGCGGTGAGCTGGAACAGGCCCCGGTACGTGGTCCAGCCGGGCAGCAGCGGCACGACCCCTGCCTGCACGACGACGAGCGTCGGGATGCGCAGGCGGCGGGTCAGCGTCGCGCCGCCGAACCCGGTGATCGCGGCGGCGACCGCGGACCCGAGCAGCACGTCGAGGCCGAAGCTCGTCACGAGCCCGTAGGCGGCCGTGCCGATCGCACCGGAGACGGCGGCGGCCACGAGGGCGCGGGGCTGGGCGTAGCAGGCGAGTGCGAAGAACGCGCTCGTCGCCGCGCCGGCCGCGAACTGCAGGGGCACCGCGGAGATCAGCGCGGGCAGCGGGTCGCTGAGCTTGATGTCGAGTCCGAAGTGGACGGCGGCGCGGATCGCCAGCGCGACGCCCGCGATCAGGCCGGCGCTGAGCAGCACGGTCTCCACGGTGCGGCCGGCGGCGGTGACGTTGTAGCCGGAGATCGCGTCCTGCACGGTGCTCACCAGCGCGAGCCCGGACAGCAGCACGACGATGCCGACGGCCACGAGCAGGCTGGGGCGCACGGGAAGCAGCCCGGTCGCGTACACGGCCAGGGCGGCACCCGTCCCGAGCGCGCCGCCGACCAGTTGCTGGAAGAAGAACGGCAGCGCGCGGCGGTTGAGGATCCGGCCGACCCGGTCGACCACGGCCGTGATGGCCGCGGCGGTGAGCGCCAGCACCAGCCCGCCGCCGACGAGGAACGCGACCGCGGCGGCCATTCCGCCCCACGCCGCGGTGGCGACCCAGCGCGGGTACGGGTGCTGGGCGTTCGTGATGTCCTCGAGCTTCGCGTGCGCGTCCTCGATCGGCCCGAGGTTGTGCACGAGGTGCTCGACGGCCGCGAGGCGCGTGTAGTCCAGACCGCGCTGCCGGACCACGCGCACGGCGGTCACCGGAGGCGCCTCCGTGCCCCGATGACACGACACGCTGATAGAGGTGTAGATCACGTCGACTTCCGTGTGCGGAAGTCCATAGCTCTCGGTGACGGAAAGAATCGTCGCTGTCACATCGGCGGCGCCGGCCCCGCTGGACATTTGGACCTCACCGATCCTGAGGGCGAGATCCAGGACCAGGTGAACAGTGGTGTCGTCGGGCAGCGAGGGGCCGTGCAGGTTGTTGGTTGAAATCTCTCGCACCTCCGTTGTGCGATCGTGACGAGTACTTCGACTTATGATGTGTCGTCGACCACCTCCGATCGGGGGACCCGAAAAGGAGGACATGATCACTGTCTGTCGATTACCCTCCTGACCTGGTCAAGGCGCCCTGCTCGGCGCTCTGATCCACTCAGTTGGTTGGTCCAGCTCCGGTCGGAGCAATCCGATCACACTGAGAGCAGACCGTTCGCCGCAGGGAGCACCAGCAACGGGCGCTTACCATGTTCGCGAACAACCGCAGGCCGGCGTAGCTCAATTGGCAGAGCACTCGCCTTGTAAGCGAAAGGTTAGGGGTTCGATTCCCCTCGCCGGCTCCAAAGCGGAAGAGGGTTCGCCCAGGTGGGCGGACCCTCATCTCATTTCGTTATGACGAATCCTCAGCTTTTGCGAACGAGCCCGGTAAAGCCCGCGACGCTCAACGTGGCGAACGACCAGCCGAGGATCTGCACCACCCAGCCTGCTCCGGTCGCCCACTGCCCGGCTGGTCCGTTCGCCAGTTCGCAGCGCGGTGTCCCACCGAGCTTCACGAGCGGGATGGCCAGATCGGCCGCAAGACTGATCCTGTTCACCGGTGAACAGGAGTCCGCGGGCCGGTCCTTGGCCGGCGTGAGGCCGTTCTGGGCGCCGGCCGTCCACACCAGACCGATCGCGAGCAGGAACGTCACCAGCAACCCGGCCACCGCCCTGGACGGCTTGTAGCCGTAGCCGAGCGTGACGCCCAGGAACCAGTGCCACAGCTTGTTGCCGGGGTCGCCGCGGCGGCGGAGGTCGCGTTGCTGGGCGATCAGGACCTTGCGGGCGGTGTGCTCGTGGCCGGCGGCGCGGTGGACGGCGGCGAGCTGTTGGTAGGGCTGGGCTTCGTACCTCGTGGTGTGGTCGCGGAACATCCTGAGCCACGCGCCGGTGTCGTCCGGCGGCTCGGGGTAGGTGAGGCCGTTCAGCGTCACCGCGAACCGGCGGCCGGCCACGAGCGCGGGGACGTCGATCTGCAGGGCTCGCCCCGCCCTGGTGCTGAACAGGTCGAGCGCGAGCCCCCTGCCGCGGTTGACGACCTCGGCCGGCAGGACCGCGAGCTCACCGCCGATGTCGCTGTCGCTCACCTCCACCGCGGCCAGGACCGACTTCGCCTCGACGAGGTCCGCGTTCAGCAGCAGGTTGCCGTCGACGGCCGCCCGGTGCACGGAGATCGCCTGCGCCGCCCGGCTGCGAACCGATCCCTTGAGCACGAGCGCGCCGCCCAGCCTCGCGTTGACCATCCGGACCGTGTCCTCGGTGCCGTGCGACAGCGCGTCGAACCCGTCGAGGAGGGCGAGGCCTGCGCGGAGGTGGGCGCCGTCGGCGCAGAGCGCGTTGCCCGAGTTGCTGCGCAACACCGTGCGGGTCATGACGATGCCGCGGGCCGACGCGTCGAGGGACACGAACGCGTCGCCCTCCCGTGAAGCCCGCAGGAAGCTGTCGTTGACGCGGACCATGCCACCGATCTGGGCGCCGTTGAGGTTCAGGGCCGTCTCCGCAGCGTCCACGACCGCGTTCTCGAGCACCAGGTCGGTGCCGATCTCGCAGCTGTCGAACCAGCAGCCGACGCCCTTGGCGGTGATCAGGACACGTCGCATCCAGACGTCGCGGCTCACGTGCATGCTGCCGCCGCTGATCCCGCGCAGGCTGCTCCCGTCCAGCAACAACGGGCCGTCGATCCGCGCGTTGTCCAGGTCGAGGACGCCGGTGCAGCGGGCGTCGCGCAGGGTGAGGTAGCCGGTGCGCAGGCCCTCCGCGGAGATGCCCGGCATCGTCGAGTCGTCGAGCGACAACGCGGGCAGCTCGGCGTGGAAGAACGACAGCGGCTCCTCGAACAGGCAGGCGTCGAGCAGCAGCGGTGCCGTGGACCTCAGGAAGTCGAGGGCGAGCCTGCCGGTGATCCGCGCACCGGAGACCTGGAGCCCGACCGGGCTCAGCCCTCCCGCCTGCAGCAGGTCCTCGATCGCCTCGGCGCGCAGCACGTTGTTCCCGCGACGGGAGAGGTCGAGCACCTCCCCGGCCAGTGCGGCGCGCTTCATGTCCTGCTCTGTCCCATCAGGACGTGACATTGTGGGCACCATGTCCTACCTCGCGGATAGCGCGCGCTACGACCAGATGACTTACCGGCGGACGGGACGCAGCGGTCTCAAGCTGCCCGCCATCTCGCTCGGCCTGTGGCACAACTTCGGCGGCGACCGGCCTTACGAGTCGGGCCGCGGGATCGCGCGCAGGGCGTTCGACCTCGGTGTCACGCACTTCGACCTCGCCAACAACTACGGACCTCCGTACGGAAGCGCGGAGATCACGTTCGGGCAGATCCTGAAGGATGATCTCAGGCCGCACCGCGACGAGCTGGTGATTTCGACGAAGGCGGGCTACGACATGTGGCCGGGGCCGTACGGGGAGTGGGGCAGCCGCAAGTACCTGCTCAGCTCGCTCGACCAGTCGCTGACGCGGATGGGGCTCGACTACGTCGACATCTTCTACTCGCACCGGTTCGACCCGGAGACGCCGCTCGAGGAGACGATGGGCGCGCTCGTGTCCGCCGTGCAGCAGGGCAAGGCGCTCTACGTCGGCATCTCGTCGTACTCGCCGGCCAAGACGCGGGAGGCGGCCCAGCTGCTCAAGAGCGCCGGCGTGCCGCTGCTGATCCACCAGCCGTCGTACTCGATGCTGAACCGCTGGATCGAGCCGGAGCTGCTCGACACCCTGGAGGAGGTCGGCGCGGGCTGCATCGCGTTCTCGCCGCTCGCGCAGGGCATGCTGACCGACCGGTACCTGAACGGGATCCCCGAGGGTTCGCGCGCGACGCAGGGCAAGTCGCTGTCGACGGACCTGCTCAGCGACGAGAACCTCGGCCGCATCCGGTCGCTGAACGAGGTCGCGAAGTCGCGCGGGCAGTCGCTGGCGCAGCTCGCGCTGACCTGGACGATCCGCGACCCGCGCGTCACGTCGGCGTTGATCGGCGCGTCGTCGGTGGAGCAGCTGGAGCAGAACCTCGCGGCCCTGCAGGCGCCGCCGCTGACCGACGACGAGCTGGCGGAGATCGACAAGTACGCCGTCGAGTCGGGCATCGACCTGTGGGCGCAGTCGTCGCAGGCGGAGTGAACCGCTAGTGCTGGTGCCGGGGGAGGCGGATCGAGAAGACCGTCGCTCCCGGCCGGCTGGCCAGCTCGATCGTGCCGCCGTGCGCCTCCACGAGGGATCGAACGACGGCGAGGCCCAGGCCGCTGCCCCCGCGCTGCCGGGTCCGCGAGTCGTCCACGCGGTAGAACCGGTCGAAGATCCGCGCCTGGTCGGCCTCCGGGATGCCGGGGCCGGTGTCGCTCACCCGCACCACCGCCCAGCCGTTCTCGGCCGTCACCTTGAGCTGCACGGCGGTGCCGGGCGGGGTGTGCACGGCCGCGTTGGTCAGCAGGTTGTCGAGCACCTGCCGCAACCGGGTCGGGTCGGCGGTCATGGTCACCGTGTCGGCGTCGAGGTCGAGCACGTGCGACGGCCTGCCCGCGCGGAACGCGTCCGCCGCCGCCTCCGCGACCACCGAGAGGTCGAGCTCCTCCGGTCGCAGCGGCGGTTCGGCCGCCGCGGAGTCCAGTCTGGCCAGCAGCAGCAGGTCGTCGAGCAGCACGCTCATCCGCGCGGCCTCCGACCGCAGCTTCTCCAGGTGCTTCTCGCGTTCGCCCGGCTCGTTGGCCGCCGCGTACTTGAACAGGTCCGCGTAGCCGCGCAACGACGTCAACGGCGTGCGCAGCTCGTGCGAGGCGTCGGCGATGAACCGGCGCAGGCGTTGCTCGGCGGCCGTGCGCGCGGCCAGCGACGAGTCGATGTGCGCGAGCATCTTGTTGAACGCCTCGCGCAGCTCCTCCACCTCCACGCCGCCGCCGCTGGCGTCGACCCGCACGGTGAGGTCGGCGGAGTCGGTCAGATCGTGGGACGAGATGTCGTGCGCGGTGTCGGCCATGTCCGACAGCGGCTGCATGCCCCTGCGGATCAGCGCCTGGCCGCCCACCACGAGTGCGACCAGGGCGGACAGGAACGCGATCACGCCGACCGTGACGAGCTGGGAGATCGTGCCGTCCCTGTCGTGCATCGGGGCCGCGCTGACCAGGATGTACTCGTCCTTGACGACCTGGCACGCGCGCAGCCGGAACTTGCCCTCGTCGCGCAGGTAGTCGGTCGAGAACGTGTCCTTGGCCAGCGCCTTGGTCGCGAGGTCGTCGAACTCCTCGCGGTCCTGCGGCTGCTGCTCGCCGGCCAGGGCCTTCGCCCGGCCGTCCTCGATCCTGTAGACGACGGCGAACCAGTCCGGCGGCAGCTTGCTGACCCTCCCGTGGGCCTCGACCTCCTTGACCGCGCTGGTCTGGCTGATCACCATCTGGTCGTCGAGACGGCGGTCGAGGAACGACTGCATCGACGCGATCATGACCCAGCCGACGATCACGAACACGGTCAGCGCGAGCGCGCCGAGGCCGAGAGCGAGCCGGGTGCCGAGCCTCCATTCGCGGACGGGTGTGAGCACGGGGGTCATTCTGCGGCTCTGCGCAGGACGTACCCCACACCGCGGACGGTGTGGATCAGCGGCTCGCGGCCGTCGTCGAGCTTGCGGCGCAGGTGGGAGATGACGAGCTCGACCACGTTCGACCGGCCGCCGAAGTCGTACTCCCACACGTGGTCGAGGATCTGCGCCTTCGTCAGCACGGCGGGTGACCTGCGCATGAGGTAGCGGAGCAGCTCGTACTCGGTCGGCGTGAGCGTCACGAGCTTGCCGCCGCGGCGGACCTCGCGGGTGTCCTCGTCCATCACGAGGTCGGAGACCTTCAGGACCGACCGCTTCCACGACGGGCCCGTCGACCGGCGCAGCACTGCCCGAAGCCGGGCCATCAGCTCCTCGACGGAGAAGGGTTTGACCAGGTAGTCGTCGCCGCCGCGGGTGAGTCCCGCCACGCGGTCGGCGGTGCCGTCGCGGGCGGTCAGGAAGACCACGGGAACCATCGCGCCGGCCGCCCGGAGCCGATCGAGGACGGTGAACCCGTCCAGGTCGGGCAGCATGAGGTCGAGGACGACGATGTCCGGGTGGAACTCGGCGGCCTCTCTCAGGGCCTCCTCGCCGTTGAGCGCGGTCGACGCCTGCCAGCCCTCGTAACGGGCGACCGTCGCGACCAGGTCAGCGATGTGCGGCTCGTCGTCGACGACGAGCAGTCGAACCGAATTCCCCTTGTCCACGTGCTCATGGTGCGCCACCCGACGACCCCCGCGCCCGATCGACAGGAAGTCGACAGCCCGTCCAAAGCGGGTGCACAGCTCGGGAGCTGAGGATCGAGATCGACTCCACCGCCGCCGCCAGACCGAGGAGCCCGCCGTGACGACCACCCTGCAGCACCCCGTGCGACCGGCTCCCGCCGGGCGCGCGACGCGGCACAAGGTGCTGGCCAAAGCCGGCCTGTACGTGTTCCTCCTGGCCAACGCGGCGTTCGCGACCTACCTGTTCAACGCGGCGGGCGTCGGCTCGAACAAGCTGGTCAACTTCGGCAGGCTGACCGGGCTCTACGGCGCGCTCGCGATGGCGTTCCAGCTGCTGCTGGTCGCCCGCCTGCCCTGGTTCGACCGCCGTCTGGGCATGGACAGGCTGACGTCGTGGCACCGCTGGACCGGCTTCACGATCTTCTGGATGCTGATCGGGCACCTGGTCTTCATCGCGTTCGGCAACGCGGGCGACTCAGGGCCGATCGCCGAGATCGTGCGGCAGGCGACCGAGCTGGAGGGCATCCTCCGCGCGCTGGTGGCGTGGACGATCATCATGGTCGTCGGCGTGGTCTCCGCCCGCTTCGCGCGGCGCAAGATGGCCTACGAGAACTGGCACTTCATCCACCTGTACACCTACGTCGCGATCTTCCTGGCGTTCACGCACCAGGTCGCCGTGGGCAGCACGTTCCGCAACTCGGCGCTCGCCACCGCCTACTGGTGGGGGCTCTGGACGGTGGCTCTCGGGTCCGTCTTCTTCGGACGTCTGGTGCTCCCGCTGTGGCGCAACTGGCGCCACCAGTTCCGGGTCGCCGCGGTCGTGCCCGAGGCGCACAACGTCGTCTCCGTCTACATCGAGGGCAAGGACCTCGACCGGCTGCCCGCGAAGGCCGGCCAGTTCTTCCTGTGGCGCTTCGTCACCAAGGACCGCTGGTGGCAGGCCAACCCGTTCTCGCTGTCCGCGGCGCCGAACGGTAAGTACCTGCGGCTCACCGCCAAGGCGCTCGGCACCGGCAGCGCCGACGTCCGCAACGTGAAGGTCGGGACGCGCGTGTTCGCCGAGGGCCCGTACGGCGCCTTCACGACCATGCACCAGACCAAGCCGAACGCGCTCCTCGTCGCCGGTGGTGTCGGTGTCACGCCGATCCGCGCGCTGCTCGAGGAGATCCAGGGGCACGTCGTCGTGCTGTACCGGGTGACCGACCCGCGGGAAGCCGTGCTGCTGCGCGAGATCGAGGGCCTCGTGCGGGCCAAGGGCGCGGTGCTGCGGCTGGTCACCGGTTCGTCGAAGACCATCACCCCGAACGGCCCGCTGCTCGGGCCGGAGAACCTCGTCGCGCTCGTGCCGGACGTGCTGGACCGCGACGTCTTCATCTGCGGGCCGAACGGCATGACCGACGCCGTGGTGCGCGGCCTCGACGAACTGGGAGTTCCCGCCAACCAGGTCCACGCCGAGCGCTTCGCGCTGGCCAACTGAGAGGTCTGACGACGTGAAGAGGGCAATCCCCGTTCTGGCGCTGAGCGTCGCCGGCCTCGTGCCGGTGTGGCTGTACTCGCCTGGCGCCGGCCACGAGGGCGAGATCAGCGAGGTCGCCGCGCCGGAAGCGCCGCAGCAGCAACAGACCGCGCCTCCGCAGACGACAGCGCCCAAGACCACGGGGTCCGCTGCACCGAAGACCACGGGTGCCGCGCCGACCACCCAGCAGCAGCCGACGCAGCAACAGGCGCAGACCCGCAGCGTGTCCGGGCCCGCGGTGAACACGTCCGAGGGCACCGTGCAGGTGCAGGTGACGTTCCAGGGCACCAAGATCACCGACGTGAAGGCGTTGCGGGCACCCAACTCCAACCCGACCCGCATGGCGCTGCCGTTGCTGCGGCAGTCGGCCCTGAAGGCGCAGAGCGCGGACATCGACACGGTGTCCGGCGCGACCGCGACCTCCGAGGGCTACAAGACGTCGTTGCAGGGCGCCATCGACGGAGCGCAGTAGGCATGGCCGTGCGGCGCGTCGAGCACATCATGGGCCTGCCGATCTCGGTGGACCTGCGTGACGGGGACGCCGCACTGGCCGACCGCGCGTTCGCCTGGCTGCGCGAGGCGGACGAGCGGTTCTCGCCGTTCAAGCCGGACAGCGAGGTCTCGCGGCTGGACCGCGGCGAGCTGGCCGCGGAGCAGCTCAGCCCGGACCTGGTCGAGGTGCTGTCGCTGTGCGACTGGTACGAGGAGTCGACCGGCGGTGCCTTCACGGCACGGGTGCCGGGCCGCGGCCTCGACCCGTGCGCGGTGGTGAAGGGCTGGGCCGTGCAGCGGGCGGCTGATCTTCTGCGGGAGGGCGGGGCTTCGTGCTTTTGTCTCAACGCCGGCGGTGACGTTGTGACGGCCGGCGAGCCCGAGCCCGGAAAGCCTTGGCGCGTCGGCGTTCGGCATCCCGATCTCGCCGACCAGCTGAGCGTCGTGCTCGGCGTGCGGGACGGAGCCGTTGCCACGTCAGCGTTGTACGAGCGTGGGCAGCACATCCTCGACGGCCGCACGGGCCGGCCGGTCACCGGACTTCTCTCGGTCACCGTGTACTGCGCCGACCTCGCGATCGCGGATACCACTGCCACAGCAGCGTTTGCGCTGGGCAGGGAGGGGATCGAGTGGGCGGCGACGCAGGAGGAGTGCGCGGTCTTCATCGTCGACGAAGATCGTCAGGTGTTCTCGAGCCCTGGACTTCCGGTACACATGTGTTAACATGCTCGGCCAACGGAGCGTTGACTCCGGGGCACGTCTTTCGTTGATCAAGAGCTGGATCGGAGCTCGCGCTCGGGGCAAGACCCGGCCTGCTGTTGACCAACAGTTTCGTGCGGAACGGCCCGTGGTGAGCGAATTCGGGAGCGCTCACCACGGGCCGTTTCTGTGTTTATTGGCCGCTGGCGCGGCGGCGAGTTCGCCTTTGGTCGGTCATCCGGCCGCCGCTTCGGGCCGAATCGCCTTCGGCGGTTGACCCGAAGAGGCGACCGGATGACCGACGCGAACTCGCAAAAGCGAGGCGCGGTCTCCATCGGGCAGCCACCAGGTCAGGAGCTGGGCCGCTCCTTCTCAGGCATACCTGTCTTCGTTGAAGTCGACGCCTACGGCCGACATGCCGAGGTCTCGGCCCATTGCGTCCAGCACGTCCACCATCTCCAGGCCGCTCAGCCAGTCGCGTGGCAGCGCCTCCACGCCGTGCAGCGCGCCGAGGATGTTGCCGGTGAGCGCGGCCGTCGCGTCGCTGCCGCCCGAGTGGTTGGCGGCGGCGCGCATGGCGTCCACGAACTGCGCCGGCTTCGGGTGCGTCAGCACGGTGTAGACCGCGATCGCCAGCGCCTCCGGGCCCGTCCAGCCGCTGCCGAGGCGGTCGACGCGGACCGAGGCCGCGCCGTCGTGTTCCTCGGCCAGCACCACGGCGCGCGTGAGCACGGTCGCGGTGTAGGTGTCGTCGCGCAGCACCCGGCCGATGACCTGGTCGATCGCCTCGCGGATCGGCCTGCCCTTCACGGCCAGCAGGTGCACCAGCAGCGCCAGTGCGCCGCCGGAGACCCAGCCGCCGGTGCCGCCGTGGGTCAGCGCGGCGAAGCGGCAGCCCAGGTCGTAGGCGATCGCCGCGGACGGGGCGAAACCCGCCGGCGCGGTGCGCGTGACGCCGTTGCAGCCCGACGACTCGTTGTGCGGGTTCTCCGGAGTGGACGGTGTCTCGGCTGCCAGCGCGCGCAGGCACGTCAGGCCCGGCGAGCGGCTCTCGTAGAGGCGTTCGTCGGCGAGCAGGCCCGTCGAACCGTGTTCGGGGGCGGGTTGCTGTTGGGTGACCAGCCAGCGCCGGTAGCTGTGCCACACCATCTCGGACGGTTCCCACTCACCGGTCCGCTTGCCGCGGACGTAGGCGCGCAGATACCCGTCGGCGGTGAACAGCGTCAGCTGGGTGTCGTCGGTGAACAGGGCGGGTTTCGGAGGCGCCAGAACGCCCTCCGGACCGTGTTCTCGCTGGATGTCGGCCCAGCCCAAATACTGCACGGGCGCACCGAGCGCATCACCCAGGGCGCCGCCGAGGAGGCACCCGGCGCCGCGGTCAACCACGGAGTTCCGATCTCGCGGCACAGGTGAACAGTAGCGAACGGTGAAACTCGAACCGAACTTGTATCTGAGACGGCGAGCCTCCCACCTGTTGAAGTGACGACGTCAGCGCGGGAGAGGGAGGGGCATGCGGAGCAAAACCGGACTCGAGTTCGGCGTGCTCGGTCCACTCCAGGTGCTCGCGGACGGACGGCTCGTGCAGCTGGGCCGCCGCGGCATGCGCGGACTGCTCGCCATGCTGGTGGTCGAGGCGAACCGACCCGTCTCGATCGACCAGATCGTGGACGCGCTGTGGACGGACGCGCCTCCGGCCACGGCGCGGACGATCGTGCACGGGTACGTCTCGCGGTTGCGCAAGGTGCTGGAGGAGTCGGACCCGGCGGGTTCCGCCGTCATCCGCACGACGCCGACCGGCTACCAGCTGACCGTGGACCCGTGGCGCCTCGACCTGCACCGCGCCCGGCAGCTCGTGGCGTCCGCTCGTGGCAAGCCCGCCGCCATCAGGGCGGGCTTGCTGCGGGAGGCGCTGGGGCTGTGGCGCGGGCCGGTGCTCGCGGACGTGCCGGGCGACCCGATGACGTCGGACCTCGAGGAGCTGCGGCTGTCGGCGCTGGAGGAGCGCATCGACGCCGAGCTCGAGCTCGGCCGCCACCTGGAGCTGGTGGGCGAGCTGCGCGGGCTGTGCACCGAGTACCCGTTCCGGGAACGCCTGGTGGCCCACAGCATGCGCGCGCTCTACCGGTCCGGGCAGCGCGCCGACGCCCTGGAGGCCTACCAGCGGTTCCAGCGCCGCGCCGTCGAGGAGCTGGGCATCGACCCCGGCCCGCAGCTGCGGTTGCTGCAGGAACAGGTGCTGCGCGACGACCCGGCGTTGAGCGTGGTCGGTCCGGTGGAGTCGCGGCCCGTCGCACCGCGCGCCGGGATCGTGGTGCCGGCGCTGCTGCCCGCGTCCACGTCGCGGTTGTTCGGCCGTGACGCCGACAAGGCGTGGCTGGACAACGTGTGCGCGACCAGGAACCTGCTCTCGACGACCGTGGCGGTGCTGACCGGGCCGCCCGGAGTCGGCAAGAGCGCTCTCGCGACCACGTGGGGCCACGAGAACCCCGAGATGTTCCCGCACGGCGTGCTGTTCGCGTCGCTCGGTGACGCCGAGCCGGGCGAGGTGCTGACCAGGTTCCTGGTGGCGCTGGGGGTGCCGGCGGACGGCGTGCCGGTCGCGGTGGAGGACCGCGTCGGGCTGTACCGCTCGCTGCTGCACCGCCGCCGGGTGCTGGTGGTGCTGGACGACGCCACGGCGTTCGAGCAGGTGCAGCCGCTGCTGCCGCCGGGTTCGGGCTCGGTGGTGCTGGTGATGTCGCGCAGCAAGATGGAACGGCTGGTCGTCACCAACAGCGCCCGCGTGCGCAAGCTCGGGCCGCTGGACGACGACGCGGCGCGCGAGCTGGTGGACGACGTGCTCGGCAAGCCGTTGTCCGAGGAGGACCCGGTGGCGTCCCGCAAGCTCGCCGAGCTGTGCGGCGGGCTGCCGCTGGCGCTGCGGGTGGCGGCGGCGAAGCTCGTGATCAGTCCGGAGTGGACGGTCGAGGAGCTGGTGGGGGAGCTGGCCGACGACGGCCACCGGATGCGCGGCCTGGACCTGCCGGAGGCGGGGATGGGCGTGTCGCGCGCGCTCGACCTGTCGACCCGCGACCTGCCGTCCGAGCTGGGCGAGATCTTCCAGTCCGTGGGCCTCGCGCCCGGCCGGTGGATGTCACCGCACGCCGTGGCGGCGCTGACCCGCACGCGCGTCGAGTCGGCGCGGTCGCGGCTGTCGCAGCTCGTCGAGGTGAACCTGCTGGTCGAGCCGTGGCCGGACGGGTTCACGATGCACGAGCTGGTGCGCCTGTACGTGCGGGGAGCGGGTCGTCCCGACCAGGACTCGTTGCGGCGCCTGGTGAACTACTACCTGGTGGCGTGCGACCACGTCCGCCGCGCGATCCGCCCGGCGCGCGACGGCCTCGACTTCGCGTTGGGGGACAACGGTTCCACGGCGTTGCCGACGTTCGGCGACCCGATCGACTGGTTCGACCAGGAGTGGCCCAACATCGTCGCGGTCGTGCACGCGTCCGCCGAAGCGGGCCTGCACGACCAGGTGTGGCAGCTCGTGAGACTGCTGCACTCCTACGCGACGGTGCGCGCCCTCACGGGGGAGTGGGTGGCGCTGGTCGGGTTCGGTCTGGCCGCGGCCGAGGTGACGGGGAGCCGCCTCGGCCAGGTCCTCATGCTGGACACGACCTACACGACGAACGCCCGGCTGGGACGACCCGTCCTGCTGCCGGACGCGCGCCGTGCGCATCGGCTCGCGACCGAGCTGGGCGAGCGCCAGTACCTGGTGCTGACGCTCGCCCAGCTCGCCGACGTGCTGTTCCGGCTGGAGCAGCACGACGAGGCGCTGCTGCACTTCTGGGAGTCGGTGCAGCTCGCGCAGCAGTCGGGCGACGTGGTCGGGGAGGGCCACGGCCTGAACAACGTGGCGCAGGTCGAACAGGCCCGCGGCCACGTGGAGGTGGCGCTGCAGCACCAGGCCCACGCCGTCGAGGTCTACCGCCGCTCCGGTGACCAGGTGGCGCTGATCCGCGGTCTGGCCAACCTCGCCGAGCTGCACCTGCAGGCCGGCTCGCTGGACCAGGCCGAGTCGCTCGCCCGGCAGGTCGTCGACCTGGCCTCGGTGGCCGAGGTGACGTACCTGGAGGGCTTCGGCAGGCACGTCCTCGGCGGGGTGTTGCTCCGCCGGGCGGAATGGGTTGCTGCGGCAGCCGAATTGACGGAGGCGTTGCGCCTGTATTCGCAGGTCAACTCGGCGCGCGCGGTGGAGGTGCGGGCCGCTTTGGACGCGATGTCGTCCGAGGTTTAGTGAGCGTTTAGTCGTGCGGTCCCAAAACATGGGATGTTGGACGTGCAGGCAGCCGAGTGGGGGATTACCGAGGGGGTAAGGCGCCTGCCCGAAAGGGCCCGACCGGCATTCGGGGGAGAGTGCCGGTCGGGCCTCTTGCTAACCGTCCTCGGAGCACCGCGCCATCGGCAGCAGTTCCGGACGCTTCGGCGCCAGACCGTCCCCCATCGACTCACCGCGCAGCTGCCGCCCGATCCACGGCACGACGTGCTCCCGCGCCCACTTCAGGTCCGCCTTGCGCTGGGTGACCCAGTCGGTCTGCTGCAGCACGGGCCACGGCTCGTTCCACGAGTGGTCGTCGGTGAGCCCCAGCACCTCGGCGGTCTTGAGCGCGACCCGCTGGTGCCCCGCCGGCGACAGGTGCAGCCGGTCCTCGCTCCACGCGCGACGGTCGTGCAGCGCGTGCATCGACCACAGGTCGACCATCCGGCAGTGGTAGCGCTCGGCGATGGACCACAGGTGGGTGTTGTAGATGGCGACCTTGCCGCGGATGCTCCTGAGCAGCGGCGTGCTCCGCGTGTCGAAGCCGGTGAAGATCACCACGTCGCAGCCGGCCGACCTGAGATCCGCCACCGCGACCTCGTAGACCTCGGCCAGCGCGTCCGGGTCGCTGTTCGGGGTGAGGATGTCGTTGCCGCCGCCGCAGAACGTGACGAGGTCCGGCTTCAGGGAGATGGCGAGCGGGACCTGCTCGTCGATGATCTCCTGCAGCATTTTCCCGCGGACCGCCAGGTTGGCGTACCGGAACTCCGGGGCCTGTCGCGCGATCATGTTCGCGAGGCGGTCGGCCCAGCCGACGTAGGTGTCTCCTGGGCCGGGGTCGTCCATTCCCTCGGTGAAGCTGTCCCCCAGGGACACGAGACTGTTCCATCGCAGTAGCACTGGATCCCCCTTGCGGTCCGTCCCGTTCTTCCTGTTCGTCTGCGGCTCCCGTTCGCAGGCGACTAGTTAGCATGCACAACGAATGGCCGGTTACGCCACCGTCGGTTACGGCATCGTAGGTTTTGTCGCTGTGGGTGACGATTGTTTTACTCTTTTGTGGGCTGGGTGGGAGTGGGTTCGTCCTGATTCGTCTTGGTTTGTAGCCATCTTTTGACTTCGGTGTTGTGCTTGTCACAGTGGGGTTAGTGGCTTTTCGCGACTTCGCGGGTGGTTGCGTTGGTGCTTGCGTGTCCCGTTTCGTGCGCGGGGCTCTGCCCCGGACCCCGCCAACTGATCAAAGACCGGCCAGCGCCGTTAGCGGGTTGATGGCACGCCTGTTTGTGTTGGGCGGCTTGCTGTTGGGTGGGTGGTGCGGTTCGGGTGGGGTGGTCCCGTCACGAACCGAGGCAAGAGCGAGCCACACCTGAGGAGGGGTGTCAACTCGCCGAAAAGCGTGGCGAGTTGACACCCCTCCTCAGGTGCAGCGAGTGCTGTGCCACGGCTCGTGACGGGACCACCCCACCGGAACCTTCTGTTTCAAGCTTTCACTGCTCGGCTTCGCCATCGCTTGGCTCGCCTTCGGCCTCGCGGTCGGTTCGGCTTCGCCTTCACTGCTCGCCTTTGGCCTCGCGTCGGGTGCCGCCACCGCCTGCTCGCCTTCGGCTTCGCGGCAGTGTCAGACCCCGTCTGTACGTTGGGTCGCGGGGGAGCTGAAATCCAAGGGGACCCCTGCGTCAGCCTGCGCGAAGCGGAAACCCCGCAACGCCTCTGGCACTTGAGGCGTTGCGGGGTGGGCCACTGCCCGGGGCGCCGCCGCCGATGTGTTGCCCCGGGCAGTGGGGATGGACCGTCTCAGGAGGCGCCGCCGCCGATCTGCCCCTGAGACGGGGTCTGGGGTCAGCCGCTGGCTGCCACGTTCAGCGCGGGGTTCCGTGCCTGGTCCGCGTAGGCCGAGCGGAGGCGTAGTTCGGCTGCTGGGGAGGCGCCGATGTGGTCCAGGCCCAGGAGGGCGGCGCCTACCACCGGGGGGACGTCTACCAGGCGGACCTGGGCCAGGGGGGCCGCTTCCAGGATCTGCTGGCGGACTGGGGCCACCACGGTTTCGCCTGTGTTGGTCAGGACGCCGCCGCCCAGGACCACGTCCACCGGTTCGTTCAGCAGGTCGAGTTTGCGCATGGAGACCGTGGAGAGCAGGACGATCTCCTCCACCAGGCGGTCGACCTGGGTCAGGGCCACCTCGTCGCCCTGGGCTGCTGCCTCGAAGACCAAGGGGCACAGGGCGTGCGGGTCCAGTTCCAGTTCCTCGAAGTGGATTTTCTCCACCACCTTGAGGATGGAGGTCTCGTCGTAGTGCTTGAGCAGGGCGGGGAGGAGGAGGGTGGGTTTGCCTCGGCCGTCTTCTGCTCGTACGGCGTGCCAGAGGGCGTCGTTGCCCAGTTGGCCGCCGCCTCCCCAGTCGCCGGAGATGGCGCCCAGTGCGGGGAAGCGGTGGGTTCGGCCGTCTCTGGCCACGCCCACGGCGTTGATGCCCGCGCCGCAGACGACGGCCACGCCGCCTGCTGCGGCGGTGCCGGCGCGGAGCAGGGCGAAGGTGTCGTTGCCCACGAAGATGGTGGTGGACCACGCGCGTTCGGAGATCGCTCTGGTCAGGTCCTCCTCCTCGCGGGGGAGGTCCGCTCCCGCCAGGTAGGCGGACGTGTGCCGGGCGATCGGCTCGTCGGGGGACAGGCCCGCCTGTGCTGCGGCTTCGCGCGCCAAGCCCTCGAACACGTCCAAGCCGCGCTTCATGCCCACGGTTTGTGGTGGGGCGCCTGGGCCGCGCACCTGCGCCAGCACCTTGCCGTCCGCGTCCACCAGCAGCACTGCGGTCTTGCTGTTTCCGCCGTCGATGGCGAGCACCCGGTCCGTCATCGTGGTCAGGCTCCCTTCACCCACGGCAGCAGGTCGCGGTTCTGCGCGATCAGCTCGTCGGCCAGCTGGTCCGCGATGGCGTGCTGGCCGATCAGCGGGTGGGCGAGAAGTGCGTTCGCCACGCGGTCTCTTCCTCCGTGGATCGCCGCTTCCAGGGCCAGGTACTCGTACGCGGTGACGTGCGAGATCAGGCCGGAGATGGACGGCTCCACCGGGCGGACCGGTAGTGGCTTGCCGCCATCGGCGTCCACTGTGGACGAGACCTCGACGACGGCGTCGTCCGGGAGGAACGGGAGGGTGCCGTTGTTCCGGACGTTCACGACGTGCTTCTCCGCGCCCGCGCCGCCGGTCAGGGCGTGGACCAGCTGCACGGCGGCCTCGGAGTAGTAGGCGCCGCCGCGTTGCCCCAGCTGCTCGGGCTTGGTGACCACCGACTTGTCGCTGTAGATGTCGAGCAGCTCCTTCTCGACGGTCGCGACCACCTCGGCGCGCGGGGGTGAGTCGAGCTGCTTCTTCACCACGGCGTCGTGGTTGTAGAAGTAGTTCAGGTAGTACGACGGCACCATGTTCAGGCGCCGCATCAGGGCGCCGTCGATGCCGATGTGCTCGGCGAGGCCCTCGACGTGGTCCGCCAGCAGTTCCGGGAGGCGGTCGACGCCGTCCACGTAGACGCCGCGTTCCCACGTCAGGTGGTTCAGGCCGACGTGCTCCAGCTCCACGGTGGACGGGTCCACGCCGAGCAGGGACGACGTCCAGCGCTGGAAGGTGATCGCCACGTTGCACAGGCCGATCGCCTTGTGACCCGCCTGGAGCAACGCCCGCGTCACGATGCCGACCGGGTTCGTGAAGTTCACGATCCACGTGTCGGGGCCCGCCAGCTCGCGCACGCGGTCGGCGATGTCCAGGACCACCGGCACGGTCCGCAGGGCCTTCGCGAGGCCTCCGGCGCCGGTGGTCTCCTGGCCGACGCACCCGCAGGTCAGCGGGAACGTCTCGTCCGACGCGCGGGCCGTCTGGCCGCCCACGCGCAGCTGCAGCAGCACCGCGGACGCGCCCTCGACGCCCTCCTCCAGCGACGTGGTGGTGCGCACCTTCGCCGGGTGCCCGGCGTGCTCCAGCAGCCGCTGGCTGAACGGGCCGACGATGCCCAGGCGGTGCTCGTCCGGGTCCACCAGGACGATCTCGTCCACCGCCAGGCTGGTGCGACGGCCGGCGATGCCGTCGACCAGCTCCGGTGTGTAGGTGGACCCGCCACCGACGACGGTGAGTTTCATCTGAAGTCCTTCGTGAAGACCCCGTGCCCTGGCCACAGGGAGACGAACAACGACTTGGTAGTTTGTGAAAGGTGAACGGGCCAGTGAAGCGGGCATTTCGGTACCGCTTCTATCCGACGGAAGCGCAGGCGGCGGAGCTGTCGCGCACGTTCGGATGTGTCCGCAAGGTCTACAACTTGGCGTTGCAGGCTCGTATCGACGCGTGGGCGCAGCGTCGGGAACAGATCGGCTATGCCACCACGTCGGCGCTGTTGACTTCCTGGAAACGCACGGAGGAGCTGGCGTTCCTGAAAGAGGTGTCGGCGGTGCCGTTGCAACAGGCGTTGCGGCACCTGCAGTCGGCCTTCTCCCTGTTCTTCGCCAAAAGCGCCCGGCATCCGCGGTTCAAGTCGCGCAAGAAGTCTCGCGCCAGTGCTGAGTACACGCGCTCGGCGTTCCGCTGGCGCAACGGCGTGCTGACGCTGGCCAAGATGACCGAACCGCTGCACATCCGCTGGTCCCGGCCATTGCCCGAGGGCGCGGTGCCCTCGACGGTGACCGTCTCGCTGGACGCGGCCGGTCGGTGGTTCGTGTCGATGCTGTGCGAAGACCCCGGGCTGAAGCCGCTGCCCGCTGTGGATACAGCGGTAGGGATCGATGTGGGCCTTGGCCACCTGCTGGTGCTGTCGAGTGGGGAGAAGATCGGTAATCCCAGGCACGAGCGTCGGGGCCGGGCCATGCTTGCCAGGGCCCAGCGTGCGTTGGGCCGCAAGCAGAAGGACAGCAGCAACTGGGCCAAGGCCCGCGTTGAGGTCGCCCGCATCCACGCCCTGATCGCCGATCGGCGATCGGACTTCCTGCACAAGGTGAGCACTCGGCTCGTGCGTGAAAACCAAACGCTCGTGATCGAGGACCTCGCCGTGTCCAACATGGTTCGCAACCACCACTTGGCGCGAGCCATCGGTGACGCGGGCTGGCGGCAGTTCCGACAACTGCTGGAGTACAAGGCAAGCTGGTACGGGCGGCAGCTGGTCGTGGTCGATCGCTGGTTCCCGTCGTCCAAACTGTGCTCGGTCTGTGGTGCACTCGCGGGGGCGATGCCCCTGCACATTCGCACGTGGACCTGTGGCTGCGGCACGACCCATGACCGGGACGTGAACGCGGCGCGCAACATTCTGGCCGCCGGGCTGGCGGTGTCGGTCTGTGGAGCCGATGTAGGACCTCAACGGAACACTCCGGGCGGGCGATCGGTGACGAAGCAGAAACCCTGCGGCGCGAGCCGTGGGAATCTCCTCGTGTGCGAGCGAGAGGAAGTCAACCCTTGACTCCCGTGAACGTGATTCCCTTGACGAACGACTTCTGGGCGAAGACGAAGAGGACGACGGCCGGGATCATCGTCAGGAACGTCACCGCCATCGACGAGTTCCACTGCACGATGTGCATGCCCTTGAACGTCGCCAGCGCCAGCGACAACGTCCACTGGTCCTTCACCTCGCCCGTGTAGAGCAACGGGCCGAAGTAGTCGTTCCAGGTGAAGAGGAAGCAGAACAGCGCGGTGGCCGCGATGCCCGGCTTCGCCATCGGCACGATGATCCGCACCAGCGCCTGGAACTCCGAACAGCCGTCTACCCGAGCGGCATCCACATAGGACTGCGGAATCGTGAGCATGAACTGGCGCAGCAGGAAGATGCTGAACGCGTCGAACAGGAAGTACGGGGCGATCAACGGCACCAGCGTGCCCGTCAGGCCCAGCGACGACCAGGTGTCGTACAGCGGCACGGCCACGACCTGCGGCGGCAGCATCATCGCGCCGATGACGAGGACGAACGCGACGTTCCGGCCGCGCCACTTCAGCTTGGCCAGGGCGTAGGCCGCCGGGATCGACGAGATCAGCATGCCGAACGTCGCGAGCAGCGAGTACGTGAGGCTGTTGACCAGGTACTGGAACAGCGGCGCCTTGTCGAAGACCTCGACGAAGTTCTCCCAGTGCCACTCGCGCGGCCACAGGTCCGAGGTGAACGCCTGGTTGTCCGACATCACCGCGGTGAGGAAGACGAACACGACGGGCGTGGCGAACATCAGGCCGAGCGCGAGGCCGATCGCGTGCGTCGCGACCCAGTTCAGGAAGCCGCCGGTCGAGCGCCTGCGGCGTGGCTGTTCCGGCTCCGAAGGGACGTCGACCGGTGGTTTGGTCAGCGTGGCGGTCATGCTCCCGGACCCCCTTCCTCGGCGGTGGAGTTCTTGCGCATCCGCTGGACCAGCAGGATGGTCACGGCGAACGAGATGACGAACAGGACCGTGGCCATCGCGGCCGCGTAGCCCATGTCGAAGTAGCGGAAGCCCTGCGTGTACAGGTAGACCGGGAACGTCAGCGTCGAGTTGTCCGGGAACCCGAGGTACTTGGTCGATCCCGTCGCGTCCGCCGCTCCCGAGCCGGCCGACCCCGCGACGACCGCCTGCGTGAAGAGCTGCAACGCGAGGATCACCGAGTTCACGACGCCGAAGAGCAGCACCGGGGAGATCGTCGGCAGCGTGACGTGCCACCAGCGCCGGATCGGGCCGGCACCGTCGAGCTCCGCCGCCTCGTACTGCTCCTGGGGAACGTCGAGGATCGCGGCCAGGATGATGATCATCAGGTCGCCCGAGATCCACAGCATGATCGCCGTGATGCCGGGCTTGGCCCACGCCGGGTCGGAGAACCACAGCGGCGAGTCGACCCCGAACCAGCCGAGGAAGCTGTCGACCGGGCCACCGTTGGGGCGCAGCACCATGAAGAACACGAGCGTCGCGGCGACCGGCGGTGCCAGCGACGGCAGGTAGCAGAGCGTGCGGATCAACCCGACGCCCGACTTCAGGCGAGCGATGACCGATGCCACGCCCAGCGCGAACACCATCCGCGCGATCGTGAGCACCACGACGAACCACAGCGTGTTCGTGATCGCCTTGACGAGCAGCGGATCCTTGAACATGAACGTGTAGTTGTCGAGCCCGTTGAACTCCGGCGGGTTGATCAGGTCGTACT
Source organism: Lentzea sp. NPDC059081 (assembly GCF_042738015.1). NCBI lineage: Bacteria > Bacillati > Actinomycetota > Actinomycetes > Pseudonocardiales > Pseudonocardiaceae > Lentzea > Lentzea sp. NPDC059081. Next base: position 39,654 of record NZ_JBHYGW010000017.1, read on the forward strand.
TCGTGAAGCTGAAGACGACCGTGGCGACCAGCGGGTAGCCGAAGAACAGGACGAAGCCGACGAGGGCCGGGGCCATGAACGCGAGCACCGTGAGGCGGTGCCGGGCACGGGCCCGCCCCCGGCCGGGGGCGGGCTTCGCGCTGAGCGTGGCGGTCATCGCTGGCGTTCCCTACTTGCCGCTCTTGGCGATCTGGTCGTCGATGTTCTTGTCGACTTCCTTGAGACCGGCGGCGAGGTCCGGCACCTTGCCGGACTGGTAGGAGACCGAGAAGTCGGTCACGGCCTTGATGTGCGCGTCACCGATCGGGGTGACCGGGTTGCCCTTGAGCTTGTCGCTCTTGGCCAGGTCGATGAACGTCTTGAACTGCTCGTCCACCTCGAGCTTGGAGCTCTCCATGGCGGCCTTGGTGCTCGGGACGTTCTTGATGGCGTTCGAGAGGTCGACGATCGTGTCGGTGTCGAACGACAGGTGCTTGATCAGCTCCCACGCGGCGCCGGGGTTCTTGGCGCCCTTGGGAATGCCCATGATCGTGCCGGTGGTGAACGCCGTGCCGTAGTCGGCGGGCTTCCAGGTCGGGAACGGGGCGGTGCCGAACTTGATCTGCGGTGCCTGCGCCTTGAGGAAGGCGGTCCGGTACTCGCCGTCGATCATGATCGCGATCTTGCCCTGGTGGAACGCGTGGTCGGCCGAGTACTCCTGGCCGAGACCGGCGCGGAAGCGCTCCAGCTGGTCGTAGCCGTAGAAGTCGACGAGCTTCTTCTGGAACGTCATCATCTCGGTGAATCCGGGCGAGCTCGCGAGCGAGGACTTGCCGTCCTTCTCCCACTCCGCGCCGAACGACGGCGCGAGGATGGTCGGGCGGTTGGCGTAGAAGCCCATGGTGGGCAGGTAACCCGCGACCTCGATGTCGCCGTTGGGCGCCTTCTTCGTCGCCTTCACGGCCGCGTCGTACAGCTCGTCGAGCGTCTTCGGCGGCGTGGTGATGCCGGCGCCCGCGAGCAGGTCCTTGTTGTAGTACATGGCGTAGACGTCGGTGAGCATGGGCATCGCGCAGCGGTTGCCCTTGTACTCGGTGTAGTCGCGGACCGCCGGGCTGATCTGGTCCATGTCGACCTTGTCGCGGTCGATGTAGGACTTCAGCGGCTGGAACGCGCCGGAGGAGCAGAACTGGCCGATGTTGTCGGTGGTGAACGACAGCGCGACGTCCGGCGTGTTGCCCGACCGGATGCCCGCGGTGATCTTGTCGTCGTCCTGCGAGCCCTCGTGCTTGATCTCGATGTTCGGGAACTTCTTGTTGAACGTCTTGAGGGCCTTGGTGACCTCTTCGTACTCGCGGTCGGAGTAGTTGCTCCAGACCGTGAGCGTCAGCTTGTCGTCCTTGCCAGGAGCAGCCGCGGCCTCGGAACTGGCGCCGCCACCCTTGCCCGCCGCACATGCGGTGAGGGTCAGCGCTGCGGCGACACAGAGCAAGGCAGCACGGGTGTGCTTGCGCATGTGCACTCCTTCTCGATCAACGTGGGGACCCGGCGACCACTGGGCCGCGGAATGGAGCCGTGGTGGCTGCCGGGAGGCCGAACACCTGCTCGCGCGCGACGGCCAGTGCCGAGTGCAGCGCACCGCTGCGCACCGGCTTGCCCGTCACCAACGCCAGCTGGACAGGTGTCCGCGGCACCACCAGTTGCCGCAGTTCCGCGGCAACGAGATCGTTGAGCGTGGTTCCGCCTGCCTGGGCGATGTCGCCGGACAGGAGGACGAGCTCCGGGTCGAGCACCGCGACGACGCTCGCCACACCCGTGGCGATGCGCCGGGCGAGGTCGCCCAGGAACTCCCGGCCCGCCGGTCCCGCGGCCAACGCCTTGCGCACGGCACCGTGGCCGTTGCGCGCGGCGAGCCCGTGGGCCCTCGCGAGCTTGCAGATCGACGTGCTGCTGAGGAGTTCTCCGTACGTGCCGCCGGAGCGGTCCGTGTCGGTGTCGGCAGCCGCCCGGTCGGGGATCATCAGCCCGTCGATCTCGCCGGCGCCACCGGAGGCGCCGCGCAGCAGCACCCCGTTGACGACGACGGCGGCGCCGACGAGGTCGGCCGGCCAGATGACGACGAAGTCGTTCACCTCGGTGGCCCGCCCGGCCACCATCTCCTCCAGCGCGACGAGGTTGACGTCGTTCTCGACGCTCACCGACGTCGCGAGCTCCTGCCGCAGCCGGCCGGGCACGTCGAAGCCGTTCCAACCGGGAAGGTGCGGTGCGTAGGCGAGCTCGCCGTTCGCGGGGTTCACCGCTCCCGGGCAGCCCACCACGACGTGCAGCAGGTCCTCGGCGTTCAGGCCCGCCTGCCCGCACGCCTTGCCGACCGCGCTGACGAACGCCTCGAGCACGCCGTGCTTCGCGGGCATCGGCGCCTTGTGCTCGGTGAGCACGGCACCGGTGATGTCCGCGATCGCGATGTCGACCGTCTCGGGGGTCAGGTCGACGGCGGCGATGTGCGCGAGCGTCCCGTTGACCGACCACAGCTGCGCCCTCGGCCCGCGCCCGCCGCCCCGCAGCCCGTTGCGGACGACGGTGTCGGCGGTCTCCAGCCGGGTGAGCAGCTGTGCGGTCGCCGGCTTGGAGAGACCGATCAGGCCCTCCAACTCCGACCTGGTCAGCGACCCGTTGCGCAGCAGAGCCTCGATGGCTGCGCGGTCGTTGATCTCCCGCAGCAGTCGTGGGCTTCCGGCACGCACTGGTCCGCTCCTGTCTGTTAACTTTCCAGACGATTTCCGCAGACGGTAGTGACCCGGCTCACCGCGGTCAATCCCCGATATGGGTCCGTTACCTGACTTAGGCTCACCTAAGGCACTCTGGAACCATGACGGACGTGCGCCAGGAGTCGCTCGCATCACTGCTCGGAGGCCGGGGCGGCGCCCTCGACGCCTCCCTGCCGCCGCTGGCGTTCGTGGCGGGCTGGCTGCTGTTCGGGCATTCGATCGGCGCCGGCGCCGTTTGTGCCGTTCTGTGCGGCGTGGTCATCGGGGTCGTGCGGTTCGTCCGCGGCGAGAAGCCCCGCGCCGTCGTGTTCTCCGTACTGGCCGTGGTGGCGGCCGCGCTGGTGGCGCTCTACACCGGCCGCGTCGAGGACTTCTTCCTGATCCAGCTGCTGTCCAACATGGCCTCGGCACTGGCGTGGGCGGGCTCGATCGCCGTGCGGTGGCCGTTGCTCGGCGTCGTCGTGGGGACGTTGCTGGGGCAGAAGACGCGGTGGCGGCGGGATCCGCAGCTTCTGCGCGCATACTCGATCGCGTCGTGGCCTTGGGTTGGGCAGTACGCGTTGCGGGTCGCTGTCTTCACGCCGTTGTGGCTGGACGCGCAGGTGTACTGGCTGGCGACGTTGCGGCTCGCGTTGTCGTGGCCGTTGCAGATCGTGTGCATCCTGGTTTCGGGGTGGATGTTGCGGCGGGCTCTGCCTGCGGAGCACCCCGGGTTCCGGCACCCGCAGGTGCCGGAGACCACGTCTTAGCGCTGGAGCGGTTCGGTGCCGGGCTCGCGCCCGTCAGGACTCCCTGCAGAACTCGCCGATCGGCAGTCCCACGTGCCGTTGCTCGGTCGCGATGTGACCGAGCAGCTCGTCACCGCGCCGCAGCTCGGTCACGTTGAGGACCTTGCCGCCCGGACCGAGGACGCGGACGTGCCAGTCGTCCTGCACCATCAGGTCGACCACGACGCCCTCCGGTGAGCGCGCGGTGATCGTGAGCATCGGGCGGGACTCGAGCTTGGCCCTGCCGACGGTGATCTCGCGGGTGCGGCCCTCGGCGTCGACGGCGAGGACCTTGCTGCCCGAGCGCAGTTCGGACAGGTAGTTGGTGCGGTTCGCGGGGCCCAGCACGTAGGAGTGCAGCGCGCCCGCGTTGACCCGGAACGGTCGCGTCGGCATGTACGGCAGCGGGTGGGTCTCGCTGCAGCACAACACGAAACCCGACGAGAACGAGCCGACGAGGATGCCCTCGTCCTCCCGGAAGTGCGAGGCGGTGTCGACGCAGACGCGGTCGCCGAGGCCGTTGTGCGTGATGGCCTCGACGGTGAGGGTCGTCAGCGTCAACGGAGGGGACGTCGCTTCGAGCAGGCGGGCCAGCTTGAACACGTCGGTCGCGTCGCGCGGCGCCATCAGCACGCCGTCCGAGCCGTGTTCGAGCACCTCCAGCACGATCGCGGCCTCGACCAGGTCGCCCACGACCGTGATGAGCTTGCCGGGGGAACCCGAGGCAGCCGCGATGACGATCTCCAGCGGGATCTTCGTCGGGTCGGTGAACGCGACCACGGTGTGGTCGAGCCGTTGGGCGGAGGTGCAGGCGAGTTTCAACGTGCGGTCGTCGCTGACCTCGACGAAGGCGGAGCTGACCGGTAACCGGTCGAGCTGGTCCTCGTCCTGCACGACGAGGGTGAGCAGGTGCGGGGTGTCCACGAACGAGTCCGCGAGCAGGACGCGGGTGATCGTCGGCGGCAGGCCCTCCAGCGGTGCCGGGTCGTCCGAGACGATCCCGGCGATCTTGGCGTGCACCGCGGCCTCGACGACGGCGGCGCGCTGGTCCTCTGGCACGGTGCGGAGGTCGATCCAAGCGAACTTCACCGGTTCTCCAAGCGGTAGCGGGTCAGGAGCGGGACGCCGACTCGGTCAGGACGTGCAGCAGGTCCTGCTCGGCGGGGGCGTGCACGATCGACGCGAGCTCGGCCACCAGCGGCATGGGCGCGGGCGAGGTGAAGACCCGCCGTCCCACCGCGAGGCCCGCGCAGCCGGCCGCCATCGCCGTGCGGGCGTGGCCCGCGAGGCTGTCCGACGACGCCGGACCGCCCGCGACCAGCACGGGGATCGGGGACTGGGCGATCACGTCCGCCATCGCCGCGGCGGGACTGGCCAGGTTCGTCTTCACGATGTCCGCGCCCAGGTCCGCCGCGATGTTCACGACGTGGGCGAGCAGTGCGGGGTCGCGCGTGTCGTCGATCCGGGGGCCGCGCGGGTAGATCATCGCGACGAGCGGCACGTTCCACGCGTCGCACGCCGCCGAGACCGTGCCCAGGTCGGCGAGCTGGCGGGCCTCGGTGTCGGAGCCGATGTTGACGTGCACGCTCACGGCGTCGGCACCCAGCCGCAGCGCCTCGTCGACCTCGCCGACGAGCACCTTCGCGTTGGTGTCGGCCATGTGCGCCGTTCCCGCGCTGAGGTGGACGATCAACGCGCACCCGCCCAGCACCGCCGGGTCGATCGCGCGTATCCGTCCCTTGTGGACTATCAGGGCGTCGGCACCGCCCACGACGACGGCCCCGACCAGGTCGTTCCACCGGTCGCGCGGTACCACAGGACCGTCCGACACGCTGTGGTCCAACGGCACGAAGAGGTACCTCTCGTCCTGCGGACGGGAAAGGCGTCGCAGCCGCAACGCTTTCCTCATATCGCTCCCACCTCCCTGTCGTTTGGTGTCAACTGCAGGGTGGGGCAGGTCGCGGCCGTGGCGGCAGGTACGAGCTTTCGATAACTCGTGAGTTATCCACTCGATGGAGCAGCATCAAGTACAACCGCGACGGAGAGTGATGCGGCGACACCCGCGCGGACGGCGCCCGAGGCTCCGGGACTGCCCTAGGCTTCCTCGGTGCGAATAGACCTGAGACATCTCCAGGTTGTGCTGACGGTGGCGCGCGCGGGCAGCATCAGCAGGGCGGCCTCCCGGCTGAAAATCGCACAGGCGGGGCTGACCGCCCAGATCCGCCGGATCGAGTCGGGCTTCGGCGGCCCGTTGTTCGTGCGCCGCTCCGACGGCGTCGAGCTGACCGAGCTGGGCCGCCACGTCGTGCTGCGGGCCCAGGACATCGTCGAACGGTTCGACGACCTGCTCGTCACCGCGCACAAGCTGACCGAGCGCGGCGACGCCTCCGGGATCAGGCTCGGCGGGGTGCCGGGGTCACCGACCACGTTGCTGGTCGGTGTGGTGCGCAGGATGCTGCCCGCCGTGCCGCAGACGACGCACGTGGAACGCAGCGGTGCCGCCGTGCTGGAGCTGGTGCGGGCGGGAGAGCTCGACTTCGCGCTCGTGGTGGAGTTCCCGCGCACCCCGTTGCGGTTCCCGGCGGAGGTCGGGGTGCGCGGGGTCGTCACCGAACGCATGGTCGTCGGGGTCGCGGCGGGCCACCGGCTGTCCGGCCGCAGCGAGGTCCTGCTGTCCGAGCTGGCCGGCGAGGAGTGGGTGGTGCCGGACGAGCACCACGGCGGGCGGCTCAACCTCGACCTGGCGTGCGAGTCGGTCGGGTTCACGCCGCGCTGCGCCTACTTCGGCGTCGACCCCCTGACGGCGGCCGACCTGGTGCGCTCGACCGGTGCCGTCGCGGGCTTCTTCCCCGCCGGGCACGAGCTGCCGGGCGTGCTGCTCAAACCGATCATCGGCAACCCCGTCCACCGCCGGATCGTGCTGGTGTGGAACAACGACGGCGACGCCGCCCGGTACGTGGACGACGTGCACGCGGGGCTGCTCCGCGCGTACCACGGCCAGACGCCGCCGCGGGTGCACCCCGAGCTGGCGGCGAGCTGACCCTCAGGCCGGGCGCGGGGCCGTCGGACCCAGCACGTCCACGGCCGCGAGCCACGCCGCTCCCGCCGCGCCCTCCGTCGCCATGATCACGCGGGCGTTGCAGCGGGTCACCAGCTCCTGCTTGAGGTGCGTGCCGACCGGCGTCTTGATCAGGCTCCCGACCAGCACGATCGGCGAGGTGTCGGACGGCTCGCGCACGGCGGTGGCGGTGTCGGCGAGCAGCCGGGCGGCGGAGGCCACGATCGTCAACGCCTCGGGGTCGCCGTGGTGGTAGGCCGAGCTGACCAGCGGTGCGAACTGCGCCAGCGCGATCGGCGGCCGCGCGTTGACCGTGGTGATCAGCTGGCTGCGGGTGCGGGCACCGGCGGTGGTCAGGACCGCGGTGGCCAGGCCTTCCAGCGGCGCGCCGAGGTCCAGGAGCTTCAACGTCGCCCGCACGGCCTCGCGGCCCAGCCAGAACGCCGAGCCCTCGTCGCCGATCAGCCAGCCGTAGCCGCCGGACTGACCGACCATGCGGTGGTTCTCGATGCGGCCCGCGATGGAACCGGTGCCCGCCACCAGGACCGTGCCGTCGGGGGACGAGGTGCCGGTGGCGAACGCCGCCTCGCAGTCGGTGACCACGCGCATCGGGCAGTGCAGGCCCGCGCGTTCCCACGCTGCTTGGAAGAGGTCCAAGACGGCGGGGTCGGCCATCCGGGAGGCGCCGGCCATGCCCAGGACCCCGCTGCGGACCTTGCGGGAGTCCAGACCGTCCAACGCCTCGGTCAGGGCCTCGGTGATGTGGGCCGCCGCCACGGCCGGCGGGTGCGAGTTGGGGTTCGCACCGCCCGCCAGGCCCTGGCCCAGCCGGGCGCCGTCGAGATCCAGCACCAGCGCCCTGGTGGACGTGCCGCCCGCGTCGAGTCCCACGACCAGATCCATAGAGACCGAGTATGCCGAGAGAGGCTCGCGCGAGGGCACGCCCAACCGGGTGTCACGAGGTCAGGGCGCGGTTACCGGTTGCGTTGTGGTGGAACAACACCAGCGACCCGGGAGCAACTGGATCACCCGGACGGACCACTGTGGACAGTGCGGGGACGATCAAGCTGTAGTCGAACGTCGCCGGAGGGGCCACGTCGACGAGGTCGTCGGGGTCGGCGGGAGCGGGGTAGCGGCTGTGCACCCCGACGGTGTAGGCGACGGGGCCGGACGGCAGCGCGGACCGCGACACCGGCAGGACGACGACGTCGCTGTCGAACAGGTTCGTGTCGGTCGACCCGTCGGCACCGTTCAACGGCTGCTCGTCCACCACCTCGTCGGAACCCGCGACCTTCGTGCGCGCGAGCCACACGTCGGCGGTCACGTCACCGTCGGCGTTGGTCCGCTTCACCGCCGTCGTGACGAAGTCCTTGCCACCCACCGAGAACCGCACCTGCGGCTGGGTGTTGCTGCCGATGTTCGCCCAGGTGTCCCACGTCGCGACGCCGAACGCCAGCAGGTCGGGCGTCGCCGTCGCGCCCACGTACCGCAGGTCGGCGCCCCTGGCCGTGCGGTTCACGGCGCAGTCGTCCTGCAGCGAAGGACCGCAGTCCGGCAGCCGGTCCGAGCGCGCGCCGAGCTGCAGCACGGTCATCCGCGACCGGTAGTCCTGCTGGTCGAGGCCCTGTCCGACGACGCGACCGTCCGCCACCGACAGCCGGGACACCGGCTTCGGCGCCGCGTAGGCCGGCACCCGGAGCGTCCGGTCACCCGTGAACGTCACCAGTCCCGAGGCCTCCGCGAGGAACTGGCGTCCGTCGGCCGGTGACACCGTGGGGTCGGGCGTCTTGCGCAACGCGGCCGGGCGGGGGATCCGCAGCCGCACGGTCACCGACGTCGTGCCACCGGCCGGCACCACCACCTCGGGCTTCGCGACCTGGAACGACACCCCGGGCACCGTCGTGATCGGCTCGTAGCGGGCGTGCAGGTAGACCGTCCCGGTGCCCTTGTTGACCAGCTGGATCGTCCGGTCGGTCACCACGGGACCGCCGACCTCGACCGTGCCGAACGACGCGTCGCCCAGCGCCAGCACGTCCGTCGACAGGGCCGCGAGCCCGTCCACCCGTCCGGCGCCGACCCGCATCGGCGCCTCGCGCACGCCGTCGGCGTTGCGCACGACCCCAGCGGCCGTGTTCATCAACGCGGCCTTGACCTCCGCGACCGTCCACTCGGGATGGACCTCGCGCAGCAGCGCGGCGATGCCCGCGACGTGCGGCGACGCCATCGACGTCCCGCCCATCGACACGCCGTCGGACGCGGTCCCGGACTCCGCGGAGAAGATCGTGTCACCCGGCGCCGAGACGGCGATCGACGAACGCGAACGCGACGACGACGGCGTGATCGTGTCCTCGATCGCCGGCTCCACCGACGGCACCGACTTCTTCAACGCCGAGGTCAGGTGCACCGTCAGCGTTCCCGCCTCCATCGCGGGTCGCAACGCCCTGGTGGCAGCCGCGGTCAGCTGGAACGCGGGGATGTGGGCGTTGCCGGCGATCCCGGCGGCGAACGCGGGCAGCGTCGTCGGCAGCAGCACCCCGGCCGCTCCGGCCTTCCACGCGTTGTCCGTGCGGGCACCGGAACCGCAGGCGCGGGTCGCGTCGCTGTCGTCCCACTCCAGCCAGACGATCTTGCCGGTCAGCTGCTCGCCGATCGGCCCGCAACCGTCCACATCGGACGTGAGTCGCACGACGGGTGCCGTGAGGTCCACCGGCTGCTCGTAGTTCTGGCTGTACTGCCCCGCCCACCGCTGACCGGACGCCTCCAGTCCGTCCAGCATCGAGAACGCGTCCCGGCTGTTCGCCACCGAGATCGCCTCTGGCGTGTTGCCCGGCGACCCGGACACGTCGTAGAAGTCGCCACCGTTGCCCGCCGCCGCGACCACGACCACGCCGTGCTCCACGAGCTTGCGCACGAACAACGAGTCGGGGTCGTCCGCCGCGCCGAAGTCGCTGCCCAGCGACAGGTTCACGACGTCGAGCCGGTCGGAGAAGTCGCCGTCGCCGTTGGGGTCGAGCGCCCAGTCGAGGGCCTGTGCGGTCAGGTTCGTACCGCCCTCGCAGCCGAAGACCTTCAACGCGTAGAGCGACGCGCGCGGCGCCGTTCCCGGTCCGATCTTCAGCGAGCCGAGGTCGACCGACGAGTACGAGCCGCGGAAGGTCGTCCCGTCCGCGTTGACGCCGAACCCGGCCGCCGTGCCGGCGACGTGCGTGCCGTGGCCCTGGCAGTCCAGCGGGTCGGCGTCCGGCTTCGGGACCGCGCCCGCCGCGCCCGTGTAGGCGTCGCCCGCGAAGTCGTAGCCGCCGACGACCTTGGCGGTCGGGAACGTGCCGCCGCCGAAGTCCGCGTGCCGGTAGTCGATGCCGGTGTCGATCACGCCGATCCGCACGCCGTCACCGAACCGGCCCAGCGACCGCCACACCTCGGACGTGCGGGTGAGCCGGACGGCGGAGGCGTTGGTGAGCTTCTTGGGGGTCATCCGATGTACCGCCCGGACCTCCGGCATCCGCGCCAGGTCGGCCACGCGGGACCGCGACGCCGCCAGCACGACGCCGGGAACGGCGTTGGCGGTCCTGGCGACCTCACGGCCACCAGACCGGGACACGACCCACTCCACCTGCTCCGATGTCCTGTCGCGCGCCGATCGTGCCTGCGCGGCGGTGCGGGCCTCCACCGCCGGTGCCGTGGTCAGCTCCACGAACACCGTCACGGGCTCGACCGGGGACGACGGCGTCAGCAGTGCGCCTGCCACGAGTGACGTGGCCACCAATTTCATGATCAACCCCTGATAGTCATCCGACGACTTCTCTTCAAGGCCTAGACGGATGTACCTCGGCAGGGCTATACATCCGATGTATTTCGTGCGGTGTGAGCAGAGGAGGAACGGCCGTGCAGTTCTTGCGCCTGGGGCCGGTGGACCATGAGCGTCCTGCGGTGAGGACCGACGACGGGACCACGTACGACCTCCTGCCGATCACCCCCGACATCGACGGGGCGTTCCTCGAGAACGACGGCGTCAACCGCGTGCGGGCGGCGCTCGAAGGCGGCGAGCTGGGGGCGTTGAGCACGGAGGACGTCCGGGTCGGGCCGCCGCTCGCGCACCCCGGCAAGATCATCTGCATCGGCCTCAACTACCGCGACCACGCGGAGGAGACCGGCGCCGACATCCCCGGCGAGCCGGTGGTGTTCCTCAAGACGCCCGACACGATCGTCGGCCCGTACGACCAGGTGCTCGTCCCGCGGCGGTCGGTGAAGACCGACTGGGAGGTCGAGCTCGGCGTCGTCATCGGGCGCACGGCCCGCTACCTCGAGACCGACGAGGAGGCTCTGGAGTGCATCGGCGCGTACGTGCTCTCGCACGACGTCTCCGAGCGCGAGTTCCAGATCGAGCGGGGCGGAACCTGGGACAAGGGCAAGAACTGCGAGACGTTCAACCCGCTCGGTCCCTTCCTCGTGCCCGCCGACGAGATCGCCGACCCGCAGAACCTCGACATGCGGCTCTGGGTGAACGGCGAGATCAGGCAGAACTCGTCCACCAAGAACATGATCTTCCCGATCGCCGAGGTCGTCCGCTACCTCAGCCAGTTCCTTGTCCTTCGTCCGGGTGACGTCATCAACACGGGTACACCCGCCGGAGTGGCGCTCGGCCAGCCGGAGCCCAAGCCGTACCTGCGCGCGGGCGACGTGGTCGAGCTGGAGATCGAGGGTCTCGGCCGGCAGCGGCAGATCCTGGGGCAGGCGTGATGCCGAAGATCACCGCACTGGACGTCCTGGACATCAGGTTCCCCACGTCCCAGGAGCTCGACGGGTCCGACGCGATGAACCCCGACCCGGACTACAGCGCCGCGTACGTCGTGCTGCGGACCGACGACGGACCGGAGGGCCACGGACTCGCGTTCACGATCGGCCGCGGCAACGACGTGCAGGCCGCCGCGATCAAGGCGCTGGCCCCGCACGTCGTCGGCAAGGACGTGCCGGAGGACGCGAAGGCGCTGGCTGAGCTGTACTTCGAGCTCATCGGCGACTCGCAGATCCGCTGGCTCGGCCCCGAGAAGGGCGTCGCGCACATGGCGATCGGCGCCGTCGTCAACGCCGCGTGGGACCTCGCCGCCCGCCGCGCCGGGCTGCCGGTCTGGCGGTTCCTCGCCAGGATGTCGCCCGAGGAGATCGTCAGCCTCGTCGACTTCCGGTACCTCAGCGACGCGCTGACGCCCGACGGGGCTTTGCAGCTCCTGCGCGAGGTCGAGCACGGCAAAGCCGACCGCGCGGAGATCGTCGCCCGCGACGGCTACCCGGCCTACACGACGTCACCGGGCTGGCTCGGCTACTCCGACGAGAAGCTCGCCGGCCTCGCGCGCCAGGCGCTGGCCGACGGCTTCGACATGATCAAGCTCAAGGTCGGCGGCAGCCTCGACGACGACGTGCGGCGGATGAAGCTCGCCCGCGAGGTCGTCGGCGACGAGGTGCGGGTCGCGGTGGACGCGAACCAGCGCTGGGACGTCGGCACGGCCGTGCGCTGGATGCGCGAGCTGGCGCCGTACGACCCGTACTGGATCGAGGAGCCGACCTCGCCGGACGACGTGCTGGCACACCGCGCGATCGCCGACGCGCTGGCCCCGATCAAGGTCGCGACCGGCGAGCACGTGCAGAACCGCGTGGTGTTCAAGCAGCTCCTGCAGGCCGGCGCGATCGACGTGCTGCAGCTCGACGCGTGCCGGGTCGCGGGCGTGAACGAGAACATCGCGATCCTGTTGCTGGCCAAGAAGTTCGGCGTGCCGGTGTGCCCGCACGCCGGTGGTGTCGGGTTGTGCGAGCTGGTCCGGCACCTGTCGTTCTTCGACTACGTGGCGGTGTCCGGCGAGGTCGGCGACCGCGTGATCGAGTGGGTCGACCACCTGCACGAGCACTTCCTCGACCCGGCCGTCGTCGAACGCGGCCGCTACCTGGCACCGGCCGAACCGGGGTTCTCCGCGCAGCTCAAGGACGAGACGCTGGCGGAGTACGTCTACCCCGACGGTCCTGTGTGGACGGAGCTGGAGCGTGGGGATGACTGACTTCGAGGGGCTCGTCGCCGTCGTCACGGGCGGTGCGTCCGGCATCGGGCTGGCCGCCGCGACCCTGCTGAGCAGCAGGGGAGCGACGGTCGCCGTGCTCGACCTCAACCCCGACGTGCCGGACCCGCTCGTCGGCATCCGCACGGACGTGTCGGACGGCACGAGCGTCCAGGGCGCGATCGACGAGGTCGTCGGGCGGTTCGGCCGGCTCGACGTCGTGGTCAACAACGCGGGCATCGGCGCCCAGGGCGACGTCACGGCCAACTCCGACGAGGAGTGGCTGAAGGTCCTGAACGTCAACGTCCTCGGCATGGTCCGCGTCGCGCGGGCCGCGGTGCCACACCTGCGGAACTCGCCCGCCGCGGCGATCGTCAACACCTGCTCCATCGCTGCCTGGGCCGGGCTCCCGCAGCGCGCTCTCTACTCGGCCAGCAAGGGCGCGGTGCACGCGCTGACGCTCGCGATGGCCGCCGACCACGTGCGCGAAGGCATTCGCGTCAACGCGGTCGCCCCCGGCACGGCGGACACCCCGTGGGTGGGCCGCCTGCTCGACTCGGCGCCGGACCCGGTGGCCGAGCGAGCCGCGCTGGAGGCACGCCAGCCGCACGGCCGGCTCGTCTCCGCCGACGAGGTCGCGGGAGCCATCGCCTACCTGGCGAGCCCGCTGTCGGGTTCCACCGCCGGCACGGTTCTGGCCGTCGACGGTGGCATGTACGGCCTTCGCTTGCGTCCCCAGCAGTGATGAAAGGCAACTCACGATGAAGCGTCGCAACCTCACCGCCGCGGTGTGCCTCGCCCTCGCCGGTGCTCTGACCCTGTCCGCGTGTGGCGGCGGAGCTGCCGGGACCGGATCCGGCGGGGTCGGCCCGATCGGCGCCGACCACCCGCGGGCCGACACCGACTTCTGGAACTCCTACATCAAGTACTTCCCGGACAAGGCCAAGGACCTCGGGATCAACCTGCTGAACCCGACCAACTCGCAGAACAAGGTCGAGAACCTGGTCGCCAACGCCCAGTCGCTGCAGTCGCAGGGCGCCAAGGCGATCATCATGGCCCCGCAGGACACCGGTGCCATCGCCTCGACCCTGGACCGCCTGGAGAAGGCCAACATCCCGGTCGTCACCGTCGACACCCGTCCGGACAAGGGCAAGACCTACATGGTCGTGCGCGCGGACAACAAGGCGTACGGCGAGAAGGCGTGCAAGTTCCTCGGCGAGAAGCTCGGGGGCAAGGGCAAGGTCGTCGAGTTCCAGGGCGCGCTGGCGTCGATCAACGGCCGTGACCGGTCCGAGGCGTTCGCCGCCTGCATGAAGAAGGACTACCCCGGCATCACGATCTTCGAGGAGCCGACCGACTGGGAGGGCCCGAAGGCGTCCGCCGCGCTGCAGACCCGGCTCAACCAGCACCCGGACATCAACGGCATCTACATGCAGGCCGGCGGCGCGTTCCTCACGCCGACGCTGCAGGTGTTGCGGCAGAAGAACCTCATCGTGCCGCCGACCGACCCGAAGCACATCTTCATCGTCTCCAACGACGGCATCCCGCAGGAGCTGGAGGCCATCCGCAAGGGCGAGATCGACGCGACCGTCTCGCAGCCGGCCGACCTGTACGCGCAGTGGGCGCTCTTCTACGCGAAGGCCGCGGTCGAGGGCAAGACGTTCCAGCCCGGCAAGACCGACCACGACTCCGTCATCGTCGACACCGGCAGCGGCCGGCTGGAGGACCAGCTCGCGGCGCCGCTGATCACCAAGGAGAACGTGGACGACAAGGCCTTCTGGGGCAACCAGCTGGCGAAATGACCGAGTTCGCGGCCATCGCGCTGGGCGTGACGAAGCGGTTCGGGCAGACGCTCGCGCTCGACGACGTGGGCATCGAGATCCGGGCAGGGGAGTCGCACGCGCTCGTCGGGCGCAACGGCGCGGGCAAGTCGACGTTGGTCTCTGTCCTGACCGGCATGCAGGTGCCGGACGCGGGCGAGGTCACCTTCTTCGGCGAACCCGCGCCGCCCGTCGCCGACAGCGCGGCGTGGCGGCGGCACGTCGCGTGCGTCTACCAGAAGTCGACCGTCGTGCCGGAGCTGTCGGTCGCCGAGAACCTGTTCATCAACCGGCAGGACCTCGGCGGCAGGCTGATCAGCTGGAAGAAGCTGCGTCATGAGGCCTCGGAGTTGCTGGAGACCTACGACGTGGCGGTGCGGCCGGACGCGCTGGTGTCCACGTTGACCGTCGAGCAACGGCAGCTGGTCGAGATCGCGCGGGCGTTGTCGATCGGCTCGCGGTTCGTGATCCTCGACGAACCGACCGCGCAGCTCGACGGCCCGGCGATCGAGCGGTTGTTCGACCGGATGAGGTCGTTGCAGGACAGGGGAGTGACGTTCCTCTTCATCTCCCACCACCTGCAGGAGGTCTACGAGGTCTGCCAGACGGTGACGGTCTACCGCGACGCGCGGCACATCGTCACCGCCCCGGTCGCGGAGATGTCGAAGCCCGACCTGATCGAGGCGATGACCGGCGAGGCCGGCGGGCTGAACGTGCCCAGCGGCGACGACCGGCCGTCGTCGACGGAAGAGGTCCTGAAGGTCTCGTCGTTGAGCGGGGACCACTTCTCGGACATCTCGCTGTCGGCGACCCGCGGCGAGGTCATCGGGCTCGCGGGCAGTGCGTCGTCGGGCAAGCACGAGTTCGCGGAGACGGTCTACGGGCTGCGGAAGCCGTCGTCCGGCTCGATCTCGGTGGACGGTTCCGCGGTGCGCGGCGGTGACGTGCCTTCGGCTCTGAAGGCCGGAATCGGCTGTGTGCCACGGGATCGGCACCACCAGGGGCTCGTGGTGGACCTGTCCATCGCGGAGAACGCGACGATGAGCACCGCCGGCGCGTTCGTGTGGCCGTCGGCCCAACGCTCGGCCGGCTCCACCGCGATCGCCTCCTACGACGTGAAGGCCGCCGGACCGGACCAACCGGTGTCCGATCTTTCCGGCGGCAACCAGCAGAAGGTCGTGATGGCACGGGCACTGGCGGGCGACCCGTCCGTGCTGGTGCTGATCAACCCGACCGCGGGTGTCGACGTGAAGTCCAAGGAGTCGCTGCTCGGCGTCGTCGACGCGCAGGCGCGCCGGGACAAGGCCGCGCTCGTCGTCTCGGACGAGCTCGACGACCTGCGGGTCTGCGACCGCGTCCTGGTGTTGTTCCACGGCCAGGTCGTGCGGGAGTTCACCCGCGGCTGGCGCGACCAGGACCTGATCTCCGCCATCGAGGGAATGAGCTCGGAATGACCAAGGCCATGACACCGCCGGTCCCGGCACCGGCCGCTCCGCCGAAGCAGAGGTTCCAGCTGGCGCGGTACCAGGACCTGGCGCTCGTGCCGGTGATCATCATCCTGCTGGTCGTCGGGGCGATCCTGTCGCCGATCTTCCTGACGCCGGCCAACCTCATCGCCGTGCTGACCCAGCAGAGCGAGCTCTCGCTGCTGGTGCTGGGCCAGGCGATGATCCTCATCGTCGGCAAGATGGACCTGTCGCTCGAGTCGACGGTCGGTCTGGCCCCCGCACTGGCGGTCGCGTTGATCGTGCCCGCGTCCGCCGGTGGTCTCGACGTCGGGCTCGCGGCCTGGATGGCGCTGCCGTTGTGCCTGCTCATCGGCGTGGTGATCGGTGGCTTCAACGGGTTCCTGATCCTGAAGGTCGGCCTGTCCGGGTTCATGGTGACCCTGGGCATGCTGACGATGCTGCGCGGTCTGCAGCTCGCGATCACCGAGGGCAAGTCGCTGATCGACGTGCCGGAGTCGTTCCTGTACCTGGGTTCCACGACCTGGCTCGGGCTGCCGGCGGCGGTGTGGATCTGCATCGTCTGCTACGCCGCGGGCATCTTCGTGCTGAAGTACCTGCGCGCCGGGCGTTCGTTGTACGCGATCGGCGGCAACTCCGAGGCCGCGCGGGCCGCCGGCATCCGGGTCGACCGGGTGACGTGGACCGTGCTGATCATCGGCTCGGTGCTGGCGGTGGTCGCGGGCATCCTGATGACCGGCCGGCTCGGTTCGGTGGCCGCCACCCAGGGCGAGGGCATGATCTTCCAGGTCTTCGCGGCCGCGGTGATCGGCGGGATCTCGTTGCAGGGCGGCAAGGGCACGCTGTTCGGCGCGCTGTCGGGCGTGCTGATGCTGGGGCTGGTCGAGCAGATCCTGCGGCTGCAGGGCGTGTCCGGCTTCTACATCAAGGCCTCGTACGGCGCGGTGATCATCCTCGCGTTGATCGTGACGCGGTTCGCGACCGGCCAGAAGCAGGAGTGAGCGTGGAGACCGTTGCTCTGCACACCCGGCTTCGAGCTGGTCGAGAGGCCGACTACGACAGGATCCACGCGACGATTCCGGTCGAGCTGGACGGGGCGTTGCGCGAGGCCGGGGTGCACTCGTGGCGGATCTGGCGGTCCGGGCGCGAGCTGTTCCACCTGGTCGAGGTGGAGGACTACCGGGCGATGCGGGAGTTCCTGGCCTCGCATCCCGCGAACATCCCGTGGCAGGCTCGGATGGCCGAGCTGCTGGAGGTCGAGGACGACTACTCCGGCGCCGAACCCGATGTCCGACTCGTGTGGGAGCTGCCGTGAAGGTCGCTGTTTCTCGTCTGGGCTTCGGTGGTGCGCCGATCGGCAACCTCTACCGGGAGATCTCCGACGCCGAGGCGTTCGGCGCGGTCGAGGCCGCATGGCAGAGCGGTGTCCGCTACTTCGACACCGCGCCGCACTACGGGCTCGGGCTGTCGGAGCGGCGTCTTGGGGTTGCTTTGTCCGGACGTCCGCGCGACGAGTACGTGATCTCCACGAAGGTCGGGCGGGTGCTGGAGCCGTTCGACGGCGAGGGGCTCGACGACGAGGGTTTCGCCGTGCCGCGCCAGTTCCGGCGGGTCCGGGACTACTCGGCGGACGGGGTTCTCCGCTCCCTGGAGTCCTCTTTGGAGCGTCTCGGGACGGACCGGGTGGAGATCGTCTACATCCACGACCCCGACGAGCACTGGGACGAGGCGTTCGGCGAGGCCTACCCGGCGCTGGAGTCGTTGCGGTCGCAGGGGGTCGTCGGCGCGATCGGCGTCGGCATGAACCAGTGGCAGATGCCGGAGCGGTTCGTCCGCGAGACCGACATCGACGTGGTGATGCTGGCCGGGCGCTACACGTTGCTGGAACAGCCTTCGCTGCCGTCGTTCCTGCCCGCGTGCGTCGAGCGCGGTGTGTCGGTGGTGGCCTGCGGTGTCTTCAACTCCGGGCTGCTGTCGAAGCCGGTCGTGCCCACCGACGCGAAGTACAACTACGAGGACGCCCCGCCTGAGCTGGTGACGCGGGCCCGTGAGATCGCCGCGGTGTGCTCGCGGCACGGGGTGACGCTGCCGGAGGTGGCGATCCAGTTCGCGCTCGGCCACCCGGCCGTCGTGTCGGTGGTGATCGGGTCGCGGACTGCTTCGCAGATGACGTCGAACGCGGCTTCCTTCTCGGCTTCGATCCCCGCGTCGCTGTGGGAGGAGCTGAAGTCGTTGGGACTGCTGGGTTCGGAGGTTCCGACGCCGTGATCGTCGACGCTCACCACCACCTGTGGGACCTGTCCGTCCGCGACCAGGACTGGATCACCGACCCGCCGATGGGCGCGATCCGCCGGTCGTTCCTGGAACCGGATTTCATCGCCGCGGCTCCTTCGGTGTCGGCATCCGTGCTGGTGCAGACGGTGTGCGTGCCGGAGGAGACGCCTGAGTTCCTGGCGGTGGCGGCGTCGTCGGACGTCGTGGCCGCGGTGGTGGGCTGGACGGACCTGACGTCGCCCGCGGTCGGTGACGCGTTGTCCGCGTTGGTGGACAGCGCCGACGGGTCGTGGCTGCGCGGGATCCGGCACCAGGTGCAGAGCGAGCCGGACCCGGAGTGGTTGTGCCGCAAGGACGTCTGGAACGGCCTCGCCGCCGTGGGGTCGCACGGGCTGGTCTACGAGCTGCTGACGGTGCCGGTGCAGCTGCCGGCCGCGCGACGGACCGTGGCCGCGTTGCCGCAGGTTCGGTTCGTTCTCGACCACTGCTCGAAGCCCGCGATCGGGTCCGACATCGGGGAGTGGGCCGAGCTGGTCCGGTCGCTGGCGGCGCACGACAACGTGACGTGCAAGCTGTCCGGGCTGGTCACCGAGGCCGACTGGAAGTCGTGGAGCGTGGCCGACCTGCGCCCGTACTTCGAGGTCGTGCTGGACGCGTTCGGTCCTGAGCGGTTGATGTTCGGCTCGGACTGGCCGGTGTGCCTGCTGGCGGCTTCCTACTCCGAGTGGCTTGGGGCTGCTCAGGAGTTGGTGTCCGAGCTGTCCGCCGGCGAGCAGGCCGAGATCTTCTCGGGCACCGCTCGCCGGGTCTACGGGCTCTAGAAGAGCGCCTTCAGCTCGTTGATCAGCTGCGGCGTGGCACCGACCAGCGGTTCGCGGACCGGTCCGGACGGCAGCCCGAGCAGGGTGAGCGCGGCCTTGACCGCCACCGCACCCGGCTCGCGGGTCATGATCGCCGTGATGACCGGCAGCAACGCCTGGTGGCGGCGGAGGGCTTCCTTGTTGTCGCCCTCGTCGTAGGCGTCGAGCATCGCCTTGATCTCGTTGCCGACGACGTGCCCGACCGTGCTGACCGTGCCGACACCGCCGATCGAGTACAGCGGCAGGATCAGCTCGTCGTTGCCGGAGTAGTAGTCGAGCCCGGTCTCGGCGATGACCTTCGCCGTCGCCAGCAGGTCGACCTTGCAGTCCTTCACGCCGACGATCCGCGGGTGCTCGGCGAGCCGGAGCAACGTCTCGGTGTCGATCGCCGTGCCGGTGCGGCCGGGGATGTCGTAGAGCAGCGCGGGCAGGCCGGACGCGTTCGCCACCTGCCGGAAGTGGTTCTCGACGCCTTCCTGCGTGGGCTTGCTGTAGTACGGCGTGACGACGAGCAGCCCGTCCGCGCCGTTGGCCTCGGCCTGGTGCGCGAGCTCGATCGTGTGGCGCGTGGAGTTGGTGCCGACACCGGCGAGGATTTGGGTTCGTTGCCCGACCGCTTCCTTCACGGCCTTGATGACCTGCGCCTTCTCGGCGTCGGTCGTGGTCGGCGCCTCACCGGTCGTGCCGTTGACGACCAGCCCGTCGGCCCCACCCTTGTCGACGAGGTGCGCCGCCAGCTCCTGCGCACCCTTGAGGTCCAGGTCACCGTCGGGGGTGAACGGGGTGACCATCGCTACCAGCACTCGTCCGAACATGACTCCAGCGTGGCTCCAGTCTTCGCGAAGTTCCAGTTAGAGTTTCTGTCCGGAACGTTAAGCTGAGCTTTGTGTTGGACGTGCGAAGACTCCGTTTGCTCCACGCTCTCTCGGTCCACGGCACGGTCACGGCCGCCGCCGAGGCTCTGCACGTGACCTCTCCAGCGGTGTCCCAGCAGCTGGCCGCCCTGGAGCGAGAGGCAGGGGTTCCGCTGGTTGAACGGGACGGGCGCCGCCTGTCGTTGACGCGCGCCGGACACATGCTGGCGGCTCACACGCAGCTGGTGCTGGATCAGTTGGCCGCGGCCGAAGCGGATTTGGCGTCTCTCAGGACTTCGGTTTCGGGTGTCGTGCGGATCGGCGCGTTCGTGTCGGTGGCCGCGCTGCTGCCGCGGGTGATCCAGGTGCTGCGGTCGGCGCACGGGTCCGATGTGGACCTGTTCGTGCACGAGATGGAACCCGAGGCTTCACTGCCGGCGTTGCGGCGCGGGGATATCGACATCGCGCTGATCCACTCGTACAACATCATGCCCCGGTCGCTGCCGGAGTCGTGCGAGTCGTTCGAACTCTTCGTGGAACCGGTGAACGTCGCCCTGCCCCTGTCGGATCCGTTGGTGCAGCAGGATTCTGTGGACCTTTCAGCGTTGGTCGATCGGCAGTGGATCATGCCCCGGACCGACGCGTCCTGTCACGAGCTGACGCAGAGGGCTTGTGGAGCGGCCGGGTTCGTGCCTCGGGCCCAAGCCTATTGCGACGACTTCGGGGTGATGTGCGGTCTGGTCGAGGCCGGGCTCGGGGTGGCGCTGGTGCCGTCTGTCGCGCGGCGGCCCGGGGTGGCGTTGCGGCCGTTGAAGCAGCAGGTTTTCCGGACCGTGTCAGCGGTTGTGCGGAACCGGGCGGACGGGCAGCCGGCCGTTCGGGTGGTCTTGGAACAGCTTCGCCAGATCTGACAACCCTGCCATTAAGTTCCGTTATGGATTTCCACTTTCCGTCCTCTATAGGTTTTACGCATGGGTCGGCTGGGTTCCCATCTTTCTTGAATTGTTACCTTGAGTTCCGTCATATGCGGATATTGGGATTCCCGCGTACCGTTGCGACATTGGTCTGAGCGATGCAGGGGGCGAGATGGTGATCTCTCGGAGGAGAGTGCTGGTTGACTCGGGTCGTGCCGCCGTCGCGCTGACGGTCGGTGTTCCTGCTCTGGCAGCGTGCGTACCGGCGCCTGTCGTTGCAGGTGTCAGTGGTGCTGCGGCAGGATGGCTGGCTGAGTTCAGCAATGAGATCAGAGGTGAGATCGCGGCCCAAGTCGTCGAAGGTGGCAAGTGGGTTTTCGGCAAGATTTGGGAGGGTTGGAGCAAGTCAACCAACGAGGTGGCCTCCAAGCAGGCGGAAGAGGGTTTTGGGTTCGCCGGGCGCACCGTTTACGGGCACGCTGTTCCTGGCACAACCTTTGTGAGTCTTCATCGCACCAAGCTGGACGATGCAACATCGGACAGACTGGCTTGCGTGCGAAACTCGGGTGAGTTCGTTGTATTGGAGAACTGGGCATGGAAAGGCGTGCTCGCGTTTGTGAAGCAGGAGCTCGGTGATAAAGAAGGAGACGATCGGCTGCACGCTCTTCAGCTGCTGGCCAGCACTCTGATGCCTCATGGTTCGGTGACTCCGGGTAAGACACCTGCGGAGACGATGAGCTGGGTGGGCTATCCGGCCAAGGAAGGCGGCGTGGAGATCCTCAAGTTCGCTGACGGAGGCAAGGAGAAGGTCATGGTCAAGGCTTCCGGTTACTACACCGGCAGCCATGGACAGGCGACGTCACACACCTTCGAACTCAAGTGACTCCTCACAGTCGACCTAGGCCAGGTCTGACAGCCACTGCTCGACCCCGGCCACGTGCACCGTGGACCACGAGCGCGCGAGTTCCGGCTGGTGTGCGGCCAGGGCGTCCACCTGGCCGGGCGCTCACGTCGACCGGATTGTCTACTGCAACCACATCAGCGAGGGTGATCAAGCGGCCGCTGGAGACGGAGGGCAACCGCGGCCGACCTGTGCTCGTCCAGCCGGACTGGCCGATCAAGGTGCAAGCCTGGGGACAGCCAGTCACCGGAGCGTCGTTCATGGCCTCGGTGGCGACGTTCGAGGAAGGGCTCGGACGTCGACGTCGCTTCTCATCTCCTCGTCGACGTGCTGACCGGCGCGGTCGACGCCGTCGCGCTCGTCAGCAACGACAGCGACCTCAAGCTGCCGGTCGAACACGCTTGGCGAAGAGTGCCGGTGGGTGTGGTCAACCTAGGTGGTGGTTACATGGCCGGAGCCTTGTCGATGAGCGCGGGAACCGGGGTGGGCACCGGTCACCACTGGAGGCGAACGCTGTCGGCGGCCGACTGCCAAGCTCACCAGCTGCCTGACCCCTCAGGCCTGTACACGCGCCCATCCGGCTGGTGATGCATGAAAGCAAGGTTCGTGCTGGCATGCTGGCATGCATGTATATCCACCCGGTCCCTCGTGGGCCGGGTTTCTTTTTGTCTTCATCCGGTCGTGTCACTTCTGGGCGAGTGAGAATCTCAGATTCCAGATCACGCCGATACCGTCTCATTCGTGCCCGAACCCACCTTCCGCCAGCGACGCCTCGGCAGAGTGCTGCAAGAGCTGCGCGAGAAGGCCGGCCTGAGCCAGAGGGACATCGCCGACCGCCTGCACTACAACGTCCCGAAGGTCAGCCGCATTGAGAACGGCCAAGTGCCGGACTACACCGCCTTCGAGACGATGCTCGACATGTACGGCGTAATCGCGGACGACGTGGACCCGTACGTCGAGATGTGGAACCTCGCGGTCGAAAAGGCCTGGTGGCACCAGTTCCGGCTGGAAGATCACGGGTACATCAGCCTTGAGCACGATGCGACTGTGATCCGGACGTTCCAGGCCAGCTACGTGCCGGGCACCCTTCAGACGAAGCGGTACATGCGAGCGTTGTTCGCCGGTTCGCGGGCACAACGGTCGAAGAAGTGGATCGAGGATCAGATCGAGATCCGATCGCGGCGACAGCGGCGTCTTCAAGGTGACAACCCGCTCCAGTACCACGCGATCATCGCCGAGTCCGCGCTGCGCCATGCGGATCGCGAACAGTTGGTGCACATCAACAAGGTGAGCGAGCTGACCAACGTCACGGTGCAGGTCATTCTGGAGTCGATCGGCATGCACGACGGGCACAACGGCTCGTTCACGCTGCTGGACTTCGCCTATCCCAACGACCCGCGTGTTCTCTACGTCGAGCACACCGAAGGTGCCATCCACATCGAAGACCCGGCTCGGGTGAAGTCGGCTACCCTCACCTTCAAGCACCTCTCGAAGCTGGCGTTGACCCCCGAGCAGTCCGCCACGTGGATCGGGAGGTTGGCTGCTGAAAGGTAGGGATCGACGTGCCCGCTGTGTGGCGTAAGAGCAGTCGCAGCAACAACGGCGGCAATGCTGACTGCGTCGAGGTGGCTTTCACCGGCCCCACCGCGCGCGTCCGTGACTCCAAGAACCACGCCACGACCATCGCCGTCCCAGGCTGGGCGGCGTTCGTCGAAGCCGTCAAGCGCGGCGAACTAGGCCAGGTCTGACAACCACTGCTCCACACCGGCCACGTGCACCGTGGACCACGACCGCGCGAGCTCCGGCTGGTGCGCGGCCAACGCGTCCACGATCGCGCGGTGTTCGGCGACCGTGCGGTCCACCGCGTTGGACTGGGTGATGCCGCGCCAGATGCGGACCCGCACGGTGGGGCCGGCCAGGGTGTCGAGGAGCTGGGCCAGGTAGGCGTTGCCCGAGCACTGGGCGATGGCGCGGTGGAAGTCCAGGTCGTGCTCCACGAGCTCCTCGACGGACTTGGCCGACTCGGCCGCGTCGCACAGGGCTCGGAGCTTGACGATCTCGTCGGCGTCCACCCGTTGGGCGGCCATGGCGGCCGCGGCGGGCTCCAGGATGCGGCGGACTTGGAGAACCTCCAAGACTGAGTCCTCGCCGCGGTGCAGATCCAGGACGAACGACAGGGCGCCCAGCAGGTCGTCGGCGCGCAGGGACGAGACGTACGTGCCGTCGCCTTGGCGCACGTCCAAGACCCTGACCAGGGACAGGGCCTTCACGGCCTCGCGCAGGGAGTTGCGGGACAGGCCGAGGCGTTCTGCCAGGTCGGCCTCACGCGGGAGGCGGTCGCCGGGCTTGAGCTCGCCCGACACGATCATCTCCTTGACGCGCAGGATCGCATCGTCGGTGACTGCCACTCGCACCCTCAACTCGTCGTAGACCTCGGATGTCTGGTGTCCAGTATGCGACAAAGTCCCGCACGTTCGTGCCACCCGCACCTATGGCCATGATTCACCGAATGATCTGTGAGATGGTTATCTGGTAACGACAGGTGACGGGGGGCCTTGTTGTCGCCATAATGGTCTGGACCATTCTAGGAGGGATCTTGGACGCCGTTGTCGCAGCACCGCGCGCTTTGCTCGGTCGCACGATCGTCGGTCCTGCCTCGGTGCGGATCAGGGACGGCCGCATCGTCGAGGTGACCACCGGTGAAGCTCCACCCGGCGCGGAGGTCCTGTCCGACGGCCTGCTGACGCCGGGTCTCGTCGACGTCCAGGTGAACGGCGCCGTCGGCGTCGACTTCGCCGAGGTGGACGCCGCCGGGATGCGTTCCGTCGCCGAAGCACTGCCGTCGACCGGTGTGACCCGGTTCCTGCCCACGTTGATCACCGCACCGGTCGACGTGGTGCTGCGGCAGGCGAGGGCTGTGCTCTCGGCTTCCGCGGCGTTGCCGGACGGGGTTGGCGCGAGGCCCTTGGGAGTGCACCTCGAGGGACCGTTCCTGTCGCCGAAGCGGGCGGGGGTGCACGACCCGTCGTTCATGGTCGAGCCGGGACCTGACCAGATCTCGGCGCTGCTGGAGGACGACACGCTGCGCCGCGCTCTGCGGATGGTGACCATGGCACCCGAGCAGCCCGGTGGTCTGGAGGCGGTCCGCCGTCTCGTCGAGGCCGGGGTGCTGGTCGCGGTCGGGCACTCCGACGCGACCGGTGAGCAGACCCGTGAGGCCGCCGACGCCGGCGCCCGCATGGTGACGCACCTGTTCAACGCCCAGCGGCCGCTCGGCCACCGCGAACCCGGCGTGCCGGGCGTGGCGCTGGTCGACGAACGCTTCACGCTCGGGCTGATCGCGGACCTCGCACATGTCGGGCCGGACGTGTGCCGTCTCGTGTTCAACGCTGCCGGAGCACGAGTCGCGCTGGTCACCGATGCCGTCGCCGCCGCGGGGATGCCGCCCGGCCGCTACCACCTCGGTGGTGCGGACGTGCTGCTCACCGAGGACGGCGTGCCGCGCTCGCCGGAAGGCACGATCGCCGGGTCCGCCCTGACCCTCGACCGCGCCGTGCGGAACATCGTGTCCGTGGGCGTGCCGGTGGCCGACGCGCTGGCGTCGGCGACGATCGTGCCGGCCGAGGTGATCGGGGAGTCCGGTCTCGGCCGGCTCGCACCGGGTGCCGTCGCAGACCTCGTCTGGTGGGACGACGAGCTGCGGCCGAAGAAGGTCTGGGTCGACGGACGGGTGGTGTTCGACGCCGAGGTGCCCGCGGCGCCGGTCGTCGCCGGGTACGCCACCGCGGGCCAGTAAGCACGACACCCGAGGGCGTCTTCCCCCGTCGCACGGGGAAGGCGCCCTTCGGCGTGTCCGTAGCGTTCAAAATCAGCTCATTGCAATCGACGCGGCCATGATCGTTGCGTTGAAAACGGAACCTGTTGCAACGATCTTAGGGCTTTGAACTGCAAGTACTGCAATCCTGCGCAATGAAGTTTGTTGCCGACTTCTGCGAACGCAACGTAGCGTTTGCGATGTCAGAAACAACGAGACGCAGGAGCCCGAGATGCAGAACTTCGCCACCCCCGCCCCGATCGCCACCGTCCTCGACCTCCCCGCCGGCCGGGTCCAGCTCATCGCCGCCGACCGCGCCGACACCGCCGTGGACGTCCGTCCCGCCGACGCCGCCAGGAGCCGCGACGTCAAGGCGGCCGAGAAGACCCGCGTCGAGTTCGCCGACGGTGTCCTGCGGATCACGGGAGACGCCGGCGGCACGCTGCTCGGTTCGTCCGGCGCCGTCGACATCACCGTCCAGCTGCCCGCCGGGTCGCGGGTCGAGGCCAAGGTCGCGGCCGCCGAGTTCCGCGGGGTCGGCCGGCTCGGCGACGTCGCCCTCGAGGCGGCGCAGAGCGACGTCAAGATCGACGAGGTCGCCGGTCTCAAGGTCAGCACCCAGGCCGGTGACGTCACCGTCGGCCGCCTGACCGGGTCCGCCGAGATCAGCACGCAGAAGGGCGACATCACCGTCGCCACCGCGCTGTCCGCCTCGCTCGACGCCGGCACCACCTACGGCCGGGTCCACAACTCCCTCAAGAACGACGGCACCGCCGCGCTGCACATCCACGCCACCACCGCCTACGGCGACATCACCGCCCGCGGCCTCTGATCGACCAACCAGAAGGGATCACGACCATGACCGAGCAGCTGCAGTCCATCGCCCAGGAGTTCGTCGACGCCGGGATCACCGGTGTGGAGATCCGCGTGCGTGACGACCAGGGTGAGAGGTCCTTCCGGGCGGGCCTCAGCGAGCGGGAGGGAAGCGCGGAGCCACCGCCGAACGGGCACGTCCGGGTCGGCAGCAACACCAAGACGTTCGTCGCGGTCGTGGTGCTGAAGCTCGTCGCCGAGGGCGAGATCGGCCTGGACGACGTGGTCGCCGACCACCTGCCCGAGTACGGGTTCGACGGCCGGATCACGGTGCGGATGCTGTTGCAGCACACCAGCGGCCTGTTCAACCACACCGGCGAGTACTACGACGACGGCACGGTCGCGCCGGGCATCCCCTGGCAGGGCAAGGAGTGGGTGGACCACCGGTTCGACTTCCACCGGCCGGAGGACCTCGTGCGGTTCGCCCTGGGCAAGCCCGCGCGGTTCGAGCCGGGCACGGACTGGAGCTACGCCAACACCAACTACGTGGTGGCGCGGCTGCTGGTCGAGAAGGTCACCGGCCGGTCGTTCGCCGACGAGGTGCAACGGCTGGTCATCGGACCGCTCGGCCTCACCGGCACCTCGGCGCCGTCCGGTCCGGAGATCCCCGAGCCGCACGCCCACGCGTACTACCGCTACGACGACGGCGGCGTGGAGAAGACGATCGACGTGACCCGCGTCGACCCGTCGTGGGTCTCCAGCGGTGGCGACATGATCTCGACGACCCGCGACCTGGACACGTTCATCACGGCGCTCGCCCGCGGTGAGCTCCTGCCGGCGCCGTTGCTGGAGGAGATGCTCCACGTGCACCCGAAGGCCGGGTACGGGCTGGGCGTGTTCGTGCAGGAGACGGGCAGCGGCAAGGTGATCACGCACAACG
The DNA here is from genome assembly GCF_042738015.1 of Lentzea sp. NPDC059081. NCBI lineage: Bacteria > Bacillati > Actinomycetota > Actinomycetes > Pseudonocardiales > Pseudonocardiaceae > Lentzea > Lentzea sp. NPDC059081. Next base: position 66,929 of record NZ_JBHYGW010000017.1, read on the forward strand.
GTGGCGCCTTCGGCCACGCCGCGCTGATGTACACGACGGCCGACGGGAGCAAGACCCTGACCGCGGCGCTGAACTACGTCGACGACGCGGACCTGTCGCTGGCGGGGCCGTTCCAGGAGATGACGCAGCGGCTCATTGGTGCCGTGTTCGGCTGAGCGACAACGAAAAGGGCCCGCCAGGAGAACCTGGCGGGCCTTGTCGCGTGACAACTACGGCGCTGTTCAGAACTACAGGGTGCGGGTGACCTTGTTCAGCCCCCGCGGGCTGTCCGGGTCGCCGCCACGCGCCAGGGCGAGGCCGTAGGCGAGGCGCTGCACCGGCAGGATCTCCAGCACCGGAGCCACCTCCTCGGCCGTCTCCGGGATCGTCACGGCCAGCGTCGCCCCGACCTTCTCCGACGCCGACCCGACCGCCACGACGTCCGCGCCGCGCTGGTGCACCACGTCGAGGGCGTCGCGCAGCGAGTCGCCGCCCTTGCCCAGGGACGTGATCGCCAGGACCGCCGTCTCGCCGTCGACGGCCGCGACCGGACCGTGCAGCAGGTCGGCACCGCTGTACGCGCGGGCCGCCAGGTACGAGGTCTCCGCCAGCTTCAACGACGCTTCCAACGCCGTGGCGTAGGAGTAGCCACGGCCGGTGGTGAGGACGCGGTCCACGAACCGGTAGCGGCGCACGGCCTCGTCCACGGTCGGGGCCGACGCGTCCAGGGTGACCTGAGCCAGCTCGCCGAGCGACGCGGCCGCCTCGCCGTCGCCGCCGCGCACGGCGTCGATCAGCAGGTACAACGCCAGCAGCGTCGCCGAGTAGGTCTTGGTGGCGGCCACGGCGTGCTCGACACCCGCCGAGACGTCCACCGAGAGCTCGGCGGCCGCGTTCAGAGGTGAGTTCGGGGTGTTGGTCACGGCCACCGTCAGCGCGCCGCGCCTGCGGTAGGAGGCGGTGACCTCCAGCAGGTCGGGGGAGCCGCCCGACTGCGACACCGTCACCAGCAGCACGTCGCGCAGGTCCGGCTCGGCGCCGTAGAGGGTGGTCGTCGAGGCCGAGACCAGGCCCGCCGGGAGCTCCAGCAGGATCTCGGTCAGGTACTTCGCGTAGATGGCGGCGTGGTCGCTCGAACCGCGGGCCGCGAAGAGCACGAAGCGCGGGGCCCGTTCGCGGATCACGGCGGCGACCTCGGCGATGGCCGCGCGCGAGGAGTACAGGGACGAGAAGATCTCCGGCTGCGCGGCGATCTCCGCTGCCATGTGCCTGCCTGGCTGGGGCGTGGTCATGTCGTGCCTTTCAGGATCAGCTCGGCCGCGGCTCGGAGGCTCACCCGAGAACCGCCGTGGGTGTCGATGCGGGCGACGCTGCCCAGGTCCGGGCCGGGCACGCCGGTTTCGACGTGCACCACCTCGAGGCCCAGATTAGTTAAGTTTGTTACCAGTTGTCGAGCGCTCGTGTGTCGGTGGGCGTCTCTGGTCACGACGACAATCGTGCGGCCACCAGCGGTTTTCGCAACTTCTTCCGCCGTGGTGTCGCGAGCCGCGATCACCTCGGTGCCGGGGAGCACCTCGGCCAGGTAGGGGCCCAGGCCCCACGGGACGTCGCCCACCGCGATGGACGGGTCGACGACGAGGTCGACCACCACCGGGTCGCTTCCGACACCAACCCGGCCGCGCACTTCAACAGCACGTCGAGCGGCCGTGAGACCGATCTCAGCGTCGTGGGCGTCGACGGTCGACGGCGGCAGGCCCAGCGCGAGCGAACGGGCAGCTGCCTGCGCGAGGCGTTCCTCGGACAGCTCGCCGGACTTCACCGCGGCGACGATCGAGTCGATCAACCACTGCAGGTCGTCGTCATCCAAGGCGATGCCACCGAGGCACAACGCGTCCACGCCCGCCGCCAGCGCGCGGACGGCGCCGTGGGCCAGGTCGCCGCCGACGGCCTTCATGTCGAGACCGTCGGTGATCAGCGCGCCGGTGAAGCCCAGCTCGGTGCGCAACAGGTCGATGGCGTGTTTGTTCAGCGTCACCGGCTGCGGGCCCCACTCGGGGACCACGAGGTGGCCGGTCATGATCGAGCGGACGCCGGCGCGCACGGCCGCCTGGAACGGCACGAGCTCGACGGCGCGGAGCTGTTCCTCGGTGCGCGGGAGCACCGGGAGCTGCTCGTGGGAGTCCTCTGTGGACGCTCCGTGGCCGGGGAAGTGCTTGGCGCACGCGGCGACGCCCACGGTCTGCAGGCCCTCGACCCACGCGGCGACGTGCCGGGCGGCGAGGACCGGGTCCGAGCCGAACGCGCGGACGCCGATGATCGGGTCGTCCAGCGTCAGCACGAGGTCGGCGGACGGCGCCAGGTTCAGCGAGATCCCGCACTTGGCGAGCCGGGACCCGATGGACGCGGCGACCGAGCGGGTCAGGTCGAGGTCGTCCACCGCGCCCAGGGCGTGGTTGCCCGGCACCTCGGAGCCGCGGCCCGCGTCGAGACGCGTGACGTCGCCGCCCTCCTCGTCGATGCCGATCACCACGTCCTGGCGGGCCGAACGGAGCTCGCCGCACAGCGCGGTCACCTGGGCGTCGTCGACGACGTTGCGCCCGAAGAGCACAACGCCGCCGAGGCCGTCAGAGACGCGCCGCAACAACCAGTCGGGAGCGGTCGTTCCGTGGAAACCGGGAAGCAGAACGGCTGCGGCCAACTGATCCACGCGTCATCCCTTCACTGCACCGGCGGTGACACCGGCGACCATCTTGCGCTGCACGATCAGGAAGAACACCAGTGCCGGCACGGTGAACAGGACCGACGCCGCCATCGCGCCACCCCAGTCGGTGCCGAACGCGGTCTGGAACCCGGACAGCCACACGGGCAGCGTCTCGCTGTCCTGGCTGCGGATCAGCACCTTGGCGAACAGGAACTCGTTCCACGCCGTGATGAACGCGAACACCGACGTCGCCACGAGACCGGGGCCGAGCAGCGGCAGGGTGACCTTCTGGAACGCGCCCCAGCGGCCGCAGCCGTCGACCATCGCGGCCTCCTCGAGCTCGAGGGGGATGCCGTTGACGAACCCGCGCAACGTCCACGCGCAGAACGGCAGCGTCACCGCGAAGTACACGAGGATCAGCGACGAGAGGTGCTCGTACAGCTGGAGGTCCCGCATCATCAGGAACATCGGGATCAGCAACGCCTCGAACGGCGCCATCTGGGCCACCAGCATCAGCAGCACGAAGCCCTTGCGGCCGCGGAAGCGGAAGCGCGACATGGCCACCGCGGCGGTGATGCCGACGATGATCGCGGCGAGCACCGCCGTCAGCGTCACGAGGAGGCTGTTGCCCAGCGACGACAGGAAGCCCGGCTTCGACCACGCCGTGGCGAAGTTCGAGAGCGTCACCGAGAACGGGACCAGGTCGTAGTCCGACGTGATCGTCGTGCCCTTGGGCTTCAACGCCGACGTGATCATCCAGTACGTCGGGAAGAGGAAGAACAACGCGAGTGCGAGACCAACGACGTTGGCCGCCGACTTCTTGAGCATCAGATCTTCCCCTCCTCGGTCTGCAGGAGCTTGCGCAGGTACTGGAACGTGATCAGGCCGAGGATGACCATCATCAGCACGGAGATCGCGGCCGCGACGCCGAAGTGGCTCTTCGCGATGCCTTCCAGGTACTGCAGCACCGGCAGCGTCGTGCTCTCACCGCTGGGACCGCCCTCGCGGAACACCCAGATCTGGGCGAAGACCTTGAAGTCCCACAGCGTCGACAGGAACGTCACCATCATCAGCAGCGACTTGATCTCCGGCCACGTCACCGCGCGGAACGTCTGCCAGCCCGTCGCACCGTCGATGCCCGCCGCCTCGTAGAGGTCGCGGGGGATGCCGACGAGGCCTGCGTAGAGCGAGAAGGCGAGGAAGGGGATCGCCTGCCACACGATCAGCAGGCCGACGACGGAGAGCGTCGAGGTGCCGGAGGAGAACCATGAGTAGCCGGCGAAGGAGTCGAAGCCCAGCTGCACCAGCGTCTTGTTCAAGATGCCGTAGTTCTGGTCGAACATCCACTGGTACACCGTGGTGGACGCCAGGATCGGCATCGCCCACGCGCACAGCATCGCGATCTGCAACGCGATCCGCACCCACGGCGTGAGCACGCGCATCAGCAGCGCGATCCCGAGGCCGATGCCCACCGAGGCGCCGACGACGGCGACGGTGAACACGACGGTCCGCAGGGAGACGGTCCAGAAGCGCTCGTCCTGCAGGACGGTCGCGTAGTTGTCGAAGCCGGTCCACACGACCTCGCCGCGCACCAGCTCGCCGAGGTTCAGCTGGCGGAAGCTCGTCACGAAGACGGAGACGACCGGCCAGCCGATCAGCCAGAGGATCGCGATGAGGGCGGGCGCCAGCAGCAGGTAGGGCAGCATCCTGTCGAAGGCGCTGCCCCGGCGGCGCCTGGGAGCGCCACCCGTCTTGGCAGGCGGCAGCGCCGGAGGGATGTTCCCCGCCGGCGCTGCCGTTTCGGTCGTTTTGACGGCCGTCATATCAGCTTGGCTAGGCCATGGCCTTGGTGACGGCGTCGCTCGCGTCCTTCGTCGCCTGGTCCAGCGTCTTCGCGCCGGTCAGGTACGCGGTGAGCGCGTCCTTCAGCGGGTTCTGGCCCGCCTCGACGGCCGCCCACTTCGGCGTCACCGGGGTGACCTTGCCGTTGGGGGACGAGTCCGCCATGGCCTTGCCGATCGCGTTGCTGGCGAGCTTGGCCGTGTCCTTCGAGGTACCGGGGACGGCACCACCCTCGGCGAGCTGGTCCTGGTACTTCTTGGACGACAGCAGCGCCAGGTACTTCTTGGCGGCGTCCGCGTTCTTGGTGGAGGCCGGGATCGCGAGGTTCGAGCCACCCAGGAAGACGGGCGCGGCGGAGCCGGCCTTCTTCGACGGGATCGGGAACGCCGAGGTCTTGTCCTTCAGCTCCGGCTTGGCCTTGACGGCACCGGCGAGCTCCCACGGGAGACCGACCATCATGCCGACGTTGCCCGTGCCGAAGACCTCCATCTGCTGGGGCTTCGCCTCGTCGATGTCAGCGGGCACCTTCTTGGCGGCCGACGCGTCGTAGAGCGCCTTGTAGGCCTCGAAGCCCGCCTTCGCCTGCGGGGTGTCGAGCGTGCCGGTCCACTTGCCGCCGTCCTGCTTGGCGATGTCGCCGCCCTCGTCCCAGATCAGCGAGAGCAGGAAGTACCAGGACTGACCCGGCAGGTACAGGGCCTGGAAGTCCGGGTTGGACGCGTTCGCGGCCTTGAGCTTGTTGATCGCGTCGAGCCACTCGGCGCGGGAGGTCGGCGGCTGCGCGACGCCCGCGGCCTGCAGCAGGTCGGTGCGGTAGATGACCGTGCGGTTCGCGGCGTAGAACGGAACGCCGTACTGCTTGCCGTTGAGCGTCAGCGAGTCCTTGAGGCCGCCCAGCCACTCGCCGCCGTTGAACTGCCCGTTGTCCGCCGTGAGGTCGGCGAGGGTGCCCTGGTCCGCGAAGCTCGCGGTCTGGGTGTTGCCGAGCTCGATCACGTCCGGGGGCGTGCTGCTGGCCAGTGCCGTGGTCAGCTTCTCCTGGATGCCGGTCCACTTCTGGACCTCGTACTTGACCTTGATGCCGTTCGCGCTCTCGAACTCCTTGTTCAAGGCGTCGGTCAGGGTCGTCGGCGCGGAGCCGTCCATGAGCCACACGGTGATCTCTTTGGTCTCCGTGCTGCTACCGCTGTTCGTGCTCGTGCCACATCCGGACACGGCCACTGCCAGTGCGGCGGCACCAGCAGCGAGTCCTTTCCAGCCCTTCACAGTCGCGCCCTTTCACCAAGCCCGGCCCTCGCCGGAACGTCCAAGTGGTGTAGACCAATGCGGAACAGCGTGTGCTGCGTCACCGGTCCTGTCAAGCGCGTTGCCAAAGCGTTGCGGAGTCCTCGGACCTTTTTTGTGTCGATTGGCGGGGGTTCGCACGCGCGAACCGGCGTGGACAAGGCATCCTTGTGTGGCGTGATGTGGAGTGCGAGGAGGAGGCCATGCTGGAGACGACGCCTGCATCGGGCGTGGACGCCAGGACGCGTGCGCAACGCGAACCCAAGTACTGGGGTCTCAAGCGGCACCTGCTCGACCTGCTGAGGGCGCTGCCACCGGGGTCGCCGATCCCCACGGAACGGTCGCTCGCGGCGGAGTTCGACGTCTCCAGGACGACCGTCCGCCAGGCGCTCGCCGAGCTGACGGTCGAAGGCCGGCTGCTCCGGGTGCAGGGCAAGGGCACCTTCGCGGCCGAACCCAAGGTCGCCCAGAGGTTGCAGCTGTCTTCGTACACAGAGGACATGCGCGCCCAGGGCCGCGTGCCGTCGTCCAAGCTCATCGAGGCCTCGGAGATGCCGGCGGAGGCGGAGCTCGCCCGCTACCTGGGCGTGCGTCCCGGTGCGAAGGTGCTGCGCCTGCACCGCCTGCGCCTCGCCGACAACGAGCCGATGGCGATCGAGACGACCCACCTCGCGCTCGGCCGGTTCCGCGGTCTGCGCCGGTACCTGGCGCCCGGCGCCTCGCTGTACCAGGTGTTGTCCGAGCGGTTCGGCGTCGAGATGGGCCACGCGGAGGAGACCATCGAGACCGCGCTCGCCTCGCCGGAGGAGGCGGAGCTGCTCGGCGCCGACATCGGCCTGCCGATGCTGCTGCTCTCGCGGCACTCGTTCGACACCGAGGGCAACCCGATCGAGTGGGTGCGCTCGGTCTACCGAGGTGACCGCTACAAGTTCGTGGCCACGCTGAACAGGCCGTCTTGATCGCCTGGGGGACACCGCGCGCCCGCGCGGTGCTCGCCACCACGATCCTCGGCTCCGGCATGGCCATGCTCGACGGCACGATCGTCAACGTGGCCCTGCCCAGGATCGGGGCGGAGTTCAGCGCGTCGGTCACCGACCTGCAGTGGATCCTCAACGGGTACCTGCTGGCCCTGGCCTCGCTGATCCTGATCGCGGGGTCGCTCGGCGACCGGTTCGGCCGGCGGCGGGTCTACGTGGCCGGCGTGATCTGGTTCGGTCTGGCCTCGCTGCTGTGCGGTGCCGCGTGGAACGTTCCGGTGCTGGTGGCCGCCCGTGTGCTGCAAGGCATCGGCGCGGCGCTGCTCACACCGGGTGCGTTGGCGATCCTGCAGTCGTCGTTCAACCGCGAGGACCGGTCTCGCGCGATCGGTGCCTGGTCCGGGTTGTCCGGCGTGGCTACGGCGATCGGGCCGCTGGTCGGCGGTCTGCTCGTGCAGGCCTGGTCGTGGCGGCTCGCGTTCCTGGTGAACCTGCCGGTCGCGGCGGCGTGCGTGTTCCTCGCGCTGCGGTTCGTACCGGAGTCGAAGGACGACCAGGCCGGACACCCCAACTACGCGTCCGCGCTGGTGGGAGCGTTGGGGCTCGCGCTGCTGACGGGCGGGCTCGTCGAGCAGTCGTACGTGGTGGCGGCGGCCGGTGCGGTCGCGATGATCGCGTTCGGGCTGGTGCAGCGGCGCTCCGCCGATCCGCTCGTGCCACCCGAGCTCTTCGGGAACCGGACGTTCCTGCTGTCCAACGTCCTGACGTTCCTGGTGTACGCGGCTCTGGGCGGCGTGATGGTGCTGCTCGTGCTGCAGCTGCAGATCTCGCTTGGGTACTCGCCGACCGCGTCGGGCCTGGCCAGCGTGCCCTTGACGATCGTGATGCTGCTGGCGTCCTCGACCTCGGGCAAGCTCGCCCAGCGCTACGGCCCGCGCGTGCAGCTGATCGCCGGTCCGGTGCTGATCGGCTTGGGCATGTTGTTGCTGCGCAACGCCGTTCCCGGCAGCTCGTACCTCACCGGCGTGCTGCCCGGCATCCTGGTGTTCGCCGTGGGGCTGGCCGCCGTGGTCGCCCCGGTGACCGCGACCGTGCTGGCTTCGGCGCCCGACCACCACGCGGGGGTCGCGTCGGGCGTGAACAACGCCGTGGCCCGCACCGGAAGTCTGCTGGCCACGGCCGTGCTGCCCGCCGCCGTGGGCCTGGTGGGCGACGACTACGCGAACCCGTCGGTCATGACCGCGGGCTGGCAGATGGCCCTCGTGCTGTGCGCCGCGGCGGCGATCGTCGGTGGCCTGCTGGCGTTCGGCGTGGACAACCGCGTGCTGGCGGCGGCGCCGGAACAGGACGAGGCGCCGCACCCCGGCGAGTGCCTGCACTGCGGCGTGGAGGGACCTCCGACGCACATCAGGTCAGGCGAGAAGGCGCACCAGTAGCTCGGGCTCGACGTTGCCGCCGCTCACCACGGCGACGCCGGTCCCCAGCTTGGCCTGCGCCGCGACCGCGACGGCCCCGCTCGGTTCGGCGATCAGCCGGGCCCGGCGGGCCAGCGCGGTGACGGCCGCGAAGATCTCGTCTTCCGACACCGTGACGACGTCGTGCACGTGCTTGGCGATGTGGGACCAGGTCAGGTCCGACGGTTCGTCCCGCAGCGCGTCAGCGGCCGTCTGAGCGCGTTTCAGAGGGTCCCAGCGCACCAGTTCGCCCGTTTTGAGTGATTCCGCGATGTCGGCGGCCAGTTCGGGTTCCGCGCCGATCACGCGGACCTCGGGGCGCAGCGACTTGATCGCCGTGGCGACGCCGGAGATCAGGCCGCCGCCCGACATCGGCACCACGACGGTGTCGACGTCCGGCAGGTCCTCGAGGATCTCCAGGCCGATCGTGCCCTGGCCGGCGATCACGTCGGGGTGGTCGAACGGCGGGATCAGGGTCGCGTCCCGTTCGCTGACCAGCGCTTCCGCGCGTTCGACGCGTTCGGTGATGCCGACGATGAAGACCTCGGCACCCAGCGCCCTCGTGGCCTCGACCTTGACCGCCGGGGTGTTGTCCGGCATCACGATCGCGGCGGGAACGCCGTGCAGCCGGGCCGCGAACGCCACGGCCTGGGCGTGGTTGCCGCTGGAGTACGCGACCACGCCGTTCGTGCGGTTCTCCAGCCGTGCCAACGCGTTCAGAGCGCCGCGGAGCTTGAACGCGCCGATCGGCTGGAGGTTCTCGGGCTTGATCCATCCAGGACCGAACGGCAGCAGCGGCGTGCGCACCACGTGGGGCGCGATCACCGCCGCCGCCGACCGGACTTCTGACAACGTGATCATCCGAGGATCGACGCCAGCAGAGACGGCTCGATGTTGCCGCCGGAGACCACCGCGACGGTCGGACCGCTCAGCAGATCGCGGTTCAGGTAGGCCGCGACGGGCACGGCACCGCTCGGCTCGGCCACGACCCGCGTGCGGCGGGCGATCTGCTTCACGGCGTCGTGGATCTCGTCCTCGGTGACGGTGACGAAGTCGTCGACGTACTTCCGGATGTGCGCCCAGGTCAGCTCAGAGGGCTCGGCGCGCAGGCCATCGGCGGACGTGCGGGCGCGGTCGTGGGCGTCCCAGCGGACCAGCTCGCCGGCGGCGAACGACGCGGCGGCGTCGCCGGCCAGCTCCGGCTCCACGCCGATCACGCGGACGTTCGGGCGCAGCGCCTTGATCGCCGTCGCGACGCCGGAGATCAGCCCGCCGCCGCTCACCGGCACCAGAACCGTTGCCACGTCGGGGAAGTCCTCGGCGATCTCCAGGCCGACGGTGCCCTGGCCCGCGATGACGTCGAAGTGGTCGAAGGGCGGGATCAGCGTCGCCCCGCGCTCCTCGACGAGCTCGGCGGCGCGCGACTCGCGTTCGGTGATGCCGACGACGAACACCTCGGCGCCGTGCGCCCGCGTCGCGTCGATCTTGAGCTGCGGTGTGTTCTCCGGCACCACGATCGCCGCGGGGATGCCCAGGGTCTTGGCGGCGTAGGCGACCGCTTGCGCGTGGTTACCGCTCGAGTACGCCACGACACCGCGGGCGCGGTCCTCGGAAGGGATGCGCTGCAACGCGTTCACGGCGCCGCGCTGCTTGAAGGCGCCGATCGGCTGGAGGTTCTCCGGCTTGATCATCAGGCCGGAGTCGAACGCCAGCAACGGGGTGCGGACGACATGCGGGGCGATCGCGGCGGCAGCCGCTTGGACGTCTTCGAGAGTCACCAGGCGCATGGGTCGATGATGCCCGTCACCAGGCCACAACCGCTGAACTGTGCCCAACGTCCTACGTATGTCATGTCTGAGAAGGAGAAGATCACCCCCGTCAAGCTCGTCGCGAGTGTGCTCGCCGCCGTCACCGCGGCCGTGCTGAGCCTTCGCCTGAACCTCGTCGGCACCATCGTCGGTGCCGTCCTCGCCAGCGTGGTGACCACGCTCGGCGCCGTGTTCTACCAACGGTCGATGGAACGCGAGAAGCGTTGGCAGATCATCGTTGTCGGCGGTCTGCTCGTCTTCGTGGTGACCGTCCTCGCCGCGACGAGCGTCCAGCTGGTGAGCGGCAGACCCGTCACCGCCGACCCGAGTGGACCGACGCCGACCACGCACACCGAGACCGAGACCCGCACCGAGACGACCAGGATCGAGACGGTGACCGTGACGGTCCCGCCGGGCACGTCCGGTCAGTCGCCCGCCGAAAGCACCACGCCGCCCTCGTCCTCGACGGTGTCCTCACAGCCGAGCGACAGCTCGACGCCGTCGTCGACGCCCGAACCCATTCGGTGATCACTTCACTACGTTGAGCGATAGTTAACTGTCAATTGCTACGCAACGGAGTTGATCTGTCGTGAGCTGTGACACACTTCGACCACGAACGGGGCTGAGCGTCATAGCCGGAAGTTCGGAAACGTCACTCGAACGGGCGAACCTTTAGCCCCAAAAGAGACAGAGGGAGGGCGCGATGAGGCTCGTGGAAGCACCACTTGAGCGCGGCGCCCTCGATGTGAAGTCACTCCGGACGGGATTGGGAGGGGTGGGGCGACCCCTGCCGCCGCCCCACCACCCGTCCCCCTAGAGCCCCCGAGAGAGGTCCCTGCAACCGATCTCTCGGGTTCCCCTGCACCCGAAAGTGAGGGAGACGTCTGATGAACCGCACGAGTGCGGCCCGTGTTACCGGTGCCGTGTTGCTCGCCACCGGAGTCGTGACTGCTCTCAGCGTACCGGCGTTTGGCGCCCCTGCTGCACCAGTCGCCCCAACCGGTTCCGACACGGAGAGCTACCCGGCCGAATTGCTCCAAGCGATGCAACGCGATTTGGGCCTGAACGCTGACCAGGCACGCGTCCGGTTGGCGTCCGACCAGAAAGCGGGCGAAGCCGCGGAGCAGGCGAAGGCCTCTCTGGGCGACGCGTTCGGCGGAGCGTGGATCGACCAGGCGAGCGGCAGACTGACCGTCGCCGTGACCAAGCCGGGACTCTCCGTCACCGGCGCCGACACGAAGGTCGTGTCGAACTCGTTGACCCGGCTCAACGGGACGAAGTCGGTCCTCGACCTCATGAGCGCCCCCGCGGCCATCACGAGCTGGCGGGTCGACGAGAAGTCGAACTCGGTCGTGGTCGAGGTGAACAAGAACACCCGCGACGCCGCGGCGGACCAGTTCATCGCCACCGCGAAGTCCGTCGGGTCGGCCGTGACGGTCGAAGAGGTCACCGAGAACCCGCGGACGCTGTACGACCTGCGCGGCGGTGACGCCATCTACATGGGCGGCGGGCGCTGCTCGCTCGGCTTCTCCGTGTCCGGCGGTTTCGTGACGGCGGGCCACTGCGGCACCACCGGCACGGCCGTCCAGGGCTACAACCGGGTCTCCGCCGGCTCGTTCGCGGGCTCGACGTTCCCCGGCAACGACTACTCCTGGGTGCGCACCAACTCGAACTGGACCCCGCGCCCGTGGGTCAACCGCTACAACGGCTCGAACGTGACGATCACGGGTTCCAGCGAGGCGGCCGTCGGCGCGGCGATCTGCCGGTCCGGCTCCACCACGGGCTGGCGCTGCGGCACCGTCCAGGCCAAGAACCAGTCGGTGAGCTACTCCCAGGGCACGGTGCGCGGTCTGACCCGCACGAACGCCTGCGCGGAGCCCGGTGACTCCGGTGGTTCGTGGGTCGCGGGCTCGAACTACAGCCAGGCCCAGGGCGTGACGTCCGGTGGTTCCGGCAACTGCACCTCCGGCGGCACGACCTACTTCCAGCCGGTCAACCCGATCCTGTCGCGCTACGGCCTGACCCTGACGCGCGGGTAGCGGTTCCTTCTCCGAGAAGCGCCGCGGCACTCCGGTGTCGCGGCGCTTCCTCAGTTCACGAGGACGATCTTGCCGTGGGCGTGGCCGGTCTCGCTCAGCCTGTGCGCCTCCGGGCCCCCGGCGAGCGGGAAGACACCGGCGAGCGGCACGGTGAAGAGGCCCTTCTCGGCCAGTGCAGCCGCGTCGGCGAGGCCGTGCAGGGCCTGGCGGAACGTGCCGGGGTCCGCCATGAAGGACGTGCGGACGCCTTCCGGAGGTGCCATGTCGGCGATCGTCAGCACCCGGTCCGGCGCGCCCGCGATCGTCACCAGGTCCGCGATGGTGCCGGCGCAGTGCAGCACCGCGTCCACCTCGCCCACCCGTTCCGTCAGGCCCTCTCCGTAGACGACCGGGGTGGCGCCGAGGCTCGCCACGAAGTCCTGGGTCGCCGGGCCGGCGGTGCCGATCACCCTCACGCCCCGCGCGACGGCCAGCTGGACCGCGAGCGTGCCGACACCGCCCGCCGCTCCGGCGATGAGCAACGTCGTCCCGTCGTTGAGGCCGAGCAGGTCCAACGCCCTCGTGGCGGTCTCGGTGTTCGCCGCGGCGCCGCCGGCCTGTTCCCAGCTCAGGGCGGCCGGCTTGGGTGCCCACGCGGCCAGCACGGCGTGGTCGGCGTTGGCGCCGCCGAGCTTCCCCAGGTCCACGATGCCGAAGACCTCGTCGCCTTTCCGGACGTCGGTCACGCCTTCGCCGATCTCGTCGACGACACCCGCCGCGTCCACGCCCGGCACGTGCGGGAGGGGAACGCGCCGCCCGAGCCGTCCTGAGCGCAGCGCGGTGTCGGCCGGGGTCACGCCCGACGTGCGCACGGCGATCCGGATCTGGTTCCTGCCCGCGTGCGGTTCCGGGGCGTCGGCGACCTTCAGCAGGTCGGCGGGGCCGTGGTCGAGGTACTGGAGGGCTCGCATGGCGGCGAAGTTAGTGGAACAGGGCGTCCGCTTAGTCCAAACTGAGACGGTGACGGCGGAGATGACTCACAACCTGCGTTCGGACGCCCGCGACAACCGCGACCGGATCCTGGAGACGGCACGGGAGACCTTCGCCGCGGACGGACTCGACGTGTCGATGAGAGAGATCGCGCGTCGTGCCGGAGTGGGTCCGGCGACTCTCTACCGGCGGTTCCCCACCAAGGAGGCGTTGGTGGTGGAGGTGTTCTCGGAGCAGATGCACGCCTGCTCGGCGGCGGTCGCGGCGGGACTCGCGCACCCCGACCCGTGGGAGGGGTTCCGCCGGACCGTCGAGGAGGTCTGCGTCGTCCACGTGCTGAACCGGGGGTTCGCGGCGGCGTTCACGAGCGCGTTCCCCAGGGCGATCGACTTCGCGACCGTGCGCGCCACGGCGTTCCGTCAGCTCGCGGAACTCGTGCGGCGGGCTCGGGAGACCGGCCGGCTGCGGGCGGACTTCACCGTGGACGACCTGGTGTTGCTGCTCATGGCGAGCAGCGGCGTGCGTCTGTCGACGACGGCCGCCGCCCGCCGGTTCGCCACCCTGTTCCTCGAAGGCGTGGCTAGCTGAACTGCACGGACCGCTTCGACAGGCCGTACCAGAAGCCGTCGACGCTGGTCTGCGCCTTCTCGTCGCTCGCGGCACCCAGCGCCACGAACAGCGGGGCGAAGTGCTCGGTCCGCGGGTGCGCGATGCCGGCCGCGGGGGCCTTCTGCTGGAAGTCGAGCAACGCGTCGACGTCGCCGTTCGCCAGCTGCTGGTGGGCCCAGTCGTCGAACTCCCTAGACCACGACGGCGGCTCGTAGTCCGGTCCGGCGGGGAAGTTCACGCAGCTCAGGTTGTGGGTCATGAAACCGCTGCCGACGATCAGGACGTTCTTGTCCCGCAACGGCGCGAGCTTGCGGCCGACCTCGTGCAGCTTGCGCGGGTCGAGCGTGGGCAGCGACATCTGCAGCACCGGCACGTCCTCGTTCGGGAACATCTCCTTCAGCGGCACGTAGGCGCCGTGGTCGAGACCGCGCCCCTCGTCCTGCTCGACGTGGCCGCCGAGGAGCTTGCGCACGTCCTCGGCCAGCCCCGGTGCGCCCGGCGCCGCGTAGGTGACCTGGTAGTAGCGCTGCGGGAAGCCCCAGAAGTCGTAGACCAGCGGCACGGTCGTGGTCGCGCCGATGGTGGTCGGCGCCTCCTCCCAGTGCGCGGAGACCATGAGGACGGCCTCCGGGCGCGGCAGGGTGGCGGACCAGTCCTTGAGCTCTCTGGTCCACGTCTCGTCATCGGCCAGCGGGGGTGCCCCGTGGCTCAGGTACAGCACTGGTGCGCTCACGTCGTCGAGCGTACGCCGATTAGTTCAAGTTTCAACTATCAAGTTCGAGTTTGAACGACTCGGCGGCGGTGCGCGGGTCCTCGGCGTCGGTGATGGCGCGGACGACGACCACTCGGGTGGCGCCGGCTTCCTTGACCTCGCGGAGGTTCTTCAGGTCGATGCCGCCGATCGCGAACCACGGGCGTGTGGACTTCGTGGCTCGGACGAGGTCGAGTCCAGGTGCGGGACGGCCGGGCTTCGTCGGGGTCGGCCAGCACGGGCCCGTGCAGAAGTAGTCGACGCCGGGTTCGTCGGCCGCCGCGCGCATCTGGTCGACGTCGTGCGTGGAGCGGCCGATCGCCATCTCGTCGCCGATGATCCCGCGGGCGAGCGGGACGGGGAGGTCGTCCTGGCCGAGATGCAGCACGTCGGCTCCCACGGCGTGGGCGATGTCGGCGCGGTCGTTGACGGCGAGCAGCTTCGCGTGGCGTTCGGTGGCCTCGGCGAGGACCTCGATCGCCTCGATCTCCTGCTTCGCCTCGAGTGACTTGTCCCGCAGCTGGATGACGTCGACGCCGCCCGCGAGGACCGCGTCCGCGAACTCGGCCAGGTCGGGCCGGTTCGGGGTGCAGAGGTAGAGCGTCGCGTCGGCGAGTCGTTGCCTGATCAGGTTTCCGTCGAGTCCTGGCACGCACGCACGTTAACCGTTATGTTGAAGTCGGTCCGCACGGGAGCCTGGAGAACACCGGGCTGAGAGGGAGCGTGGTTCGCTCCGACCGTCGAACCTGATCCGGGTCATGCCGGCGCAGGGAGCGTGAATGCCTTGAGCAGTGTGGAAGTGGCCGTCGTCGGTGGCGGTGTCATCGGTCTGTCCGTCGCTTGGTTCGCGGCGCGGGCCGGGTTCTCGGTGTCCGTCAGCGATCTCGGGTCGCCGCACGCCGGGTCGCGGGTCGCCGGTGGGATGCTCGCTCCTGTCGCCGAGGCGTGGCACGGCGAGGAAACCGTTACGTCGCAAGGGGTCGAGGCCCTGGCTCTGTGGCCGGAGTTCGCGGCCGACCTCGGGGTCGAGCTGTTCGACCAGGGGACGATCACGATCGGGACGTCGCCCGGTGACCTCGCCGACCTGCGTAGGATCGTCGGATTGTTCAACAATTCGGAGGTAGAATTGTTGAACAATCGAGCGATCCGACAACTCGAACCCTCGCTCGGGCCGGCGGTGCGCGGCGGGATGCTCGTGCGGGGTGATCTCGCTGTCGACAACCGCGAGCTGCTTTTCGCTCTGCGCAAGGCTTGTGTCGACGCGGGTGTGACGTTCGACTCCACTGTGGACGGACGGGTCGTGGTGATCGCCGCGGGGGCGTGGAGCGGGTCGCTGCACCCGGCGCTGCGGGACGTGGTCCGGCCGGTGAAGGGCGAGATCCTGCGGCTGTCGTGGCGGCCGGGCGCGTTGCCGCCGCCGACGAGGACGATCCGCGGGTCGGTGTCCGGGCGGTCCGTGTACCTGGTGCCGCGCAAGGACGGTCTGGTCGTCGGCGCCACCCAGTACGAGGCGGGGTTCGACACCGACGTGTCGGTCGCGGGCGTGCGGGATCTGTTGCGGGACGCGGAAACCGTGCTGCCGGGCATCGCCGAGTACGCGCTGACCGAAGCCGCCGTGGGGTTCCGCGCGGGCAGTCCCGACAACGTGCCCGTCGTGCGCTGGCTCGAACCCGGCGTCATCGCGGCGACCGGCCACCACCGCAACGGACTGCTGCTGGCACCGCACACCGCTCGTCACGTCGTCGGGCTGCTGCAGGGAGGAAGCTCGTGAAAGCACAGGTCAACGGCACCGCGCGCGACTTGGCCGACGGCACGTCGGTGGCCGCGGTGGTGTCGCTCGTGGGCGCTCCCGAGAAGGGCGTGGCCGTCGCGCTCGACGGTGCCGTGGTGCCGAGGGCGTTGTGGGAGAAGACGATCGTGCCGGACGGCGGCGTGGTCGAGGTGCTGACCGCGGTCCAGGGAGGCTGACGTGGACGACCCGTTGATCATCGCCGGCCGGGAGTTCCGGTCGAGGCTCATCACCGGCACCGGCGGTGCCGCCAACCTCTCCGTGCTGGAACGGGCGCTGGTCGCGTCCGGGACCGAGCTGACGACCGTGGCGATGCGCCGGGTCGACGCGGCGGGCCGGACCGGCGTGCTGGAATTGTTGCGGCGACTGGGAATCGACGTGCTGCCGAACACCGCCGGCTGCCGCACGTCCGCCGAGGCCGTGCTGACCGCGCAGCTCGCCCGCGAGGCGCTGGAGACGAACTGGGTCAAGCTCGAGGTCGTCCACGACGAGGAGACCCTGCTGCCGGACCCGGTCGAGCTGCTCGACGCGGCCGAACGGCTGGTGGGCGACGGTTTCGTCGTCCTGCCGTACACGAACGACGACCCGGTGCTGGCGCGCAAGCTGGAGGACGTCGGCTGCGCCACCGTCATGCCGCTGGGCTCGCCCATCGGCACCGGCCTCGGCATCCGCAACCCGCACAACATCGAGCTGATCACTTCCAGGGCGGCTGTTCCAGTAGTTCTCGACGCGGGCATCGGCACGGCGTCGGACGCGGCGCTGGCGATGGAGCTCGGCTGCTCGGCCGTGCTGCTGGCGACGGCCGTCACCAGGGCTCAGGACCCGGAACGCATGGGCGCCGCCATGCGTTGTGCGGTCGAGGGCGGACGTCTGGCGCGCTTGGCCGGACGAATTCCGCAGCGCTTTTGGGCCCAAGCGTCTTCGCCGGGTCTCTGAGGTCGCTACCGTGGGTACTCACACGTTGGGGGATGATTGACAACTACCTGAATCCCGCCGAGGAGGACGACAAGCCGTGACGGCCCCCATTGACGCCGAGGTCGAGGACGCGACCGCGCGCCTGTACCTGGCGATCGGCCGGCTGGCCCGGTTGCTGCGACGCACCGGTTCCCCCGGACTCGGCCCCGGCGCGGTCTCCGCGCTCGCCACCCTCGCCCGCTGCGGTCCCATGCGCCTGGGCGACCTCGCGACCAAGGAGGGCGTGGCACCCCCGACGCTCTCCCGGATAGTCGCCGCCCTGGTCGAAGCCGGGTACGTGAAGCGCGAACCCGACCCGCAGGACGGCCGCGCCTGGCTCGCCACCCCCACGCCCGAGGGCGAGACGATGGTCTCCGGCGTGCGGTCCGCGCGGGTGCGCGAGCTGCAGCGCCGCATCGAACAGCTCACGCCCGAGCACGTCTCCGCGCTGGTGAACGCACTGGACGCGCTGGAGACGCTGGTCGGCGAGGAGTCGAAGGGCGCGTGAGGTCCCGCACCGGCGGCATGTGGTGGGGAACGTCGGTCGAGGCGCCCGACCCCGGCGCGCTGTCGAGGTTCTACGCCGAGCTGCTCGGATGGCACGTCGGCCACGAGGAACCGGACACGGCGATCGTCGCGGCCTCCCCGAACGGCCCGTTCTTCGTCTTCCAGCGCGCCGAGGACTACCGCGCGCCGGTGTGGCCGCCGGTCGACGGACAGCAGCGCCCGATGATGCACCTCGACTTCCAGGTCGGTGACCTGGACGAGGCCGTCGCCGAGGCGGTGGCGTTGGGGGCGACGCCGGCGGAGTTCCAGCCGCAACCGAACGTCAGGGTGCTGTTCGACCCCGCCGGCCACCCCTTCTGCCTGTGCCTGGACGCCTAACCCGTGAGCTTCCAGAACGGCGACACCGGCCCCACGCCCGCACCCAACGGGTAGGCGGCCGCCACCGACCGCACGATGAAGTCCTTGCCGAACCGCACCGCCTCCGGCACCGACGCACCGTGCGCCAGCGCCGAGCTGATCGACGACGCCAGCGTGTCGCCGCTGCCGTGCGTGTTCTGGGTGTCGTAACGAGGTCCGGGCAGCTCGATGAACTCCCGGCCGTCGTGGAGCAGGTCGAGGCACTCCGGGTCGTCCCACATGTGGCCGCCCTTCACCAGCACCCACTCGGGTCCCAGCGCGTGCAACGCCTCCGCCGCCAGCCGCTGGTCCGCCCGGTCCTTCACGGCGATCCCGGTGATCAGCCGCACCTCGTCGAGGTTCGGCGTCACGAGCGTCGCGCGCGGGAAGAGCAAGCCCCGCAACGCGTCCAGCGCCGAGTCGGCCAGCAGCTGGTCGCCGTGCATCGATGCCGACACGGGGTCGACGACGAACGGCGTCCTGCCCGAGCGGCCGATCCCGACGCGGTCCAGCGCCGGCACGACGGCCTCGATGATGGCCGACGACGCCAGCATCCCGGTCTTCGCCGCCTGCAGCCCGATGTCCTCGGCCACCGCGATGACCTGCGCCGCGACCGTGTCCGGCGGGATCTCCGCGACGCCCGTGACGCCCAGCGAGTTCTGCACCGTCACGGCCGTGAGCGCGACACAGCCGTGCACTCCGCACGCGAAGAACGTGCGGAGGTCGGCCTGGATGCCCGCACCACCGCCGGAGTCGCTTCCGGCGATGGTGAGGACCCTGGGTGGTGCCGTGGTCACGAAGTCTCCACGACCGGGAGGTAGACCTTGTTGCCCGTGCCGGCGAACTCGTCGGACTTCTCCGCCATGCCCGCCTCGATCGCCTCCACAGTGGACAGTCCGCGTTCCTCGGCGTAGCGCCGCACGTCCTGCGTGATCTTCATGGAGCAGAACTTCGGCCCGCACATCGAGCAGAAGTGCGCCGTCTTCGCCGGTTCCGCAGGGAGCGTCTCGTCGTGGAACGAGCGCGCGGTGTCCGGGTCGAGCGACAGGTTGAACTGGTCCTCCCAGCGGAACTCGAAGCGCGCCTTCGACAGCGCGTCGTCCCAGTCCTGGGCGCCGGGGTGGCCCTTGGCGAGGTCCGCGGAGTGGGCAGCGATCTTGTACGTGATCACGCCGGTCTTCACGTCGTCGCGGTTCGGCAGGCCGAGGTGCTCCTTCGGCGTGACGTAGCAGAGCATCGCGGTGCCCAGCCAGCCGATCTGGGCCGCGCCGATCGCGGACGTGATGTGGTCGTAGGCCGGTGCGATGTCCGTGGCCAGCGGGCCGAGGGTGTAGAACGGCGCCTCGCCGCACCACTCCTCTTCGAGCCGGACGTTCTCGGCGATCTTGTGCATCGGCACGTGGCCGGGGCCCTCGATCATCACCTGGACGTCCTTCGCCCGCGCGATGTGCGTGAGCTCGCCCAGGGTCTTCAGCTCCGCGAACTGCGCCTCGTCGTTGGCGTCCGCGATGGAACCCGGCCGCAGCCCGTCGCCCAGCGAAAACGTCACGTCGTAGGTGCGCAGGATGTCGCAGAGCTCCTCGAAGTGCGTGTAGAGGAAGCTCTCCTGATGGTGCGCGAGGCACCACGCGGCCATGATCGACCCGCCGCGCGAGACGATGCCCGTGACGCGCTTCGCGGTGAGCGGCACGTACCGCAGCAGCACGCCCGCGTGCACGGTCATGTAGTCGACGCCCTGCTCGCACTGCTCGATCACGGTGTCGCGGTAGACCTCCCACGACAACGCCGCCGGGTCGCCGTTGACCTTCTCCAGCGCCTGGTAGATCGGCACGGTGCCGACCGGCACGGGGGAGTTGCGCAGGAGCCACTCGCGCGTCTCGTGGATCCGCTTGCCGGTGGACAGGTCCATGATCGTGTCGGCACCCCAGCGGGTCGCCCACACCATCTTGTCCACCTCGTCCTCGATCGACGACGACACGGCGGAGTTGCCGATGTTGGCGTTGATCTTCACGAGGAACTTCTTGCCGATGATCATCGGCTCGGCCTCGGGGTGCTTGCGGTTCAACGGGATGACCGCGCGCCCGATGGCCACCTCCTCGCGGACGAACTCCGCGTCGAGGTTCTCCCGCGTCGCGATGTAGCGCATCTCCGGGGTGATGACCCCTGCCTTCGCGTACGCGAGCTGGCTGACAGCTCCGTTGATCGGTTCCCGTGCGGCGACCCACCCCGCGCGCAGCGGAGCCAGTCCACTGTGGACGTCGATGGTCGCGTTCTCGTCGGTATACGGACCGGAAGTGTCGTACAGATCGACATGCTCGCCGTTGGTCAGTTCCACCCTGCGGAAAGGCACACCCTCGCGGTAGACCTTGCGAGAGCCCGAGATCGGGCCGGTGGTCACACTGGGCTTGACCGAACGGTCGTCAAGTGCCGTCACGACATTCCTCCCTACGCCGGCATTACCCGGTCAGGTTCAGGCGGTCGGTGACACCGGCACTACTGCCAGTCACCCTCTCAGCCCGCTCAGGCGCGAGCTCCCGCGTTCTTGTTGAGTTGTCGAGAACCGACCATAGTCAGCGCGCGCCACAGCTGCCAAGGGCACGGTTTGGCCCTAATCTTCTCCCGTGGCGGATCATCAGCCGTTCCCGCCCGGCGCGCGTCGCGGTCAACGTCCCGCCGTGGTCTCGGCATGCCCTTCGTGCGGTGAGCTGGCAGGACGCGGCTACCCCGACTGCGGCTTCTGCGCCGAGCTGCTCGACCAGTTCTGGCTCGCCGACTGGGAGGCGCTGCGGATGTCGTCGCAGCTCGCCGACCGCGAGCTGGCCGAGCTGGTGACCTCCGCCGACGTCGGCCAGTACCCGTGGACGTGCGTGGACTGGGCGATGACGCTGCTGGCGTGCTCACGCTGCGGCGCCGAGCTCGGCACCGGGCCCGTCGAGTGCGTGCGGTGCGCGGTGACGGAGGAGCGCCGGTGGCACTGGGACCACTCGGCGCACCCGCACACGATGAGCGCGAACGAGCACCTGCTCCGCGTCGCCCGCGCCGCTCTCCGCGCACCCCACCGGCGCCGTCCGGCCGTGGTGCAGGCCTGGCAGCTGGTGCTGCCGTTCCTGATCGCCGGCGAGGTGATCGAGCTCGGCCGCCTGGACCGGATCCGCGCGCACGTGCTGGCAGGCGGCTACGAGACGTTGGCCGCCTGCCACACCCTGGCCGAGCTGGCCGGGCTGCCCGAGCTGTTCTGGCGCCGGGGCGACCCGATCTCAACGCGGGTCGAGTACCAGCCTGACTCCGAGCGCCAGCAGCACGCCGCCCGACAGCTTCTCGAGAGCAGGACGGACCCGCGGCCGGCTCAGCCAGCCGCGGATGGTGTGCAGGATCGAGACGATGACCAGGTACCAGACGGTGTCGATGACGACCCAGCCGACGGCGAGGAAGAGCAGAACCCCCTGGCCGGCCTCCCCGGCAGGCACGAACTGCGGTAGGAACGAGATCGCGAAGACGCCGAGCTTCGGGTTGGCCAGGTTCACGACCAGCCCGCTGCGGAACGCGTGGCTCGCGGGCGGCGGTTCCGCGTCCGGCAGGCTCTTGCTGATCAACGCCTTGACGCCGAGGTAGATCAGGAAGGCCGCGCCGGCGATCCGCAGTCCGTGGTAGGCGATCTCGGACGCCGTGAGCAGCACGGACAGGCCCAGTGCGGCCGCGACCGCCCAGCAGGCGACGCCGACCTCCATGCCGAACACCGTCGCCAGCGCGGCTTTCCGCCCGTGCACCGACTGTCGCAGGACCATGGCCGTGCCGGGTCCTGGCGACAGTGCGATGAGGAACGAGGCCGCGACGAAGGCGACGATGTTTTCGAGTGGCATGCCTTTGATGGTCGCTCCGGCCGCAATTGCTTTTCCTGGAAGCGGCGGGTTGACCTGGAGCGCGCTCCAGGATGTTCGGTGGTCGGCATGACCTTGGAACTGGGGAAGTTGGGTTTCGGCACGTGGGCCATGGGTGGTCCGTTCTCGGGCCCGGACGGCCTGCCGGTCGGCTGGGGACCGGCCGACGACGTGGAGTCGGTGAAGGCGCTGCAGCGGGCGGTCGAGCTGGGCGTGACGTTGTTCGACACGGCCGACGTCTACGGCTGCGGGCACGCGGAGACGGTGGTGGGGCAAGCGCTTGCGACCGTGCGTGACCAGGTGGTGATCGCCACGAAGTGGGGGTGCGGGTTCGACGCTTCGGCACGCCGGATGACCGGCAACGAGGGGTCGGTCGCGTACCTGCGCCGCGCCGTCGAGGGGTCGTTGCGGCGGCTCGGGACCGACCGGATCGACCTGTACCAGCTGCACGTGGGCGATCTGTCGTTCGAGGAGGCGGCGCTGCTGCGGGACGAGTGCGAGGTGCTGGTCGCCGAGGGCAAGATCCGCGCCTACGGGTGGAGCACGGACGACGTCGAGCGGGCGCGGTTCTTCTGCGCGGGCGAGCACGGGATCGCGGCGCAGGCGGACATCAACCTGCTGTTCGACAACCCGCAGATGTACGCGGGGGAGTTCGCGGTGCTGTGCCGCCGCCCGCTCGCGATGGGCCTGCTGGCGCGGGAGACGTTCGTCGAACTGCCGGCCGACGACGTGCGCGTCACGAACCCGGACTGGCTGCGGTTCTTCGTCGACGGGAAGCCGTCACCGTCGTACTTCGCGGCGCGGGAGGCCGTGCGGGACGTGCTGACGTCCGGCGGCCGCACGCTGGTGCAGGGCGCGCTGGCGTGGTTCTGGGCGCGTTCTCCCCGGCTGGTGCCGATCCCCGGTGTCCGGACGGTCGCCCAGGTCGAGGAGAACGCGGGTGCGCTGGCGTTCGGCCCGCTGTCGGCGGACGAGCTGGCGCAGGTGGAGTCGGTGCTGCGTTAGTCCTCTTCGTCGTCGCCGAAGTTCGCGGGGTCGGCCGGGTCCCAGTCGAGGTCCGGCCGGTTCCAGTCGTTGTCGCGCAGCATCCGCTTCGACTCCTTCTTGTACCGGCCGACGAGGCGGTCGAGGTACGTGAAGCCGTTGAGGTGGTCGGTCTCGTGCTGCAGGCAGCGCGCGAAGAAGCCGGTGCCCTCGACCTCGAACGGCTGTCCGTCGAGGTCGAGCCCGGTCACCTTCGCCCAACGGGCGCGTCCGGTCGGGTACGCCTCGCCGGGCACGCTCAGGCAGCCCTCGAAGTCGTCGTCCGGGTCCGGCATGGTCTCCGGGATCTCGGAGGTCTCGAGCACCGGGTTGCAGATGGCGCCGCGGTACTGCTTGCCCTCGTCGTCGGGGCAGTCGTACACGAAGAGCCGCAGGTCGATGCCGATCTGGTTGGCCGCGAGGCCGACTCCGCGCGCCGCTGCCATCGTCTCGAACATGTCGTCGGCGAGAGCCTTGAGCTCGGCGCCGAACTCGGTGACCTCGCGCGTCGGGTGGTGGAGCACGGGGTTGCCAACGATGCAGATGCGGTGCACGGCCATGGGCAAACTTTAAGCGAGCCAAAACTGTCGGTGTCGCGCGGTAGGTTGGAACGATCACGTGATTGAATTGCCCGCACCTGAGATGGTGTGGCGACCGTGGGGAGCCAGATGGATCACACCGAGACGCTCACCTCCGCTGACGGCTTGACCAGCCGTGATCGCACGATGCTCGCGTTCGAGCGCCAGTGGTGGAAGTACTCGGGATCCAAGGAACAGGCCATCCGGGAACTGTTCGACATGTCCGCCACCCGGTATTACCAGCTGCTGAACGGCCTGATCGAGTCCGAGGCCGCCATGGCCGCCGACCCGATGCTGATCAAGCGGCTGCGGGGAGTGCGGACTGGCCGCCAAAGGGTGCGCGCACGCGCCAGGAGCACCGAGGACCGATGACCTCCCCCGAGTCCGCAAGCCCGTCCCGCCCGGCCAAAGCCGCCGGCTTCGCCCTGCTCGGCGTCGCCGCCGTCGCGTTGGTGATCGGCGTCATCAGCCTGTTCGGCGGGGGGTCCGACACCCCGCCCTCCGCTGAGGGGTCGTCCACCGCGCCGCCGGCTTCTACTTCCGCTTCCACCGCTTCCTCCGAGACTTCGGCTGCGCCCACAACGCAGTCGTCCGCGCCTCCGGCCACCACGACGACGACTGCACCTCCCGCGTCGTCCGCTGCGGTGCCGCCTCCTCCTGTCACCCAGCCGGGTGTCGCCAAGGAGCCTGTGCGGGTTTACAACAACTCGACGATCACCGGGTTGGCGTCCAAGGCTTCTGATGAGGTTCGCGCGAACGGGTGGACTGTTGCCGGGACCGGCAACTACTCGCAGGGGACCATTCCGACCACGACCGTGTACTTCCGGCCTGGGACTGCTGAGGAGGCTTCCGCTAAGGAGCTTGCTGCGGTGTTGCGGGCTCGGGTTGAGCCTCGGTTCGACGGGATCGAGTCTTCTGCGCCTGGGATCATTTTGATCGTGACGAACGATTATCAGGGTGCTTCTAAGTCGAAGTAGGTCGCGTTCGTCCTGGGTTGAGTTGTGCTGGTGCTGTTGCGTGCTTCCACCTGGGGGCTCTGCCCCCAGACCCCCGGCAATCTGATCGGGGGCCCCGCGCCGTCGGCGGGTTGATGGCACGCCTGTTTGTGTTGGGCGGCTGCCTGTTTCGTTCGTGGTTGCGTTGCGGTGGGGTGCCCGTCACGAGCCGCACCAGGAGCGAGCCACACGTGAGGAGGGGTGTCAACCCGGCGAAAAGCGTGCCGGGTTGACACCCCTCCTCACGTGCAGCGAGAGCTGTGGCGCGACTCGTGACGGGCACCCCACCGCCGGCGCTCTTGGCTCAAAGCAAAGGGCTCGGCTTCGCCTTCGCTTGCTCGCCTTCGGCTTCGCGTTAGCGGCCCGCCGCGTACGCCGCCAGTGACGCTAGCTGTGCCGGGTTCAGTGAAGGCCTCACCACTTCGCGTGCCTTTGCCAGGTGTGCCTGCGTCACCTCGGCGGCGTCCAGGGACTCCCGCATCGCGGTCAGCGCTGCCTCCCGCACCAGGGCTGCGCAGTCCGCTGCCGAGTACATGTCCAGCTCCTCTGCCAGAGCCTTCAGGTCTACGTCGCTGGTCAGCGGGGTGTTGCGGGACGCGGCCTTCAGGATCTCGGTGCGGGCTTCGGCGTCCGGTGGTGGCACGTAGACGAGGCGTTCCAGGCGGCCTGGGCGGAGCAGGGCCGGGTCGATCAGTTCCGGGCGGTTCGTTGCGGCGATCACCACTACGTCGCGGAGGGGTTCTACGCCGTCGAGTTCGGTCAGCAGGGCTGCCACCACGCGGTCCGCCACGCCTGCGTCGGAGGACTGGCCTCGGCGTGGGGCCAGTGCGTCGACCTCGTCCAGGAAGACCAGGGCCGGGGCGGCGTCGGCGGCTCGGCGGAAGAGTTCGCGGACCGCTCGTTCCGACTCGCCCACGAACTTGTCCATCAGCTCGGCGCCCTTGACCGTCAGGACGTTGAGCTGGCCGGAGCCCGCCAGTGCGCGGACCAGGAAGGTCTTGCCGCAGCCGGGCGGGCCGTAGAGGAGCACGCCGCGTGGCGGGTCGACGCCCAGGCGGGCGAAGGAGTCCGGGTAGCGCAGGGGCCAGAGCGCCGCCTCGGTGAGCGACTGCTTGACCTCCTTCATGTCGCCCACGTCCTCCAGCGTCAGGCCGCCGGTCTGGACGGTGTCCGAAGCGGACATCGAGATCGGGCGCACGGTGTTCAGTGCGCCGAGCAGGTCTTCTTGTCCCACACGGGGTTCCGCTGCCTCGCGTTGGCGGAGTGCAGCCCTGACCGCGGCCTCGCGGCGCAGGGCGCACAGGTCGGCCGCCACGAATCCCGGTGTGCGGGCGGCGACCTCGCCGAAGTCCACATCGGACTGGACGGGAACGTCGCGCAGCAGCACGCGGAGCAGTTCGGTGCGGCCGGCCGCGTCCGGGAGGGGGAGCGTCAGCTCGCGGTCGACCAGGTCCGGTGCGCGCAGGCGGGCGTCCACCGACTCGGCGCGGGCCGAGGTGACGACCAGCGCGAGGTTCGGGCGGGACACGGCCGTGCGCAGGATGTCGAGCACCACGGTCGCGACGGGCGGCGGTGCGGTGGGCAGCAGCGAGTCGATGTCGGTGAGCAGCAGCACCGTGGGCTGCTCGAGCACGCCGGCGATCGTGTCGCCCAGCTGCTTGGCCATCGCACCCGGCTCCAGCACCGCGATGCTGGGCGCCGCCAGTTCCACCAGCTCCGCGCCGACGGACCGCGCCACGGCCCTGACCAGCGTCGCCTTGCCGACCCCCTCGGGTCCGCTGACCATGGCGGCCAGCCGGGCGGACGCGCCCAGCTTCATCAGCAGCTCGGGCTGCCGGAACATCAGCTCCAGCCACTCCGTCAGCCGCTTGGCCTGCTCACGCTGCCCGACCAGGTCCGCGACGGGCAACGCCTCGTGCTTCTCCTGCACCACCACGGGCGTCACCTCGGCGGCGGGCGCCGAGACCGAACGCCAGCCCACGACACTCGACGGCTGCACGGCCACCGGACCGGCGGGGTCGGTGGAGGTGATGGTGATCAGCTCGTTGGTCCACGTCATGCCGATGGCGTTGGACAGCTTCCGCCGCGTCTCGGACACGTTCGCACCGGGCGGCGGCGCCAGGTCCTGCGGCAGCAACGACACGCTGTCGCCCACCGTCAGGACCTTGCCGGTCAACGCCATCCGCACGTGCTCCGGCGTCAACGCGGTGGTCGCCAGCCGCGAGCCCGCAACGGTGATCGACCGCGCCGCCGTGACCTCGACCGGCGCCACCACGATCTCGGCACCCTCGACCACACCGAGGTTCGTGAGCGTCACGTCGTCGACCAGCACCACACCCGGCGGGTGGTCGCCCGCGGCGGCGAGCGCGGCGCTGACTCGGGCGCCGGTGAGCTTCACGGCGTCCCAGGCGCGCAAGCCCAAGGCGTCGAGCACCTCGGGGTGGAGGCGGACGACGCCGCGCCGGGTGTCCAGTGCGGACGGGGACAGGCGAGCCGTCAGCGTGATCACGACGACGACTCTAGTTGCTGGAGCCGCTCGCCGTACGCCGATGCGACTCCGCCCGCGTGGTCGGTGGTGTGATGTCGAAGTGAGCGATTACGACCAGGTCATGCCGCTCGTGCAAGCGCACGTCGAGAAGTTCGGACGTGCTCTCGCCGTCGTTCGTGAAACCCATGTCGGTCATCCGGTCGAGCAAGTGCGAGAGGCGCTTCTGGAAGCGTGCGCAGCAGAGGGCGTCGACGTCGGGGCAGAAGTTGTCGAGGATGCGGCTCGCCTGATCTCCGAGGGCAAGTAGCAACGCCGAAAAAGACTGCGGGCCGGACACGTGATGTACGTGTCCGACCCGCAGGCCAAGCAAAAGAGATCAGGGCTTCGACTGTCGCCGCAACCCCAGCTGCCGCCAGGACCGCCGCCGGTTCCCGGCAGAAGGAGCCGTCCCCTCCGCCGCCGCAGCAGTGGACGCGTCACGTCGCGGACGACGCACGGCCCGGATAGCCGCACCAGCGACACGGCTCTGCAAAGGCTGACGCAAGCCGAGACGACGCGCAGCCACGCCGTGCGCGCGCTTGATCGCACGGCGGTCGGCGCCCGTGACGGTCCACGCCTCGGGGTGCTTGGACAGCCACATGTACCGGCGCACCGAGTACGGCAGGTGTGCGAGGTACACGACCATCGCGATGATCAGCGCCACCAGCGGGTACGTGATCACGGCGGCTGCCAGCAGACCGACGGCCACCAGCAGCGGGGCGACGGCGCGCGGGGGCACCTTCACGGTCTTCACGGACAGGGTCGGGATGCGCGACACCAGCAGGATCGCGACCACGACCGTCCAGATGCCGACCACGACCGGCGAGTTCCACCAGCCGTCGCGGCGCACCTGCTCCTCGATGATCAGGGGCAGGAGCAACAGCAACCCGCCGGCCGGGGCGGGGACGCCCACGAAGAACTCCTTCGCGAACGGCGGCTGTTCCTTCTCCAGCAACGTGTTGAAGCGGGCCAGGCGGACCACCATGCAGACCGCGAAGATCAGCGCGATGACCCAGCCGGTGCGGTCGCCCTCGAACTTCCAGAGGTAGATCGCGAGAGCGGGCGCGACGCCGAACGAGATGGCGTCGGCCAGCGAGTCCAGCTCCGCGCCCATCTTCGACGTCGCGTCCAGCAGGCGGGCGATGCGGCCGTCCAGGCCGTCGAACACGGCGGCTGCCGCGATCGAGGCGATGGCCGCGCCCCACATGCCGACGTTCGCGAAGTGCACGGCGGACAGGCCCGAGCACATCGCCAGGACCGTGATCGCGTTCGGCAGCAGGCGAACGCCGGGCCCGCTGGGCGCCATCAGGCCTCCGGGAGCTCGGCGAGGACGGTCTCCCCGCCGATCGTGCGCTGGCCGGCCTCGACCAGGACGCGGCTGCCGCGCGGGACGTAGAGGTCCACGCGCGAGCCGAAGCGGATCAGGCCGTAGGTCTGGCCGGCGGCGACCTTCTCGCCCTCGGCGACCTCGCACACGATGCGGCGCGCGACCAGGCCGGCGATCTGCACGACGACGAGGTCGTGGCCGTCGACCGTGCGCAGCCACACGGTGTTGCGCTCGTTCTCCTCGGACGCCTTGTCCAGGTCGGCCGAGAGGAACTTGCCGGGGTGGTACGAGACCTGGACGACCTCGCCGTCCGCGGGCACGCGCTGCACGTGCACGTCGAAGACCGAGAGGAACACGCTGACGCGCGTCATCGGCTGGGAGCCCAGGCCGAGCTCGGCGGGCGGGACGGCGTCGACCACGTGCGAGACGGTGCCGTCGGCCGGGGCCACGGCGATGTTCGGACGCGTCGGGGTCACCCGCTTCGGCTCGCGGAAGAACCACGCCACCCACGCCGTGACCAGGCCGAGGACGACGCCGAGCCGCTTGAAGCGCAGCCGGACGAGGAGGGTCGCGATCGCCGCACCGGCGACGAACGGGCGCCCTGCCGGGTGCATCGGCGGCACCATGCCGCGCGCGAGTTCGAGGAAGTGGGAGACGGGCTTCTCGCTGCTCATCGTGTCTGTGGGTTCCGTAGCTTCGGTGGGTTGTCGGGCGGCATCACGCTACGGCAACGGGCCAAACCGCCCATCGGGACCGCCGCGAAGACAAGTGGCCGGTCGGCCCGTGCATCCCCCGACGAACGCACGCGCCGACCGGCACCTCCATTGAGTGTAATCCCCGTCACATGGGGTGAACAACGTCGTTGGGTGAGCCTTCCGTCACACTCCGTCGACGCCGATCGCCCGCAGCCGCTGCCGCACCAGCGCGACCTGGTTAGCGTCACGGACGGCGGGGGCGACCAGGTCGTCCGGGTAGACCGCAGCTCCGTCGGGTAGCCGCAGCACGAACATCCCGCCCCAGTTCAGCTCCGGGGTCGCGCGGTCGGCCGAGACGAGCTGGTCCGCGACCGCGCACGCGAGGAGTTCCGTCACGGCGCGCACGGCGGCGTCGTGCACCTGTTCCGTGGTCAGCGAGGCATCGACCGGCCGTCCGGTGAGGTCGTGCAGCCTGCCCTGCTCGAGACCGGTCAGCACGGCCGCGAGCGAGTCGCCGATCCTGCTCACCCTGCCCGCGTGCCGGAGCTTCTCCGCGTTCCAGCGCAGCAGGGCGGGTCCCGCGGTCGTGGCGAGCTCCTCCCAGCTGACGGGCGGCCCGGACACCCGCACCAGGTCCGCGACCTCCTCGGGCGCGGTGCCCTCCAGCAACGCGCGGGCGGGGCGCTCGTCGACGGCGTCCGCCACGACCGAGGACGGCCGGGCCGACCTCATCGCGGCCACCCGCTCGCGGACCGGGGGATGGCTGTCGAACACCGAGACCGGCTCCTGCTCCGCGAGCACCGGCTCCAGCTCCCGCAGCCGGTGCACACGCCGCGGGTGGTCGAGGTAGGAGCGGAAGCCGTCGAGCAGCGGCGGGGTGCGGCCGGCATGGGCCGCGAGCGACACGTACCACTGCAGGTAGTCGTCCCACGCCTCGGAGATCGGGCCGATCCGCAGCATCGCCCGCGCTGCGGCCTCCCGTCCGGCGGCGGCGACCGCGACCTCGTCGGCGAACTGCTCGTGCTTGCGGCTCTCCGACGCCGCGACCAGCGCGTACAGCCGGGCCCACGCGTAGAGGAGACCGAGTGTGTCGAACCGCTGGGCCGTGAGCCTCAGGGTGAGCAGCGCCCGGTACGTCAGCGCGGAGGTCTTGGTGTGCCCGCCGCCGAAGTGGCCGAGCTCGTGCGCCAGCACCGACCTGAGCTCGCCGACGCACATCCCCGCGACGAACGGCAGGCCGAGCTCCAGGTAGCGCGTGCCGTGGCGCTCCCACACGCTCGCGTTCGCGTGGGCGACCAGCCGGATGTCGTCGGGGCCGCGGGTGCCCGCGATCCGCGCCAGCTCGTCGACGTGTTGCCAGAGCGCCGGGTGCGTCTCCCTGGTCAGTGCGACGCCCTCCGGCTTCGGGCTCACCCACACCGCGATCGCCATCGCCACCAGCGGAGGGCCGCCCAGCACGAGCGCCAGGCAGGCGACCAACGCCCCGCCCTCGACCTCACCGCGCTGGAACAGCGTGACCGCCACCCCGCCGAAACCCGCGAACACCGCCACCGCGAGCACGAAGAACCCCGCGAGCATGGCCAGCGCCAGTGCCGCTCTCATGTCGTGCTTCCCCCAGATCGCTCCTGAACTACTGCAGGTATCTCACGACGACCTCGTCGCCCGCAGCCAGTTCGGTGACGTCCTCGGGCACCTCGATCAGGCAGTTCGACAGCGCGAGCGCCGACAGCAGGTGCGACCCCGGCCCGCCCACCGGTGTCACGACCTCGCCGGACGCCGGGTCGTACAGGCCGCGCCGGAACTGCGTCCTGCCCGCGGGGGAGGTCAGCCCGGCCGACAGCGAGGCGCGGGCCGTCGTCCGCTCGACCTGCCGGTGGCCCATCGAGGCGAGCAGCGCGGGCCGCACGAACACCTCGAACGACACCTGCGCACTCACCGGGTTGCCCGGCAGCGTCAGCACCGGCAGGCCCTCGTACCGGCCGGAGCCCTGCGGCCCGCCCGGCTGCATAGCGACCTTGGTGAACTCCACGTCGTGGCTCGCCAGGGCGTCCTTGACCACCTCGTACGCGCCCGCGCTGACCCCGCCGGACGTCACGATCACGTCCACCGAGCCCAGGTACGGCCGCAACGCCTCGTGGAACGCGTCCACGTCGTCCGGCACGAACCTCAGCCGCACGGCCTCGGCGCCGGCCTCGCGCACGGCCGAGGCGAGCATCATGCCGTTGGACTCGTAGATCTGCCCCGGCAGCAGCGGCGTGCCCGGCTCGACCAGCTCGGAGCCCGTCGACAGGACCAGCACGCGCGGGCGGCGGCGCACCGGCAGCTCGGCCAGTCCCAGCGCGGAGGCGAGGCCGACCGTGGACGGACGCAGCACCGTGCCCGCGACCAGCACCGGGTCGCCCTTGCCGACGTCGTCGCCCGCGGTGCGGATGTTCGCGCCGGCCTCGACGGCCCGGTTGATCGTCACGGTCTCCGTGCCGGCGTCGGTCCACTCGACCTGGACCACGGCGTCCGCGCCGGACGGCACCGGTGCGCCCGTCATGATCCGCTGCACGGTGCCGGGCTCCAGCGGCGTCAGCTCCACGCGGCCCGCCGGGATGTCGTCGGCGACCGGCAGCCGGACCGGGAGCTCGCCCAGGTCGGCCGCGCGCACCGCATACCCGTCCATCGCCGAGTTGTCGAACGGCGGCAGGGAGAGCGGCGCGATCACGTCGGCGGCGAGCACCAGCCCGAGGCAGTCCTCGAGCGGCAGCTGCAGCACGGGCATCAGCCCGACGAGATCCGCGACGCGTTGACGGTGTTCGGCGACAGAGGTGGGGGGCACGACTGCATACTGCCAACGTCGCGCCGGTCGTGACGACCGCCTTGCCCAGTTCTCCACCGGAGGTGTTGTTCGTGCAGGTCCGGACCAGGCACACACCGACGTTCGGCGTCGCGAGACTCGTGCTCGCGCCCGGCGAGATGGTGCTGGTCGACCCGATGACCATCGCGGCCACGAGCTACGGGCTCGGGGTCGAGGTGAAGGGCACGGGCTCGAAGGCGGTGGCGTTGTGCACGGCGGGGGTCGAGGGCGGCTGGCTGGACGCGGCGCCCGTCCTGCCCGGCGACCTGCACCAGGTCGAGCTCGACGGGAAGAACGGCTGGTGCGTCTCCCGGCACGGCTGGGTCGCGTCCAGCAGCACGGTGGCGATGAACCCCGAGTCGCCGATGATGAAGGCGCTCTTCGGCGGCGCGGAGGGCTTCCTGAACTACGCGCACGGCCAGGGGGCGGTCGTGCTCGCCTGCTACGGCGCCCTCGACCTCGTGACGCTGGCGGTGGGCGAGGCCGTGACGATCAGCAGCGA
Source organism: Lentzea sp. NPDC059081 (assembly GCF_042738015.1). NCBI lineage: Bacteria > Bacillati > Actinomycetota > Actinomycetes > Pseudonocardiales > Pseudonocardiaceae > Lentzea > Lentzea sp. NPDC059081. The sequence goes on from NZ_JBHYGW010000017.1 coordinate 99,355, forward strand.
CCACGTCGTGGCGTTCGCCGACACGCTGCAATGCCGGCTCCGCCCGTCGGTGCCCGACGGCGTGCAATCCATTCACACCGGCGAGGGCCTGGTGTTCGACTTCGCTGGTCCGGGCGCGGTCATCACCCAGACGCGCGGCCCGCGACGGCTCACCACCTGGTTGCGCGCCAACGGAGTCAGCTCGCGTTCATGACTCCGTAAGGAGGTATCCGCGTGACTTGTCTTCTTTTAGCGTTGCGTTCTGCGTTTGCGTGATCTGAAGGAGGACGCCTTGGCTCTCGGTACCGTCAAGTGGTTCAACTCCGAAAAGGGATACGGCTTCATCGCAACCGACGGCGGGCCCGACGTGTTCGTGCACTACTCGGCGATCCAGATGGAAGGCTTCCGGACGCTCTCCGAAGGCGATCGCGTGGAGTTCGAGGTGCAGGCGGGACGCGATGGGCGCAGCCAGGCATCGGACGTGCGCCGCGCCGGGTGAGCCTTCCTGATCACAGCTTGGACCAACCCCGAGCACGTCGATCTCGTCGCGCGTTAGGCTGCCTCGCGTGTCTGAGGACCTGAGCGGACGGCGGATCGCCCACTACCGGATCGACGGCGTGCTCGGCCGTGGTGGCATGAGCGTGACCTACCGGGCCACGGACGTGAGGCTCGGTCGCAAGGTCGCGCTCAAGGTCATCGGTGAGCACCTCGCGCCCGACGCGGAGTTCCGCGAGCGGTTCGTCGACGAGGCGCGCAACACGTCTGCCATCGACCACGCGAACATCGTGCCGCTGTACGACTTCGACGAGGTCGACGGCCTGCTGTACATCGCCATGCGGCTGGTGGACGGCCAGGACCTGGCGGGCCACATCAAGGAGGGCCCGCTCACCCCCGCGCGCACGTTGACGCTGCTCGGCCAGGTCGCCGAGGCGCTCGACATGCTGCACGGCAAGGGCCTCGTGCACCTCGACGTGAAGCCGGCGAACGTCCTGGTCACCACCAAGGAGGGGTCGCGCGAGCACGTCTACGTCGCCGACTTCGGCCTGACCCGCCGCGGCGCCACCGGCCACCGCACCCGTACGGGTGATTTCCTCGGCTCGCCGACCTACGCGGCGCCGGAGCACCTGCGCGGCGAGCCGGTCGACGGCCGCACCGACCAGTACGCGCTGGCCTGCATGCTGTTCGCCTGCCTGAGCGGCCGCCCGCCGTTCCAGGGCGGCGTGCAGGAGGTCATCGCGGGCCACCTCGGCCAGAACGTCCCTGCGCTGTCGCAGCTCGTGGCGCTGCCGCCGGCGATCGACGAGGTCATCCGCAAGGGCACCTCGAAGGACCCGGCGCAGCGGTTCGCCAACTGCGCCGAGCTCATCAACGCCGCCCGCGTCGCCCTCTCCGGGGTCGCGCTCGGCTCGGCTCCCGCTCAGCTCGGGCCGCAGTCCGGCTCGGTCCCCGCCCAAGGCCAGTCGCCGGTGTCGGGCCCGATGCCGCAGCAGAACCCGTACCAGGGCGGCTACCAGCAGCAACCGCTGGGCGACCCGGTCCGCCTGCGCCCGCCGAACCAGGTGGGCGCGAGCGCGTTCACCTCCGGCCGCAAGGAACGGCCCGCGTGGTTCGCGCCGGTCATCGCGGCCGCGGTGGCGATCGTGGTGATCATCATCGTGGTGATCATCCTGTCGCCCGGCGACGAGCCCGCGCGTCAGCCCAAGACGAACAGCTCGCCGACGCTCAACATCGGCGACGAGGGCCCGACCTCGCGCAAGCCGCTGCCCACCTCCGTGCCGGTGCGCACGTCACGCTGAGAGTCGCCTGAGGTCGCTTGCACTCGCCGTGCCCGAGTGCTAAACACGAACTAGCACTCGGCGCAGTCGAGTGCCAAGAAGTGAGGCTGGGACGGTGAGGCCCTCCGGGGTCGTCCGTCGCGGGCACCAACCTGGCCACTCGCATCGTGTTCCGCTGTGGGCTCTGCCGGCCCGCAGTGGCCCGGAAACCACAAAGGCGGAGGAACACACCGCAATGGCCAAGATGATTGCGTTCGACGAGGACGCCCGCCGCGGTCTCGAGCGGGGTATGAACACCCTCGCTGACGCCGTCAAGGTGACGCTCGGCCCGAAGGGCCGCAACGTCGTGCTCGAGAAGAAGTGGGGTGCGCCGACGATCACGAACGACGGCGTCTCCATCGCGAAGGAGATCGAGCTCGAGGACCCGTGGGAGAAGATCGGGGCCGAGCTCGTCAAGGAAGTCGCGAAGAAGACGGACGACGTCGCCGGTGACGGCACCACGACCGCGACCGTTCTCGCCCAGGCACTGGTTCGCGAAGGTCTGCGCAACGTCGCGGCCGGCGCCAACCCGCTGGGCCTCAAGCGCGGCATCGAGCAGGCCGTCGAGGCCGTCGCCGAGCAGCTGCTGAAGGCCGCCAAGGAGATCGAGACGAAGGAGCAGATCGCTGCTACCGCGTCCATCTCCGCCGCCGACCCGACGATCGGCGAGCTCATCGCCGAGGCGATGGACAAGGTCGGCAAGGAAGGCGTCATCACCGTCGAGGAGAGCAACACCCTCGGTCTCGAGCTCGAGCTCACCGAAGGCATGCGCTTCGACAAGGGCTACATCTCCGGTTACTTCGTGACCGACCCCGAGCGCCAGGAAGCGGTCCTCGAGGACCCGTACATCCTGCTGTTCGGCTCCAAGATCTCCACGGTCAAGGACCTGCTCCCGCTCCTGGAGAAGGTCATGCAGGGCGGCAAGCCCCTGCTGATCATCTCCGAGGACGTCGAGGGCGAGGCCCTCGCGACCCTGGTCGTGAACAAGATCCGCGGCACCTTCAAGTCCGTCGCCGTCAAGGCCCCGGGCTTCGGCGACCGCCGCAAGGCCATCCTCCAGGACATCGCCACCCTCACCGGCGGCCAGGTCATCACCGAGGACGTCGGCCTGAAGCTGGAGAACGCCGACATCTCGCTGCTGGGCAAGGCCCGCAAGGTCGTCGTCACCAAGGACGAGACGACCATCGTCGAGGGCTCCGGCGACGCCGACCAGATCCAGGGTCGCGTCAACCAGATCCGCGCCGAGATCGAGAAGTCGGACTCCGACTACGACCGCGAGAAGCTCCAGGAGCGCCTCGCCAAGCTCGCCGGCGGCGTGGCCGTCATCAAGGCGGGCGCGGCCACCGAGGTCGAGCTCAAGGAGCGCAAGCACCGCATCGAGGACGCCGTTCGCAACGCGAAGGCGGCCGTCGAAGAGGGCATCGTCGCTGGCGGTGGCGTCGCGCTGCTGCAGGCCGCCGAGGCCGCCTTCGCGGGCCTGAAGCTCACGGGCGACGAGGCCACCGGTGCCAACATCGTCAAGGTGGCCGTCGAGGCCCCGCTCAAGCAGATCGCGGTCAACGCCGGTCTCGAGGGCGGCGTCGTCGTCGAGCGCGTCAAGTCCCTCCCCGCGGGCGAGGGCCTGGACGCCGCCACCGGCGAGTACAAGGACCTGGTCGCCGCGGGCATCATCGACCCGGCCAAGGTCACGCGTTCCGCGCTGCAGAACGCCGCGTCCATCGCCGCCCTGTTCCTGACGACGGAAGCCGTCGTCGCGGACAAGCCGGAGAAGAACGCGGCCCCGGCCGCTCCGGACGCCGGCGGCATGGACTTCTGAGTCCGTTCCACCTCCGAGAGGCCCGGTTCGCTTCGGCGAGCCGGGCCTCTCGGCGTTCCGGGTGCGGTTCCAGGGTTGGATCGAGTTCCAGCGTGGTTCTGCCTGTGTGGTCCGTGCCGGTTCCGGCGTGGTCATGCACCTCGGACGAAGCGAGGGTGTTCATCGCCGCTGCGCGACGATCCGCGATTGGGGCTTGACTTCGGGGCCCTTGCGAGGCGCTGGTTCGGCCGGAAAAGGCCGGATGCTCCGCAACCGGCCGATCCACTAGTGGTAGCACCTCGCACCCAAAGTCAAGCCCCAATCGCAAAAAACGAGTGGGTGCACCGCTGCCCAGCGGCGTCAGGGAAGACGGCTCGCCTTCGGCATCGCTTGAAAATGCGGTGGTCTTGTCGGCTCGCTGCGCATCGCCACCGGCGGCATTCCAACGCGGCTGAGGTGCGGGGCATGCGTGATGTCGAGCCACTGGCGTGCGCGATGCCGAAGGCGAGCCGTGCAGACCTTGCGCCGATGGGTAGCGGTGGGCCCATTCGTGGTTTGGCGATTGGGGCTTGACTTTGGGTGCGAGGTGCTACCCATTTTCGGGATCGGCCGGGTGCGAAGCATCCGGCCTTTTCCGGCCGACCAAGCGCCTCGCAAGGGCCCCGAAGTCAAGCCCCAATCGCAATCGTCGCGGAGCGGCGATGTACCCCGATGCTTCGTCCGAGGTGCATGACCACGCTGGAACAGGAACGGCACAACGCACGGCGACCACGCTGGAACTCGCACGGCCAACGCTGGAACTCGCACGGCCAACCCTGGAACCGCGCCCGGAACGCACCCCAACGGGACCCCTCCGCTGGAACTCACCCCAAAACCCGAAACGCGCCCCCCAGCACGCAACCCAGCTAAAACCCCAGAAACCCCAGCCAATCCCAAAACCGTCAAAGCATGATCGTCGGCGTGACCACGGTCCGCCCGGGCTCCCCCCGGGAGTTCACCAGGTGCACCAGGATCTGCGTGGTCCCAGCCGGCACGTCGGGCAGCACGAACCGGCCTCCGTCGTCCGCACGCGTGCAGGATGACTTGTGGTCGGCCACCCGCACCTCGACCTCGTGCTCGCCGGCCGGCACCAGCCACCCGTCGATCCGGTGACGGGACCCGGTCGAGGTGAAGTTCACCATCAGGGTCAGGTTGTCGACGGTGAAGGTGATCGTGCCCGTCTGGCCGCCGCGGACACCGGCGAACGAGCCCGCTCGTTCCCAGCGGGCCACCTCCACGTCCAGCGACTCCAGGGCTATCGCGAACTTCACGCGGTCCACCAGGTCGGCGGGGGGTGGGTCCAGTTCGTCCACGAGCCTGTTCAGCTCGGAGAGGACTGCGGTGTCCTCAAGGCCCCTGCGGTCGTCGCGCGGGTCGGTCTCGTTCACCGCGATCCTCCTTCCGTCTCCAGGTAGTTGCGCAGCAGTGTCAGGCACCGTCCCCTGGTCGGACCGATGCTGCCGTGGGGCATGGCGAGTGCCTCGGCGACCGCTCGGTACTCGGCGCGCCCCGCCAGCACCGTGAGCCTGAGCAGTTCCTGGCACCTGGTGGTCAGGCGGCCGAACGCGAGCCACAGGCGGCGGTCGCGGTCGTCCATCAGCGTCACGTCCTCGGGCAGGCCGGTGTTGGACTCGAGCTGTTCTGCGTACTCGTCGGACAGGTGCGTCTCACGCTTGTTGGGTGTCCAAGTTCGGCGCGCTTCACGCCTCGTGGTGACGACCAGGTAGCCGACCAGGGCTTTCGGCTCGTGGATGTTCTCGATGTTCTTCAAGAACGCGAGCCACACGGTCTGCACGACGTCTTCCGCGACGGACCGGTCGAGGCCCTGACCCCTGGCCACGTGCCACAGCACCGGGTTCAGCTCGTCCACCAGGACGTTCAACGCGTCCCGGTTGCCGTCGCGCGCCGCGGTCACGCACACCGCGTGTCGTTCGGTGCCCTCAAGCCCGTCCCACGGCGGACGGTCATCCGCCGTGTGCAGCTCGTCCATGCAGCACCTCCGATCGGTCGCCCTGTCAGCGCCGTCCGCCAACTCATGAGGGGCTAACTGGGCGGTAGATACGAAATTCACTCGATTGGAGCAGTATCGACGACCAGCTGACCTCATCTTTCCCGGACATGCCAACGGCCCGTGATTCCCCCTCCGCATCACGGGCCGCCGGTGTCGGGACCTGCGTCAGCCGGCACCCCTCGAACCGGCTGACGCGTGCCCCGCGCCTGTGCACAGCGCTCATCCAGGAAGAGCGGAACTCAGGCGAGCAGATGCAGCCCTCAGACGCACGGAAGTGCGACTCGGCTCCCCATTCGCGAAAGCACTCTCGCGGCACCGCGGTGGCGGACCGTTATGGTCTAGACCATGCCGATTCTCGAAGTGATCGCACTCACCGCGAAGGACGCCGTGGCCGCCCAGGAGGGTGGCGCCGACCGGCTCGAACTGGTCTCCGACATGGCTTCCGACGGACTCACGCCCTCGGTCGCCACGTTCAAGGAGGCGAGCGCGGCCGTCGACATCCCGATCCGCGTGATGCTCAGGGACGCCAAGGGGTTCGCGCCCGGCAACCTCAAACAGCTGCGCCGGCAGGCGTGGGAGCTGCGGGAGGCGGGCGCCACCGAGTTCGTGCTCGGCTTCCTCGACGCGGAAGGTGAGATCGACGAGGGCGTCACCTTGAACCTCCTCGCGGAGTTGGAAGGGTGTGCCTGGACGTTCCACCGCGCGCTCGACAACTCCAACGACGTCTTCCGCTCCTGGGCGACCGTGCAGACCCTCGGCTGCGACACCGTGCTCGCCGCGGGCAGCCCGAAGGGTGTGGAGGACGGGCTCGAGAACCTGAAGAAACTGACGTCCCAGGCGCCGCCCGCGTTGCTCGTCGGCGGCGGGCTGCAGCAGCGGCACGTCCCGGAGCTGCTGGCAGCGGGCGTGACGGGCTTCCACGTCGGCAGCGCCGTCCGCCCGTCCGGCTGGGATTCACCGGTGGACGTCTCATCTGTGAGGGATTGGGTCACTCGTCTGGTCTAGACCCTTGCTCCGGTCCGTTCTACAGTCACGTTGCTTCCTGTGAAATAGCTGTTGCAACATACGCAACGTGGAGGGCGCGACGATGCGGCTGAAGACTCTGGCGGCGGTGCTGGGCGTGGGCGCGGTGGTCGCCTGCGCACCGGTGCAGTCCGGACCGACGAGCTCCGGCACCGACGAGCAGACCGGGCAGCTGCGGGTGTGGCTGTTCGACGAGGTCAACCGCGGCCCCAAGGAGGCCGTGGTGAAGGAGGCGGTCTCCGAGTTCCAGGGCAAGCACAGCGGCGTCACGGTCGATGTCCAGTACATCCAGGTGGCGAGCCGTGCCGAGCGCTTCAAGGCCGCGTTCAGCGACCCGAAGAGCGCTCCGGACGTGGCCGAGTTCGGCAACACCGACCTCGCGGGCTACGTCTCCGCCGGTGGCTTCTCGGAGCTCGACCTGGGCAAGTGGGACGAGTCCAAGGACCTCGTCCCCACGATCCTCGACACGGCCAAGGTCGACGGGAAGACCTACGGCGTGCCATGGTTCGTCGGCGTCCGTGCGCTCTACTACCGCACGGACGTGTTCACCGAGCTCGGTCTCAAGCCGCCGGCGACGTTGGACGAGATCGCGACGACCGCCCGGGAGATCCGGCAGAAGAAGCCGGAGCTGATCGGCATCTCGGCCGGCGGCAAGTACCTGTTCGCGGCACTGCCGTTCATCTGGGCCAACGGCGGCGACCTCGCCAAGCAGGACGGCGGCAAGTTCACCGCCACGATCGACAGCGCAGAGGCCAGGGCCGGTGTCGCCAAGTACACCGAGCTGATCAAGGACGACATCTGCCCGCCCGCCACCTGCGCGGGCAACGGCGGTGACGCGAGCGTCGAGGCGTTCCGCGCGGGCAAGGCCGCCATGACCATCGGTGGCGACTTCAACCGCAAGTCCGTCGACGCGTCGTCCGCCGCCGGCAAGTACAAGGTGGTTCCGCTGCCCGGCAAGGAGAAGGGCTCGATCGCGCCCGCGTTCGCCGGCGGCAACCTGCTCGGCGTCATGAAGGGCACGCAGCGCAAGACGCTCGCCACCGAGTTCACGCAGTTGCTGGCGTCGAAGAAGTACCAGCAGAAGATGTACACGGCGATGGGCAACCTGCCGACGTTCGCCGACGTGCAGAAGCAGGTCAGCGACTCCGACGAGTTCCTGGAGCCGTTCACGAAGACCCTGCAGTCCGGCACGAAGTTCGTCCCCGTCACCCCGGCGTGGGCGAAGATCGAGGCGCAGACCGTGGTGCCGACGATGATCCAGGAGGTCGTCACCGGCGCGAAGAACGTCGACACGGCCACCACCGACGCCGCCAAGACCATGAACGCGGCCTTCACGTCGTGAGCGTGACGTCCAAAGGCCAGGGGCGGACCGCGTTCGCCTACCTGACCCCAGCGCTGCTGGTGCTCGCGGGCCTGCTGGCCTACCCGATCTACCAGCTGGTGCTCATCTCGCTCTACGACTACGGCCAGGAACAGGTCAGCGGCGGCGCTCCGCTGACGTTCCTGGGTCTCGGGAACTACCAGAAGCTGTTGGGGGACCAGCAGTTCTGGGGTGTGCTCGGGCAGACCGTCGCGTTCGCGGCGGTCTGCGTGGTCGGCACGTTGCTGGTGGGCGCGTTCCTCGCGATCCTGGCCACCCGCGTGCGCACGTGGGTGCGCATGACGTTGTTCCTGGCGGCGCTCGGCGCGTGGTCCACGCCCGCCGTCGCCGGCTCGACGATCTGGCTGTTCCTGTTCGACGCGAACTTCGGGTTCGTCAACGAGGTCCTGGGCATCCAGGGCTTCTCCTGGACGTTCGACAAGTGGACGGCCTTCGGGCTCGTCGCCGCGCAGGTGATCTGGTGCTCGTTCCCGTTCGTCATGGTGACGCTCTACGCGGGCATCAAGGCGATCCCCGGCGAGGTGCTGGAGGCCGCGGCGCTGGACGGCGCGTCGGCGTTCCGTACGGCCTGGAGCGTCACGCTGCCGTTGCTGCGGCCGATCATCCTCGTGGTGACGATCCAGTCGATCATCTGGGACTTCAAGGTCTTCACGCAGATCTACGTGATGACCAACGGCGGCGGCATCGCCGGGCGCAACCTCGTGCTCAACGTCTACGCCTACCAGCAGGCGTTCGCGGCGTCCGAGTACGGCCTGGGCGCGGCCATCGGTGTCGTGATGACCGTGCTGCTGCTCGTGATCACGATGTTCTACCTCCGCGCGCTGCGGCGGTCGGGGGAGGTCCTGTGAGGCGCTGGGTCACCGAGGGCTTCGTCCTCGTCGTCGCCGCGGTCGTGGCGTTCCCGCTGTTCTGGATGGTGCTGTCGGCGTTCAAGCCGGAGGACGAGATCATCTCGGCCGACCCGGTGCCGTGGACGACGCGGCCGACGCTCGACAGCTTCACGCGGGCGCTGACCGTCGCGAACTTCGGGCGCTACTTCATGAACAGCATCATCGTGGCGCTGATCGTGGTCGCGCTGAGCATCCTGATCTCATTCCTCGCGGCGACCGCGCTGACCCGGTTCCGGTTCCGCAGCCGCACGACGTTGCTGATCATGCTGCTGGTCGTGCAGATGGTGCCGGTCGAGGCGTTGACCGTGCCGCTGTTCTTCCTGATGCGGTCCGTGGGCGACTCGGTGCCGGTGTTCGGCCTGAACCACCTCGGCTCGCTCGTGCTGGTGCACCTGGCGTTCAGCCTGCCGTTCGCGATCTGGATGCTGCGCGGGTTCGTGGCCGCGGTGCCGGTGGAGCTGGAGGAGGCCGCCACGCTCGACGGCGCCTCGCGGTTCCGGTTCCTCTGGCAGGTGCTGTTCCCGCTCGTCGCGCCGGGCCTGGTGGCGACGAGCGTGCTGTCGTTCATCCACGCCTGGAACGACTTCCTGTTCGCCAAGACGTTCATCATCTCGGCCGTGGAGAACCAGACCCTGCCGCTGGCGCTCCAGGTGTTCGTCAAACCCGACCAGAACGATTGGGGCGCGATCATGGCGGGCTCCACCCTGATGACCATCCCCGTGCTGATCTTCTTCGTGCTCGTGCAGCGCCGGCTCGTGTCCGGCCTGGCGGGGGCGGTGAAGGGATGAACCTGCTGCCACGCCCGGTGTCCTACGTGGACGGTGGGAGGCTCTGCGAGTACCGGGGCTGGGAGACGGTCCTCGTCGACGGTCCGCCCGGCGGCTACCGGTTGGTCTCGTCCGACGACGGCGTGCTGATCGAGGCGCACGACGCGGCGGGCGAGATGAACGCGTTGCAGACGTTGCGGCAGCTGCTGGGCGCGCAGGCGTTCCGGACGGCCGGTGCGAAGCCGTCGGTCATCCCCGCCTGCGAGGTCGTCGACCACCCGCGGTTCCCGTGGCGCGGCGTGATGCTGGACGTGGCACGGCACTTCCTGCCCAAGCGGGAGGTGCTGCGCTGGGTCGAGCTGCTGTCCGCGCACAAGCTCAACGTCCTGCACCTGCACCTCACCGACGACCAGGGCTGGCGCTTCGAGGTCGACCGGTACCCGAAGCTCACCGAGGTCGGGTCGTGGCGGGAGGACTCGCGGTTCGGCGACCGGCGCTCCGGCGGCCTGAAAGGGCGGCCGCACGGCGGTTTCTACACGCAGGACGACCTGCGCGAGATCGTCGAGTACGCACGGGCGCGGCACATCGCGGTGGTCCCGGAGATCGACATCCCCGGCCACTCGCAGGCGGCGATCGCGGCGTACCCGGAGCTCGGCCTGCACGGCGGCGGCGTCTGGACCGACTGGGGCGTCAACGAACGCGTGCTCAACACCGAGGCGTCCACAGCGGACTTCTACCGGAACGTGTTCGACGAGCTGATGGACGTCTTCCCGTCCGAGGTCATCGGTCTCGGCGGCGACGAGGCTCCAGGTCACGACGGCGAACTGGTGCGCGCGATCGCGGAACACCTGGTGCGCAACGGAAGGCGGCCGTACGGCTGGGACGAGGTCCTGGAGTCGGGACCGTTGCCCGCGAGCACGGTCATCGCGTCGTGGCGCGGTGTCGAGGGCGGCGTCACGGCGTTGCGCGACGGGCTCGACGTGGTGATGTGCCCGGAGGAGTTCGTGTACCTGGACTACCGGCAGTCGGACTCGCCGGACGAACCGATCCCGGTGGGGACGATCACCACGCTGGAGGACGTCTACGCGTGGGAGCCGGTGCCTGCCGGGCTCACGGGACACGAGCCAGGACGGGTGCTGGGCGCCCAGGCGAACATCTGGACCGAGCACCTCGACTCGGCCCGGCGGGTGGACTACGCGGCGTTCCCGAGGCTGGCCGCGTTCGCCGAGGTCGTGTGGTCCCCGGCGGAGAAGGATCCTGCGTTCCTGCAGCGACTCCAGGAGCACCACCTGCCGCGGCTCGACGCGCTGGGGGTGGAGTACCGGCCCCTCACCGGACCCCACCCGTGGCAGCGGCTACCTGGTGTTCCCGGGTTTCCAAGGTGATCACATCGCCGGCTCTTCCTCGGGCATGAGGATCCAGGCGGCGGCGTAGAGGACGGCACCGGTGCCGAACCCGAGCAGCGTCGCCGCCACGAGGATGATCCGCAGGATCGCGGCGTCGACCCCGATCATCTTGGCGACGCCGCCGCAGACACCGGCGAGCATCTTGTCGCTGCGACTGCGACGGAGCTTCTTGACCTGGTCGGTGGCTTCGTTGAGCACGTTGTTCGTCATGGCTCAAGAGTCGTCGTTCTCGCGGCCCCGCACATCGGTGACCACCCCGAACCGGACCCTGAACCGGGGTGGGGACCTCAGGGGTTGCACCTTCCGCAGCGGCATGTGGTCCAGTGGACCCCGTGCCTTCGTCTTTCACGCCACCGCGCCAGGTCAAGATCGGTGACGCCGCTGCCTTCGCCGGCTGCACGCCGCGGGCGATCCGCCACTACCACGAGATCGGCCTGCTCCCCGAGCCGGAACGCGGTGGTGACGGCCGCCGCCGCTACGGGTACGAGGACATGATCCGCCTGCTGTGGGTCCGCAGGACGGCCGACGCGGGGATCGCCCTGGACGACGTCCGCGACGCCTTCACCGGCGGCGGCGACATCGCGGGCGTCCTGGAACGGTTGGAGGGTTCTCTCGCCGCGCAGGAGGAGGAGCTGCGGCGGCAACGGACCGCCGTGCAGCGGATGCGCGCGGAAGGCAGCCGGATGGGCCTGCTCTCCGACTTCGTCGCCGACCGCCTCAAGGGCCTCCCGGAGGGCTCGCTGCGGGCGGCGGACCTCGACACCCTGCTGGTCACCGAACGGATCTTCGGCCCGCTCGGCGCGGCCGTCCAGGCCGGCCGCTTCGTCGCACTGGCCACGAACCCCGTTCTGCGGGCGGAGTCCGACCGCGTCGACGCCGCCGAGGAAGCCCTCGACGACGGCGTTGCCGTCGACGACCCGCGGGTGGCCCTGGTGGCGGCCGAGCGGCACGCCTTCGAAAGCGCCCTGCAGACGTTCCTGGAGGAGTCCGGCCAGAACGAGGCCGACGACGCCCTCTTCGACGCCTGGGACGCCCTGCACCCCGCTCCCGCGGACGACCTCGGGCCCGTGGAGCGGGAGCCCGGCTCCATGAGCGCGTTCGAAGCGGTCGGCAAGATGCCCTACGACTTCTCCCCGGCCCGTCTGCGCTGCATGGAACTGGCCCTGGAGCTGTCCGTCCGGGACAGCGCCTAGTCCAGGCAGAACTCGTTGCCCTCGACGTCCTGCATGACGATGCACGACTCGTTCTCCTCGTCGGCCTCCATCACGCGCACGAGCGTCGCGCCCAACGGCTCCAGCCGCGCGCGTTCGGCCTGCAACGCGGCCAGCCGCTCGGCTCCCACGAGCCCGGTGCCGGCCCGCACGCAGACGTGCACCCGGTTCTTCACGACCTTGCCCTCGGGAACGCGCTGGAAGTAGAACCGCGGGCCCTCACCCGTCGGGTCGGCGCACGCGGACCACGACCCGTCGCTCTCCGGCGGCGCGTCGTAGCCGAGCACCTGGCTCCAGAACTCCGCGACGCGCACGGGTTCCGCGCAGTCGAACGTGACCTGGACCTTCTTCACCGACGCCATCCCCTCACGTTAGTCGTACGCTGATCCTCATGGAGTCCCCCGAGGAGCTCGCGTCAGGGCTCGACGGCGCCGGGTACCTGCCGGACGGCGGCGTCGCCACGGCGGCGTTCCTGGCGGTCCGGATGGGGCGGCCGCTGTTCCTCGAAGGCGAACCCGGCACCGGCAAGACGTCGCTCGCGCTGGCGCTGGCCAAGGCGATGGACGTGCCGTTGATCCGGCTCCAGTGCCACGAGGGCATCGACGCCACGCAGGCGTTGTACGACTGGGACTATCCGCGGCAGCTCATGCACCTGCGCGTGCTGGAGACGCGGGGCGAAGTGGACGAAGCCTCCCTCTACACGCGACGGTTCCTGCTGGCCAGGCCGTTGCTGCAGGCGCTGGAGAACGCGCCGTGCGTGCTGCTCGTCGACGAGATCGACCGGGCGGACGACGAGTTCGAGGCGTTCCTGCTGGAGGTGCTCTCCGAGAACGCGGTCAGCATCCCCGAGTTCGGCGAGATCAGGGCGACCACGCCGCCGTTGACCGTGCTGACCTCGAACCGGACCCGCGAGGTGCACGACGCGTTGAAGCGCCGCTGCCTCTACCACTGGCTGGAGCACCCCTCGCTCGACCGCGAGGTCGCGATCCTGCGCCGCACCCTGCCCGGCCTCGACGAACGGCTGGCCTTCAAGGTCGCCGAGGCCGTGCACCGGATGCGAGGCCTCGACCTGCTGAAACCGCCCGGCGTCGCGGAGTCGCTGGACTGGGCCCGCGCGTTGCAGGCGCTCGGCCGCACCGAACCCGACGCGACCACGCTCGGCGCCGTCCTGAAATACCGGGAGGACGCGGATCGCGTGATCGGGAGCACAATCGTGGGATGACGGAGGCCTGCGTCGGGTTCACGAGCGTCCTGCGGGGTGCCGGGCTCCAGTGCGGACCCGACCGCGTCCAGGCGTTCCTGCGGGCGACCGAACACGTCGACCTGTACTGGGCGGGGCGCCTCACGCTGTGCGCCGACCCGGACGACCTGCCGCGCTACGACGCCGTCTACCGCGCGTACTTCGGCGGCACGCCACCCCGTCCACGCACGACGTTCGAGCTGGACTCGATGACGGTCGGCGTCGCCGCGTCCGATGTGGAAAGGCTGAAGCACAAGGACATCTCCGAGTTCGCCGCCGCACCGCTGATCGCCCGGCTGAGACCGCTCCCGCCGCGCCGGCGTTCGCGCAGGCTGCGCAAGGCCCGCAGGGGCCGGATGGACCTCGGCCGCACGGTGCGAGCCATGATCGAGACCGGCGGTGAGATCGCCCTGCCGAGACACCGCCGTCGGGGCGAGAAGGCCCGTCGGCTCGTGCTGCTGATCGACGTGTCCGGCTCGATGGCCGCCTACTCCGACGCACTGCTGCGGTTCGCGCACGTGATCGCGCACGCCATGCCCATCGAGGTCCGCACGATCGGCACCCGGCTCACCCGCGTGACCCGTCAGCTGCGCGAACGCGACCCCGAGCGGGCCCTGCGCGCGGCCGGGCGGGCCATCCCCGACTACGAGGGCGGCACCCGGCTCGGTGACGCGCTGCGGCGGTTCAACCAGCAGTGGCGGCAGCGGGGAGCCGTGGTCGTCCTGTTCAGCGATGGCTGGGAACGCGGCGACCCGACGTTGCTGGCGACCGAGATGGCGCGGTTGCGGCGGGTGAGCCACAAGATCATCTGGGCGAACCCGCACGCGGGTAAACCTGGATACGAGCCGGTGCAACGCGGCGTGGTGGCTGTGCTCCCGCACGTCGACAGGATGGTCGCGGGCCACAGCGTGCACGCGTTGGAGGAACTGTTGAAGGAGATGCGCAATGCGTGATGTCCTGTTCGACCTCGCCGAACGGGTGGCGAACGGGGAGACCGTGGGCGTCGGGACGGTCGTCGCGACCTTCAGCTCGGCACCCCGGCCCGCAGGTGCGGCGATGCTCGTGACGCAGGACGGCGAGGCGGTCGGCAGCGTGTCCGGCGGGTGCGTCGAGGGTGCCGTCTACGACCTCGCGCAGGAGACCGCCGAGCCCGTGCTGCAGCGGTACGGGGTGAGCGACGACGACGCGTTCGCGGTCGGGCTGACCTGCGGCGGGATCATCGACATCTTCGTCGAGAAGATCAACGCCGAGTCGTTCCCGCAGCTCGCCGAGGTCGTCGAGAGCGTGCGCGCCGAGGCGCCGGTGGCGGTCGCGACCGTGATCGAGCACCCGGACGGCATCGGCCGGCGCATGGTCGTCTGGCCGGACCGGCGGGACGGCAGCCTGGGGTCGTCCCGGATCGACGACGCCGTCACGGACGACGCGCGCGGGATGCTGGCGTCGGGTCGCAGCGGCGTTTTGCAGTACGGGCCGGACGGTCAGCGGCGTGGTGAGGGCATGAGCGTGTTCGTGAACTCGTTCGAGCCGCCGCCGCGGATGCTCGTGTTCGGCGCGATCGACTTCGCCGCGGCGATGGCCCGGCTCGGCGCGTTCCTCGGCTACCGCGTGACCGTGTGCGACGCACGGCCCGTGTTCGCGACGCGCTCGCGTTTCCCGGAGGCGGACGAGGTCGTCGTGGCCTGGCCGCACAAGTACCTCGAAGGCGAAGCGTCCAAGCTCGACGAACGCACGGTCATCGCCGTTCTGACGCACGACCCGAAGTTCGACGTGCCGTTGCTGGAAGTCGCGTTGCGACTGAAGGTCGGCTACATCGGAGCGATGGGCTCGCGCCGCACGCACGAGGATCGGTTGCAGCGGTTGCGGGAGGTCGGGTTGACCGAATCCGAACTTGCGGCGTTGTCGTCGCCGATCGGCCTCGATCTCGGTGGACGCACGCCGGAGGAGACCGCAGTTGCGATTGCGGCGGAGATCATTTCCTTGCGGTGGAAGGGAACCGGGCGGCGGTTGACGGAGGTCGAAATGCCCATTCACCGCTGATCGGGTTGTTGAACCGGCAAACAGAGAGCAAGCTGGAGTGGCCCTCGTCACATGATCACCCACCACTGGGAGGGTTCATGCACATCTCGGTCAACGTCGACGGAGTGACGCACGCCGACGAGGTCGAACCCCGGCTGCTCCTCGTGCACTACCTGCGCGAACGCCTGGGCAAGACCGGCACCGTCGTCGGCTGTGACACCGGAAACTGCGGTGCCTGCACGGTGCACTTGGACGGCCACAGCGTGAAGTCGTGCTCGATGTTCGCGGTCCAGGCGAACGGGCACGACATCACGACGATCGAAGGCCTCGCCCGCGACGGCAAGCTGCACCCGGTGCAGCAGGCGTTCCGGCAGAACCACGCGTTGCAGTGCGGGTTCTGCACCCCCGGCATGATCATGCAGGCGATCGACCTGCTGGCCGACGAACCCGATCCGGACGACGAGACCGTGCGGAAGGGGCTCGAGGGCAACCTCTGCCGCTGCACCGGCTACCAGAACATCGTCCGCGCCGTCCAGGACGCCGCGCAGAGCATGAAGCCCGGCGCGGGCCCCGAGATCGAGCAGCGCACGCCGCACGCGGTAGGTGGCGAATGACCGCCACGGCAGAACCGGAGATCGGCAAGCCCCGGCGCCGCAAGGAGGACGCGCGGCTGATCACGGGCCAGACCCGGTGGACCGACAACCTGCAGCTCACCGGCATGCTGCACATGGCGGTGCTGCGCAGTCCCGTGGCTCACGCCCGCATCACGAACATCGACGTCAGCAGGGCGACCGCGATGCCCGGTGTCGCCGTGGTGCTCACGGGCGAGGACTTCGCCGCCGAGCAGGGCTCGCTGCCGTGCGCGTGGCCGATCACCGAGGACATGAAGGCCCCCGCCGCGCCCGCGCTGGCCGTCGACCGGGTCAACTTCGCCGGTGAGGCCGTGGCGCTGGTGATCGCCGACAGCGCGTACCACGCCGCGGACGCGCTCTCCGAGATCGACGTCGACTACGACGAGCTGCCCGTCGTGCTCGACATGGAAGAAGCGTTGCAGGACAACGACCTCGTGCACGAGGACCTGGGCACGAACAAGTGCGCGACGTGGATCTTCGACTCCGCCGAGGCAGGCAGCGGCACGAACGTCGAGGACGAGATCTCCGCCGCCGAGGTCGTGATCGAGCGGACGTTCCGGCAGCAGCGGCTGATCCCGGCGTTCATGGAACCCCGGTCGGTCGTCGTGGACTCGACCGCCGGCATGTACACCGTCTGGTCCGCCACGCAGATCCCGCACATCCTGCGCTGGATGCTGTCGGCGGTCACCGGCATCTCCGAGAGCAAGCTCCGCGTGATCGCGCCGGACGTCGGCGGCGGTTTCGGCGGCAAGCTCCAGGTCACGCCGGAGGAGCTGCTGTGCCTGCTGGTGGCGCGGCGGATGGGCCGTCCGGTGAAGTGGACGGAGACGCGCACCGAGTCGATGCTGTCCGCGCACCACGGCCGCGACCAGGTCCAGAAGATCACGCTGGCGGCCCGCCGCGACGGCACCGTCACCGGGCTCAAGGTCGAGCTGCTCGCCGACATGGGCGCGTACCTGCGCCTGGTCACGCCGGGTGTGCCGATCTTGGGCGCGTTCATGTTCAACGCGATCTACAAGTTCGCGGCCTACCGCTTCGTGTGCACCAACGTGTTCACGAACAAGGTGCCGACGGACGCCTACCGCGGTGCCGGCCGGCCGGAGGCCACGTTCGCGATCGAGCGGATGATGGACGAGCTCGCCGTCGAGCTGGACATGGACCCGATGGCCGTCCGCGAGCTGAACTGGATCAAGCACGAGGAGTTCCCGTTCACCTCGGTCGCGGGGCTGACCTACGACTCCGGCAACTACGAGGCCGCGACGGCGCGCGCGATGGAGCTGTTCGAGTACGAGTCGTTGCGCGAGGAGCAGGAACGGCGTCGCTCCTCGGGTGACGTGGTCCAGCTGGGCATCGGGATCTCCACGTACACCGAGATGTGCGGCCTCGCGCCGTCCCGCGTGCTGGGCGCCCTGCGCTACGGCGCGGGTGGCTGGGAGACCGCGTCGATCCGGATGCTGCCCACCGGCAAGGTCGAGGTGATCACCGGGACGTCGCCGCACGGGCAGGGCCACGAGACGGTGTGGTCGCAGATCGTCGCGGACAAGCTCGGCGTGCCGTTCGAGGACGTCGAGGTGCTGCACGGCGACACGGCCACGTCGCACAAGGGCATGGACAGCTACGGCTCGCGGTCGCTGGCCGTGGGCGGTACCGCGCTGGTGCAGGCGGCGGACAAGGTGCTCGCCAAGGCCAGGACCCTGGCCGCGCACATGATGGAGTGCGACGAGGCGGACGTGGAGTTCGCTTCCGGGTCGTTCTCCGTGCGCGGGACGTCGACCGCCCGCACGTTGGGCGACGTCGTGCTGGCCGCGCACGTGGCGCACGACCTGCCCGAGGGCATGGAGCCCGGCATGGACGCCGACGCCACCTACGACCCGGACAACTTCTCGTACCCGCACGGAACCCATTTGTGCGCAACGGAAGTCGACACCGAGACCGGCATGGTGAAGATCATCCGGTACGTGGCGGTGGACGACGTCGGCACCGTCATGAACCCGTTGATCGTCGACGGCCAGGTGCACGGCGGGCTGGCGCAGGGCATCGCGCAGGCGTTGTACGAGGAGGCCACGCACGACGAGATGGGCACCCTGACGTCGGCGACGCTCGCGGACTACCTGGTGCCGTGCGCGGCCGACCTGCCGTCGTTCATCACCGACCGCACCGAGACCCCGGCGACGTCCAACCCGTTGGGTGCCAAGGGAGTCGGCGAGGCGGGCACGATCGCGTCGACGCCGGCCGTGGTGAACAGCGTGCTGGACGCCGTGCGGCACCTGGGTGTCCGCGACATCGAGATGCCGATGTCGCCGGAACGCGTGTGGACCGCGCTGCAGGGCCGGGGCGACCCGGGCTCCGGCGACGTGGCCGCGGGCGGGCTCGGTTCGATCGACGCGCAGGGAGGACAGTCGTGATCCCGGCCGAGTTCAAGTACCTGTTCCCGTCCAGTGTGGACGAAGCCGTGCGGATGCTCGCCGAGGAGGGCGAGGACGCGAAGGTCATCGCGGGCGGCCAGTCGCTCGTGCCGGTGCTGCGCATGCGGCTGGCGGCGCCGACGGCGTTGATCGACATCGGCGGCCTGACCGAGCTGACCGGCGTGCGCGACGACGGCGACTCGTTGCTCATCGGTGCCATGACCACGCATTACGAGGTGCAGCGCGACCACCTGATCCACGACCACGCGTTGTTGTTGAAGCTGGTCACGGACACGGTGGCCGATCCGCAGGTGCGGCACCGCGGCACGTTCGGCGGCGCGCTCGCCCACGCGGACCCGGCGGGCGACCTGCTCGCCCCCGCACTGGCCCTGGACGCGACGATGATCATCGCCGGACCCGGCGGACGGCGTGAGGTGCCCGCGGCGGAGTTCTTCGTCGACTACTTCACGACGGCTCTCGGACCCGACGAGATCCTGGTCGACGTGCGGGTGCCGAAGTACACGGGCTGGGGCGCGCACTACGAGAAGCTCAACCGGGTCGCGCAGGCGTGGTCGATCGTCGCGGTCGCGGCCGCCGTGCAGGTCCGTGACGGTTCGATCGTGGCGGCCAGGGTCGGGCTCACGAACGTGGGGTCCGGGCCGGTGCGCGCCGTGGACGTCGAGGCCGCGCTGGTGGGCCAGGAGGCGTCGGCCTCCGTGATCTCCGCCGCGGCCCGGCAGGCGTCGTCGGGCGACACCTACAAGGACAACCTGGCCCGCGTGCTCACCGGTCGCGCTGTGACGGCGGCGGTAGCGGGATGAAGTTGACGCACTCGTTCGTCTCACCGGGCCCCGCCGAGGAGGTGTGGGAGGCGCTGCTCGACCCGGAGCGGGTGGCGCCCTGCCTGCCGGGCGCCACGCTCACCTCGGTCGAGGGCAAGACGTTCGGCGGGGAGGTGAAGGTCAAGCTCGGCCCCGTGCAGTTGCTGTACCGGGGCACCGGCGAGTTCGTGGAGGTCGACCCGGTGCAGCGCCGTGCGGTGCTCAAGGCGTCCGGCAAGGACACCCGCGGCAACGGCACGGCGTCCGCCACGGTGACGTTCCAGGTCGGCGACACCGTGGAGGTGGAGACCGACCTGGCGATCACCGGCAGACCCGCCCAGTTGGGACGGGGACTGATCTCCGAGGTCAGCGGCAAGCTCGTCGCCCAGTTCGCCGAATGCCTGGCGGGCACGCTGGGATCCGGGGATCCTGACGAGGTGGCACAACAGCAGCATCTCCGAGTCGTTCCCGACGAGCCGATCGACCTGATCGACACCGCAGGCGTACCGGTCCTGAAGCGCGCGCTCCCCGTCGCGGGCGCGGCGCTGGCCGTTGTGCTGTTCGTGGTCCTGCGACGCCGGCGGCAGCGCTGAGGCGTGCAGCCCGGTGGCCGGCACTCGTGCTGGCCACCGGCTTCGCGCTGTCCGCGTGCACCGGCTCCCCGGCCGTCGTCACCTCGTCGACCCCGGTGCCCGCCACGTCGTCGGGCCCGCCCCCACCGCGCTCGTTCACGCTGACCGCGGGCGGCGACATCCTGATCCACCCGGCCCTGACCGACCAGGCCGTGGCCGACGGCGGCGCCGCGGGCCGCGACTACCTGCCGTTGCTGTCGGGCGTCCGCGACACCCTGAAGTCCGACCTGGCCCTGTGCCACCTGGAGGTCCCGCTGGGCCCGAAGGAGGGCCCGTTCTTCGGCTACCCCGCCTTCCTGGCACCGCCCGAGGTGGCGAAGGGCCTGGTCGACGTGGGCTACGACTCCTGCTCCACCGCCTCCAACCACACGCTGGA
The DNA here is from genome assembly GCF_042738015.1 of Lentzea sp. NPDC059081. Classification (NCBI taxonomy): domain Bacteria; kingdom Bacillati; phylum Actinomycetota; class Actinomycetes; order Pseudonocardiales; family Pseudonocardiaceae; genus Lentzea; species Lentzea sp. NPDC059081. The sequence continues at coordinate 119,793 of NZ_JBHYGW010000017.1, forward strand.
CCGAGGCGTCTCGGCCATCCAGTCGACGCTCGACGCGATGGACGCCGTCGGCCTGAAGCACACCGGCTCGTTCCGCACGCCCGAGGAGGCAGCCGCCCCGCTGATCCTGGACGCGGGCGGCGTACGCGTGGCCCAACTCTCCTTCACCTACGGCTTCAACGGCATCCCGCTACCCCAACCGTGGCGCGCGAACCAGATCAACGCCGAGAAAATCCTCGCCGACGCCCGCGCCGCTCGCGCCGCCGGCGCCGAGGTGGTCGTGCTGTCCGTGCAGTGGGGCAACGAGTACCAGCACGAGGCCACCCCGGACCAGAAGGCGCTGGCCCGCCAGCTGCTGGCCGACCCGGCGCTGGACCTGATCATCGGCACGCACGTCCACGTGGTGCAGCCGTTCGAGAAGATCGGCGACAAGTGGGTGGTCTACGGGCTGGGCAACGAGGTCGCGCGCCACTCCGAGCCCCGCGGGGTGACGGAGGAGGGGGCGATCGCGCGGTTCAAGTTCGAGCAGGGCGCTGCTGGGTGGTCGGTGGTGGAGGCTTCCTACACGCCGACTTTGGTCGAGTTGGGGCCGCCGATTCGGTTGGTGGACCTGACTCGGGTGCCTGTCACGGCTCGTCGGACTGAGGCGATCACTCGGACCGAGGGTGTGGTGTTCAGCCTGGGAGCTAATCAGCAGGGGTTGGTTCGGGCGCGGCCGTGACCACTCGAACTGCTCGAAGGCCGTCTGATGGCGTGCCCCAACCCTCTCGCCACCCACAACGTCGCGGCCATGAACCTCGTGGTGCAGCTGTCGGGGCAGCTCCCCGACGAACTGGAGGTGATCCACGCCCTGGACGTGAACCTGGAGCTGGCGCCACCGGGCCAGCCCGGTTTTGTCCGGCGCCCGGATCTGATCGTCGTCCGGCGCAGCCGCCGGAGCAGTCTGGTCACGGCGTCCGAGGTCGTCCTCGTGGCCGAGGTCCTGTCACCGGGCTCTCGCTACACCGACCGCCGTGCGAAGCGGGCCGAGTACGCCGACGCGGGGATCCCGTTCTACTGGATGATCGACCTCGACAAGCCGGTGTCGCTGGCCGCCATGCGTCTCGCGGGGGAGTTCGGCTACCAGGAGGCTCCCGCGGAAACCAGGATCTACGAGGCCGTGGAGCCGTTCCCGCTGAAGATCCAGGTCGACCGGCTCACCGACTGAGCTTGGCCAGCACCCGCTCGTACCGCTCCACCCAACCCAGGTCACCGCTCTCGAACTCCCCAACCCGATCCGGCACGGGAGCCTTCGTCAACACCGGCAGATACCCGTCCACCGGCACCAGCGAGTCACCGGTGACGTCCCCGTCCAGCAACTGCAGCGTCGCCAGCCCGCACGCGTAGTCGAGCTCCGGCAACGCCGCCGCCAGCGCCACCCCGGCCGCCATCCCGACCGAGGTCTCCAAAGCCGACGACACCACGCACGGCAACCCGCACGCCTCGGCCACCTCGAGCGCCCGGCGCACCCCGCCGAGTGGGGCCACCTTGATCACCGCGATGTCCGCGGCTCCCGACACCGCGACCTTCAGCGGGTCCGAGGCCTTGCGGATCGACTCGTCGGCCGCGATCGGCACGTCGACCCGCCTGCGCACCGCGGCGAGCTCGTCCAGCGTCCGGCACGGCTGTTCGACGTACTGGAGTCCGCCGGCGGACTTGTCCATGGCCTTGATCGCCGTAACGGCGGTGTCGACGTCCCACATCATGTTCGCGTCGACCCGCACGAACCCGTGCGGCCCCACCGCGTCGCGCACCGCCTCGAGCCGTGCGCAGTCCTCGGCGAGCGTGGACTCGGCGACCTTCACCTTGGCCGTGGAACAGCCCGACCGGGCGACGATCTCGTGGGCGCGCTCCGGCTCCACGACCGGCACCGTGCAGTTGACCGGGATCCGCGAACGGACCGGCGCCGGCCAGCCCTCGTTCGCCGCCTCGACCGCGCACGCGAGCCACGCCATGGCCTCGTCGTCGTCGTACTCCTCGAACGGGCAGAACTCGCCCCACCCGGCCGGTCCCTCGAAGAGCAGTCCGGTGCGCCGGGTGATGCCGCGAAACCGGGCGCGCATCGGGATGGAGTAGACGTGCACGTCCCGATTCAAGCGCACTTCAGGTACTCCAGCGAATGTCCGCCCCCGCGCAGGTTCACGGTGCCGACCGGCTGGATGCCGAGCAACGTGCACACGATCTGCTGGACGGCCACGGGGCTGAGCTGCGACACGTCGCTGGACAGGGTCACGTCGAGCCCGCTGGCCACGCGGCTGATCGTGGCGGGCGCGGCGTCCAGCGGCACCTCGGTGGCCAGGCCGCGCGCCTGCTCGCCGGTGGCCGGGCCCTGGGCCAGCAGGGCGATGACGTCGTAGCCGCTCAGGCTCTCCTGCGACCGGCTGATCGGGACCACCGAGCTGCCGGCGGCCCAGTAGAGCGACGGCGTGGTGTTCTCGATGGGACCGTTCGGCGCCTGGAGACCGGGGATTGGGTCGGTCGGCCGGATGCCGCACGCGCTGACGACGAGCACCACCAGCGCCACGAGGCCGAGCTCGCGCAGGGGTCCCCTCCAGGGGGTCCCCCGGATTCCATTCTTCCAGGTAGCACCGACAATTTTCGGCGTCACAGCTCGCCCTCCAGCGGCAGGCGCAACGTGAACAGCGCACCGCCGCCCGGCTCGTTCGCCGCCGTCAGCGTGCCCCCGTGCAGCCGCGCGTTCTCCCACGCGATCGCCAGCCCGAGCCCGCTTCCCTCCGACCGCCCGCGCGCGGAGTCGGCCTTGTAGAACCGCGCGAACACGTGCGGCAGCACCTCCGCGGACAGCCCCGGCCCCGAGTCGGCCACCGCGATCACCAGGAACTCGCCGTCCACCGACAGCCGGACCGACACCGGCGGCGACCCGTGCCGCAGCGCGTTGCCGACCAGGTTCGCCACGATCACGTCCAGCCGCCGCGGGTCGAGCCGCGCCCGCACCCCGGACGGCAGCGACGTCGTCACGCCGGTTGAGAACCCGCGCATCCGCAGGCTGGAGAGCACCACCTCGGCCACGTCCACGTCGTCCAGCGCCAGTGCCGCGGTGCCCGAGTCGAAGCGGGTCACCTCGATCAGGTCGTTCACCAGCCGTGTCAGGTTCTGGGTCTCGCGGTTCACCAGCCGGGCCGCCTGGCCCGCCACTCCCGGCAGCGAACCGGTCTCGGCGTCCAGCACGTCGGTCACGGCTGTCATCGCGGCGAGAGGGGTTCTCAGTTCGTGCGACACGTCTGCCACGAACCGCCGTGCGTCGGCTTCCATCCGTCGCAGCTCACCGACGTGGTGTTCCAGAGACGAGGCCGTGCTGTTGAACGTCGTCGCGACGGACGCCAGCTCGTCACGGCCCCGCACCGGCACACGAGCGGTGAGATCGCCTTGGCCGAGCTGCCAGGCCGCGAGCTTCAGCTCCCGCACGGGACGCAGCACACCCCGTGCGGCCAGGAAACCCAGCCCCAGGGCGAGGAGCAGGCCGGCGCCGCCGATCAGCCACGCGTTCTGGGCCAGCTCGCCAACGAACTCCGTCTCGGACGTGAACGACCGCAGCGCGTACACCTCGATCCCCGACGGCTGACCGCCAGGAGCCACGCCCAGCTGCATGCCGATGACGAGCCGCACCCCGTCCGCGTACGGCACGCGCTGCCAGCCGACCCGGCCCGACGCCACCAGGGTCCGCAGCTCCGGGGTGATCACGGACGGGTCCATGCTGCCCGAGGTGATGCCGTTGCCGTAGGCCAGCGCCGTGCCCTCCCGGCCGGAGACCCTGGCGGCGATGCGCTCCAGGGTGGCCTGGTCGAGGGGCCGGGCCGGCAGCGGGTAGAGCTGCTCGACGCGGCTCGTGATCTCGACGACGGCGTTGTCCTGCGCGCGTTGCACGATGGCGTCGCGCGCACGGACGTAGCCCGCCCCGGCCACCGCCACGGCGGTGATGATGCTCAGGAACCCGAACGCGAGCAGCAGCCGCAGGCGAAGCGTCACAGCGGCCCGAAGCGGTAGCCGAAACCGCGCACGGTCTGAACGTACCGCGGCGCCGCCGGGTCGTCCTCGATCTTCGAGCGCAGCCGCTGCACGCACGCGTCGACCAGCCGCGAGTCGCCGAGGTAGCCCTGGTCCCAGACCGACTGGAGCAGCTGCTGGCGCGACAGCACGCGGCCAGGCGACGACGAGAGCTCCAGCAGCAGCCGCAGCTCGGTCGGCGCCAGCGACACCGGCTTGCCCAGCCGCGTCACCACCAGGCCGTCGCGGTCGAGCGTCAGGTCGCCGTGGCGTTCGGCCGCGACCTCGACCATCGAGGCGGTCGACCGGCGCAGCACCGCGCGGATGCGGGCCTCCAGCACACGGGCCTGGGCCGGTTTGGCCACGTAGTCGTCCGCGCCCGCCTCCAGGCCCGCGACCACGTCGATGTCGTCGTTGCGCGCGGTCAGCATGATGATCGGCAGGTCACCGGACGCGCGGATGCGGCGGCACACCTCGAAGCCGTCGACGCCCGGCAGCATCAGGTCGAGCACCACGACGTCCGGGGCGACGCTCGTCAGCAGTTCCAGGCCCTCTTCGCCGGTGCGCACCGCGTCCACGGTGTGGCCCTGGTAGGTCAGGGCGAGCGACAGGCCCTCGCGGACCGCCTCGTCGTCCTCGATCAGCAGTACGCGCGGCATGACCTCCAGCCTTCCGGACGGGTCTCATGAGGACGTCCAAGGAATGTCATCGTTGCGTAACGAGCCTCAGTCCAGCGCCGCGGTGTGGCGCAGCTGCTCCGGCGTCGGGTCGGTGACGAGGACCCGCAGCGCGGCCGCGAACCGGTCGAAGCTGCGGTCGAGCTCCGCCAGCTCGCGCGAGGGTTCGGCGACCAGTGCCGCCCGGCCCGCCCTGGGAGCCGCGGTCGCCAGCGCGTCGCGCACCGGCTGGGCCCGGCGCAGGGCCACGAGCAGCGTCCACAGGCGTTGCTCGACCAGCGCGACCTGCACCGGGTCGCCCGTCACGGACAGGAAGTCGGACCGCGCGGCGGTGGCGCGGCGGCGTTGCTCGGGGCACGTGAAGTCGTCCGAGCGGACGACCTGGGTGTCCGGCGCCGACCGGGCGAGCGAGGCCTCCGACCGGAACCGCCGCACGGGCGCTGTTCCGGCCGGGTTCCACATCCACCAGGTGGTCATCCGACCAGGTCGTCCGCGTCGACGATCTTGTAGGCGTAGCCCTGCTCGGCCAGGAAGCGCTGCCGGTGGGCGGCGTAGTCGGTGTCGAGCGTGTCGCGCGCGACGACCGAGTAGAAGTGCGCCTGCCGGCCGTCGCCCTTGGGCCGCAGCAACCGGCCGAGGCGCTGCGCCTCCTCCTGTCGCGACCCGAACGTGCCGGACACCTGCACGGCCACCGACGCCTCGGGCAGGTCGATGGAGAAGTTCGCGACCTTCGACACCACGAGCGTGCGGAGTTCGCCCTTGCGGAACTTGTCGAACAGCTCCTCGCGCTCCTTGTTCTTCGTCGACCCCTTGATCACCGGCGCCCCCAACTCCTCGCCCAGCTCGTCGAGCTGGTCCAGGTAAGCACCGATCACGAGCGCCGGCTCGTCGGGATGCTGCTCCAGCACCCGGCGAACCACCGGGATCTTGGTCCGCGCGGTCGAGCAGAGCTTGTAGCGCTCCTCGGGCTCGGCCGTCGCGTACTGGAGCCGCTCGTTGTCCGTCAGCGTCACCCGGACCTCGGTGCACTCGGCCGGCGCGATCCAGCCCTGCGCCTCGATGTCGCGCCACGGCACGTCGTACCGCTTCGGCCCGATCAACGAGAAGACGTCGCCCTCCTGGCCGTCCTCGCGCACCAGCGTCGCGGTCAGCCCGAGGCGCCGGCGGCTCTGCAGGTCCGCCGTCATGCGGAAGACCGGCGCGGGCAGCAGGTGCACCTCGTCGTAGACGATCAGGCCCCAGTCGCGCGAGTCGAACAGCTCCAGGTGCTTGTACTCGCCCTTCGACTTGCGGGTGATCACCTGGTAGGTCGCGATGGTGACCGGCCGGATCTCCTTGCGCTCGCCCGAGTACTCGCCGATCTCCTCCTCGGTGAGCGACGTGCGCGCGATCAGCTCGCGCTTCCACTGCCGTCCCGCCACGGTGTTGGTGACCAGGATCAACGTGGTCGCCTGCGCCTCGGCCATCGCCGCCGCGCCGACGAGAGTCTTGCCCGCGCCGCAGGGCAGCACGACGACGCCGGACCCACCAGCCCAGAACGCCTGCGCCGCCAGCCGCTGGTAGTCGCGCAGCTTCCACCCGTCCTCGGCCAGCTCGATCGGGTGCGCCTCCCCGTCGACGTACCCGGCCTCGTCCTCGGCCGGCCAGCCGACCTTGAGCAGCAGCTGCTTGAGCCGCCCGCGCTCGCTGGGGTGCACGATCACGGTGTCGTCGTCGATGCGCGCCCCGAACATCGGCGAGATCTTCTTGTGGCGCATCACCTCCTCGAGCACCGCGCGGTCGTTGCTGTGCAGGACCAGCCCGTGGGCGGGGTTGTTGGTCAGCACCAGCCGCCCGAAGCGGCTCATCGTGTCGACCACGTCCACCAGCAACGGCTGCGGCACCGGGTAACGGCTGAACCGCACCAATGCGTCCACCACCTGCTCGGCGTCGTGCCCGGCCGCACGCGCGTTCCACAACGCCAACGGCGTGACGCGGTACGTGTGCACGTGCTCCGGCGCCCGCTCCAGCTCGGCGAACGGCGCGATGGACGTGCGCGCGTCGTCGGCGAGCGGGTGGTCGACCTCGAGCAGCAGCGTCTTGTCCGACTGGACGATCAAGGGGCCATCGGTCACGCCGACAAGTCTCCCTGACGGCGGCAAATGCGGGGTGGTCGCGGGGGCGGGGGTCGCGGTGGGTGAGAGGCGGGGTGCGCTGGGTGAGGCGGGTGGGTAGGAGGGGCGGGGATCTTGGGGTGCGCTGGGTCGGAGGGGAGCGCTCACGCCGAGGGAGATGTATCGGGTGGAGGGGTGCGCTCGGGCCGAGGGGAGCGCTCGGGCAAAGAAAGTGCACATCGTCCAAGGCGCACGTTGGGACCGGGGGCCGGTACCGAGGCGCGCGTTGGGACCGAGGGGGTGCGCCGGTACCGAGGGGTGCGCTGGAAACGAGGGGTGCGCTGGGGACCGAGGGGTGCGCTGGGGACCGAGGGGTGCGCTGGGGACCGAGGGGTGCGCTGGGGACCGAGGGGTGCGCTGGAAACGAGGGGCTCGTTGGGCCGAGGGGTGCGCCGGAGGCGAGGGGTGCGCTTGGGACCGAGGGGTGCGCTTGGGGCGAGGGGCGCGCTCAAGCTGAGGGGAGCGTTGGAACCAGGAGGCGCGCTGGAGTCAGCTGACCTCCCGCCAACCGATGACCCGCCCCGCCGTCCCGCGCCCCCTGCCCGCCGCCCACGACCAGGCCGCCGCCCACGACCAGCCCGCCGCCCACGACCAGCCCGCCGCCCACGACCAGCCCGCCGCCCACGACCAGCCCGCCGCCCACGACCAGCCCGGCGCCCACGACCAGCCTGGCGGGCAGCGGCCTGGCGGGCCACCAGCGGCCACGCTTCAACCGGCGACGTGTCCACCCGCCCACCACCGGCCAACCCGCCCATCCCTGACGGCCCCAGCCCGTTCCAGCTCACCTCGACCCGCACCGGGTGTCCCAGGCCGCGTCCGAGCTCACCCGGCCAGCGCCCAGAACCCCAAGCCCAAGCCCCACCCCGCGTCCCCGAGCCGCTCCCCGGCCCACCCGACCCCGCCCGCCACCCCGAACCCCCCACCCAACCCCTCAACCTGCGTCAACTGTCGACACCAACTGTGAGCCGACACACCCAGCCCACACGAGGTGTCGTACGTTCTCGCCCATGAGCACCGAGTCGACTGACCCCGTCGAGACCCCGGCCGACACGTCGGTCGAGACCCCGGCCGGCGTGGCCGCGGCGGAAGCCGGGACCGACGAGACGCCCCAGAAGAACAACTGGCTGAAGTTCGTGATCGTCGGCGTGCTGGCGGTCGTGCTGGTCGGCGGTGGCGTCTGGGCGCTCACGGCGCTCAACGGCACCAAGGTCGGCGACTGCGTCAGCGCGTCGCCCAAGGACGTCGACAAGCCCGACGGCGACTGGAGCGTGTCCGGGCAGAGCTGTGGCGACACGTCCGCCACGCACCGGGTCGCCAAGGTGCTCAACAGCGCTGACGACCCGTGTCCCGACGAGGGCATCTACGAGCCGGTCAAGTCCGGTGGCGAGTCGCTGTGCCTCATGCCGAACCTCACCGAGGGCAACTGCTACACGGCGGGTGACGACGGCGCCTTCAAGAAGGAGGCGTGCACCACCGAGTCGCCGGTCAAGATCGTCAAGAAGGTCGACGGGCTGCCGGAGGAGGGCACGGTGTGTCCCGAGGGCTCCAGCGAGCTGCGGTTCAGCGAGCCGGCCTCCGTGTACTGCATGGGCGTGCACGAAGGGTCCTGATCGGGTGAACCCGGTTGAGTCGAGCCCCCTCTGAAGCCGATACCCAGGCCATGAAGAAGGTCGGCCTGGGTATCGCCGCTGTTCTCGCGCTCGTCCTGCTCGGCGGGTTCGTCCTGAACCAGCTCGGCGGCGCGGCGAGGACGGCGGAGGTCGGCGACTGCGCGCGGATCTCCGGCGCGCTCGACAACCCGCAGTACCAGGCCGTCGACTGCGGGTCGGAGCAGGCGAACGTCAAGATCGCCAAGATCCTGCAGTGGAACGAGGACAGGTGCCCGTCCGGCGGCATGGACTACTCGACGTACACGGGTGACTCCAAGTTCTGCCTCATGCCCAACTTCGTGCAGGGCTCCTGTTACGGCCAGAACCGGGAGACCGGCATCGCCAAGGTCGACTGCGCCACCAAGGACTCGGTGCGGGTCGCCAAGGTGCTGACCGGCTCGACCAACGGTGCCGCCTGCGGCGAGTCGCGGGCCGCGATCTTCCCCGAGCCCGCCGTGACCTTCTGCCTGCAGCGCGGCGACCAGCAAAAGCAGTGATCTTCGGCTGAACGGCGGCGGCCGCGTCCGTCCACATGGCACCCTCTGCGGCGTGATCATCGACGAGCCCGCCGCGTCCGGGACCAGTCTTCGGAAGCGGGTCGTGACCTACGCGGCCACCCTCGTCGTCGCGGCCGTCGCGATCTACGGCCTGACCGAGTTCCTCACGCCGATCCGGGCGCCGCACCGGGGCGACTGCGCGAACGTCACCGGGTACGCGTCCCAGCCGGACTTCGACGCCGTCGACTGCGGGTCGGCCAGCGCGAACTACGTCGTCACCGGCACCGTCGCGAAGTCGCGGGCCTGCCAGGACTCCTTCGCGGACATGACCACCACCCGGCCGCAGGACCCGGACGTCCGGATCTGCCTCGTTCCGCTGTGGACGGAGGGCGCCTGCTACCTGGCCGGCTCCGACCGGATGGAGCTGCAGACCGTCGACTGCGGCCAGGACGCCTTCAAGGTCACCAGGGTGAGCAGGGACGTGCCGGGACCGCCGTGCGCGGCGGGCGAGGAGCGGTTCGACTACCCCGGGGTAACGCTGACCTACTGCACCGCGACCCAGTAGATGATCCAAGCGGCCGTAACGGTTCCGTAAAGCCCCAGCGGTTTCCGGCCGCGCGTGACACTCTCTGCTCCGGCTGTGTCGGGGGGCATGGGCCGTCTGGGGTAATTCCGGAAGTGAGAGAACCGCATGAGCACCACTGAGTCCGCTTCGCCCGCTCCGTCGCAGCAGCCCGCACCCGTGGAGCCGCAGCAGGAGCAGAAGAAGCCGAGCATCCTGAAGCGGATCCTGACCTACGTCGTCGGCCTGATCGTGGTCGGCGGCGCGGTCTACGCGTTCAACTACTTCACCAGCGACGCCGCGCAGGCGAAGGTCGGTGACTGCGCCAGCATCACCGGCACGTCGACCAGCCCGGAGTACAAGCAGGTCGACTGCGGCGCCGCCGAGGCGAACTACGCGGTCGCCAAGGCCGGCGGCACCGGTGAGGTGTGCGGCGACAACTACGACGAGTACACGCAGACCCAGCGTCGTGGGCCCAAGACGAAGCTCTGCCTGGCGCCGCTCCTGGCCGAGGGCAAGTGCTACGCCGAGAACACCGGCGGTGTGGGGGTCAAGGTCGTCGAGTGCACGGGGTCGGACGCGTTCAAGGTGACCAAGGTCGCCAAGGACGCCGCCGCGCCGCAGTGCGCCGAGGGGGAGCTCGCGCTCACCTACCCCGAGGTGAAGCTCAACTACTGCACCGGTGCACCCGCGTAACGGGGCTCGAACTCGCGAAACCGGAGTCGTGTCCCACGGCTCCGGTTTCGCCGTCTTCCGCGCCACCCATCGGAGAGGAAACCAGTGACCACCCCCAACCACCCCCAGCAGCCGGGGCCGTACGGACCGCCTCCCGGTGGGCAGCCGCAGCAGCCCTACGGCCAGCCGCAGCCTTACGGCCAGCAGCCCTACGGCCAGCCCGACCCGTACGCCCAGCAGCAACCCGGCCAGTACGGCCCGCCGCCGCAGCAGGGCTACCAGGGCGACCCGTACGCCCAGCAGGGCCAGCCCAACCCCTACGGACCTCCGCCCGGCCAGATGCCGCCCGGTGGACCGATGCCCTACGCCCCGCCGCCCAAAAAGGGCGGTGCCGGCAAGGTCGTCGGCGCGATCGTCGGCGTCGTCGTGCTCGTGGGCGCGTTCATCCTGGTCCGCGCCCTGCTCAGCGGTGGCCTGAGCGGCCTCACGGAGCCGTCGGCCAAGCCGGGCGACTGCGCGAGCGTCACGGGCACCACGATCAGCCCGAAGTACAAGAAGGTCGACTGCGGCGCCCCCGAGGCGAACTACTTCATCGCCAAGGCCATGAACTCCACCTCGGAGGCCTGCCCGAGCGACGACTACGCCGAGTACACCGAGAGCGGCCGGCGCACCTCGTCGCTGAAGCTCTGCCTCGTCGAGAAGCTCGAGGAGGGCAAGTGCTACGAGGAGGAGATCGTCAAGATCAACATGGAGGGCATGAAGGTCGTCGACTGCTCGAAGGGCAGCAACGAGTTCGCCGTCCAGAAGGTCCTGAAGATCGAGAAGGTCGTCAAGGCGGCCACGGCGGAGTGCGGTGAGGCCACGGCGGTCTCCTACGCCGAGCCGGCGCCGGGCATCACGTACTGCGTGACGGCGCTCGCCGGGAAGTGACCTGACGAGGAAGTGGGGGAGCAGCGGCCGGTCCACCACCTCCGCCCGCCCCCAACAACAGCGTCACCACCCTCTCGTGCCCGGAGGCA